>NZ_CP014282.1:1207500-1902500 GCF_001595725.1 Bacillus thuringiensis
AACGGTTTGATCTACAACAATTATTTCCAGATTAGATTGATGCAAACGATTTAAAAGTTGGTGGAGATCGGATGTTAAATCCATATCAAATGATTGTGATACATTCATTTCTTGGAACGTTTGCACCGGTGCATCTTCTCGTAAAAGGAAGTGAAGACGTTCTTCCGTTTCTTTCAATCCATACAGCATACTATGGTCTTCCATTTTATTAACGAAATAAGGATCTTGTAAGCATTTTTCGTAGTATTCTCTTTTGTGCTCGAGCTCATCGTCTGTTATAAGTAACATGCCTGCTATTTCTTGAATGGCGCTTTTTAAGGCTCGAATAGGATCTAAATGAGCGCCTCCCGCACAAACAACGTTCATTCCATTTTCACGCGTATTTTTTGCAATTACCCATAAGCTCGGGATGCCGTGTTCCATCGTCGCATTAAAAGCGTATAATTCATATCCGGTAATCGTACGTAACCGCTGGATCATTAATTGTAATTCTGTATCATTTGCTGAATTAAGATCAAGGCGGGGAAGAGGTAATTCGGCATACCAAGTGAGTAAGAAGGCATCACGCTCTACAATTTCTAAAATGCCGTGAAAAATCGCTTCTTCTAAACTACCGCCAATTGCACATCCATTTGATGTTTCATACACGAAAGCATCTCGATGACCGAGGCTGTAATAAGCAATTGATTCAGGAACTAAAAGCGGTCTGTTTTGTGATAAAGAATATCCCCATACCCAGTTTTGCTCATAATCAGGATCAAACGGTTTAAATGGAAAATTATTACGATTGTAATGTTCATTTGTATGTACACCGAGTGTGAGGGGATTTAGTGCATGTTCCTCTAAATCATGAAAACTACCATGCACATTTGTTTTTTTTCCACGAGGCGACATACCGCAATATCGTTCTAAACCTTCTAAAATGGCAGTTGCTTCACTCACTGCAAATGAATGAGTTCGGCCTGCAACACCTTCATTTCCAAACATTAATGGCATGTTTATAATGACGTCAGCGAATGGTAATAAAGAATGCTGTATTTTGCCGTTCAACATACCGACCCGATAATCTAAATAGTCTCTTGTTAAAAATGTGTTTAATTCATGAATGGAACGGCAGCGATACGTTTCGGTGCTTACTTTTAAACTCGGTTGTAAAGAAACTTCCGCCGCATCCGCAGTATCATCAGGTAAATTACTACATACAGGACAGAGAGGATCTGGAAGAAAAGAATGCCGCGTACATTGTAATGTTTGTAAGTTTAGTAAAATAAGTTCATTTTCTAAAGAGGAATGGTTATGAGTTAATATTTTTTCTGTTTCTGCGCAAATAATATGGCACATTTGCAACATTCCATTTTGGGTGGCACGTACATCACGCCTCGTTACATTATCTGCTTTAAAGGCATATTTCCGCTGTAGTTCCCACATTTCTTTTTGATCAAAGCCAGCGATAAAACGGCGTCCATCAGAACAATGGGAACATCCGGGCGCAAGAGGATGAATGTAAGGACCGATAATACCTTCGCCAAATGAAGTAAAACCACGTAGCCACGGGATATGTTTTGACCGAAAAATTAGCTCAGCATCATGATGAATAGTAGAAGGAGATCCATCATGTAATACGAGAGCGAGATGAATATTTTCAGGAAGTTCTTCTGTAAGGGTATGCTGGCGAATGATGGAATATTGTTTGCATAATTGATCATGTACATAGTCTGCAAGAAGGCCATCCCCTATAAGCAATATATTTTGAGTCATAGACCGTCCTCCTTTGCAATTAATACTCCGTATACACCGTCTAAGCTTTCTTTCAAAAATGGTTCAATTGCTAAATCAAATACGAATGGGTAAAAATTATGTTCTTCTAAATGTTGTAAGGCGAGTTGTAAAGATTGTACGCTTGGAATGTCTTCTTCCGCTTGTATTTCCACTCTAAAAGAATCCGTGTCATATAAAATAATAGACGATTCAGGCAAGATATTAGCTCTGTAAGGAGTCTCTTCACTTTGAATGTGGAGCAGTGATAGTTGTAGTGCGTTCCGTAACGCTAACGTCATATTAATATTAGATGCACCGTACCATCTATCATTTATACCAACCCAAACGACTGGAAAACTAAGAATCTCTTCGCTCATTGCGATTTTAGGTGTTTCATGAATTGTAGCAAGGGCATCGTAATAAAATCTACAATGTTTATCGTGAATATCAGTTAAATCAATCGTTGTAAGTTCTTCTAGCATATGTGATTGCCGCTCATACAATTTATTGTTTAAATGTTGTTGTAGTGCCCGGTAAAATCCTTCTGTCATCGTTTCTCCAGCCCCGATACCGATATCGTTATGTTCAGGAATAAGGCGGTGAATGATTTCTGCTACATATGTTTCAATTCCTGTTAAACCAGCTTCTCGGCGTGCTTCATTATGAGTCAATCCACTGCGAGTCATAAGAGGCAGAAGGGGAGCTGGGCCATCTGATAGTGGATTGGCTACTTGAATATAGCACTGTGATAACGGTAATTGATATGAATCTTGTTCATCCCATACATGGAATATACCGGATTCTTTAGAAGTTAATGAGTCAAAAAATCGGAATACATCAGTTGAAGTATGTTGGTTCGACCGATGCTCAAGTTTTTCAGAAAGATTTTCTATCGTATCAATTGTAAAACTTTCATCAGTTGCAAGAGGGTGTTTTATAAAAGGATGCCACGTTCCTTCAAGTGTTTCATAGTTTAATAAAAAGAATTGTGATTCTTTTTCACGATATGAATCATCCGCGACATGTTTAAACAATTCAAAAACGATTACATTTGCTAACATGGCAGATGTAATTGGTGAGAAGGAATCCGATGAATTTTCATTTTGCAAAGTCGTTTCATGTAGCCGATGCCATGCGGATTCCCAGCATTCATCACGATTTTCCGTTACGACAGGTCCAGCTATACCGAGTGTTGATAAACAAATAGCTGGTATAAAATTCTTTTTCGTTTCTCTACAAATAGTGTGAACTGTTTTTAAACCGTCAATGTCTCCATTTTGAGAAACATATAAAATCCAATCAAAAGGTTCGAATACTTCATGCAAGGGACGGTCAATTGTAGTATCGATTTCTTGAAGGAGTACACTATTATCAACTTCATATGCACGTTCTATTAGCTCATGTATTCTGTCATAGTTTGTTTCATCTCGATCTGTAACGAGGTAATGAAATGTAGGTAAACCAGATTCTAATAAAGAAGAAACTAAAGAAGTAAGCATATCTCCGGAGCCAAGTACAAGGACATTTGCTCCGCGGTATGTTTCAAATTTTAAAGCACCTGAATGAGAATCAGCTTCTAAAAATTCAATTTGTGAAGCATATCTGTCGAGTAATGTACTGTTTAATTCATGAGGTGCATCTTGATTTGCATCGCGAACGAAACCATTTTCATATAAAATCTCTCCAATTTCAAATACTCGATTTTGATAGGGGAGAGGGAGGCCATCGGTTATTTCTGCTAAAGAATAATTCCCGTTAAACATTGGCATTAATTTTTCAATCCAGTCATAAATTCCATCACCGTCCATGCGAAATGAACTGGCGTTATTTCGAAAATAGACACCCCCGTTTGAATCGGGGAGGAAGAAAGTATCCTTATTTACTTTAAGTTTTGCATGAATTGGAAGGTTATTCATTTTAATCCTCCTTACGTTTAGGCATACATTATTACCTTATGTCATGAAATTTGTCCCGTATGAACACAATAAAAAAAGGCTGTAGAATGAATCATTCTACAGCCTTTAATAGATTTTTAATCTATCAACCTTCTAATAATAATGACTTTGGATCTTCAAGCATATCTTTAACAGCAACAAGGAAGCTAACTGCTTCTTTACCATCTACAATACGGTGATCGTAAGATAAAGCAATGTACATCATTGGGCGGTTTTCCATACGCTCGTTATCAATTGCAACTGGGCGTACTTGAATTTTATGCATTCCTAAAATACCAACTTGAGGGCTATTTAGGATCGGTGTTGACATTAGAGAACCGAATACACCACCGTTTGTAATTGTAAATGTACCACCTTGTAGTTCTTTTAATGAAAGTTTGTTATCGCGTGCTTTTTTACCTAATTCACGAATCTCGCTTTCGATTTCAGCGAAGTTTAATTGGTTAGCATCGCGTACAACTGGAACAACTAATCCATCTGGAGCTGCTACTGCAATACCGATATCATAGAATTTTTTAATGATAAGCTCGTCACCTTGAATTTCAGCATTTAATAGTGGGAATTGTTTTAATGCTGCAACAACTGCTTTTGTGAAGAATGACATGAAGCCAAGACGTACATCATGTTTTTTCTCGAAAGCATCTTTGCGTTCTTTACGTAATTCCATGATCGCACTCATATCAACTTCGTTAAATGTTGTTAACATTGCAGATGTTTGTTGAACTTCTACAAGACGTTTTGCAATTGTTTGACGGCGGCGGGACATTTTCACGCGCTCAACTGGTTTTTCGAATTCCGTTTTTGCAACTGGAGCAGGAGCTGGACTCTTTGGAGCAGCTGGTGCTTCTTTTGGTGCTGCAGCATGAGCTTGTACATCATGTGGTCTCACGCGTCCAAGTGGATCTGTACTACGTACGTCGTTTAAGTCGATTCCTAATTCACGAGCCATTTTTCTAGCAGCTGGTGATGCGATAGGACGGTTTGTATTTGGTAAACCTTGTAGTGTTGCAGTTTGCTCACCATTTGGTGCCGCAGCTTTCGGTGCTTCAGCCGTTTCTTGTTTTGGTTGCTCAGCAGCCGGTGCAGGTGTACTTACTGCAACTGGTGCTCCATTAGCATCTAAAATTGCGATAGTTGCTCCAACTTCAACTGTATCCCCAGGTTCGCCTAGTAACTTCGATACAATACCTGAATCTTCTGCAATGATTTCTACATTGACTTTATCAGTTTCAAGCTCAACAACGCTGCCACCTTTCTCAACTTTGTCGCCTACGTTGATAAGCCATTGTGAAATAGTTCCTTCAGTAATAGATTCTGCAAGCTCAGGTACTTTAATTTCGATCATTTTAAATGTCCTCCCCTTATTTGCCTAACGGTGTGTTTTTTCTTCTTTTGTCTTCGGTAATCTCCATTTGTTAGCCTGGCCTTGGGCAGATATTCTGCCCAAGGAACAAGCTAGAAACCTTCATTGTTACTTTTTAGTTGCTGTAAACTTCAATTTCTTGTTTATCTTGACGGAAGTTATACTTCACATCTAAAGCATGTGCAACAATTAGTTCTTGCTCAGCTTTGTGAGCGAATGGATCGCCGCCAGATGGACTAGAGCGATCAGGACGTCCAATGTAACCTGTTTTCACTTTATCTCCAGCAAGTTCGAACAGAATTGGAGCCATGTAATGCCATGCGCCCATATTACGAGGTTCTTCTTGAACCCAAATGATTTCTTCTAAGTTTTTAAAGCGTTTAATAATAGATTGAACTTTCTCAGCAGGGAATGGGTACAATTGCTCAATACGAACGACATGAACTTCGTCTAAGTTGTACTCATGTTTACCAGACTCGATTTCTGCTGCTAAGTCAATTGCCATTTTACCTGTGCTTAAAACAAGACGTTTTACTTTATTTGGTTTCATGCCAAGGTTTTCTTGTTCTAAAGCAGGTTGGAAACGTCCTTCGCTTAACTGACTAGCAGTTGAAAGCGTAAGTGGGTGACGTAATAAACTCTTCGGCGTCATCAATACTAATGGTCGAACAGCTTCTGTTCCTAAGATAGATGCTTGACGACGCAGGATATGGAAGTATTGAGCCGCGCTCGTTAAGTTTGCAACTGTCCAGTTATTCTCAGCAGCTAACTGTAAGAAACGCTCTGGACGTGCACTAGAGTGCTCTGGTCCTTGACCTTCATAACCGTGTGGTAATAGAAGAACTAAACCAGATTTTTGACCCCATTTTGCTCTTCCAGCTGAAACATATTGATCAAATAATGCTTGCGCAGTATTTGAGAAGTCACCATATTGCGCTTCCCACATAACAAGAGTTTCTGGAGCGAATACGTTATAACCATATTCGTAACCAACAACAGCAGCCTCTGATAACGGACTGTTATGAACAGAGAACGAAGCATTAATGTTTGGTAAGCGATGTAACGGTGAATATGTTTCATTTGTATCAGTATCGTGTAATACGATATGACGGTGTGCGAATGTACCACGCTGTGAATCTTGACCAGTTAAACGAATTGGCGTACCTTCTTGTAAAATAGAAGCGAATGCTAATGATTCAGCAAGTGCCCATTCAATTTTACCGTTCTCTTCAAGAGCATCTTTACGGCGCTCAAGAATTTTCTTCACTTTCGGATATACGTTAAAGCCTTCTGGCCAAGATAGTAGACCTTCATTAATTGCACGAAGTGAGTCAATCTCAACACCAGTATCAATTGACTGAATACCTTTTGCAACAACATCTGGTACTTTAACGTGAATTGTTGCATCACTCGTATCAGCTGGTGGTACTTGTGCATAGTCGGATTTTAATTGCTCTTGTGTAAACTGTGTAATTGTTTCAACCTCATCTGCATTTAGAACACCAGCAGCTTGTAATTGATCTGCATAAATTGCTCTTACAGTTGGATGGTTTTTAATTTTTTTGTACACTTGTGGTTGCGTAACTGCTGGATCATCCATTTCGTTATGACCGTAGCGGCGGTAACCAATTAAATCGATTAAGAAATCTTTTTTGAACAACATGCGATATTGAATCGCAAGGTTAGCAGCTGCAAGACAAGCTTCCGGATCATCAGCGTTCACGTGAACAATCGGAATATCGAAACCTTTTGCAAGGTCACTTGAATATTTCGTAGAACGAGAATCATAGCTATCAGTCGTAAAACCAACTGCATTGTTTGCGATAACATGAATCGTTCCGCCTGTTTGATACGCGTTCAATCTGCTTAAGTTGAGTGTCTCAGATACAATACCTTGACCAGGGAATGCAGCATCACCATGAACTAAAATTACGAATGATTTTGAAGTATCTTGATCTGGAAGACCAGATTTTTTACGATTCTCTTGAGCAGCACGTGCGAAACCTTCTACTACAGGATTCACAAACTCAAGATGACTCGGGTTATTTGCTAATGTAACGCGAGTGCTAACTTCTTCGTTACTAACGACTTGTTCTCTACCTAGGTGGTATTTCACGTCGCCAGTCCAGCCAGAATTGGCTACTGCGCCTTCTATTTTTGCATGTTTGAACTCAGCAAACATGTGACTATATGGTTTTTCTAATACGTGAGCAAGTACGCTTAGACGACCGCGGTGAGCCATACCAATCATGACATCCTCTACGCCGTTTTTAGCACCTTCTAGAACAATTTCATCTAAAACAGGTACAAGCATATCAACGCCCTCGATAGAGAAACGTTTTTGCCCAACGAATGTTTTATGCAAGAATTGCTCGAAACCTTCAACAGCTGTTAAACGTTTTAAAAGAGCAGTTCGTTTTTTATTTGATAGTGGTTGACGCAATGAATTTGATTCCACCATTTGATGCAACCACGCGCGTTCTTCACTATCTTGTATATGAGAAAATTCATAAGCTAAAGATTTTGTATAAACGTCTTTTAATCTATGAATTACATCAAGTGCAGTGTGAATACCTTCTGGTGCATCTGGCCATACTGTTTTCGCTGGAATCGCTTTCAAGTCAGCATCGCTCAGTTCGTTCATTGCTTTCTCAAGAAGAGATTGTCCATTTGCAGCATCTTCCATCGGGTTGATGTGAGCCAACGTGTGCCCGAAAGAACGAATCTGCTCAACAAGTTGAACGACTTTAAGAATTTTTTCAATGTTACCTGTGTTTTGAGGAGAAAAATGTGTTGCTGTGTTGTCCCCTGTTACGACATCATCTTGAAACGAAGGAGCTCCAAAAATTTCAAAAAGCTCTTGTAATTCCGGATCAACAGAACCTGCTCCAGTTACGTAAAGATCATACTGCTCAATAACATAACCAAGGTTCGGACCATGGAACTTGGCCCAAGGGTTTGTCGTTGTATTCTTCCTCGTCATTTGTTTAAACCTCCCAATGCATATAATCCTTTTCCATACAAAGGTGCATTTTGCTCTTTTTCAATAAGTAATGAATCAGTAATCAATGTAAATGTTTTCTTTACTCTT
This sequence comes from Bacillus thuringiensis, assembly GCF_001595725.1. Lineage (GTDB taxonomy): Bacteria > Bacillota > Bacilli > Bacillales > Bacillaceae_G > Bacillus_A > Bacillus_A thuringiensis_K. The sequence goes on from NZ_CP014282.1 coordinate 1,215,668, forward strand.
ATGTTATTACAATAATTTACATAATACCAAACACTATTACTTATCTGTTTTGTAAAAAAACATTCACAATAACTTATCACCCAAGTTAATCTTTCATGTTATAAAGTAATTTTACAGAAAAATGGGGTGGATATATTTGGTATGCCTATACTAATAGCTATAATTGTTGCATTTAAATATAGGTATAATAGTTAGAATGTTTCGATAAAAATAGTTTGAATTATGTATATTGAAATAATAAGCGCTTTCATAGATATTATACAACAATATAACGGAATATAGTATAAAAAATAAAAAATTATGAATTTATCGTAAACTTTATTTAGATAGTGTTAAATATTGAAAGGAAAGTGAAGGATTTCTACAAAAAAAGTTGCTAAACATAAAAAATGCTTCATAAACAGTTAGTTTCTATAAATATGACGAAAAACACCGTAAAACAAATAACGCATTTCGTGAAATAAAGAAATAAATGAAATATTTTAAAAGGATAAAACAAATATGGAGATATTAAATTTTAAAAAAAGAAGTGAGGAGATATAGTAACAGCTATTTACAGTGTTCCGTGTTTCGCTTCAAAATAGACGTGCTGAAATTGAAAAAAGTTTCTTCTATATAAATAGCGTGAATAATAATCAAAATATATGTAAAGGGAACTTGACGTAAAGTTTCCTTTACATATATACTCGGTATATGGAAGGAGGGAGAAATTTCCTTGGAAAATAAAATGGTCGAATACCGGAAAAAATTTGGACTATCTCAAGAAAAGTTGGCTGAGAAACTTGGAGTTTCCAGACAAACCATTATCTCAATTGAAAAAGGGAAATACGATCCATCACTTCCGCTAGCATTTGAAATAGCGAAAACATTTCAGACAACAATAGAACATGTATTTATTTATGAAGGAAAAGAAGAGGGGGAATAGGGATGAATTATTCACAAAAGTACTTTGTGATTATGGGAATTATTTTTCTATTTATGAGTGGATTTATGATATTAACAGGTATAATGACGCATTCTGCACCGCCAAGTCCTACTTATACGTTACTTGCAATGATGATTATGTGTTTCTGCCTTAGTTACTTGCACCCACAATTTAAAGAAAAAGATGAGCGAATGAAACTTATTCGTTATAAAGGAATGTTTGTAACCTTTTTTGCATTAACGGCATATTATCTTCTTTTCTCTATCGGCTTAAACTTAAAAATACTTACACTATCAGCTACTGAATTATTGAATATACTTATGGCACTTACAATGAGTACCGTCTTTATCTCATTTGTTGTTTTGGCAAAAAGATATTAAGATGGAAGAGAGAAAGGAAGATTAACATATGCAAATGATGTATGCTTTTGGCATTGGGCTTGTATTATTTTTAGCCGTATTCTTATTTATTCGTAAAGACGTTCAAGGCGGGACGTTAACGAAGCGAGGATTTTATAAATTAATCGGCTGTTTAGTTGTTATGCTTATAGCGATTATTGTAATGATCGTAGTAATTAATCAGTCGCTATAGAATGTAAAACGGAACCTTACTTCGGTAAGGTTTTTCTTTATTGTTCAACCTAAAAATTACCACTAAATCCATTTACTATAAATGACTTATATTATATAATCCAATGAAATGATAGATAAGGAGTGTAGTATATGAATAAAAAAACTATCTTCTATTTATTAACTTGTATACTACTTATAGCTAGTACTACTTATATAATATGTAACAAAAGAGAACAAGTGCCACCTATATTAGTATGGGACGAACAAGAATACTATGTTACGAATGAACCTGCCAAAGTAGAAGAAGTTGGGCAAAAACTTGGCGAAGTAACAAAGAAAATTAAAACAAGTAGAAAACCTACTAAAAATAGTGAATCTAATACATTACAAGAGAAAACAGAAGTATTCATAATGATTGAGGAAGAAAAAAGTGATTACCCGCCTTTAATCATAAAGGAAGCTTATAGTGATGAATATAGGGTAGTGAGACCGATGTTGAAGCAAGTATTATGATGAAAAGGAGATTCATATGCAGACAGTAACTTTGTATCCGTGGTCGTTAAGAAAAATATTTGTCTTTTTCCTCCTATCGGTGCCGCTTACATTTTGATGAATAGAGGAGCAATACAAAAGAGAGATTACATTTTATATTTATTATTTACTGATATTAATATATCACTTTGGTTATTGCTTATGATTTTTGATTGGAGTATGTGGATGGTGGCGGGTAGTAGGGAGCAGAAAATGTGGTTCATTTGTGCTACGGATATAGATTGATAGAAGAGGGACCTTGTAGGAATGCTGCAAGGTCCTTTATCTTTTGGGAGTTAATAGGAAACGAATCATATAAATGCTATACTAAAAAATGTTTGTAATGTAAGTTTCATAATATTGTATGATGCTGACTTACTAGAAAAGATAAGAGGAGAATGAGTGTGCAAAAGATAAAGAGATTATTGCTATTAATGATGGTAGTAGGATTAACAGCAGGTGTTTTAGCAGGGTGTGCAAATCCGAAAGATACTACAGAAGAATTTTTAACAGCGATACAAAAAGGTGATGTAGAAAAAGCTCGTACATTTGTTGAGAGTGACAAGGAATTTAATAAACTAAATGAAAAAACAGATGATGCTGAGGCAAAAGCAATGCTAAGTGCAATTACAAAGAACTTTAAATTTGAAAAGCTAGAAGAAGTATCGAAAAAGGATGACAAAGCAGAAGTGAAAGTGAAAATTACATCTGCTGATCTATCCGTTGCTGTAACAAAAGCAGTGGGAGAAGTTGTGCCAATGGCCTTCGCTAGCGCATTTAGTGAAGACAAAGAACAATCTGAAAAAGCAATCGAAAAAACAATGACCTCAACTATCATCAAAAACTTAACGGATAAAGATGCAGCAATGGCAACTCGCGAAGTTACATTGAACTTAAAGAAAGACAAAGATGGCGACTATAAAATCGTTGCTGACGATAACTTGAAAGAAGTATTGTTTGCAAATGCGAAGTCTTTGGAGAAGATGTTTGGTGGGAAGTAATTGAATGAGATAAAAAAGAGACGCCATATCACGTAGAAGGTTGATATGGTGTCTCTTTTTCATATGACCCCGGAGAGGCTCGAACTCACGACCTCCACCCTGTCAAGGTGGCGCTCTCCCTGCTGAGCTACGGGATCCCAACTATAAATATTACGATCAGCAATGTGTTTTCATTCGTGTAATCGGAGGATTTATATAATTTGTTGAATATTGTAACATTTGACGTATTCTTATAATAGCAACAAACTTCAATAGTGTAAAGATGTAATTTTCTGAATATTATTATTCCAATTTGTATATAAAAAATAAGCCCAGAAGAGCTTATTTCAATAATAATAATATCACCGCAATTATCAATGATATCATCAAAAATACAAGTATAAATAATGGAGCTCGTTCATGAGCTATCTTCCTGTAAGTGTCATTGAAGCTGTATAAATTGTATCTACAGAACCGTCAGCATTTGTAATTTTAACTTTGTAACGATATTCCCCGTTTTCTGGAAGTTGTCCCCCAAAACCAGTTGTATTGTAAAATTCTTCGTTTGTTCCAGCTGGTAATTCGGAGCCAAAATTGAAGTCAGTTTCATAGTAACCCCAGCCACTTGCCCATTTCTTTTCAATAGTTACACGATAGCGCACATCTTCAGCTCTATCATTTGTGATTTTTGCAATCATATTTTGGCCGTAGCTGTACTCTGTAGCGTGTAATTGAATTGTGAAGCCATTCAACGTTTCGCTAGGACCACAAATATAACGACAGAACTCGCTTGCTCCGTCAGCATGTGCCTTTGGTGTATCAATGTTCATAGCTGTTAAACCGCCTAAAGCTAAAGCTCCTGTTAATAATACTTTACCAAATGTTTTCACTTGAAATTCCCCCTAAGTATATTCTCAATTCGTTCGATAGATATCATATTAATCTAATGGAACGTTTTTTCCTTAAGTGTATTCGCTATGAATCTTTCATCTTGTAGTAATCTAATCACAAGATAAAATTTCATAGTTTTGATTCTATATATGTATCATGATTTACATAGAACAAATCTGTTAATACGCTTTGGTTATTTACTTATTCCACTACTTATTATTACCTTTTATTGGTAAAATGTTGGTTTTATTATATAACATTATTATCTATTTACAAGAGAAAATAATACTGTATGCAAAAATGCATAATAAAAAACACTGCTTGTATTCTAGATTACAGATTAAATGGAGTGTTGGGTTTCAATTAATATTTGAGTGGAACTTAATGCTAATTTTTTATGCTTAACAGTATGCATATATCATCGTTTATTAAAGTCATAATTGATAAACCTTGTTCAGGGGACGCTCTTCCTGCTGAGTTAGAGAATCTTCAAAAGGGAAAGTATAAGCGATTATGCTAGTAATGTATGAAGGAATAATGATGAGAAGCGAATTTAGTAGAAAGTAGTCTTTGGATGTAGTGGTTATATTATTTACGATACCAATCCAAAGGACCTTCAGCACTCAAATCAACAAGAAAAGGGAGTAAGAAATGTAAAGGTAAGCTTATAAGTTCTGGCATAGCGTTCACCGTTTTCTTTGATAGATATTGTCTCATAAAACAATACGGACAATCCTTTTCAAATGTCACGAGTATTGCCCATACATCTTTTATTGTCCACTTCGTTTTACAATACGTACAACGCGTCATGAGGTTCCTCCTCATTTTAAGTTTTCTTCTAGTATACTCCATTCCATTGTAAGAAAGTCATTTGTATTTGGTGTGGTAAAATGTAAGTTATTTTATTTTTATGTGAATCTATTTAGTCATTTATGATCAATTACATATCATTTGATATTTTTGCAGAATGATAGATTTTCAGTTTCAATATGCCAATTGGCCAATATATCCTTTTTACAATTTACTGAAAATCATGTATAACAGAGATACATGATTATTTTATCTCGCTATTTGCAGGCAGTAAGATCCCTTACCTCGAAATTCAGCAAAAGTAAAGAAGTTAGGTTGGAGTCTGGATGGCCGTAAAAGTCCGATTGGTGAGGGTTGATGAAAGTTTCACTTTATAAATATTCAGAAGTAGAGGGAGAAAAGTTGTAATGGTAAGAAAAACGTTCAAGATGCGCGTGTCTAAAAATAGAACGATTTCGATTAATGGATCGATTCTTGATGTGGATGTTACACATGATGAATTTTTACAAGAGTTTGTTGAGTGGGTTGATTCTAAAGGTTGGTCGTTTATGGGAATAACAGATGAGATTACGCCCGAGGAAGCTAGTCAAAAGTTAATAGATTCGTTGATTGATGAGAAGGATAAGAAAGAGTAATTCCTTCTTATTTTTATTGTATATTTATGTTCTTTATCGTAAAAGTATGATATAGTAAAAAATAGTGAAAATTCTTCCAATATAATACAAATTACATATGATTGGTAGATTTATTATTTTGTTAAGGAGTAAATGGAAAAGGGAGAGTCATATGGTAAATTTTAAGAAAATTTTGGTTTTTATTACAGTTATTTGTTCGTTTTTTTTGACACCTATGACATTGCGTGCTGAGACGAATATTGGAGTAAATCCAGAACAAGTTGCACCACCACCTGCGGAAGGACCGAATGTTTTTAGTCAGTTTGCAACGACAATTGATGCAAAAACAGGAGATGTTTTGTATGACAAAAACGCATATCACCGCGCATTTCCTGCTAGTACGACGAAGGTGTTAACAGCGATTTTACTCATGGAGCATACAAAGCCAGAGGATCAATTTACATTTTCACAATTAGCATTAGATCAAGAGAAGAGTAATTATCAAATTGAGTTTCAACCTGGAGAGACAATTAATAGAAATACTGCGCTTATGATTTTAATGGTGCTGAGTGCGAATGATGTGTCGTATGCGATTGCGGAGCGGATTGGCGGGAGTGTTGAGAATTTCGCTAATATGATGAATGAGAAAGCGAAGCAATTGGGGGCGAAAGATAGCCACTTTGTAACACCGAATGGATTGCATGATCCGAACCATTATACGACGCCGTATGATATGGCTATGATTACGAAGGGTGTGCAAAAGTATCCTGAAATTTTACAAGCGATGAATACGAAAAGAACGACAGTTACGACGTCTAGGCAGACGGTGTCTATTTTTAATAAATCTAATTTTTTTGAAAATCCATATAGCATTGGCGGTAAGACAGGGTTTACGAATGAAGCACGTAATACACTTGTTTTATTAAATGAGAAAGATGGAAATCGTATTATAAGCGTAGTAATGGCTTCTCAAAGACCTGAAATTTATGAAGATTTGAAGCAGATGGCGGAATATTCTTTCGGTCAATTTACGAAGCAAATGGTGCTTGATAAACATAATTGGCATCAAAAAACAACATATTTAAATAAAAATGTTAATTCTGAGTTGGAACAAAGTGCGGAGCTTATGCTTAAGAAAGATGAAGGGAAAAATGTGAAAACTATTTTCCGGGCGGCTTCATTAGATAAAGAATCTTTATATCATAAAGGAATACATCGTGGTGAGGTAGTTGGTGCAGTTGATATTACGAAAAATAATCAAACAATTGCGACGGTAAATGTTCTTTCAACAGAAGATGTCACTTTTACGATGCCTAAAAAAGATACAACTATGCCTGAAGTAAAAGACTCAAATGTGAAAGTAATAAGTGTTGGGATAGGTGCGATTGTATTATTTGGAGCAATTTTATATGTAGTGTTGCGCCGAAATACAAAAGGAATGAAATCAGAAGGTAAATAAATTACTAATAAAAAGACTGTGTAAAATTTTGGCACAGTCTTTTTTCTATACTTAAAATAACTAATAATTGTAAATTTTCTTATTGCAATAACTTAAAGTTCGTTATATCATTTACTTGTGTTCTTGTTAAAGAACAAAGTGGATATTGCATACTTCAAATAATATAAAACAACGGAGAGGGAGAGAGACGATGAAATTAATATGGAAGATAATTAGCAACGCGATCTCATTTGTTTTATTTGCATTGATGGTTTTTTTAGCTTTTGTAGTTATTTCTTCAAAAGCAAGCGGTGGTGATCCGACAGTGATGGGATATCAATTTAAGAGCGTTCTTTCAGGATCAATGGAGCCGACGTTTTTAACAGGATCAATCATTGCAATAGAACCAAAAAAAGATGGTTCTAAATATCAAAAAGGTGATGTTATTACCTTTAAAGAGAAAGATCAAAAAATTATCACTCACCGTATTATCGGTGTGAAAGATACAAATGGAAAAGTAATGTATGAAACAAAAGGGGATAACAACAACGGACCAGATTTAGAGCCAGTACTTGCAGAAAATGTAGTTGGAAAGTATGCAGATATTACAGTTCCGTATGTTGGTTATTTACTGAATTATGCGAATTCAAAAGCGGGAGCAGCATTACTTCTTATTATTCCAGGAGTCTTTTTACTTGGTTATTCCGCGATTTCTATTTTTGGTGCTATTCGTAGCATTGACGGAGAAAAGAAAGATAAAAAAGTAGAACAATCCGTCTAGTTCGTTTGGTTATACTTTCCGTTTAGGAAGTTAACAAATATATATTAAGGGGATATGGACATGACTTTAAAGAAAAAATTAGGAATGGGTATTACATCAGCGGTATTAGGAGCAGCTTTAGTTGGTGGAGGAACATTTGCATTTTTCAGTGATAAAGAAGTGTCAAACAATACATTTGCGGCTGGAACACTGGATTTAGCATTAAATCCATCAACGGTTGTTAACGTATCGAATTTAAAACCTGGGGATACAATTGAAAAAGAATTTAAACTAGAAAATAAAGGCTCTTTAAATATTAAAAAGGTTCTACTGAAAACAGATTATAATGTAGAAGATGTAAAGAAAGATAATAAAGATGATTTTGGTAAACATATTAAAGTAACATTCTTAAAAAATGTAGATAAACATGAGACAATTGTGAAACAAACTACTTTAGATAAATTAAAAGGTGACACACTTACAGCTGTAGATAATGATTTATCGGCTTGGTTCTGGGATGAAAAAGGTATTTCAGCAGGTAAATCCGATAAATTCAAAGTGAAATTTGAGTTCGTTGATAATGGAAAAGATCAAAATCAATTCCAAGGTGATAAGTTACAATTAAATTGGACGTTTGATGCACAACAAACAGCAGGTGAAGAAAGATAATAATAAAAAGGGCTATCACATGGATAGCCCTTTTTCTATTTTTCTAGTATTTGTCTATCAATTTTAATAGTTCTTTACTATAATATAGGTAATGTTCTGTATAAAGAACGTAACGTTCGATGGGAGAGATTAAGATGCTGAAAAGACCGCGTAATTTTAAAAAGATGCTTATATTGCCGTGTATGTGTTCTATTACGTTTTATTTAGGATCTCAAATTATGACGCATACAGAAGCGGCGTTCATTCATGAAACGAAAGTAGAAGCGACGCTTTCTACAGCAATTATATTTCCGAAAACAGTTAATACGTTAAAAGAGCAATCTGAAAAACATAAACAGTTTATTGAGCGTGAGTATGGAACGATGAAGGGGAAATCGAAAGCAACTTCTATTGAAGAAATAAAACAGGCGATTTCTGTATGGCAACAAGGGCGTGAGAAAATTGTTGCTGAGAAGGAAGCCCTGCAAAATGTATATACTGAAATAGAAGCTCCTTACAATCAAATACAAGAAGAATTAAAGGTAAATAAAGATGAGTCGATGCAGCAAGTGTCCATATATGTAAATGAAGGCTTCCGCAGTATCAAAGAGAAGCGTGACTATATTGAGAAAGAAATTAGCTTGAAAGCTATTGATGAGCAAATCCAGGCTCTTCAGCAACAATTAAACGTTGCAATTGAAGCGGAAGGACAAAAGAAAGCCGAAGAACAAAAGAAAATAGAAGAACAAAAGAAAATAGAAGAACAAAAGAAAATAGAAGAACAAAAGAAAGTAGAAGAACAAAAGAAAGTAGAGGAACAAAAGAAAGTAGAAGAACAGAAGAAAGTAGAAGAGAAAAAGAAAGTGGAAGAACAGAAAAAAGTAGAAGAGCAAAAGAAATTGGAAGAACAGAAAAAAGTAGAAGAGCAAAAGAAATTGGAAGAACAGAAAAAGCTAGAAGAGCAGAAGAAAGCGGAGTAACTGCTTTAGTGAAACAGCCAGAAAATAAGAATGTGGTGTAAGAGAGAGCGAACGAATAAGCAAGACTAGTAATATTTATACGAGTGTGAGGGAACGTTAGCCCTCACCTCTTTGTTTTTCTTTTTTCTTATAGTATTAAATGATTTGAGTGTGAAAAAAGTTATAAATTATCATTATTTTTTCTGAAAAGTCTAAATAATATTGAGAAATAAAAATAACTGAAAATATTAATAAATATGTGTTGTGTTTATAAAGGTTTGTTCGTTATAATGAACATAAGGTTTTTAAAAAAGAACACATATTGGCTAAGCTAATATAGTTTTCTTTACATCTCTTATTGAAAAATAAGTGATAAAAATATAAAAAAAGCTAGGGGGAATTGATTGTGAGTCTGAAAAAGAAATTAGGTATGGGAGTTGCATCAGCAGCATTGGGGTTAGCTTTAATTGGTGGAGGAACATTTGCATTCTTTAGTGATAAAGAAGTATCAAACAATACATTTGCAGCTGGGACGTTAGACCTTACATTAAACCCTAAGACGCTTGTAGATATTAAAGATTTAAAACCAGGGGATTCTGTTAAGAAAGAGTTCTTATTACAAAACAGCGGTTCGTTAACTATTAAAGACGTTAAATTAGCAACAAAGTATACTGTTAAAGATGCAAAAGGTGATAATGCAGGTGAAGACTTTGGTAAGCACGTTAAAGTAAAATTCCTTTGGAACTGGGACAAACAAAGTGAGCCTGTATACGAAACAACTTTAGCAGACTTACAAAAAGCTGATCCAGATCTTTTAGCTAAAGATATCTTCGCTCCTGAGTGGGGAGAAAAAGGTGGATTAGAAGCTGGTACAGAGGATTATCTATGGGTACAATTTGAATTTGTAGATGATGGAAAAGACCAAAATATCTTCCAAGGTGATACATTGAATTTAGAATGGACATTCAATGCTAACCAAGAAGCTGGGGAAGAAAGATAATAAAAAAGGCGGGTATCCCCCGCTTTTTTTTATAAAGAAAAAGAAGTGCTGGTTGTAAGCACTTCTTTCTATTATTATTTTTGATTTTGCTTCCACTTTGTAAATTCAAGAAATTCACGAAATTGTTCTTTGGAGACACCAGAGTTCATTGCATCTTTAACGAGTTGTGTCCATTCGGAGTCTAGGTTAGTTTCCTTTGTTGTTTCATCATGAAGTAAAGTATCAACTGGAATTTGTAGAACTGCTGCGATCTTTTCAAGAAACTGAATGGAAGGGTTTTTTTGTAAATTTCGTTCTATAGAACTAATGTAAGATTTAGCAACGCCAGCTTTTTCGGCAAGTTCAGTTAATGAAATACCTTTTTGTAAACGAAGGCGTTTTATACGTTCTCCAATCATATTTGCGCACCTTTCTATCAATATGTAGTTGTCTTATGATGTCATTATTATAACATAAACTTCGTTAAAAAAAACAAACCTATTGAGCCTGACTGGATGGCTTCATACGTTGGAAAAATTGCTCGATGTCTTGCATGGCGATACCAGCATCTAGAGCTTCAAGTATTAAATCAATCCATTCTTGATCCAGTGCGTCTGTCTTATCTTTGTACAAATGTAATTCCTCCCTAATTATCGGTCATAATTGCTGCTACAGAATACATGATAATGCAATCGGATTTTGTGTTTTATATAGTGAATTATCAAATATTGTGTAGATGAAACAAAGATAAAATCCCCATTAAACTCCCTCTATGGAAATTATAAATTGTTCGATAAAAACTTTCAATATTTTCAGAAAACATTGTTGAATTGTGATATATTCGTATGCTAACTATGAAATTTTTACAAATATATTAAAAATATTACATAATATGACTAAATATTGAAAAAATATTGAATTTTTAATAAAATTCAATTTGTAATACATATTATTTATTAGGGGAGGAAATATGGGATGAACAAGAAACCGTTCAAAGTTTTGTCATCAATCGCTTTAACAGCTGTATTAGGCCTTTCATTCGGAGCTGGCACTCAATCTGCATATGCTGAAACGCCTGCGAATAAAACAGCTACGAGCCCAGTTGATGATCACTTAATTCCGGAAGAACGTTTAGCAGATGCGCTAAAAAAACGTGGGGTAATTGATTCGTCAGCTTCAGAGAAAGAAACAAAGAAAGCTGTCGAAAAGTATGTAGAGAACAAAAAGGGTGAAAATCCTGGGAAAGAAGTACCGAATGGGGATCAACTTACGAAAGAAGCATCTGACTTTTTAAAGAAAGTGAAAGATGCGAAAGCAGACACGAAAGAAAAATTAGATAACCCTGCAACAGGAACACCTGCAGCGACAGGACCAGTTAAAGGCGGATTAAATGGTAAAGTACCAACATCTCCAGCAAAGCAAAAAGCGTATAACGGTGATGTGCGTAAAGATAAAGTACTCGTTTTACTTGTAGAGTACGCTGACTTTAAACATAACAATATTGATAAAGAGCCTGGCTATATGTATTCGGAAGACTTTAATAAAGAACACTATGAAAAAATGTTATTCGGTGACGAGCCATTCACGTTAGATGATGGAAGTAAAATTGAAACATTTAAACAATATTATGAAGAGCAATCTGGTGGTAGTTACACTGTAGATGGAACAGTTACAAAATGGTTAACAGTTCCTGGTAAAGCTGCTGATTACGGTGCGGATGCTGCTAGCGGTGGTCATGATAATAAAGGACCAAAAGGACCACGTGATTTAGTAAAAGATGCATTAAAAGCAGCTGTAGATAGCGGTCTTGATCTATCAGAGTTTGATCAATTTGATCAATATGATGTAAATGGTGATGGAAATAAAAATCAACCAGACGGTTTAATTGATCACTTAATGATTATTCATGCAGGTGTTGGACAAGAAGCAGGTGGTGGTAAGTTAGGTGATGATGCAATTTGGTCACATCGCTGGACAGTTGGACCAAAACCATTTGCAATTGAAGGTACACAAGCGAAAGTTCCATATTGGGGTGGAAAGATGGCAGCGTTCGACTACACAATTGAACCAGAAGATGGGGCTGTTGGTGTATTCGCACATGAATATGGTCATGATTTAGGTTTACCAGATGAGTATGATACACAATATAGCGGAGATGGTGAACCAGTTCAAGCTTGGTCTATTATGAGTGGCGGAAGCTGGGCAGGTAAAATTGCTGGAACGACGCCAACAAGTTTCTCACCACAAAATAAAGAGTTTTTCCAAAAAACAATCGGTGGTAATTGGGCAAATATCGTAGAAGTAGATTATGAGAAATTAAATAAAGGTATCGGCCTAGCAACATATTTAGACCAAAGTGTTACGAAATCTAACCGTCCGGGTATGATTCGTGTTAACTTACCAGATAAAGATATAAAAACAATTGAGCCGGCATTCGGAAAACAGTATTACTACAGCACAAAAGGTGATGATCTTCATACGAAGATGGAAACACCGCTGTTCGATTTAACAAATGCAACGACTGCACAATTTGACTTCAAATCATTATATGAAATTGAAGCAGAGTATGACTTCCTTGAAGTACACGCTGTAACAGAAGATGGTCAACAAACGTTAATTGAAAGACTTGGTGAGAAAGCTAATAGTGGAAATGCAGATTCGACAAATGGCAAATGGATTGACAAATCATATGATTTAAGCCAATTCAAAGGTAAGAAAGTAAAATTAACATTTGATTACATTACTGATGGTGGTTTAGCATTAAATGGTTTCCTACTTGATAATGCTTCATTAACAGTAGATGGTAACGTAGTATTCTCTGATGATGCAGAAGGTACATCACAATTCAAATTAGATGGTTTTGCTGTTTCTAACGGAACAGAGAAGAAGAGCCATAACTATTATGTTGAGTGGAGAAACTATGCTGGTTCAGATAACGCGTTAAAATTTGCTCGTGGTCCAGAGTATAACAGTGGTATGGTCGTATGGTATGCAGATTCAGCTTACACAGATAACTGGGTAGGTGTACATCCAGGACACGGATTCCTAGGTGTAGTTGATTCTCATCCAGAAGCAATTGTAGGAACTTTAAATGGTAAACCGACAGTGGAAAGTAGTACACGATTCCAAATCGCTGATGCGGCGTTCTCATTCGATAAAACGCCAGCTTGGAAAGTTGTATCTCCAACGCGTGGAACGTATACGTATGATGGTTTAGCGGGTGTACCGAAGTTTGATGATTCTAAAACGTATATTAATCAACAGATTCCAGATGCAGGACGTATTTTACCGAAGCTTGGTCTGAAGTTTGAAGTAGTAGGACAAGCTGATGATAATTCTGCAGGTGCTGTTCGTTTATATCGTTAATACTGTGAAACTACCGAGAGATTTTCTTTCGGTAGTTTTTTTGTGAGCAATGAATTTTATATAGCTGAAAAAGTCATATATAATGTAACTTTAAGAATAGAAATTTGTTATATATGAAGTCTATATAAATAATGAAAGAATTGGATAAAAATAGTGGGAGAAGGTGAGTGAATGAGTATTTCCTCTATTGTAAGTAGGCAAAAGGAATATTTTTTAAAAGGTCATACGAGAAGCATCGAAATGAGAAAGAATAATTTGAAGAAGCTTTATGAAGGCATTCAGCATTTTGAAGAAGAAATATTTCAGGCATTGAAATTAGATTTAAATAAGTCAGTTCACGAGTCGTTTACAACGGAAGTTGGATATGTATTAAAAGAAATTTCCTTTCAATTGAAACATATGTCATCGTGGAGTAAACCGAAGCGAGTTCGAACAGCACTGACTCATTTTGGATCAAAAGGAAAAGTAGTGCCAGAACCGTATGGTGTGACGCTTATTATTGCACCGTGGAACTATCCTTTTCAATTAGCAATTGCACCACTTGTAGGAGCATTGGCAGCTGGAAATACAATCGTTTTAAAGCCGTCAGAGTTAACGCCAAGCGTTTCAAAAGTGCTTAAGAGAATGCTAGATGAATTATTTCCAGAAGAGCTTGTAGCGGTAGTAGAAGGTGGCGTTGAAGAGAGTACATCTTTGCTGAAGGAACCGTTTGATTATATTTTCTTTACTGGTAGTGTTAGCGTTGGAAAAGTTGTAATGGAAGCAGCAGCGAAACAGTTGACGCCGCTCACTTTAGAACTTGGCGGGAAAAGTCCTTGTATTGTACATAAAGATGCAAAGATAGAGATGACAGCAAGAAGAATTGTTTGGGGTAAGTTTTTAAATGCAGGGCAGACGTGTGTAGCGCCTGATTATATGTACGTGCATTCTTCCGTGAAAGAAAAGCTAATTGAGGCACTGCGACATGAAATTACAGAGCAGTATAGTAAAGAACCTTTGAAAAATGAAAATTATGTGCGTATTGTAAGTGAGCGTCATTTTGAACGATTATGTGGATTTTTACAAGATGGTCAAGTCGTAATTGGTGGAAACTATGAGAAAGATACATTACATATTGAACCGACAGTGCTAGCGGATATTACATGGCAAGATGCTGTTATGGAAGATGAAATTTTTGGTCCGATTTTACCAATCATAGAGTACGACAATATAGAAGATGTAATTGGCACAATCCAGCAACATCCGAAGCCGTTAGCGTTATATGTATTTTCTGAAGATAAAGAAGTACAAAAGAAAGTGACGAGTAATATTTCATATGGTGGAGGCTGTATTAATGATGTTGTCTATCATCTTGCCACGCCATATTTACCTTTTGGGGGTGTTGGAAGTAGTGGATTAGGGGGTTATCATGGGAAAGAAAGTTTTCGGACTTTTTCACATTATAAAAGCATTTTAGCCCAATCTACAGCATTCGACATGAAAATTCGTTACTCTTCTACAAAAAGTGCTTTAAAATTCATACGAAAGTTGTTAAAATGATGATGGTGTTTATCAGTAGGCGTAGCCGTATGATAAAAGCCCCTTCGCAATGGAAGGGGTTTTTCTGTTCGACGTTATGTATCATGCGAAAATGAATCAAACATACTACATAAAGAATAGAAACGAACGCTTGCTAAATAACCATTTTTGTTTGGATCGAAACAAAAAATAGTCTATAGAACATAAATATTTATTCATGAATATAAAAATTTAAAATTTAAGGTAGATAGGACGGGAAAATGAAAAAGATTATTAAAGTTGAAGCAGTTGAAAAACATTTTGGAAATCAAGTGATTATCCCACCTCTTTCTTTAGATATTAAAGAGGGAGAGTTTTTAACAATTTTAGGGCCGAGTGGCTGCGGGAAAACGACTTTACTTCGTATGATCGCAGGATTTGAAACTCCAACTAAAGGGAATCTTTTATTAGATGATGAAAGAATTAACGATTTGCCGCCATATAAACGTCATATGAACCTAGTGTTCCAACATTACGCACTATTCCCACATATGACAGTAGAGAAGAATATTTGTTTTGGTATGAAAATGCAGAAAGTATCAGCAGCAGAGCAGAAAGAGCGTGCTGAAGAGGCAATGCGTT
The DNA here is from genome assembly GCF_001595725.1 of Bacillus thuringiensis. Taxonomy (GTDB): domain Bacteria; phylum Bacillota; class Bacilli; order Bacillales; family Bacillaceae_G; genus Bacillus_A; species Bacillus_A thuringiensis_K. Next base: position 1,231,280 of record NZ_CP014282.1, read on the forward strand.
TAACGCAGTTACTTGAGTTCCGTAATCGTAAACCTGCGAAGCTTTCTGGTGGACAACAGCAGCGTGTTGCAATTGCAAGAGCGATTGTAAATAATCCGCGTGTATTACTATTAGATGAGCCACTTGGAGCGCTTGACTTTAAGTTACGAAAAGACTTGCAACGTGAATTGAAAAACTTACAACGTAATTTAGGAATTACGTTCATATACGTAACGCACGATCAAGAAGAAGCAATGAGCATGAGCGATCGTATCGTCGTTATGAATAAAGGACATATCGAACAAATCGGAACACCGAAAGAAATTTATAATAAGCCAAAAACATTGTTCGTTGCGACATTCATCGGTGAAAATAATATTGTGAAAAACGGGGAAGGCTATGTAGCAATTCGCCCTGAAAATGTAAAAGTACGTTCGGTTGAAGAACCAATTTTAAAAGAATACCATCTTGGACATATTGAAGATATTGAGTTTGTCGGAAATATGGAGAAGCTTTATGTACGTGATGAGAAAACATCAGAATTACTAATGGCATATCAAACTGCTGAAGAGGCAGCGCAGTGGAGCATTGGAGATAATGTATATGTAGGCTGGGAGCAAGAGGACGAGGTGACCTTAAATTGAAAAAAGGGAAATTACTCGCACTACCTACAGTCGCGTGGCTGTTAATTTTCTTCCTAATCCCGCTCATATTCGTATTAGGATTCGCCTTCATGCAGCGCGGAGCTTACGGGACAGTAGAAATGCAATTTACGCTGGAGAATATATCCCGTGTGTTTGACCCATTGTACTTAGGAACGTTATGGGAAACTGTTAAAATCGCAGTTATTACGACAGTAATATGTTTATTAATTGGTTATCCGTTTGCTTATACAATTACAATTGTTGACCGCAAATACCGCTCTATTCTTTTATTATTGGCAACGATCCCGTTTTGGATTAACTTTCTTGTTCGTTCATACGCATGGATTGTTATTTTACGTTCACAAGGTCTTGTGAATACGTTGTTATTAAAGCTTGGCATTATTAGTGAACCGTTAAATTTATTATATAATACTCCTTCTGTAATACTCGGAATGGTCTATTCTTTATTACCATTTATGATTTTACCAGTGTATGCAGCAATTGAGCAGCTGGATAAGCGTAAGCTAGAAGCGGCTTATGATTTAGGAGCAACACCAATAAAGGCATTTTGGAATATAACAGTGCCGATGACGATGTCAGGAATTGCGACTGGTTCTATTTTAGTATTCGTTTCTTCTATCGGAATGTTTGTTGTATCAGACGTGATGGGCGGATCGAAAGTAGCATTAATCGGAAACGTTATTCAAAACCAATTCTTAGGTGCACGTGACTGGCCGTTTGGATCTGCGTTATCGATTATCGTTGTTCTATTCTCTGTTCTGTTAATTTACTTATATTATCGTGCAACGAAAGTATATAAATATAATGAGAATGGAGGGGAATAGGCAAAGATGAAGAAGTTTTTAGTTTCTTATTCTTGGTTAATTTTGTTATTCTTGTATTTTCCAATGATGGTTTTAATGGTCTATTCTTTCAACGACTCTCGCATTAATGCGGAGTGGGAAGGTTTTACATTCCATTGGTATACAGATTTATTTCAAAAACAAGATGTTATTGATGCATTTGTAAATAGTATTACGATTGCAGTTATAACAACGATTGTGACAACGGTACTTGGTGTATTCTTTGCAATTGCTTTACATCGTTATAAATATCGTTTCGAAGGGGCTATTAATGGCCTTGTATATTTACCAATTTTAATTCCGGATATTTTAATGGGATTATCTTTACTAATTCTTTTCAGTCAGTTAGGAATGGAACTTGGACAAACAACGATTATTATTGCACATATTACATTTAGTATTTCGTTTGTTGTTGTTATTTTAGCTGCGCGTCTTTCAAGTATGGGACGTGACTTAGAAGAAGCTGCAAATGATTTAGGAGCAACCCCCTGGCAAACGTTTCGTTATGTAACGTTCCCAGCAATTGCACCGGGAGTTATTTCAGCAGCATTATTAACATTCACATTATCAATTGATGATTTTGTAATTAGTTTCTTCGTATCAGGACCAGGATCAACAACATTGCCACTATACATTTACAGTATGGTTAAGCGCGGAGTATCACCAGAAATTAATGCTCTTTCTACAATTTTAATTGTTGCTATCGTAGGATTAATGGTTCTATCTGAAATCTTCCGGAACAAAGGTGCAGATGGTGAAGAAAACTCTGGAGGACACCTTCCTTTATAATACGAACGATATAGAAAGTACAAGGGGGTAATAAATCGATGAAATTAATGAAAAGAATAGCTGGCGCAGCAATTAGCTTTAGCCTTGTTGCTGGTGTGCTTGCTGGTTGTGGTGAAAAGAAAGAAGAATTAAATATTTATAGCTGGGCTGACAATTTTGATGAGCAAGTGCTAAAAGATTTTGAAAAAAAGTATAATGTGAAAATTAACTATGACAAGTACGCAAGTAATGAAGAAATGCTTGCAAAATTACAAGCTGGTGGTGCAAAGTATGACTTAATCCAGCCGTCTGATTACATGGTTAAAACAATGGCGAAAATGGACTTATTAGCGCCGTTAGATAAAAAGAATATCCCAAATATCGAAAACATGGTTTCTAATTTCAAAACACCTGCGTTTGATCCAGAGAATAAATATTCTTTAGTGTACACTTGGGGTGTAACAGGGATTGCATACAATAAAAAGTATGTGAAAGAAGCACCTACAAGCTGGGCTGACTTATGGAATGAGAAATATAAAGGACGTGTAACGTTACTAAACGATTCTCGTGAAGTGTTAGGAATGGGTCTTAAGAAGCACGGGTTCTCAAACAGTACGAAAGACGATGCACAATTAAAGACAGCAGCAGATGATTTAAAGAAGCTGCTTCCAAACTTATTAGCATTTGATACAGATAACATTAAACAAAAATTCATTACAGAAGATGCTTGGATTGGAACAGTTTGGTCTGGAGATGCAGCATTTATCGCAAAAGATAATAAAGATGTAGAATATGTTGTACCAAAAGAAGGCGGCACAATTTGGGCTGATACGTTAGCAATTCCAAAAGGTGCAAAACATAAAGAGCTTGCTGAGAAATTTATGAACTACTTACTAGATGAAAAAGTAAGTGTGAAAAACTACGAGTCAATTGGTTACAGTAATCCAAATGAAAAAGCTCATCCTCTTCATAGTAAAGAATACCGTGATAATCACATGATCTTCTTAACGAAAGAAGAGTTAGATCGTACAGAATGGCTTGTTGATGTGGACGATAAGTTAAAAGATTATGATCGTTACTGGACAGAGCTAAAAACAAAAGGTAAATAAGTAAGGAAATGCGGTTTCTAAAGTAGAAATCGCATTTTTTCATAGTAGGAGGAAATCGTTTGAAGAAGTTACATCAGTATGAGGTAATGTGTATCGGTTTGTTATTTGCTGTATTTGGTATTGTTGCTTGGCGCGTACATGCAGGTGGCGTTACAGTGATGGATACATATGTCCGTGGATTAGTAAGAGGGCTGCAAACGGAAAGTTCTCTTACATTTTTCTCGTACTTTACAAAATTGGGATCAGCAATTGGGATAGTCGCTACGCTCGTTATAAGTTTGCTTGTTTTTTGGAAGAAGCGTTATTATGCTGCGATGATTGTATATCCAATGGGAATTTTAATAACACATCTTGTGAATAAAGGGATAAAAGAGATTGTAAAGAGAGAACGTCCGTCATTAAATGAAGCGCTAGATGCACTTGGATATAGTTTTCCTAGTGGACATGCAATGCTATCGATTATGACATTTGGATTTCTTACTTATATCATTGCTGCTAATTTGAAAAGCGTAGCTGGGAAATGTGTCACAATAATTTTGATGGGTATAGTAATTCTATCGATTGGATTAAGTAGAGTCATTTTAAATGTACATTACCCAACTGATATTTTAGCTGGTTACTGTGTAGGTGGTATTTTGTTAATTATCGCGATTTACTACCATCGTTTACTTACTGAGAGATTAGGGCTTAATAAAGAGAGATAGAAAGACGTCTGGAAAAACTATCATTATAGTTTTTCCAGACGTTTTTTGTTTATATCAAGATGTGATACAGTATAAGTGACAATTGAATCATTTAAAGTAGGTGAAAATGTGTGAAGACAAATGTACATAAAGTTGATAAGTGGGGGAAGTTAGGAGCCTTTTTGTATCAGTCTCGTTATACAGTAATTGTAGCGCTACTGTTGCTCGCAATCGCACTTGGGATTTTTGCTCCAAAGCTACCGGGAGTATTAGGTGGCGATGGTTTCCAAACGGAAGGCGACTATCAAAAAACAAAAGAAATTTTAGATAAAGATTTTAAGAAGTCTCAAGATACGCTTCTGCTCGTTTTTGAGAAAAATAAAGATGTTTCGCATGAGGAATTTAAAAAACGAATAGATGAAATTGTAAAGAATGTTCAAGAGAAAGAGAACTATGAATCTTTCCATCACCCAATCCAAAATAAAGAAATGCTACAAGATGACATCGGTTATGCGACAATTTTATTTTCCGGGAAAACAAATAAAGAAAGAATGGAAAAGACATTACAATTTGCTGATGAGATTGAGAAAGAAAGTAATGTAGCATTAAAATTAACACCTACAGGATTTCCGAAAATTAATCAAGAGATTAATGAAAGAACGCAAAATGATTTAAAAGTAGCAGAAATGATTGGATTACCAATTGCGTTTCTTGTATTACTATTTTCGTTTGGGAGTCTTTTGGCATCAATTTTACCGATTTTGAATGGGGCGCTTAGTGTTATTAGTACGATGGGGATATTGTATTTCATCGGTGTTGATAAAGAACTATCTATTTTCGTGTTAAACGTTGCACCGATGATTGGACTTGCATTATCTATTGATTTTGCGCTATTATTTGTGAACCGTTTTCGAGAGGAAGTTGCTAAACGAACGGTAAAAGAAGCGATAGCAATTACATATCAAACGGCAGGACGTGCGATTGTATTTTCAGGATTATGTGTATTTGTTGGGTTATCCGGTTTGTTTTTCTTTAAGATAGATTATATTCAATCTGTAGCGATTAGCGGAATGATTGTTGTCATTATGAGCATTTTATTCTCACTCACACTTCTTCCAGCACTATTATCGTTAATAGGTAAAAGAATATTAAAAAAGAATCAAGTAGCACATACGCCGGCAAAAGCATGGCGTAAATTTGCACAATTTGTGATGAAACATCCAATTGCAATGATTATTGTTGTTACAACATTTATTGTTATTTGCTTATTACCGTTACGTACAGCTAATTTGCAGTTCCCTGGTGTTGAAGCTTTACCTGAAAAGAGTGATACAAGAATTGCATATGAAAAGTATGAAGAAGCATTTAATGAAACTGTCAAAACACACGCTGATGTTACGTTAGTTGTAGAGACGAAAAAAGATATGAAAGAAAAAGAAAGTCTACAAAAGATAGAAGAAGTCGTTCAAAAGTTAAAAGATGATAAGAAAGTACATGAAGTAAGAAGTTTATACGACGGGTTAACTGGAATGAAAGTAGATCAAGTTGTTGGAATATTACAGTCGCCAGAATCAGCGAAACTAACTCCTGTATTTGAAGCATACACGCAAGGGAATAAGACGACGATAGAAATCTTTTTGAAAACAAAACTACGTACAGAGACTGCAAAACAGTGGGTGCGTGACTTTAAAAAGAACTATAAAGAAACGGATGTTACTTATTATCTAGGAGGAATGACGACATTTCAACAAGAATTAGAAGATGAAATTAAAGATAAAGTAGTAATTGGTATGTCTGTTATATTTGGATCGACCTTTGTTATATTATTATTTGCATTCCGATCTATACTCATTCCAATTAAGGCAATTGTTATGAATATACTTAGTTTAAGTGCAACTATTGGAATTGTTGTTTGGTTATTTGAAGGTGGTCATTTCGGTTTAGAAACGAGTCCGGTTCTGTTTGTCTTACCAATCTTCATTTTTGGCCTCGTATTTGGGCTTAGTATGGATTATGAAGTATTTCTTATTTCACGTATTCATGAGCTCTATGAAGAAACAGGAGATAACGATCAAGCAACGTTAGAAGGGCTCGTTTCAACAAGTAGAATCATTACATCAGCTGCTTTAATAATGATTGTTGTAACTGGTGCATTCGCATTTACTGATATTTTACCAGTAAAGCAGATGGGTCTTGGCGTTGCGTTAGCAATATTTCTTGATGCAACAATTATTCGTCTTATGCTCGTACCAAGCTTAATGAAGTTATTTGGAGACTGGAACTGGTGGTTACCATTTCGAAAAAAACGAGAAAAATCATTGTAAAAAATGCTCATCATATTGATGAGCATTTTTTATGAATAGCAAAGCCTACATTTTGCAAATAGTATGTGATAAGAACATTACATAATAAGTAGGTGAAGGCAATGTTTCGTTATTTTAAGTTTAAGTTAAATGATACAGTACAGTTTGCCGAGAACGATGGGCATATGTATCGCATTGTCGGTTATCGGTTAGAAAAAGGATTTTATCCAAAAGATGAATGGACTCATATCATTTATGAACTACTTAGAGAATTTGACGGGTATACGATGGATGCAGAAGAGGAAGAACTTGTAAAGGTCGTTCAAGTAGAGGATGAGTATTACAAAATACAAGAAGTATCAGGTTATCGCTATCCAGTAAAAATGAAACAAAAACAACAAGTGATGAAAATAGAAAAGATGGACGATTTATTAGATGCTTACAATGATTATAAAAGGTTGGCGGATTTCTTTAAGGATTTATCGTATGAACAAAAAGCTGAAGAAGTATTGTTAGAAATGAAAAGACTTAGAGCTTGAGGGGCAGTCTATTATAAGACTGTCCTCTATTTTTGACGGTGCATCAAAGTGTGTTTTCCGTTACAATGAGAGAATCAATAGAAATAAGGTGATAAACAGTATGGAAACAAAGAAAAAGGGCGAATGGTGTGAAATTACCGTTCCAGCTAAATGGAATGGTATAAGTATTGAATCGGTATTAAAAGTAGAATGGGAAATACCGAAAAAGCTATTACATCAGCTTCGTATGGAAAAAGGTGTTACGGTTAACGGGGAACAAAGAAGATGGAATGAGCTTTTAAAAGAGAACGATAAGTTACAAGTCCATATGTTTGCGGAGGAAGAGTACGGTGTAGATCCAGAATATGGTGAATTACATGTAGTATACGAAGATGATCACGTACTTATCGTAAATAAACCAGAGCAAATGGACACACACCCTGCTGAAAAAGGTGGAACCGGGACGCTTGCAAATCTTGTTGCTTTTCATTTTCAAATGCAAGGTTTAGAGACGAGGGTGCGTCATATTCATCGTTTAGATAAAGATACGACAGGTGGTGTCGTGTTTGCTAAGCATAGAATTGCTGGTGCAATTATGGATCGTCTATTAATGGAAAGAAAAATTAAAAGAACGTATGCTGCGCTCGTTGAAGGGAAAGTAAAGAAGAAACAAGGAAAGATTGATGCTGCTATCGGAAGGGATCGCCATCATGCTACAAGGCGTCGTATTTCTCCAAAAGGTGACCAAGCTATCACATATTATAAAGTAGAAAAGTATTTTAAGAAGCAAAACACGACTTTCGTAACGTTACAATTAGAAACGGGTAGAACACATCAAATTCGTGTTCATATGAGTCATAATGGTAATCCACTAGTTGGGGATGTATTATATGGTGGACAAACAAAATATATGTCCAGTCAAGCATTACATGCGATGAAGATAAATTTCTTGCATCCAATTACGAAAGAAGCGATTGAAGTTGATGTGCCGTTTCCTGCAAAGTTAAATAATAAAATAAAAGAATTTCAAAAAGAAAATGCGTAAAGTATAAGTTTTAACTTGAAAAAAGTAGATTTTTGCAGGGATTTCTCTACAAGAAGCGAAGCCGTTAAGAGAAAAGAGAGGTGAGAATCACTTGATCAAATATAAGTATGTACTTGGAATATTTTTCGCTTGTCTTTTACTTACTCTATGTCTTTATCCCTATTTACCAAATCGTATGGCAGTACATTGGAATGTAAATGGTGAGCCAAACGAGTTTATGAGTAAACAAGTTGTTGTAGCATTTATTCCCTGTTTTATTATTTTTTCATATGGATTTTTGTATATTATTTCACATAATATATTTAAGTTTAATGAAAGAGAGCATGGTATTATAGGCGGATTTATAAAGAAAATTACGTTATTTATGTTGTTTATTCATATGCTTATCCTCTTTATTAATTTTGGGGATTTGATATCCTTTCAAACAGGATTAACGATTGGGATTAGTATGTTTCTTTTTATGCTGAGTAAAGAATTTAAGAAAATAAAAGGCAAAGAAAAAGACCCAATTAAATTACAAAAAATTCGTTTAGTGAGTAGACGGATTTTTCAAGTGATGGCATGTGGCATATTGTTTTCATTGTTTTTGAACTTAGAGTGGGGATTTTATGTATTGCTTAGTGTAATAAGCTGTGGATCTATGTTGTTTATGTTATATATTTTCTATTCATACATAATAGAAAGCTATGAAACTTAAAAAAGAGTCTTCTCATTATGAGAAGACTCTTTTAATCTATTTACTTCGTAATAAATTGTTGTGTCCAGTAGTTGCCGCTTTCTACATTACCAACACCGATATGAGTGAAGCCGTTATTTAAGATGTTTGCACGGTGTCCAGCGCTGTTCATCCAAGCTTGTACTACTTCTTCAGGTGTACGTTGGCCTTGAGCGATGTTTTCACCTGCAGATGTATAAGAAATGCCAAATTTCTTCATCATGTCAAACGGAGACCCGTATGTAGGGCTGTTATGATCAAAGTAGTTGTTTTTTTGCATATCTTCAGACTTAATACGTGCTACTTTGCTTAATTCAGTATCGACTTTTAGTGCTGGTAAGCCTTGTTTTGCACGTTCAGCATTTGTTAATTCAACAACACGTTGTTCAAACTCGCTTAAAGATTTTGCTTCTTCAGCAGGCTTTTGCTCAGCAGGTTTTTGTTCAGTAGGTTTTTGAGTATTGTTGTTTTCAGCAGGTTTTTGAGCTTCTGGTTTTTGAACTTCTTCAGCAGGCTTTTGCTCAACTGGTTTTTGCTCAACTGGTTTTTGTTCAGCAGGCTTTTGAGTTTCTGGCTTAGCAGTTGGTTGCTCAGTTACAACATTTTCAGTAGGTTGTTGACCAGGAATGAAGCAGTTTGGTTGGAAGTTTCCTTGTTGCCATTGTGCTAATGATTCAACGCCCATAGATTGTAAGAATGCTTGTAATTCTTGTTGGCTCATTTGTTTCATCATCACTTTTGAATGCTGAATATTTTGAACCTTTAAGTTAGATGGTTGTACTGTTGCAGCTTGTGCATCTAGAGAAGATACTCCTAAAGTAAGAGCTGTTGCAGCAGCTACAGATAATAAAACACGCTTTTTCATGATGTGTGTCCCCCTATATAAAGTTTTAATTTGTTTTCACACGATTTGTTTTTGACAGCCTGTCTGACTGACAAATTCATCGTAGCATACAATTTGCGAGAAAAAAGATGGAAAAAAATTCATAGACTTTAAAATTACCTAATTTATCCTAAGAGAAGAAGGGAACAAAAATAAAAGAAATATAGAGTATAAAAGGAATTTATAGTGTTTTTATACTTGGTTTTAAGAGGGGGTTTTTGGATAAAGTTACCTAAATAGAAAATGAAGAATCCTATTGTATCAATGGTTTGAGCGATTTTTTGAGGAATATAATGGATTGATTTTTACAAAACTGTAATGTTTCTGTTGTTCTTTTTTATAATAAAGTAACATATTTTTAATGTTGTAGCAGACAAAAAAGCGGCTATCTCTTTACATAGACGAAGGAGATAGCCGTTTTCCTATTATTACGTATGTTACGAGTTATTACGAGTTAGTTTCAATTGCTTCTAATAATAAATCCACAATGTGAATTCCTCTTATTTTATGAGAAAGCCCTTCTCGCTCAATGCCCAATTTCATTTGTAATAAACAACCTGGATTTGCAGTAACAATGGTTGCTGCGTCTGTTTCATGCACACGGTCCATTTTGTAATCTAGAAATGCCATTGATAACTCTGAATGAACAATATTGTAAATACCAGCAGAACCACAGCAACGGTCGGCATCTTTCATTTCACGGTATGTTGCACCTTGGATAGCCTCTAGTAACATACGAGGTTCAGAAGATGTGCGCATAACATTGCGTAAATGACAAGAGTCTTGATACGTAATAACTTGCGGCGTGAGTCGTAAGTTATTACGTTTATGGAAATCTAGTTCTACTAGAATAGCAGTAATATCTTTAATTTTAGAAATAAACTGCTTAGCACGTTCAGCCCAATCCGGATCATCCTTTAAAAGATAATCATAGTCTACGAGATAAGCTCCGCAACCACCTGCATTCGTAATAATATAGTCGATGTTTAAATCTTCGAATGCTTTTATATTTCGCTTTGCTAATTCTTTTGCTCCACTCTTTTCACCAGCATGTCCATGCAATGCACCGCAGCAACTTTGTGTTTTCGGAATAACGATATCACAACCAGCTAATTGAAGAAGTTTCATCGTTGCGTTATTTGTTTCTAAAAACATCGTATCCATTAAGCAGCCTGTGAAGAATGCAACTTGTTTTTTCTTTGTACTTTCTGCAGGTAAAAATGAAGGACGATCTTTCATCGCTTTCATTTTAGGGACTTTGGGTAAAACGAGATCCATCGTTGCAAGTGTTTCAGGGAATAACTTCATAATCCCTGTTTTATGTGTTAGCGTTTGTAAACCAGAACGTTGATAAAATCCGATTAGTCCAGTTAATGTTCTCATTCGATTTTGATGGGGGAATAATCCTTCAAAAACGACTTTTCGAACAGCTTTCACTGGCACTGAGAATTTTTTATTTTGATTAATAATATCACGAGCTTCTTCTAATAAATGTCCATAATTTACACCAGATGGACAAACAGGCTCACAAGCACGGCAACCAAGACAAACGTTTAATGTATTTTCAACATCTTCATCTGGTTCGATTAAACCATCAACGACTGCTTTCATTAATGCGATACGTCCGCGCGGTGAATGTGACTCTTTATATCCGGATTGAATGTAGGTAGGACAAGTAGGTAAACAAAAACCGCATCGCATACAGTTTAGTAATTCATCTTCACTTAATCGTTCTTTAAATTCTTTTTGAATATTTTCTTTATTTAATGTGGTCATCGCTCAACCACCACTCTTTTTCGAGTGTCTTTCGCGAACATTTTTCCAGGATTCATAATGTTATTTGGATCGAAAGCTTGCTTTATTCCTTGCATAGCTGCAATACCTTCTTTACCTAATTTCATTTCTAAATATGGAGCTTTCATTGCACCAACACCATGTTCACCAGTAATTGTGCCACCAAGTTCAATTGCTTTCGCAAATATTTCAGCAAAAGCTTGCTCAGCTCGGTGCATTTCTTCTGCATTACGAGCGTCTGTCATACAAGTTGGATGTAAATTACCATCACCAGCGTGTCCAAACGTACAAATAGGAATATTATATTTTTTTGCAATGGCATTAATAGCTTCAACCATAGGAGCGATTTGTGAACGTGGTACAGTTGCATCTTCTAATATTGTAGTAGGTTTTAGTCGTGCGAGCGCTGATAGAGCACTACGGCGAGCGGTACGAAGCGCATCTGCTTCTGTTTCATCTTTTGCAACGCGAACATCAACTGCATTCATAGAGCGGCAAACATTAGCCATGTTTTCAATATCTCGATTGACTACTTCGGGCGGACCGTCTTGTTCGATTAATAAAATTGCTTTTACATCTGTAGGTAAACCGATTTGTGCAAACTCTTCTACTACTTCAATTGTCGGTTGGTCTAAAAACTCCAGTGTTGCTGGAATGATTTTATTTGCAATAATAGAAGAAACAGTACGTGCAGCTTCATTAATATCTTCATATAATGCAAGCATTGTTTTCTTTGTTTCAGGCATAGGAACAAGTTTTAATATAGCTTCTGTTACCACGCCAAGTGTTCCTTCAGAACCGATAAATAAACGAGTTAAATCGTAACCAGCTACATCTTTTGCTAATTTACCACCAGTGCGAATAATATCACCATTTGGTAAGACAAGTTCAAGCCCCATTACATAATCACGTGTTACGCCATATTTCAAACCGCGTAATCCACCTGAGTTTTCATTAATATTACCGCCGATTGTAGAAATTTTCATCGAGCTTGGATCTGGTGGATAAAATAAACCTTTTTCTTCTACCGCTTTAATAATATCAAGTGTAATGACACCAGCTTGTACAGTAATTGTTAAGTTTTCTTCATCAATTTCTAAAATATTGTTCATATGGCGGAAAATAAGGACGATACCGCCTTCAAGTGGACATGTTCCTGCGCAAAGATTTGTTCCAGACCCGCGCACATACACAGGAATTTTGTGAGTGTTACATACTTTTAACACTTCAGCTACTTCATTTGTATTACGAGGAGCAATGACTGCATCAGGCATTGCTTGGAAGTTTGGAGTAGCATCATAACTATAAGTTAAACGCCCCATATTGGATGTATCTACATTATCTTCGCCAACAATAGATACGAATGAATGAATAATTTGTTTTTCTAACATTGGAAATCCCCCTCAAACTGTTAACGTGTTTAGTTATAATAAACAACGTGGTAACAGTGCTTTCATTATAATGATAAAAAAGTTGAGGGATTCTTTCTATGTATAATCATCTAAAGATTAATCTATTTTATCGTTCTTTTTTATATGATTATCTAATAGGAGAAGTGCGAAGTATAAAACGTTTAAGTCTTTGAATTGTTTTGGATCAAGTCCTGTATGTTCTTCAATCTTTTTTAGCCTGTAATGTAATGTGTTAATGTGTATATGTAATTGTTTAGCCGTCTGTTTATAAGATTGGTTATAATCGATAAATAAGCGTAAAGTGTGCATAAGCTCAGGAAATGATAATAAGTTTTCGATGGTACGCTCTAGAAATTGTTCACGCGTTTCGGCAGAAATATCTTGTAAACACATTTCTAAACGTAAATCTTCATTAAATACAATTTTTTTCGTTTCCAATGATACAGAAAGAGCGCGTAATGCTTGTTCGTAACATATGCTCATATTGTTTGAGGTAACTGTTTGTCCAATCCCTATATATAAAGGAATAGAAAATAAAGTTTCGCAGTCTTGTTTTAATCGTTTTAAAAATTGATAAGTTTGCTCTTTGGAGCTCATTGCTGTAAATAAAATAAAACGATCATTTCCCCAGCGAACAAATAGATGCTCTTTTGTTAAAATATTACGTATGTGTTGCCATATTTTACGCTGGAGCATCGTGTCATTTTTGCCAATAGAAAACAAAATAAGTTGTTTTTTCTTATATAAATCAATGCCAAGTGTTTTTGCGCGATCAAGAAAACTCGGGGACCACTCTGTATTTTGAAGCCAATCAAAGACAAAAGCTTCATAAGAACGGTGCTCAAGTTCTAGTTGCTCTAAAAAGTAGTTTTCATGAATTAATAATTCGGTCATCTTACGCAATATTTCTCCGTAGCGTGAAATGTTTTCAGGTTCTCCTGTAATCCCAATGACACCAATTACTTCATCATGAAATAATAAAGGAAGATTCATCCCAGCCTTTACACCTTGCAATCGCCTTTCATCTTCTTTTGTAATGATGACGGTTTTCTTTTGTTTGGCGCAGCGGAGTGCACCTTCATGAAATTGTCCAATTCTTTCTATATCTGTACTTGCGATAATAACGCCTTCTATATTAATGATAATTATATTTTCTGTAATTAGTCTGCGTACTTCTCGTACAATTTTATTCGCTAAATCAGGAAATAGCATAATTGACACACCTCAAATTCTATTTGTTGTACATTATATATGTAAATTGAGTAAGAAAGGGAAATTTCACACTTTCCACACATTTATTTGTTATTTTACAATTATAACGAAATCATCTGAAGATGGAGGGAATCTTTTGAGAAAGTATGTTTTTCTTCTCTGTTTTTTATTTCTATTAGTAGGGTGTCAAGGAAGTTCATATACACCAATTGCTAAAGATAAAAATGTTATTATAACTACGAATATAAAAGAAGGCAGTATTAGTTTTATTGATAAAAAGGATAAAAAGTTAATTACGACATGGGAACTAAATGAGCCAATGGCCGGAATCACACTGCTTCCAAATGGCGATGAAATACTTGTATACGGTAAGCAATTAGAATATATGTATGTATATTCACTAGCGGAAGGAAGGCAAGTGGAAAAATATAAAACTGGAAAGGGCATTGTAAATGTGGTCGTATCAGCAGATAAAAAACAATTATTTGCTGCTGATCAAAATGTTCAAAAGGTAAGATTCTTTACGATAAATGGGAAAGAGACAGGAAATGTTTCAACAGGAAAAGGGCCTATAACGATGGTAGAGTATCAGAATCGGTTATCTGTACTAAACTTTTATGATACGAAACTAACGACAATTGATACGAAGAAAAAAGAAGTTGTTCAATCCTTTATGATTCCGCCAGCATCAACAGGAGCGACGATTAGTCCTGATGGGAAAGAAATATGGATTGGCGGACATGGTGATGGAAATCAAGTAAATGAGAAAGTGTTAGTGTATTCTTTACAGAGTGGAGAAATGGTGCGTTCTTTACACGCTCCATTTATGCCTGTGAATATAACGAAGGATAGTAAGTACGTATATGCACTCAGTCATGGGTCGAATACACTTAGAAAGTTTGATGTTAGCACATATAAAGAAATAGCTTCTGTAGAAGTAGGGTCGAATCCATTTGCATTTTTGGAGAGCGGAGCAGAAGGGTATGTAGCCAGTTATGATAGTGATGAAGTGTGCGTTATGGATATGAAGAATTTGAAAATAAAACAAACAATTAAAGTCGGAAAAGGACCGTTTCAACTCATAGAGAGGGAAGGGAAGGACAATGAATAAATATAGAGTGCTAGTTGTAGATGATGAAAGTGATATGAGGCAGCTTGTTGGAATGTATTTGGATAACTTTGGATATGAGTGGGGAGAAGCTGAAAATGGAAAAGAGGCTCTTAAAAAGCTAGAAACGGATCATTATGATTTCGTTGTATTAGATATAATGATGCCAGAAATGGATGGACTTTCAGTTTGTAAAGAAATTAGAAAAACGTCAGATGTACCGATTATATTTTTAACCGCAAAAGGTGAAGAGTGGAATAGGGTGAACGGCTTACGTATGGGAGCAGATGACTATATTGTAAAACCGTTTAGTCCTGGTGAATTGGTTGCCCGTATGGAAGCTGTGCTAAGAAGATATACAAAGCAAGAACAGCAAGAAGAGATTCAATTTGGACCAATTCTTATCAATGAAAAAAGTAGACGAATCGAGGCGGATGGTGAATTGATTTCTCTTACTGTAAAAGAGTTTGATTTACTATATTTTCTTTGCCAGCATACAGGACAAGTGTTTAGCCGGGAGCAATTACTTGAAAAGGTATGGGGATATGATTATGCCGGAAGTACAAGAACAGTGGATACGCATGTGAAAACGATGCGCTTGAAGCTTGGAGAAAGTGGAAACTACATTCAAACTGTTTGGGGTGTAGGCTATAAATTCGAGGTGTAACGTATGTTTACGATGGTACAAAAACTTTGGCTTACAGTAGTATGTGCAGTATGTGTAACAGTGTCCTTTCTTTATTTCGTATCTTTATACTCGTATGAAAAATTATACGTTGATAATTTAAAAGCTTCGTTAGTAATGGAAGGAAAAAGTCTTGCTGCTCAATATGATAGGCGTGAAGGAATATCAACTTTTGAAGAGAAAGTAAGATCGTTTGATCAAATATCTAGTTCAGACGTTATTTTTGTGTCTAATCCGCGTGACTTAAGCGCATGTTTGCCTTTTGATGTGCATCACCATTCTCTTATAAGTGAAGGAGATAGGCAAACGCTATTAGATGGGAAAACTGTGACAAAAATAGGATATGAAGAACATTTTGACCGTAATATTATGGGGGTTGTCATTCCTGTATTGGAAAATAAAAAATTAGTCGGAATTGTCTATTCGTATATTCCTTTAAAAAGTATAAAAGATTTAATCTATGATATGGGTCTTATTTTAGCACCGTTAGCAATTGCTATGATTTTAATTACGATATGGGTTGGAAGAAAAATTATAATTGCAATTACGAAGCCACTTTCGCAAATGGAGCGGGTTGCAAATCATTTGGCTACGGGAGATTTCTCGGAGCGGATTACAGTTTCTTCAGAGGATGAAATTGGACGATTAGGAAAAGCATTTAATAAAATGGCAAATTCATTAGAAACAGAAGATGTAAAGCGTAAGGAATTTTTAGCAAATGTTTCGCATGAACTTAGAACACCACTTAGTTATATAAAAGGGTATAGCGAGGCTATTTTAGATGGTGTTGCAAAGGGACCGCAGCAGGAAAAAGTAACGCAGCTAATTCATAAAGAAGCAGGTCGTATGCAGCGTCTCGTTCATGACTTGTTAGACTTAGCACAATTAGAAGGCGAGCACTTTCCGTTAAAGAAGCAACCTATCGTTTTTTCACAGCTGATTGAAGACGTATTAGATACGTATGAGATTAAGTTTATAGAAAAGGAAATTCATATTTCAACCAATTTAAATCCAGAGGTCATTGTCATGATTGATGAGGATCGTATGCAACAAGTGCTTCATAATGTGTTAGATAATGCGATACGGTATACAAATCAAAAAGGAAATATCGTTATAACTTTAGAGCAAATCTATGATTACTGTGAATTAAAAATACAAGATACAGGAATTGGCATTGATATAGAACATTTGGAAAACCTTGGGGAACGCTTTTACCGAGTTGATAAAGCGAGAAGTCGTCAACACGGTGGAACAGGTTTAGGCCTTGCTATTGTGAAACAAATTGTTCATATACATGGTGGACAGTGGCAAATTGAAAGTGAAAAAGATAAGGGAACAACGGTTAGTATTAAACTGAATGTACAGGATGAGGGGGGCATGTTCTAATTTTTAGGACATGTTCTTTATATTGAAGGAAATATTTATACATAAAAATATAAATTAATATGTAATAAATATCGAAAATTTGACTATTTTATGAACAAAACATTTGTACTTCTTATCAATTCGGTCTAAAATAGTTATGATGCAAAGTTTTTATAAATCGTTTCAATTGTTGTTTGGAAGATACTGAGGTGATTTAACTGGAGTACAAATCTATTAAACCGAAAAAAATTTACGAAGAAGTATCTGAAGCTATTTTAACAATGATTAAAAATGGTACGTTAAAACCTGGTGACAAACTACTCCCTGTGCATCAATTAGCTGAGCAGTTTCAAGTTGGCAGATCTGCTGTTCGTGAAGCGCTAAGTGCGCTAAGAGCGATGGGCTTAATTGAGATGAAACAAGGAGAAGGTACATATGTGAAGAACTTCGATTCTTCTTCATTAACGAAATCATTAAACAATAGATTATTAATGAAGAAAGAAGATATTTTGAATTTATTAGAAGTACGAAAGGTGCTTGAAGTGGGGGCAGTTCGAGTAGCGGCGGCAAAACGTACGGAAGATAATTTACAAAATATGAAACATTGGTTAGATGAAATGGCAAAGAGCATTGGAGATGAAAAGGCTGGCGAAAAAGCCGATTTTCAATTTCATATGGGAATTGCAGAGTCTTCGCATAATAACATTTTGCTTGAACTCATGAATCATGTTTCAGAGATGATTGCTGAAACAATTGGTGAATCAAGACGCATTATTTTATATGGTGAACAAACGACATCAGAACGACTTATAGAAGAGCATCAAGTTATATATGATGCGGTGTTAAAACAAGATGTAGAATTAGCGCAGCAAGCAATGCTAGATCATTTAACAAATGTAGAACATATTGTCACAGGTAAAAACGATATAAATTCGTAATTTAATCTTTTAAAAATTTAATTTTCTGATAAAATAGAGAAAGATTAAGTAAGCGTTTTCTTTAGAAGAGGGAGAGGATAGGCCATGGTTGAGCCTATTTCTTCTCTACTAAGTCATCTGATGACCATATGTTTGTTGGTGAAGTTGTAAAAAGGGGGAGTAATAGTTATGAAAGTTACTTTATTTGTTACTTGTTTAGTCGATATGTTTGAAACAAATGTCGGCAAAGCAACAGTTGAAGTGTTGGAGCGTTTAGGTTGTGAAATTGAATTTCCAGAAGCACAAGTTTGTTGTGGGCAGCCTGCTTATAATAGCGGCCATGTAGAAGCAGCAAAAGAAGCGATGAAACATATGATTGAAACTTTCGAAGATGCAGAATATATTGTTACGCCATCTGGTTCTTGTGCGACAATGTTTCATGAGTATCCGCATGTTTTCAAAGATGATCCAAAGTGGGCTAAACGTGCACAAAAAGTTGCTGATAAAACTTATGAATTTACACAGTTTATTGTAGATGTTTTAAAAGTTACAGATGTTGGTGCAAGTTTATCAGGGATAGCTACTATTCATAAATCATGTCATATGACGCGTATGCTTGGAGTAAAAGAAGCACCAGGAATTTTATTATCAAATGTAAAAGGATTAACTGTGAGAGATTTACCAAACGTGCAAAATTGTTGCGGGTTTGGGGGAACGTTTTCAGTTAAGATGACTCCAATTTCTGAGCAAATGGTAGACGAAAAAGTAGATAGTGTCATGGAAACAGGTGCAGATTATTTAATCGGTGCAGATTGTGGGTGTTTGTTAAACATTGGCGGACGTATTGAGCGTTTAGGAAAAGAAGTAAAAGTAATGCATATTGCTGAGGTACTGAATAGTCGCTCATGAAGGGGGAACATAAGCTATGTCTATGAAAATCAGTGAGAAAAAATTTAATGATCGCGTTGGTGATGGAATTCAAGATTCGTTTATGCGCGGAGCAGTATCTTCTGCACAAACGCGTTTATATACGAATCGCTTAAAAGCTGCAGATGAATTAGGAAACTGGGAAGAGTGGCGTGAATTAGGTGAACAAATTCGTCAACATACGTTAGAAAATCTGGATTATTACTTAATGCAGTTAAGTGAAAATGTATCAAAAAGAGGCGGACACGTGTACTTTGCGAAGACGAAAGAGGAAGCTGCAAAGTATATTCAAGATGTTGCCAAAAAGAAACAAGCGAAAAAAGTAGTAAAATCAAAGTCGATGGTAACAGAAGAAATCAGTATGAACCATGCGCTTGAAGAGATTGGCTGTGAAGTGTTAGAGAGTGACTTAGGAGAGTATATCTTGCAAGTAGATAACGATCCACCTTCACATATTATTGCACCTGCACTTCATAAAAATAGAACGCAAATTCGCGATGTATTTAAAGAAAAGTTAGGCTATGAAAATTCTGATGACCCGTATGAAATGACAAAGTTTGTTCGTAAACAACTTCGTGAGAAATTTATGGATGCAGAAATTGGTGTAACTGGTTGTAACTTTGCTGTTGCAAATACTGGCTCTCTTTGTTTAGTAACGAATGAAGGTAATGCCGATCTTGTCATGTCGATTCCGAAAACACAAATTGCAGTAATGGGTATGGAACGTATGGTTCCTACAATGGAAGAATTAGATGTTTTAGTTGGTTTACTATGTCGTAGTGCAGTAGGTCAAAAGTTAACAAGTTATGTAACGGTAGCGGGACCAATTCAAGAAGAGGAAGTAGATGGCCCAGAAGAATTCCACTTAGTTGTGGTCGATAATGGTCGTTCTCAAATTCTTGGATCTGAATTCCGCCAAGTATTGCAATGTATTCGTTGTGCTGCTTGTGTTAACGTATGCCCTGTATATCGTCATGTTGGTGGACATTCATATGGTTCTATATACTCAGGACCAATTGGTGCGGTATTAACACCACTTTTAGGTGGATATGATGATTACAAAGAGCTTCCTTATGCCTCTAGTTTATGCGGAGCATGTACAGAAGCTTGTCCAGTAAAAATTCCATTGCATGATTTATTATTAAAACATCGTCAAGTTATCGTTGAGCAAGAAGGACGTGCTCCACTTGCAGAAAAATTAGCAATGAAAATGTTTAGTATGGGTGCATCTTCAGCAGCTTTATATAAAATGGGATCAAAAATGGCGCCAGCAGCAATGAGTCCATTTACATCTGGTAACCGTGTATCAAAAGGTGTTGGGCCACTTAAAAACTGGACAGATATTCGTGAATTCCCAGCTCCAAGTAAAGAACGATTCCGTGATTGGTATAAAGATCATAAGAAAGGTGGGGACAAATAATGACAGGATTAATTCAAAACCGTGATGCCTTTCTAGATAACATTGCAAAAGAACTTGGGCGCGCTCGTAAAACAGAAGGTGTAGAGCGTCCAGTATGGAAAAGTAATGTGAATATAGAAACGTTAAAAGATTATTCACAAGAAGAATTACTAGAAGTGTTTAAAAAGCAATGTACAAACATTCATACAACTGTAGTAGAAACGACAAATGACAGTTTAGGTGAAGATCTTCAAAAAGTAATTATGGAAAACGGCGGGGGACCTATTTTATTATCAGCAGATGAGCGTTTTGATGCATATGGTTTAACATCTTTATTTCAAGAAGAACTTCCAAAGCGAGACGTTGAAGTGAACGTATGGGATCCAGAGAGAAAAGACGAAAATATGCGTTTAGCTGAAAAAGCGAATATTGGTATTGCATTTAGTGATTATACATTAGCTGAATCTGGTACAATTGTTGTACAAAGTCATAAAGGGCAAGGACGTTCTTTACACTTTTTACCGACTGTATATTTTGCTATTATTCCACGTGAAACACTTGTGCCTCGTATTACACAAGCAGTTCAGGATATGAATTCACGCGTAGAAAATGGGGAGACAGCGGCATCTTGTATTAACTTTATTACAGGACCAAGTAACTCGGCTGACATTGAGATGAATCTTGTTGTCGGAGTACATGGACCATTAAAAGCAGTATATTTCATCGTATAAAAGAGGGGAAAGCAGGCCAGAAAATGGCCTGCTTTTTTAGTAGAATAAAGGATAATATGAAGTAGAAGTTCTCTCCTTTTTTTGCTATGTTTTTTGGGAAAGGAGAGGAAGGGATGTTCACTTATTTATATGCACTGTTAGCAGGGATGGTGTTTGGTTCTTTTTTTATGCTAGTTGCGATGAGGGTTCCATTAGGTGTTTCTATTATTACCCCGCGTTCACATTGTGATTATTGCAAATATGTGCTAAGGACAAAAGAACTAATCCCCATCATTTCATTTTATATACAAAGAGGCTATTGTACGAATTGTAAGAGGAAAATTCCAATTATGTATGTAACATTTGAATATATAACAGGAGGTATATTTCTTCTTACAGTTTATATGATTGGAATAGAACGAGAGCTTATTATCATTTTATCCCTTTTTTCGCTACTTCTTATTATTTCAGTTACAGATTACTTATATATGTTAATTCCTGATTGTATTTTAATTTCGTTTGCCGTTTTACTCATTCTCGAAAGTGTTTTTGTACAATTAGTTACTTGGACAGATAGTATAGCTGGTAGTGGTGTTATATTTATTTTGTTATATTGCATGCAAAAGATATATCCAGAAGGGCTTGGCGGAGGAGATATAAAACTGCTTTCGTTACTTGGTTTTATAGTAGGAGTGAAGGGAGTTTTTATCGTTTTATTTTTAGCATCTTGTTTTAGTCTTTGTTTTTTGGGGATTGGTATCGGATTAAAACGTATAGAAGTACGAAAGCCAATTCCATTTGGTCCTTTTATTAGTCTTGGGGCAATGTGTTATGTATTAGCCGCTTATTCAAATTAGAGAGTGAATCGAAAATGAACGTATATATGGATGATCAAAGAAGTTGCCCGTTCGGGTATGTGTCCGCAACTACAGTAGAATGTGCCTTGCAAATGGTTCGGGATTATGATGTGAATATTCTTTCCCTTGATTATAATATGGGCTGGGGAGCAAAAAATGGACTAGATTTTGTAGAAGCTTTTTGTACAGAGGGGTTATATGTAAATGAAATTCACCTTCATACGAATGATATCATCGGTATGCATAAGATGAAACAGAGAATGGATAAGGGAAAGGAAGAAGAAGAAATTAATCCTCACCTTTTAGTTAAATACGTGGGAAGCTAAAAACTCCAAAGTAAAACTTTGGAGTTTTTAATGTTTCATATGTGCTTGTAAAGGAATAATCTCTTCTTGTTGAGCTGTTGCGATTTCAGTTTTTTCCTGTTGAACGTCAGGTGTTTTCTTTGTTAAGTAGTGGTATACCATACCGACAAATACTGATCCACCAATAATGTTACCGATTGTAACAGGAATTAAGTTATGAATAGCACCTGAAAAAGAAATTGTCTCAGGATGCGGTGAAACTAAAGATAAAGCAAAGAGTGATAAGTTTGCAATACTATGTTCGTAGCCAGATAAGAAGAATGTGAAAACAAGTAGCATCATGACCATTATTTTTGCTGTGTCACCTTTAACCTGAGAAGGTAAGAAACAAGCAAGACATACGAGCCAGTTACATAAAATAGCTTTAAAGAATAACTGCATCGTAGGTGTGTTCATCTTTCCTTCAACGACTTTACTCATTAAGTGACCGTGATCAATTGCTTCGAAAATTCCAGTTGCGTAAAATAGTAAGGCAAAGAATAACGCGCCGGCTAAGTTACCTGCATAACAAGCAACCCAGTTACGAAGTGTATCAGAAATCGTTGTTTCTTTTCTTAAAGTTGCTACAGTAAAGTACATTGTGTTTCCAGTAAACAATTCAGCACCGCCATATATAATAAGTACGAGAGCAATCCCGAAAAACATAGAAGCAGCTAAATACGTTGCTGGTGAATCTGCAATGTGAAAAAAGTTACCTAATTTAAAACATAGTACAATAATAAAACCGATATAAATACCCGCAAGTGCAGCACGAATGAAATATTGCATTGGGTTTGTATCTAGTATTTTCTTTTTGTTTTTAGCCAGTTTGACAACATAATCTAGTCCTTGTTCTAGCATGAGTAATACGCTCCTTTAGTAAATCTTCTATAAATACTCCTTATATGAATAAAGTACATGGAATTGTTCTCACTTTCAATAAGTTTGTGCAATGTTTCACAAAAAGGACATACATACATTAAGAAAACGTTTACAAAAGGTAGTATAATGGAATTTTTTCTGGACATTGAGAGGAAGAACGGAAAAAGAAAAAGCGCTGTAATTACAGCGCTTTTTCGTCTAAATTCTTTTCTACTTTTACTTCTACTTCTTTTGAGAAGAACCAACCACCAACTGCGATTCCGACTAATACAATCCAGAATGTAAGCTTCCACG
Organism: Bacillus thuringiensis; assembly: GCF_001595725.1. Classification (GTDB taxonomy): domain Bacteria; phylum Bacillota; class Bacilli; order Bacillales; family Bacillaceae_G; genus Bacillus_A; species Bacillus_A thuringiensis_K. Next base: position 1,254,696 of record NZ_CP014282.1, read on the forward strand.
GAGTGGATTCTGGGAATGAATGTGGTATTACATTTAATGCAGGGTGTGCTAATGTATAAACTGCTAGCTTCACACCAACCCAACCTACAATTAAGAATGCTGCAGTTTCAAGTCCTGGTTTACGTTTTAAAATCTGTACGAAAGCAGTTGCTGCAAATCGCATAATGATTAATCCGATAAGTCCACCTACAAAGATAACAACGAATTGCCCAGTATCAAGACTACCAATTGTACCTAATCCTGTTTTTGGTAAAGTCATTGCTAGTGCAACAGCAGCTAAAATTGAATCAACTGCGAAGGCGATATCAGCAACCTCAACTTTAAATACAGTCCACCAAAAGTTCTCTTGTTTTTTCTTTGCTTCTTTTTCTTCTGTTTCTTCATCTGTATTCTTTTTAACATATGTTTTAAATAAGTGATTACCAGCGATAAACATAAGGTAGATGGCACCGATTGCTTGCACTTGCCATACATCGACTAAGAACGAAATCATAAATAACGATCCAAATCGGAAAACAAATGCCCCCGCTAATCCATAAAATAGTGCTTTCTTTCGTTTTTCTTCTGGTAAATGTTTTACCATAATTGCAAGAACAAGAGCGTTATCAGCCGCTAAAATCCCTTCAAGTGCAATTAGGATGAGTAATACCCAACCATACTCCAATAATAATGATACATCCATGTACATTCTCCTCTCATTTCTATAAGTTCTAAATAAGTGAAGAATTTCCCCACTATTTAGTTTCCCCATACTCCTGCCTATTAACTTTGGAAGAATCTGGAAATGAATACGAAAAAGACCTCTGCCGTTAATAGGCAAAGGTCTTGCTAGACATATGTAATAAAAAATGCCAACAAAGCCGGAAGAACTAAGTTCTACGTAATGACGACTTTGTTTCCAAGAAATATTCTTGGACGCTACTCCCCTTTGGAGATATGTTATTGTATTCTCATTATATGGATAATTTATACGGTTGTCAACCTGTTAAAATATCTTCATTCGGATATTTTATTTTCGGGTTCTTTTTACGAGCAAATGAAAAAGCCAATGTTAAAGGACCCATTTTCCCAAAAAACATCATAAAGATAATAATAGCTTTTCCGATTATAGTTAAGTGGGGTGTTAAATTCATACTGAGGCCAACAGTCCCAAATGCTGAAAATACTTCGAAAGCACTCATCAATAGAGGAACTCGCTCAGTAATACTTAAAATTAAAATAGCAAAAAAGATAAATGAAATGGAAATAATAGTAATGGTTAATGATTTGACAATGAGAGTATCTTTAATGGATTTTTTAAATACGACAATATCCTCTTGTTGTTGTAAAAATTTAAATACGCCAAAAAATATGATTAAAAATGTTGTTAACTTAATCCCACCACCAGTTGAAGCGCTACCAGCACCAATAAACATAAGGAGCATCATTAATAGGAGGGAAGGTTTTGATAATGTAGAAATATCAACTGTATTAAACCCGGCAGTTCGCGTTGAAATTGCTTGAAAATAAGAGGCCAATACTTCTTCAAATGGGGTAAAACCTCTCATAGAAAGGGAGTTATGGAACTCGAATATAAAAATAAAAAGGGTAGCAATAATGTTGACGATTAGAGTAGAAGAGAGCATAAGTTTTGAATGTAGTGTAAGGTTTTTAAAGTTTTTCTTTCTTTTTATGTCTACGATTACTGTAAAACCAATTCCACCTAAAATGATGAGAGAGGAAATGACGAGATTGACAAGAATACTATGAGAATGGGACATTAAATTATCGCTCCACACAGAAAAGCCAGCATTGTTAAAGGCTGAGATTGAATGGAAAAAACTATAATAGATCCCTTTCGTAACCCCGTATTTGGGTACCCATTCAAAAGAAAGAATTATAGTAGCGATACATTCGACTGTAAAAGAGAATAAAAATAATGCTTTGGCAAGACGGATGACGCCGCCGATATTCGTTTGATTTAATGCTTGTTGCAGTAAAATCCGATTTTGAAGACCGATTTTTCTTCCGAGCATAATCGCAATTAAGACAGCAAAGCTCATAATGCCCAGTCCGCCTACTTGTATAAGTGTTAAAATGACACATTGGCCAAATAAGGTAAATACCTTCCCAGTGTCTACCACACCAAGCCCTGTAACCGTACAAGCAGAAACGGTTGTAAATAAAGCATCTAGCCATGAGATAGACGTTGTTGTAGCAATTGGCAACTTTAATAAGCATGTACCGATAAGTGATAACATAATAAAAGCCAATGTAAGAACACGGGGAGGACTCATGCGAATATTAATCCGTTTCATGTTACATATCGTTCCTTTCAGTTTGCTTTTACTAGTATGTGAAAAAGTACGATTATGTATGTTAAAAATAGAAAGAGGCAGAGAATATCTGCCTCTAAGCCATATGTTATATTATTATCCACGTAGTTGTTGTTGAGCTAAAGCAACAAGACGTTTTGTTACTTCACCGCCAACTGAACCGTTAGAACGAGATGCTGTATTAGATCCTAAGCTTACACCAAATTCTTGTGCAATTTCATATTTAAATTGTTCAAGCGCTTGTTCTGCACCTGGAACTAATAATTTGTTTGTTTTTACCATGTTGATACACATCCTTATGAGTAGTCCAGTTCAGCTAAGTTCTTATCTAAACTGGTAACGTTATTTTATGTGGAAACGACGTACTCATACGCGGAAGTAATCGGTGCGATTAGAAGTTCTTGGATAGAAAAAAGAGTAGCAAATTTGCTACTCTTTTTTTAGTATTGTCGCTGTTCCTTCCACGACAATATCATCTGATTGATTATATATGTTTGTTTGCAACGTAATGATTTTTTTATCGTCACGCTTCTTAATAACCTCTGCCACAACGCGAAGTGTATCACCGATTTTGACAGGGGCACGGAATGAAACATTTTGGGATAAATAAATCGTATTTTTGCCTGGGAGTTTCGTTCCAAGGATGGTAGAAATAAAACTCGAGACGAGCATTCCGTGAGCAATACGTTCTTTAAACATTGTCGTTTTTGCAAAAGAATCTAAAATGTGAATAGGATTCACATCTCCAGTCAATTTTGCAAAATTGATAACATCTTCATCTGTAATTGTTTTTGTAAGGGATGCTTGATCACCGACTTGAATCTCATCATAGCGAAGCTCCGGAACAGTTTGTGCTTCTTGAAATGGATTCATTTTGTCCTCCTTCTTTTCCATATCGAAAAATGTTAGCCACCTTGATGTAGTAGGAGGAAGAAAGAGTTTTGTTTGTGCTGCGGTTAGCTCCCACATTTTTCTTACTTGATGGAAGTAAATAGATTTTTTGAGTTTTCCTCGAACTTTTTTGCGAGTTCCAACTGTTTTGACTTGAACTCTTCCAAAAAACCCTCTAACTGTTTTTGAGCCTCTTCACGTTGTAATTGTTGTTGCTCAATAAATTGTTTTGTTGTTTCTTCAAATTGACCGCTTGTTTGTGTAAGAATTGACAAAGAAGTTTTTGTAGGAGAAACGGTAAGCTGATGCATATGAGCAGAAAGTTCCTTCCACTTGTCTTGCCATTCGTTAATTTGATCATTTAAGGAGTTTCCAGTTAATTGTTTCACGTAATCTGTATATTGATTATTGAACTGAGCAGTGAGTTGTTGCAGTTCTTTTTCTAGTTCATCTACTCCTGATGTTAATTTATGCAAAGCGTCTTGTTGTTGTTTTAATGTTTCTAAAGTAAGTTGCTCTAACTGTTTTCCAGCTGAAGAGAAAAGAGAAAGTGATTGAGACCAGTTTTTCCAAAATGCATCGACTAATTCGTATGGTTTAGTTTCCATTGTTTGACCCCCAAATGTTTTTTTGCATATTGTGAACGCAGATTACTCTGCTGTACCACCAGGTGAAGATGAAGAATCCTTTTCATCCTTTTCTGGAGAAGTAGAAAATGGAAAGAATGCATTGGTGTATAACGTGAAAAACGTTCGCAACATATTTTGATAATGTTCAAAAGAAGTCGCACATGTTGTTAAATATTGCTCTCCATATTCAGTTAAAGAATAAATTCTTTTTGCCGGCCCTCCATCGCTTGTATCCCAAGTAGAAGAAATAAGGTTTTCTTTTTCTAATTTGCGTAGTGTTCTATAAACATTACCTTGGTCAACAGAAGAAAAGCCGATATCCATTAGCATTTGAATAAGTTTGTAACCATGAAGACTCCAGTCTTTTAGACAGAGAAGTAAGAAGGGAACTAAGAAGTTTTTTGGCATGGAGTTTGGTTGTTTCGCTTGGTTGCTCTCCAAACTTTCGCGTTGTTCTGGTTCATTTTGTAGCATGATTGTGCATCACCTCATGAATCAGTTAGATGGAATTTTTTGCTTATAAGTGCAATTTACACCTATCTGTTTTTAAAGTCAACACATTTGTTAGAAAATAGAAAAAATAAAATATAGACTTGAATTTTTATTCAGAATATTAGAAAATAGTGAATAGGTTGAATTGTTTCAAAAACGAAAAAGGGAGTGTAGGTAAAGTGATTGATCAAAAATTCGATCCACTACAAGCATGGAAAAATGCTTATGAACAAACCGAAACATTTTGGGGAAAAGCGCTCAATGAAACAATTAAAACAGAAGAATATTCTGCTTGGATGGGCAGCGTTCTAGATTTGAATTTGTTTTATCAAAAAGCATTAAATGATACGACAAAAAACTATTTAGAACAAGTAAATGTGCCGACGAAAGAAGATATCGCAAGAGTGGCTACGCTTGTTATTAACTTAGAAAATAAAGTAGATAACATTGAGGAGTTTCTAGAAGAGAAAGTAGATTCTTTAGGACAAGCTCCTACATTAAAGCGTGATGTGACGAAAGTAAAACAAGATATTCGTACGCTTGAAACAAAAGTAGATCAAATTGTAGAATTGCTAGAAAAGCAAAATGCAGTACTAGCTAAACTACAAGTACCTGTAAAAGAAGAGGTAAAGCCTGCGAATAAACCAGAAAATAAAAAATGATAAAAGCGCTTGTTTATAACAGGTAAAAGAGAGAGGGAGAATCTCTTTTCACGTATAAACAGCGAAACATAATTATATATGGACTCTATAGTATGAGTACCAAAATGATTCATAACAATCGTTCACAAATTCATTTAAGGGGGAAAAGAAATGGTTCAATTAAATGGAAAAGTAGCAATCGTAACAGGTGGAGCAAAAGGAATTGGAAAAGCAATTACAGTAGCATTAGCACAAGAGGGAGCGAAAGTAGTTATTAACTATAATAGCAGTAAAGAAGCAGCTGAAAATTTAGTAAATGAATTAGGAAAAGACGGGCATGACGTTTATGCAGTGCAAGCGGATGTTTCTAAAGTAGAAGATGCAAACCGACTTGTAGAAGAAGCTGTGAATCATTTTGGTAAAGTTGATATTCTTGTTAATAATGCTGGTATTACAAGAGATCGTACATTCAAAAAGTTAAATCGTGAAGATTGGGAGCGCGTAATTGACGTGAATTTAAGCAGCGTATTTAATACGACAAGCGCGGTTCTTCCATACATAACGGAAGCGGAAGAAGGAAGAATTATTAGCATTTCTTCTATTATTGGTCAAGCAGGTGGATTTGGCCAAACAAACTACTCAGCAGCAAAAGCGGGTATGTTAGGATTTACAAAATCATTAGCGTTAGAACTTGCAAAAACAAATGTCACTGTAAACGCTATTTGCCCAGGATTTATTGATACTGAAATGGTAGCAGAAGTACCAGAAGAAGTACGTCAAAAAATTGTTGCAAAAATCCCGAAAAAACGTTTTGGTCAAGCTGATGAAATTGCAAAAGGTGTAGTATACCTATGCCGTGATGGTGCGTATATCACAGGTCAACAATTAAACATTAACGGCGGATTATATATGTAATGAAGTAAGAAAAAAGTGCATATCCATAGCAGGAATGCACTTCTTTTTTTAAGAAGAAAATCGACCAAAAAGGAGATAAAAAAATGACTACATTCGCAACAGAATGGGAAAAGCAATTAGAGCTATACCCAGAAGAGTACCGAAAAGCGTACCGCCGAGTGAAAAGGGCGAGTGAAATTTTATTACGTGAACCAGAGCCGCAAGTAGGATTAACGCCGAAAGAGGTTATTTGGACGAAGAATAAGACGAAGCTTTATCGCTACATTCCAAAACAAGAAAAAACACAAAGAGTTCCAATTCTATTAATATATGCTCTTATTAATAAACCATATATTATGGATTTAACTCCTGGAAATAGTTTAGTGGAATATCTAGTGGATCGTGGTTTTGATGTGTATATGCTTGATTGGGGCACATTTGGTTTAGAAGATAGTCATTTGAAATTTGATGATTTCGTGTTTGATTATATTGCAAAAGCAGTAAAAAAAGTAATGCGAACTGCAAAATCGGACGAGATTTCTTTACTTGGTTATTGCATGGGTGGAACGCTAACTTCTATTTATGCAGCACTTCATCCGCACATGCCAATTCGTAATTTGATTTTCATGACAAGTCCTTTTGATTTCTCTGAAACAGGATTGTATGGTCCTTTATTAGATGAGAAATATTTCAATTTAGATAAAGCCGTTGATACATTTGGAAATATTCCGCCAGAAATGATTGATTTCGGAAACAAAATGTTAAAGCCAATTACGAACTTTGTTGGTCCATATGTTGCTTTAGTAGATCGTTCAGAGAATGAGCGCTTCGTCGAAAGCTGGAGATTGGTTCAAAAGTGGGTTGGTGATGGTATTCCGTTCCCAGGTGAATCATACAGACAGTGGATTCGTGATTTTTATCAAAATAATAAATTGGTTAAGGGTGAACTCGTTATTCGCGGACAAAAGGTAGACCTTGCAAATATTAAGGCGAATGTCTTAAATATTTCCGGGAAACGTGATCATATCGCTTTGCCATGTCAAGTAGAAGCATTACTAGATCATATTTCTAGCACAGATAAACAATATGTATGTTTACCAACAGGGCATATGTCTATCGTTTACGGTGGAACAGCTGTAAAACAAACATATCCGACGATTGGAAATTGGCTTGAAGAGCGTTCTAATTAAAAATAAAAAAATCCAACTAGCCTATGTTAGTTGGATTTTTTTATGAAAAATAACAAAACATAGAAAGGAGAAATTTATATTTTAGGAGTATAATTATGAAACTTATGACGGGTAAGTTGTTTTGGAATACAGGAGTTTCTGTACCTTGTTATCCACTGTTAGAAAATGATATGATATGTGATGTGCTCGTAGTCGGAAGTGGCGAAGCCGGTGCTCATATAGCGTATTCTTTAGCGAAAATCGGTATGAGTGTAATGCTTATTGAAAAAAGAGAAATAGCATGTGGTAGTACATTTGCAAATGTAGGTTTATTACAGTTTCTTCATGATAAATCGTTAACCTCACTTATCCATACATTTGGTGAAGAAAAAGGGGTACGAGCATATAAACTGTGTTACGAAGCGTTACGAACAATGGAGAAAGTGGTACCTACTCTCGATATTGATCCCTATTTTATGCCAAGAAGTAGTTTATATTATGCAAGTAAAAGTGAGGATGTCTCATTTTTACAAGAGGAGTACAATACGTTACAGAATTATGGATTTCCTGTTGAGTATTTTACAGAATCTGATATTAAGGAACGTTATCCTTTTATAAAACAAGCGGCATTGTATACACACGGTGATGCTGAGGTGAATCCGTATTTACTAGCGCATAGTCTTTTGCATAAAGCAAACCAAATGGGAGCTAATATATATGAACATACAGAGGCAATACATATAAAAAAACGGCAAAATGATTTAATTTGTTACACGAAAACAGGAAATCAAATTGTAGCAAAGAATATTATTATGGCGACGGGCTATGAAGCGCTTTTTGGGAAGAAAGAAAAAAATACAACAGTAGAGGCATCTTATGCAGTTGTGACAAATGAAATAGATCAGTTTGATGGCTGGCATGAGCGATCGTTAATTTGGGAAACAGCACGTCCCTACTTATATTTTCGGACGTTTCAAAACCGCATTATGGTAGGCGGATTAGATGAAGCGATGCAAATTCAACCGATTGGTGATACGAAACTATTGCGTAAGCGTGATATCCTTATTAACATTGTAAGAGAGATGTTCCCACAGTATAAGAATATACAAGCAGAGTATTATTGGGCAGCAGCATTTGGTAGTAGTCATGATGGTCTACCTATTTTAAAAGAAGATAAGAAGATACATAATTTATTTTACGCATTATTGCACGGAGGTAATGGAACTGTGTATGGAATGGTATTTGCCAAATTATTTGAGCAGTTATTTACAAATAAAGAAAGTAAAGATTTTTCTTTATTTAATCGATAGAAAAAAGGTAGCGAAGTGATGGAATGAGAGATATAAAAAAGTTTTTACAAAAATTACGTCCTGTACAACTCATCGTTTTGTTTTATTTATTAGCGGTAGTTGTATCGGTGATATTGCTTAATTTACCGTTTGTTACGAAGCCTGGTGTGAAATGGACATTTATAGATTCGCTTTTTACATCGGTTAGTGCGGTAAGTGTTACGGGACTGTCTGTTATTACGATTTCAGATACGTTTACTACAGCAGGAATTATTGTTTTAGCCCTTATTCTACAATTAGGCGGCTTAGGAATTATGGCGCTTGGTACATTTGTTTGGATCATTACGGGAAAAAAGATTGGTTTGCAAAGAAGAAGATTAATTATGGCAGATCATAATCAAGGAAATTTATCGGGTCTTGTAGAATTGATGCGTTCTATTTTAATTGTAATTATTTCGATAGAACTTATTGGAGCAATCCTATTAGGTACAAGATTTTTACTTTACTTTCCGACTTGGCAAGAAGCTTATTTTCACGGTTTCTTTGCAGCTGTTAGTGCGACTACGAACGGCGGATTTGATTTAACAGGACAATCATTAATTCCATATAAAAAAGATTATATTGTTCAAATGATTCATATGTTACTAATTATTTTAGGCGCGATTGGTTTCCCTGTGCTAATGGAAGTAAAGCAATTTCTTAGTAAAAGGCGACAACAATTATTTCGTTTTTCATTATTTACAAAATTGACGACAACAACATTTTTTGCACTCGTTGTTGTTGGTACAATTATGATTTTTTTACTGGAGAGAAATCATTTTTTAGTAGGAAAGTCATGGCATGAAACTGTATTTTATACATTATTCCAATCTGTGACGACGCGAAGTGGTGGACTTGCTACGATGGATATACGTGAATTGTCACAACCGACGCTTTTATTTATGAGTATATTAATGTTTATAGGGGCATCTCCAAGTTCGGTTGGGGGCGGAATACGTACAACAACATTTGCTGTTAGTATATTATCGCTATACAATTTTGCGAGAGGCGGGAGAACGGTTAGAGTCTTCAAACGTCAGCTACATGAAGAGGATGTGCTGAAAGCATCTGTCGTTATGACAATGGGTATTTTATTATGTGCTACAGCATTATTTATTTTATCTATTACGGAAGATGTACCGCTTATGAGTCTAATTGTTGAAGTCTGTTCTGCTTTCGGAACGACAGGACTATCGACGGGTATTACGCCAGATTTAACAACTGTTGGTAAAATTGTACTCATTGTGCTTATGTTTATCGGTCGCGTTGGTATTTTAACATTTATACTAGCTAGTGGCGGAAGAGAACAGCCACCTCGCTATAAATATCCGAAAGAGCGGATTATTATTGGATAGTATGAAACCATTCTACCTATGTTAGGTAGAATGGTTTTTTAGTCGTTAATGCCAAATTGAGGATGCATAAAAGCATCCTTTTTATTATCTACTTCTTTTTTTAGCAACTCTTGATTTTCTTCTGAAATCCACCCAATATCATTTGTAGGATGGATCCATTCTTCTCCAGCCATAATGGCAGGATCTACTTCATCACTCCAATTGTTAAGCGGACTGTTCTCGGAATTATATTTACTGTCTCCAATTACAACATCATATTGATTCAAAAAAGGTTGTTGCATCGTTTTTCCTGTTCCTTTAAAAGATGGAAAATTCATTTGATGCGGGAGCGTTTCATCTAAAATGGGTGACTGAATTTTATCTTGCTTCTTCAAAATACGAGCTCCTTTTTATAATGATTTCTTCATATGTAGTATTTCCATCTAACGCCTCTTATGTACTTGTTAACACTTGCCAGTAATAATTATTTCAGCTTGCTTCAAACTAGAGTAGAAAGTGATTTCTTGAGAGCAGGTGAATGTATTGGTAAAAAGAAAAGTGAAACAAAATGCGGCAATTAACAATAATAAAACTCCGAAAGAAAGCTTACCAGATGCAGAATTTGCATTAGAGTATGAAGGAGAAAATAGCGCGAAGTATGCAAATCGTAATTCAAAAAAAGGGAAATAAAAATGAGGCGTTTTTTACAAACGCCTCATTTTTTTGTGGGATTATAAAGGATTTTTTAATTATTTGTAAATTTAGTGTTTTTTATTAGCAGAAAAATGCGAAAAAACATAGAAGTAGCAACGTATTACACAAAAACAAACAACAAACAAAAGATTAATGTTGGTTTAATACTGCTTTTACACTAGTTGTTTATATTTGAGTTGTACATAAGATTTGTAAAAGGAGAGAGAAACAGTGAAAAAAACAATCTTTAAAGCTGTAGCGACTGGAATGGTATTTTCGTTATTAATGGGGTGTGGTGCAAAGAAGGAAGAAAGTGCTGGAGCGAAAGTGAAAGATGACAAATTATCTGGATCATTAACTGTTTACACAGCGATTGAAGAAGAGCTTGTACCAATTTATCTTGATTCCTTTAAAAAGAAATATCCTGATGTGAAATTGAACATTGTACGTGATTCAACAGGAGTTATTACTGCGAAATTGCTAGCTGAAGGAAAAAATACACAAGCAGATGTTGTATGGGGAACTGCAGCATCAAGTCTATTAGCTTTAGATAAAAAAGATATGTTAAAAGGGTACTCTCCAAAAGGAGCGGACCGCGTTCTTTCGCAATTTAAAGATGACAAACAACCTGAAAAATGGGTAGGAAATACTGCATTTATGACGGGGGTTGCTATAAATAAAGAAGAATTAAAGAAGAAAAATTTACCGATGCCAGAATCATACGAAGACTTAACGAAACCAGAATATAAAGGAACGCTTGTTATGCCACATCCGGCTTCTTCTGGAACAGGATTTTTAACAGTTTCTGCATGGCTACAAATTATGGGTGAAGATAAAGGCTGGGATTACATGAAGAAACTTCATGATAATATAGCAACTTATACGCATTCAGGCTCAAAACCAGCGAAATTAGCAGGTGCAGGTGAATATCCAGTTGGCGTATCGATGGTTTATAGTGCTTTAAAGGAGAAACAAAAAGGTGCACCAGTTGAAGTTGTATTGCCGAAAGAAGGATTAGGTTGGGAAGTAGAAGCGAACGCACTTATTAAAAAAGATAATGCAAAAAATGAAAAATTAGCGCAAGCATTTTTAGATTGGGCAATTACTGATGATGTAATGAAGTTATACTTCGAGAAAAATGGATTTGCAACAATTAAAAATGATTATAAACTTCCAGATGGATTCCCGAAAGATGTGACGGAAAAATTATATAAAAAGAATGACTTTAAGTGGGCAGCAGAAAATCGCGACAAAATTTTAGAAAAATGGGAAAAAGAGTTTGGCCAAAAAGCAGAACCGAAAAAGTAAGTGAGTGGGAGAGAGAAAAAATGAGCGAATATTTATCAATTCAACACATTCAAAAACAGTTTGATGCATTTACAGCGTTAAAGGATATTTCTTTTACTGTGAAAAAAAATGAGTTTGTATGTTTATTAGGCCCAAGTGGCTGTGGGAAAACAACATTGCTTCGAATTTTAGCAGGGCTAGAAGAGGCGACAACAGGTAGTATAGCTGTGAATGGAAAAGATATTACAGTATTACCTCCTGGAAAGAGGAATTTCGGAATGGTGTTTCAATCATATGCATTATTTCCGAATTTAACAGCACTTGAAAACATTGAATACGGCTTAAAGACAAAAAAGTATGGAAAAGCAGAAGTAAAAGAGAAGGCGCTATCGGCGTTAGAACTAGTTGATTTACTGAATGTAAAAGATAAATATCCTGCTCAAATGTCTGGTGGACAACAGCAGCGAGTAGCACTTGGACGTGCGCTCGCTCTGTCTCCGGATATTTTGTTACTCGATGAGCCGTTATCTGCTTTAGATGCAAAAGTGCGAGAAAAGTTGCGTAGAGAAATGCGTGATTTGCAAGAAAAAGTAGGAGTAACAACTATTATGGTCACGCATGATCAAGAAGAGGCATTAACGATGGCTGATAAAATTGTTGTAATGAATCATGCGGAAATTATGCAGATTGGAACACCAGAGGAGATTTATCAAAGACCAGCCAATCCGTTTGTGGCAGATTTTATTGGTTCTATTAATTTCTTTTCGAAAAATAATGAAGAACATGCAATTCGTCCTGAACATGTAACAATTGTACAAAAGGACGGTATTAAAACAGTTGTGGAAAGTATGGAATTTCGCGGATCTGTATATCGGACGGAAGTGCGAGTCTTACAAGAAAACACACACCTTTATAATGAGAAAATTGTAGTGGATATATTAGCGTCAGAAGTAGAAGCAACGGCTATTAGAAAAGGAAAGCCGATTCAAATCTCTTTCTCAGAAAATCATATGTTGTCATATGGAAAGAAGGTCATTGTATAGATGGAGATGTTAGAAAACTATAAGGTAGAAAGTACGAAAAAAAAGATTAAGAGAAGTATAGGGAAAGAGGAATGGATCCAAAGGTTCGTAATTATCGGTATGATTCTTTCTTTCCTTATCATACTTGTATTACCGCTATTACAACTATTTACACAAGCTTTTTATAATAAAGATGGAGTTTTCATTGGTTTAGCGAATTTCAGTAAATATTTCACAACACCAACTTTAGTTCAGTCTTTACAAAATACAGTATGGATTTCGGGCGCAACAACAATTATTTCAGTTGCAATCGCATTCGTTTACGCATATGCAATTGCCCGTACGAATGTTTTTGGAAAGCGTGTATTTCAGTATGTAGCGTTATTACCATTGTTCGCACCAACGATGATGCACGGTATAGCACTTACATATTTATTTGGTAATCAAGGGCTAGTAACGAAAGGAATGTTTGGTTTATTTGAAGGTATACAAATCCCTTTATATGGCCCAGTAGGAATTGTAATAGCTGAAGTTATGTATACATTTCCGCAAGCCTTTCTTATATTGCTAATTGCCTTCCAAGGATCTGATTATCGTTTATATGAAGCTTCTAATATGTTAGGGGCGAGTAAAACAAAGCAATTTTTCACGGTTACTTTACCTAGTGTAAAGTACGGATTAATTAGTGCAATGTTTGTTGTGTTTACACTTAGTTTTACTGATTTTGGGGCACCAAAAATTGTTGGTGGTCAATATAATGTGCTTGCTACTGACGTATACAAACAAGTAATTGGACAGCAAAATATGCCGATGGGTGCAACTGTCGGAATGATTTTATTAATCCCAGCTATATTCGCATTTGTAGTTGATCGTATTACGCAAAGAAAGCAGGCAAATTTCTTATCTTCAAAAGCAGTACCATACAGAATAATAGCTAATAAGAAAAGAGATGTCATCTCATTCATATATTGTAGTGTGATTACACTTATGATCATTCTATTATTTGTTGCAGTTGGTATTGCTGCAAGTGTGAAAGTATGGCCATATAATATGAGTTTTACATTTGAGCATTTTAATTTTTCGAGTTTAACAGGAGATGGACTTGAAGCATTTAAAAATAGCGTAATTGTTTCAGCAGTTACAGCAGTTATTGGGGCGATTTTAACATTTGTATTCGCATATGCAATTGAGAAAATAGACCAGCTACAATTTTTCAGAAAAACAGGTTACTTTTTCTCTATCGTTCCTTTAGGGATACCAGGTTTAGTACTCGGATTAGGATATGTCTTTTTCTTTAGTCAACCAACGATTCAAATTCTGGGACTATCAGTAACGAATCCGTTTCATTCTTTATATGGAACAATTGCTGTGTTAGTACTAGTAAATATCATTCATTTTTATTCTGTAACATTTGTCACGGCAACGACTGCCTTAAAGAAATTAGACCGGGAGTTTGAGCTTGTTTCTCAGTCGATGGGTATTCCGTTTTATAAAACATTCTTCCGAGTAACAGTACCAATGTGTTTACCAGCAATTTTAGAAATGGTAATGTACTACTTCGTAAATTCAATGGTAACTGTATCGGCAGTTGTATTCCTATATGCAGCTGATTTTAAACTAGCTGCCGTATCAATCGTAAATATGGATGATGCAGGAAATGCAGCGCCAGCAGCTGCAATGAGTGTACTTATTGTTGTTACAAATATTGTAGTGAGAGTTGTATATGAACGGGGAACGAAAGCACTTCGTAACCGAACTTCACAATGGCAAAAAAGATAAGTAAGAAAGGTGATGGACAGAATGAAAATTGAAGCAGTTATTTTTGATTGGGCAGGTACGACGGTTGATTACGGATGTTTTGCACCACTAGAAGTATTCATGAAGATTTTTCAAAAACGCGGCGTTGAAATTACAGCAGAAGAAGCACGTAAGCCAATGGGATTATTAAAAATAGATCATGTAAGGGCACTAACAGAAATGCCTCGTATTGCTGATGAGTGGAAGCGTGTCTTCGGTCAATTACCAACAGAAGCAGACATTCATGAGATGTATGAAGAGTTTGAAGAAATTCTCTTTTCTATTTTACCAAGTTATGCTACGCCGATTGATGGGGTAAAAGAAGTAATCGCTTCTTTACGTGAGAGAGGCATTAAAATCGGTTCAACAACGGGCTATACGAGAGAAATGATGGAAATTGTAGCAAAGGAAGCAGCGTTACAAGGATATAAACCTGATTTTCTTGTTACGCCAGATGATGTTCCAGCAGGCCGTCCATATCCATGGATGTGCTATAAAAATGCAATGGAACTTGGTGTGTATCCGATGAACCATATGATAAAAGTAGGGGACACAGTATCAGATATGAAAGAAGGTAGAAATGCTGGAATGTGGACAGTTGGTGTAATTCTTGGAAGTAGTGAGCTCGGTTTAACGGAAGAGGAAGTGGAGAGTATGGATTCGGTAGAGCTTCGTGAAAAAATTGAAATAGTTCGTAATCGGTTTGTTGAAAATGGGGCTCATTTTACGATTGAAACGATGCAGGAGCTCGAAAACGTAATGGAACATATCGAGAAACAAGAACTTATTATTTCATAAAAGGGGCACGGGATCATGAATGAAAATCACTACTTATTATTAACACCAGGACCATTAACGACAACAAAATCAGTAAAAGAAGTTATGCTATACGATTGGTGTACGTGGGATGATGAATATAATACGATGGTGCAAGAAGTAAGAGCTAAACTTGTATCGTTAGCGACGAAGGAGGAAGAGAAATATACAACAGTGTTAATGCAAGGAAGCGGTACGTTTTCAGTTGAAGCAGTAATTGGTTCTGTTATTCCGGGAAATGGGAAGCTCCTCGTTTGTACAAATGGTGCGTACGGTAAGCGCATTGTTCAAATGGCAGAGATGTTACAGATTGATGTAGTGATCAGTCAAACAGAAGAGTGGGAACCTACTAATATTGTAGAAGTAGAAAAGTTATTGCAAGAAGATAAAGAGATTACACATATTGCAGTTGTTCATTGTGAAACGACGACAGGAATTATAAATCCAATTGTAGATGTATGTAAATTAGGACAACAGTATGGAAAGGTTACAATTGTTGATGCGATGAGTAGTTTCGGCGGGATTGAAATAGACATTGCTGATTTACAAATTGATTTTTTAATTAGTAGTGCGAATAAGTGTATTCAAGGGGTTCCTGGATTCGGATTTGTAATCGCAAAACGTGATGAATTATTGAAGTGTAAAGGGCAAGGACGCTCTTTATCTCTTGATTTATATGATCAATGGGAAACGATGGAAAAACAAAATGGGAAATGGCGTTTTACTTCACCTACACATGTTGTACATGCTTTTTATCAAGCACTACTTGAACTAGAAAAAGAGGGAGGAGTAAGAGCGCGTTACAATCGATATTACAACAATCAAAAACTACTAGTAAATAGAATGGGAGAAATCGGATTTAAGCCACTAGTAGATGAGGAATATCAATCTCCTATTATTACATCTTTCATTTATCCAAAAGAGGGGTTTGAGTTTCAACAGTTATATAACGAATTAAAGCGTTATGGATTTGTTATTTACCCTGGAAAAATTTCGAAAGTAGATACGTTTCGCATTGGAAATATCGGTGATGTACATGAAGAAGATATTAATCGCTTAGTTGATAGTATTGCTAAAGGAGCTGTTATTGGGTGAAAGTATTTTGCTTAGGTGGAGCAGGTAAAATTTGTCGCGAAGCTATTTTGGATTTAGTTCAATTTTCATCTTTTGAGACGATTACTGTAGCTGATTTTAACGAGGTAGAGGGCCGTAAAGTAGTAGAATGGCTCAACGACCCTCGTGTTGATTTTGTAAAAGTAGATGTAACGAATCACGAGGATACGGTTGCAAAAATGATTGGTTATGACATTGTAATGGACGGTACGACGATAAAACTAAACGGATTGTCGACTCGCTGTATTGCAGAAGCAGGCTGTCACGGTGTGAACTTAAATGGATTTGGTGAAGAAAATGAATCGCATGCTATATTTGTTCAAAATGAAAAAACATGTTTACCTGGATTTGGCATGACGCCAGGTGTAACGCAAATGATGGCAATGCATGCAGCAAATCAACTGGATACTGTAGAGTCCGTCCGTGTAAGTCACGGTTCGTATCGTCCGATTGCTTTTTCTGCTTCAATTACAGAGACAACGACATATGAATATGATCCACATTTACCATCGCGTATAGTGTATGAAGATGGTGAATTTAAGCAAGTACTTCCGTTTGCGCGTCCGAGAGAAATAGAATTGCCAGCGCCTTATGGTAAGGCAACGCAGTATATCATTCCGCATTCTGAAACGATTACGTTAGCAAAGGCACTAGAAAATAAAGGTGTCAAACTGATAGAGACGAGAGGAACTTGGCCAAAGCAAAATATGCAACTTGTACGTGCTTTATATGATTACGGCATATTGCGTAATGATCAGATTGAAATAAACGGGAAAGAAATAGGTATTATGGATTGTATTTCGCAGTATTTATTACAATCGAAAGAAGGACAAGAAACAGAGCTTTATGGATATGCACTTCATGTAGAAGTAATAGGTATGAAAAATAATGAGAAGCAAAGACATGTGTTATATCATACACACCCGTTATCTGATGGTTCTGTTGTAGGATGGGAAAAATTAAGAGCGTATACGAGAAACGTCGGTATTCCATTTGGGATTGCTGCAGAGTTAATTGCAAATGGAAATGTAAATAGGGTGGGTGTTGTTACGCCTGAAGAAGCCTTTGAAAATCCACAATTGATTTTTGATGAGCTAGCAAAGCGTGGTATTCATATTCATGAAGAAGTTGCTACTTACAAAGAAAATTATAACTTTGTATAAGTAAGGAAGTTTATGAGGGAGATATAAATGGGGTGAAGCTATGTCTGTAGTAGGAGAAGAAAGAAAGCGAACCATTCTTGAAAAGGTAGAATTTAAAGGGAAAGTAAAGGTTTCAGAATTAGCGAGAGAATTTGCTGTATCAACAGAAACGATTCGTCGATATTTAGAAGAATTAGATCGTGAAAAGAAGCTGAAAAAAGTGTATGGTGGAGCTGTTCAACTTCCAGGCGCTGGAGTAGAGGCACCAATGTTAGAACGAGAGATGCTGCATATAGAAGAGAAGAAGAGAATTGGGTATAAAGCAGCAACGTTTGTGGAAGATGGAGATGTGATTGCAATTGATGACGGAAGTACACCACTTCAAATGGTGCCATATCTTGTACATCGTAAAAATTTAACGATTGTAACAAGTTCATTTCCAGTAGCGACACAATTAATTTCTTCTATTAATAAAAAGATGTTTCACGGTGAAGTTTTATTTATTGGTGGGAAAGTATCTCCAAAGCATTCACGCGTATCAGGATCTATTTCGCAGCAAGTCATCCAGCAATTCCATTTTCATAAAGCATTTGTTTCGATTGATGGATTATTACCTAGTTTTGGAGTTTCTAGTTTTGAATTGGAAAAGGCGAAACTGTCAGAGGCGATGATGAAATTAGCTGAGAAAACATATATTTTATGTGATCATACGAAGGTAGGCGTGAAAGGGAATTATCGTATAGCAGCAATTTCGCGTATTCAACACGTAATTTGTGATAAAAAAATGCCATATAGCTTTGAAGAAGAACTTATGAAGCATAATATTCAGTGGACAGTTTGTTAAATACAGTGAAAGCACATAAACTCCCGCCTAATTTTTAGGAAGGAGTTTTATTGTCTGCAAATCGTAAAATAAAAGATTTGCATTTATGCAAAAAGTGGACACATTTTCTCACCTCTTTCATATAATTTACCAATACAAAAAAAGTTGGTCGAAGGAAAGAAGGGAGAACATGTCAGAACGAATATATAATAAACTTGTATTGTACGCGAATATTTTGCAAAAAATCGGTGTCATCAATGAGAAGGAAAAAAGTGAAATTCTTCATACGATAGGTAAAAAATCCCTTTGAATAAAGGGATTTTTTTATTTTTATCTTTAAAAATATAAATTTAATGTAATATTCTCATTGACAATGATAATGATATTCATTATCATTTATTTGTGAGTAATTGATAAGTATTATCAATTAAGAAAATTATATATGATAGGGGATATTATTTTGAAAAAAAATTATATGAAGGCGCTAGTAGTAGCGACAACATTAGCAATTCCATTTGCTACGTACTCTACTCCAGCATTAGCGGCATTAAAAGTTGAAGCAAATCAATCGGTAGCAGCAGCGAGTGATCGCACGTATGATACTGAGATTAAAATATATAAGGACCAAAAAGACGAGCCATCTATGGTTTCTCAATATATAAAAGATCCTAAAGTAACGATTGCAGCTGGCAAAAAAGTTGTCACTGTAACAATGCAAGATAGCGATTATTTTCAATATCTTAGAATAGAAGATAGAAACCAGCCAGGTGTATTTCATGATGTGAAAGTTTTGTCAGAAGATAAGAGGAAGAATGGAACGAAAGTAGTTCAATTTGAAATTGGCGAGTTTGAGAAGAAGAACAATATGCAAATGCATATACTTATTCCGGCTATTGGATATGATCACAAATATCAAGTTCAATTTGAAATTAAAGATCCAACTGTAGGTAACAAAGAAACAGAGAAACCAGATGATAACTCTAATTCAGGCAATACGGAAACGGATAATCCAGTTGATAATCAAAATATGATAACAGATAACAAATTAAGAGAGCTTGTTAATAAAAAAGTATTTAATAGAAAAGATTTAAATACACCAATTACGAAAGATGAGTTATTACAAGTAAAGGATTTGTTTTTAAATACAAATGAGATACTTGATTATAGTGCATTAAAATATATGCCAAATTTAAAATCTTTAACAGTTGCGAATGCGAAGATAAAAGATCCGTCGTTCTTTGCGAACTTAAAGCAATTAAATCATTTAGCTTTGCGTGGTAATGAATTTGCAGATGTAACGCCACTTGTTAAGATGGATAATTTAGAATCCCTTGATTTAAGTAATAATAAAATTACAAACGTTGCACCACTAACTGAAATGAAAAATGTAAAAAGTTTATATCTATCAGGCAACCAAATAGAAGATGTAACAGCATTAGCGAAAATGGAACAACTAGATTACTTGAATTTAGCAAATAATAAAATTAAGAACGTTGCTCCATTAAGCGCTTTGAAAAATGTAACATACTTAACTTTAGCAGGTAATCAAATTGAAGATATTAAACCGTTATATTCATTACCTTTAAAAGACTTAGTATTAACGCGTAATAATGTTAAAGATTTATCGGGTATTGATGAAATGAAGCAATTAAATAAATTATTTGTCGGGAAAAATCAAATTAAAGATGTGACACCACTTACTAAAATGACTCAGCTTACAGAATTAGATTTACCTAATAATGAATTAAAAGATATTACTCCATTATCAAGTTTAGTAAACTTACAAAAGCTTGATTTAGAAGCGAATTATATTTCAGACTTATCACCAGTTAGCAATTTGAAAAAATTAATATTTCTAAGTTTTGTTGCAAATGAAATCCGTGATGTCCGACCAGTTATAGAACTAAGTAAGACGGCTTATATTAATGTCCAAAATCAAAAAGTATTTTTAGAGGAAACAGAAGTAAATAAAGAAGTAAAAGTACCTGTATATGAAAAAGATGGTGAGGTTTCTACGAAAATCCGTCTGAAGAGCGATAATGGTACGTATAGTAATGGTGTAGTGAAATGGAGTACACCAGGTGAGAAAGTATATGAATTTGGTGTGAAAGATCCATTCGCGGATACAGGAATCTTCTTTACAGGATCTGTTATTCAAAATGTAGTAGAAAGTAAAGACGGTAATACATCTAAAGAAGATGAGAAAACAGAAGTGGTAGAATTTAAAGATGTACCAAAGGGACATTGGTCAGAAGAAGCAATTAATTACTTAGCGAAAGAAAAATTATTTATAGGCTATGGAAATGGTGAATTTGGATTTGGTGATAACATTACTCGTGGACAAGTAGCACTTCTAATACAAAGGTATTTAAAATTAGAAAATAATCTAGAACCAAAAACGGCATTTACAGATACGAAAGGAAATATGTATGAAACGGCTATTGATGCAGTGGTTCAAGCTGGAATTATGACAGGCTATGGAAATGGTATGTTCCGTCCGGATGGAGTATTAACTCGATATGAAATGTCAGTAGTACTACAAAGAGTATTTCAGTTAAAAGAAAATGAAAATAGTACAGAGAATTTTCAAGATATACCAAATGACCATTGGGCGAAAGGGTATGTGAAAGCTTTAGTAGATAATAAAATATCAAAAGGTGACGGGGAAGGGAATTTTTTAGGAGATAATTTCGTAACACGTGAACAATATGCGCAATTTTTATATAATGCAATAAAGAAATAAAAAATGAGGAGAATGCGCTATTCTTTAATTAAAGAATAGCGCATTTTTTATGTACAAAATGAAATAGGAAATAGATAGGAGTATAGACATATGAATAGCCTATTTTAAAGAAGAACGACGAAACTATATTGACAAAAAAGCGTTCTCATGTGATAATTCAATTAAATTTTTAGAATAATCAAAAAATACTCCTTTTACATAGAAAGGATTCGAACCTTATATGAATATTATGCCGGGGGTGGCGAAATGTTATTTTTTCTGAAGAAATGGAATGAATTAAAAGATGTGAAATCTGAATTGGCACTTCGTGATTGGTTTTATGGTACCAAAATTAGCTTATCGCTATGTACGTCAAAAGAGCCGTTAACGTTTTTAGTAAACGTTGAGGGAAGAGATAAAGGGCTATTTTCGGAAGAAGATTTTATTGTCGTAAATTGCATGTGCGAGTCAGTATTTGAAAATGAAGAAAAACCAGCTGCAGAGTCATTTATGCATGCGGATATTTATAAAAAAAGTAGTGCAGGATGTATTTTACAAGTGCAGACTGTAGATAGTCATTTAATATCAGAGTTATATGGGGAAGAAGGAGAAGTAACGTTCGATAAACGCAGTGTGGAGCGTGTTTTCGGAAAAGAAGGTATAACAGAAATGACAATTCCAATTGTAGAAGATGAAAAAAAATTCGCTGATTTATTAGAAAGCAATGTTCCGAATTTCATTGAAGGTGGAGGGGTAGTTCTTGTTCATAATTATGGCATGATTGTGTGGGGAAAAACGCCAGAAGAAGCGAAAAAATGGTTAGAGGGTATAGAATATTTAATGAACTATCATGTAAAGTTATTAATGATTAAGGGTGCAAGGAGCTCTGTTATATAAAAATGGATGTGACATGGCTACAAGTTAATAATAAATGAAAGCGTTTTAAAAATAATTTCACTCATAAAATATAGGTCTCCTTATTATATATAGATTACATGTTGACATGTAAGGAGGAACATATTTTGCGAGTTAAATATCATTTTCTGCCAAAACAGCAAGTAACATTTTGCAAGATAAATGATTCTGGTGAAGAGGCACTGCAAATGATGAACGAAACGGGATTTCGAGCCATCCCGGTATTAGCAGAAGATGAGAAGAAATTCACGGGGATTATTTATAAAGTAGATTTATTAGAAAAAAAATGCAATAGCGGATTAGAGCATGTAAGTGCAGGAGATATGCTCGCTGATTCTAATGCATTTATTTTTGAAAAGGATTCCTTCTTCAGAGCTTTTTATGTAATTCGTCGGCTTCCGTTTTTAGCCGTGCTAAATGATTATAATGAATTTGTCGGTATGTTAACGCATTCGAATATATTTGATGTTATTGAAGATTCATTTGGTATGCGAACAGGTGGTTATATATTAACAATTGCAACACAAGATTGTAAAGGAACGATTAAAGAGCTTGGTACATTGTTAAAAGCATATAATATTGGTGGCCTATTTACGCTAGATAACGGTGATCAATATATCCGCCGCGTTATTGTAAATATATCAGATGAGTTAGATGAAACAAAATTAAAGCAATTAATCGGAAAAATAGAGAAAAAAGGATTCAGAGTGAGTCACGTAGATTATATTTAAGTTAAAAAGAAAAGTACCTATCTGTTATATATAGATAGGTACTTTTTTGTCCTGCTATTTGTGGGCAGTAAAATCCACGTCTCAAAATTTGGTGAAAGCAAAGAAGTTAGGTGGGCGGGTGTTGCCCGTAAAAGCCCGATTGGTGAGGGCTAATTAAAGTTTCACTTTATGTGAGTAATGAACTTTATTTTGAAACAGGAGGCGGGGATAATGCTAGATCAGATAAGAAAATAAAGTCTGCATGCTCACGAATTTTAGGGATAGAAGTTTCAATAACGCGTGATGTAATTTCACCTGGAGGACCCACATGCCCGATAGCTACCATAATAGGTTTTTCTTGAATTTTTTTGATGAGTAATTGGGCTTGTTTTGAAATATGCCTTGCTGTATACACATCATCAAAAAATAGTTGGTTTTCAATAATAGGAACTCCTAATTCTTTTCCGATTTTTGGGACGACACTATTAGGGTTAGTTTTACTATCTAAGTAAAATAAACCGTGTTTTTTACAAGCAGCAAGTATAAGGCGAACAATTCTTTCATCCGCTGTTACTTTTGAGCCCATATGATTGTTCATTCCAATTGCATGCGGTACTTCTTGAATCGCTTGTTCAAGTCGGTTGTTTATTTCTTCATCACTTAAATCAGTTGTAATTGCTTTCGGCCCAAGCCATTCTTTTTTGCCTTTTATAGGTTCCATTGGCATATGTATAATAACTTCATGGCCTTTCTTATGGGCAGCTATTGCATCTTCTTTTGTGGAAGGAAGAAACGGCATAACAGCAACAGTGAGTGGAATGGGAAGTGATAACATTTGATTAGTCCCCTTCATATTATTACCGAAATCATCAATGACAATAGCAACTTTATTCGTATGAGCATTTGCTTGAATAGGAAATAAGAAGGACGGTAAAAACAAAACAATGATGAATAATGCAATCGTATATTTTCGCATATAAATATTTCCTTTCTATTGTTATCCCGCTATTTGTGGTAGTAAGACTCCCACCTCAACATTGGGCTGGATAGGTGGGAGATTCACTGCCTACCCGATTGGTGAATGCTAATAATCAGTGGGGCTGAACAAAAAACACTGATTAAAGTTTCACTTTATCAATCATCATTATGTTTTGCTTTTTTATATAAATTAAACAAAAAATGTCGAAGAAAAGTAGGTGGAAAATTAAGAATCCCCGGTTTACGTAGAATTTATAAAAAAACAAGATGAAAAAAATGTCTATTATTGCGAATGTATTTACAAAGATAGAATAATTTGTAATAATTCTCAAAGTGAGGGTAAAGATTTGTAAATTACAGGGAGAAAATGTTAAAATTTCTGATTCTTCAAATTTGCATATGATTAAGTAGTTAAAAAAGTCAATGGAGAAGTGAAGTTAAGAGCATGGAAGTATAATAAGGGGGATATGGATGTTTACTGTAAAAAGGAAGTACACATTAGAAAAGCTTTCACGTGATATTCATATGAAACGTGAAGAAATGATTCAACTAGGATTAACAAGTGGGTTAAATAGTAGGGAGACAATTCAAGTTAGTCAAGAATTGGACAAGCTTATTTTACAATATCAATGTTATAAAGACAAACAAACACCGAAATGGTTTTCAATTATAAAAATACCTATTTTCCAAATCGGGTATGAAGGAAAATCAAATAATTTTTGGCGAATGCTTGTGGCTGGTTTTATGAAATAAGTATAATTACCCTTATAGGATAAGGATAATTATACTATGTGTAACGGAATTTCGATATGAACTGTCGTTCCTTCGTTTTCTGTACTGTCAATAAAAATATGCCCATTATACATCTCTACAATTCGTTTACATATGACAAGTCCAAGACCTGTTCCAGTATCTTTATTAGTAAAGAACGGATGAAAGAGGTGTTTTTGAATATGTTGCGGAATCCCTTTTCCAGTATCTGTAATCTGCAATTGTGCGTGTGTTTCATTGTTTTTTACTACAATGGTTAGTGTATCACTAGAAGTCATGGCCTCAATTGCATTTTTTGTAATGTTTAAAACCACTTGTTTCATATGGTCTTTCGAACAACGGATATGAACAGGATGGTCTGGCAAATGTAAATGGAATACAATGTTATGTAAATTCGCCTCAGATTGAATAATTAATGCTATCTCATTTAGAATTGTTCTTACATCATATGTTTGTTCGATGATGGCGGTTGGCTTTCCGAGAATAAGAAATTCACTTACAATTTCATTGATTCGCTCTATTTCTTGTTCAATTACGGAAAAGTAGAACTGATCTTGCTCATCTTTATATTTCTCTTTTAATAGAGCGACGAGTCCTTTAATTCCAGTAAGAGGATTACGGATTTCGTGTGCTGTACTCGCTGCAAAAGTTCCAACTAATTCAATTTTCTGTAGTTCATTTTGTTGTCTTTCAAGTTTTGTTTGACGTTTTAACAACATGTATTGAACAAGTAAAAATAAAATAGACATTAAAAATAAAGTAGCGATACACTCTATTGTAACCCACTGGTATAAGGTTTTTTGATGAATAGGTAATGGAGAAACAGAGACCTTCCAATTTAATCTTTGGAGTGGGGTAGTAAGCATATTAGAATGCGTATCACTTGTGTCGTTATTATCATCGGTTAGAAAAACTACATCATGTTTATCAGTTACCTCAAAATGGTATTGTGGTTTAATGGCATTTAAAGAAGATGAAATGTAATCAAAGCGTAAACTAGCTAATAATAATCCTGAGAGCTCCTTCTGTTTATTAAATATGGGAGCAGCAATCATAATAGCTTTATGTCCAAGAACGCGATCAGTAATGACTGATGATACAGTGGTTTTTTTAGTTTGGAGCACGTCTTGAATATATTTACGGTCTGAAACATCTATAGGCTTTGATTCATCTTCAGATGCGATTGTAATGACTCCTTCTGGTGTAGCGTAATATAGACCAGAAAAGCGTGCATCGTTTCCATCTGTATCATGTACAATTTGTTTAATGCCATTTATATTACCAGTCTCGGTGCCTACAACTTTTGCAAGCATGTCTAAAGCAGAAATTGCTTCACCAAGATGATGATCCAAATAATCTCTATATAAAAAGAGAACTGTATGAGCGGATAATTTGTTTTCCTGTTTCATTTTATATGTATGATACGAATAAAATGTAGCACCAATCCCTATTGTCGGTAGGATAACAAGCAATATATATATAATTATGCTTTGGAATTTGACTTTCAAATGTGGTACTCCTTCTTTTTTTATTATCATTATATATAAACTATGTTAAAATTGTCATGTTTTTATTCAAGAATGATTCTTAATATATTAGGGGAGAGGAAATGAATGAGTGAATGCTCATTCGGAATTCACATGAAGTATGAAGTGGCATTTTCTTTTTATTGCTGAGAATTTAAGTGAAGGGTTGAAAGTTGTATGACATCAAATAATGAACGAGAAGATATTTCTCAATCTTTAAAAGTATTTATTGCATTATCTCGTGTACATCGTTCTGTTATGGATACTACAAATAAATCTATACAAAGTAACGGGTTAAATCCAACTGAATTTGCTGTATTAGAACTGCTATATCATAAAGGTGGTCAACCACTTCAGCAAATTGGTGAGCGCATTTTAATAGCTAGTGGCAGCATTACATATGTTGTAGATAAGCTGGAGAAAAAGGGATTAGTAAAGAGAATCCCATGTCCGAATGACAGACGTGTTATTTACGCGCAATTAACTGAGTCTGGCGAGACCTTTATTGCTTCTATTTTTCCGGGGCATGAGAAAGTTATACATCAGTCTTTTGAAATGTTAACGAAAGATGAAAAAGATGAATTACTTGATTTATTAAAAAAAATTGGGAAGTATGAAAAATAATATGTTCCAAAGGAGCTTTGGATAAGTAAATCCAAGGCTTTTTTATTTGCAATGAACTCAGGGCAGTCACTGCCGAATTTTGTTGAAAATTAAGAGGGAATTCGAGAATACGTATTGAATTATAATAAAGGTATGTAATGGAGAGGAGGCTCGTTCATGTCATTTAAAGACTATGAATATAAACGCCCAAATATTGAAGAGTTAAAAGAGAAATTTACTGTTGCTTTAGAGAAGTTTGATAACGCAAAAACTGTAGAAGAACAAAAACAAGTCATTCATTCAATTAATGAAATTCGCAACGATTTTGGTACAATGGGAAACCTTTGTTACATTCGCCATTCTGTTGATACGACGGATACTTTTTATAAGGAGGAGCAGGATTTCTTTGATGAATTCTCTCCAGTTGTACAAGGATATGGTACAAAATATTATAAGGCACTCATTAATTCTCCATTTCGTGAAGAATTAGAGGCGTATTATGGAAAACAATTATTTGCTCTAGCAGAATGTGATTTAAAAACATATTCAGATGAAGTCGTGAAAGATTTACAATTAGAAAATAAATTATCATCGCAATATACACAGTTATTAGCATCTGCAAAAATTGACTTTGCTGGAGAAGAAAGAACGTTATCGCAACTGATTCCGTTTATGCAAGGAAAAGAAAGAAGGGAACGTAAAGCAGCAAGTGAAGCATACTACGGATTTTTAGCTGGAAATGAGGAAGAACTAGATCGTATTTATGATGAGCTTGTTAAAGTGAGAACGAAAATCGCAAAATCTTTAGGTTTCAAAAACTTTGTTGAACTTGGATATGCAAGAATGTACCGTACAGATTATAATGCGGAGATGGTGGCTAATTACCGTCAGCAAGTGCTGGATTATATCGTTCCCGTTACAACGGAATTAAGAAAGCGACAACAAGCACGTATCGGTGTAGAGAAGTTAGCTTATTACGACGAAAACTATGAGTTTGCTACAGGTAACCCAACTCCAAAAGGAGATGCGGATTGGATTGTTGATCATGGAAAGACAATGTATAAAGAGTTATCGGCTGAAACAGATGAATTTTTCAATTTCATGCTAGATAATGATTTATTAGATTTAGTTGCGAAAAAAGGAAAAGCTGGTGGCGGATATTGTACATATATTGAGAATTATAAAGCGCCATTTATTTTCTCAAACTTCAATGGAACATCTGGTGACATTGATGTATTAACACATGAAGCGGGTCATGCTTTTCAAGTATATGAAAGTCGTAAATTTGAAATTCCAGAATATAATTGGCCAACATATGAGGCATGTGAAATTCACTCTATGAGTATGGAATTCTTTACATGGCCATGGATGAAGCTATTCTTTGAAGAAGATGCAGATAAATATTACTTCTCTCACTTAAGTTCAGCACTTCTGTTTTTACCTTATGGTGTATCTGTTGATGAATATCAACATTATGTATATGAAAATCCTGAAGCATCACCTGAAGAGCGTAAGACAGCATGGCGTAACATAGAGAAGAAATATTTACCACATCGTGATTATGAGGATAATGATTATTTAGAGCGCGGTGGTTTTTGGCAACGTCAAGGGCATATTTATAGCTCACCGTTCTATTATATTGATTACACGCTTGCTCAAATTTGTGCGCTACAATTTTGGAAACGTGCAAGAGATAATAGACAAGAGGCGTGGGAAGATTATGTGAATCTGTGCCAACAAGGTGGAAGTAAATCGTTCTTAGAATTAGTAGAAGTTGCAAATTTAACATCACCATTTGCCGAAGGCTGTGTGAAAAGTGTTATTATAGAAATTGAAGCATGGTTACATGCGATTGACGACACAAAATTGTAAAAAACATGCACTTTTTTTCACATGTTTAACATCGACATAATGGGAAAATGATGAGATAATAAAAGAAAATTCAGAATACTAAAGGGGTGTTTCTAATAAGGAGCACCTCTTTTGACCAACAAAAGGGGGGAACAAGTATGCTTCAATCTAATATGGATGTAAGTTTAGAAAGTTTAGTAAACTCATTACAGTCTACTCGAAGCACGCTATTATCAGAAATTGAAATGTTAAATGACACCGAAGTGAATGTAAAGCCACGCCGTGATAAATGGAGTATTATTCAAATTTTACACCACTTGCATTTAGTTGAACAATCTGTCACGTCTGCCCTTGTATATGCTTTACAAAAAAATGAAAGAAACATGACTCCATTTAAAGACCTCCAACTTACGCTTGATCGCACACATAAACGAGAAGCTCCTCAGCAAATGCAACCAACAGAAACTTTAATGAAAAAACAGCAAGGAATTCAATTGCTAGAACATTCACGACAAGAACTATTACACGCACTTCATAGTGTTATAGATGAAAAAGATCTATTTGAAAATGGATTAAAGCATCCTGTTTTTAATGATCTGAATTTGTATCAATGGGTTCAATTTCTTGATTTGCATGAACAAAGACATCTTACGCAGTTAAAAGAGGCGAAACATGCAATTTTGCAGCGCTAAAGTGGAAGAAGTGGGAAACCACTTCTTTTTTGATACGTGCATAGTTTTCTTTCTTATTTTGGAATACTACATGGAGAAAGAAAAGAAGGAGTTGAAAAAACATGTCTAAGAAGAAGCGAGAAGAAGAGCGCGCCTGGAAAGCACGTAAAGAAAATCAACAACCACACGGAAAAGTGAAAGCTTTTGCTGAATTAGTTGAAGGAACAGAAAAAACGTGATGAGTATTTCATCACGTTTTTTGTATGAGTGGAAACGTTAATAAAAAGGTTGTACCGATTCCTTTTTCACTTATAATATCAATTTTTCCATTCATAGCTTGAACAACACTGAATACGACCATCATTCCAAGTCCAGTGCCTTTTTCTTTCGTTGAATAAAAAGGAGAGCCAAGACGTTTTACTTGTTCCGAATCCATACCGACTCCTGTATCTTTTATATATAACTGAATATGCTTATGATCAGGAACTAATGTGAAATAAAGATCACCGCCTTTTGGCATAGCCTCAATGCAATTTTTTAAAATATTTAATAAACATTGATTTAGTTTTTGCTTTTCTCCAGCGATAAAAAAAGAAGTGCTTTGCTTTATATAATGAGTACGTACATTTGTTAAATTAGCAAGCGGTGTAATTAACGACAATGCATGTAGTAATTCTTCTTCTAACTGTAATGTTTGCTCTTTTTCAATGCTAGGTTTGGCAAAGGTTAAATAATCTGTAAGAACATGATTTGCTTGTTCGATGCCGTTAATGGCAATGTCAATATATAATTTTCGTTCCTGCTCAGTGCATGTATCTGATTGTAACAGTTGTAAAAACCCTTTCGTTGAAGTTAATGGATTGCGAATTTCATGAGAGATAGATGCTGCCATTTCACCAATTAAATGAAACTTTTCAGCATTTATAAGTTCGTTTTGGAGACGAACTTGAGTTTGTAATATGTGTAGTAAATATAAAATTAGGATTGTACCAAGCATTGAACATAACTCATACACAATAATATGCGGTATATAATCAGTCTTATTTGTAACCTTGGAAAGGAAGAAGGGTATCCAACTAAATCCGTATGTGAGACTGTAGATAATAGCAAGTGTTATTTTTATACGATTAGAAGTTCGATTGAAAAATTTATATGTTAATAGTAGAACAATAAATAGAAGAACAGAACCGATAAGAGATGGGAAAACACCTACCCCACCTAATAATAAGCGATATATGTTTAATACAACTAAGATAGAACCACCAGCAATAGGCCCTCCCGTTAATGTACCGACAATTAATACAATATGGCGCATATCAAATTGAAAACCATTATTTATTTTTGCTGCAAATGTAATACAGAGTACGGTAGCGAGGCAACAGAGTACAATAAATATAGCTGAATTTAATTTAGGAGAGCGTTTCCCTTTTTGATTCCAAAATAAATGATATACGAGCATTGTAATCAGGATGAATAATATATTTAAAAAGAGATAAATAATAAAGGATTTCAGTGGGATGCCCCCTCTCTTCTTATATTAAATTAATCATACTATAAAATGAAAGAAATGAAATGAAAAATAACCGAAAAATCAGAAATTTTTACGCTAGTATACAATATGTTACAATAAGCTGTGTCAATGAAAGAAGAAATTCCGTGCACCGCGCGGGAGAGGTTCGCGAACTCCCTCTATAAAAAACTATGGAAACAACAATATCCTTAGGTATTGTTTTGTTTTTTTATTGTGACAGTTCAAGAACGTTCTTTCTTCTTATTTATAGTAGAGAAGGAGAATGAGTGTAATGAAAAAAGAAAAAGCAGTTGTTGTTTTTAGTGGAGGACAAGATAGTACAACATGTTTATTTTGGGCAATAGAGCAGTTTGCAGAGGTAGAAGCTGTAACGTTTAATTACAATCAACGTCATAAGCTAGAAATTGATTGTGCAGCGGAAATTGCGAAAGAGCTAGGAATAAAGCATACGGTACTAGATATGAGTCTATTAAATCAACTTGCTCCAAATGCGTTAACGAGAACGGATATGGAGATTACACATGAAGAAGGTGAATTGCCATCGACATTTGTAGATGGACGAAATTTACTCTTCTTATCATTTGCTGCTGTATTAGCAAAACAAGTGGGAGCACGTCATATTGTAACGGGTGTATGTGAAACTGATTTCAGCGGTTATCCAGACTGCCGTGACGTGTTTGTGAAATCGTTAAATGTTACATTAAATTTATCTATGGATTATCCGTTTGTCATTCACACGCCACTTATGTGGATTGATAAAGCTGAAACATGGAAATTATCAGATGAACTTGGAGCATTTGAGTTTGTTCGAGAAAAAACATTAACATGTTATAACGGAATCATTGGTGATGGTTGCGGTGAATGTCCAGCATGTCAACTTCGTAAAGCAGGATTAGATACGTATCTGCAAGAACGCGAAGGAGCGAACAACTAATGGATAACTTTTTTGGATTTCGCATCGTAGAGAATTTGCAAAAAATGGACAAGGATATTCAGCGTAAACAACTCAAATATCATAATAAAAGAGTAATGGTCAGTAAGGAATTTACATTTGATGCAGCACACCATTTACACTGTTATGAAGGGAAATGTAAAAACTTACATGGTCACACATATAAAGTTGTATTTGGAATTAGTGGATATGTAAATGAAATAGGTCTTGCAATTGACTTTGGAGATATAAAAGAAATTTGGAAAAATGAAATAGAAATTCATTTAGATCATCGTTATTTAAACGAAACGTTACCAGCAATGAATACGACTGCTGAAAATATGGTCGTTTGGATTTATGAAAAGATGGCAGAAGCACTAACAAAAGAGAATCGTGTGAACGAATATAAGGGAGCTCGCGTTGAATTCGTTCGTCTATTTGAGACACCGACTAGTTATGCGGAAGTAAGACGGGAGTGGATGCTCGATGAGTAAAATCCCTGTCTTAGAAATATTCGGTCCGACTATTCAAGGTGAAGGAATGGTTGTAGGGCAAAAGACAATGTTTATCCGTACAGCTGGTTGTGATTATAGCTGCGCTTGGTGTGATTCTGCTTTTACGTGGGATGGATCAGCTAAAGATCAAATTAGACAGATGACAGCAGAAGATATTTGGAGTGAGCTTGTTGCAATTGGAGGAGAAAATTTTTCTCATGTTACGATTTCAGGTGGAAATCCGGCATTACTGAAAAATATTGAGTTTCTTCTTTCTATATTAAAAGAAAATGGAATGCGAACGGCAATTGAAACACAAGGGAGTAAGTGGCAAGATTGGTTACTTGAAATTGATGAGGTAACAATTTCGCCAAAACCACCAAGTTCGACGATGAAAACAGATTTTCAGAAGTTAGATGCTATGATTCAGAAACTAGCAGGAAAAGATATTAGTTTAAAAGTAGTAGTATTCGATGATTATGATTTTGAATATGCAGTTAAGATGCACGAACGTTATCCAAAGGTACCATTTTTCTTGCAAGTAGGAAACGATGATACAAAAACAGTGGATGATGCGATGCTTATTAAAAAATTATTAGATAAGTATGAGTGGCTGATTGATAAAGCTGTAAATTGTAAAGAGATGAATGATGCAAAAGTATTGCCTCAGCTTCATGCGTTAGTATGGGGAAATAAACGCGGTGTATAATGAGAAGGGATGTTTAAAAATGGCAGGAAGATTAGATGAAGATTTAAAAGATGTAACATTATTAGGAAATCAAAATACAAAATATTTATTTGAATATAGCCCAGAAATATTAGAGGTATTTGATAATAATCATCCAAATCGTGATTATTTTGTAAAATTCAATTGTCCTGAATTTACAAGTTTATGCCCGAAAACAGGACAACCAGATTTTGCAACAATTTATATTAGCTATATTCCAGAGCAAAAAATGGTAGAGAGTAAATCTTTAAAGTTGTATTTATTTAGTTTCCGCAATCATGGTGATTTCCACGAAGATTGCATGAACGTTATTATGAACGACTTAATTAAATTAATGGATCCACGTTACATTGAGGTATGGGGGAAATTTACACCACGTGGTGGCATTTCAATTGATCCATACTGCAACTACGGTCGCCCAGGGACGAAGTATGAACAAATGGCTGACTACCGCATGATGAACCACGATCTATATCCGGAAACAATTGATAATCGTTAATAGAAAGAAAGGGCCTGTATACTATACAGGCCCTTTCTTTCTATTATATTATGCATTTTGATTAATGACAGTATAGTTTTTATGACTTACAACTGTAAGAGGTTCCATATCTAGTTCTCTAAAATTCTTCATAATTGTTATATCAACAATAACAGAGTTTTGATTTACTTTTTGAACACGGCCTTGCATTCCACCTTTAAATTCGATGATATCTCCAGTTTCTGCGATCTGCATAAGCAACTCTCCTTGTTACAGTTTTCCCAAAAAAAGAATAAATTTGGGTTTTTTTATTTCCTCCTATTTTGAACCATATTTCCTACTTTGTAAATGTTTCCAAAGTAAAAATTCGAAAAATATTCACTTTTTGTAAGAAAATATGTAAAAAATCCATGTTATTTGAAAAAAATACCGAAAATGCGGGAATCTTTATATCGAGGTATAATGAAAAAGTAGAATAACCTACTGAAGTGGGAGAAATTAGAGGCGGTAAAATGATGTTTGAATTTGTGGGGAGTGTTATAGCTTTAATTTTATTTTTATTTTCTTATATGCATTTAAAAAAGATTCGTCAATATGATACGAGTACATATTTTGATGGGATGGATGGTATCCATGCTTCGATAACACATGATAGTGGTGGGGAGATGTAAAGGTATATAACTTTATTTTCTTGCGTGGTATGATGTTTAGAACTAGTGCATAATAAAGTTCGTAAGTGATGAATGGAGAGTGAAGAGAATGAAGATTTCTTTTATTCGTCATGGTTGTTTAGGTCGTATAAGAGAACCGATGACAATTACTTCATTTCACGAATGGATGAAACAGTATGATTCCGAGTCAATGATACAAAAAGCTAAAATGCCGATAGAAACAATAGAGGCAATTGAAGCAGCGAAATTTGTCTTAACAAGTGATCAAAGGCGTGCTGTACAATCAGCAGCTGAATTAACGGATTCTTTATCTTTTATGCAAAATTCTCTTTTTAGAGAAGCTGAAGTCCCTTCATGCTTTTTTGCTCCGAAGTGGTTGAAATGCAAAATTAAGGTATGGATGTTCATTGGACGAACATTATGGATACTTGGCTACCATAAAGGTGTTGAGTCCTATAAGGAAGTAAGAGAGAGGGCAAGGCAAGCGGCTTACCTGTTACATCGTTATGCTCTCGTACATGGAAGTATTGCTCTTGTAGGTCATAATTATTTTAATTCGATGATTGGAGCGGAGCTGAGGGCAATGGGATGGTCTGGTTCTCCTATTTTGCATAGAAAGCCATGGGGATGTACAACATATACGTTTCACGAGGCGATGGATGGAAATATATTAAATACGAATTTAACATAAAAGCACACGATTTATATAAATCGTGTGCTTTCTTTTTAAGATATAGAAATTTTGACGTTTAATGGTTTTACGAGATGAGCATAAGGTTCGCCTACTAGCATAACAATTTCATCTTTTTTATAACCTAACTTTTCGTATAATGAATAGGCGCGTGTGTTTTCTAAATTAACAAGTAAAGCGATTTTTTCATGCCCTTTTTCAGTTGCATAGATTTCGGCAGCTTCAATTAATTTAGAACCGATACCTTTTCCGCCGTGTGCACTTGAAACTGATAATGTATCAATGTAATACTCATCAAGCTCAGCTTCTTTTTCTAACGTAATTGATTCATCTTTATGTAATTCTCTTAAGTGATGTACAATTGGTGCGTCAAGCTGTGTTGCTTCACTACCGTGATAAGCGACAATAACTCCAACTGCACCCCCGTCTTGCTCATATACAAAACAGTTTTCATAGCTCAGTCGATTTTTCTTTTTTGAGAACCATGTTTCAAGTCCTAGTAATACTTCTGTCTCAACTGTGCTACCTGTGATTTTTTCAGCAATTTCGTGCAGAGCGTTATACAATAAAGGTGCTACCAGTTTCGCATCTGTCTTTTTTGCTTTCCGAATCATAGTATCCCTCCTAGTTCTATTCATATATTGTAGCATAGCGGTGTGAAACTTTGCATAATTGAATGTCGAAATGTTTGATATAGAGAAGTAGCTATGTTAGTATATGATATTTAGTGGACATATACTAAAGAGATATCTTTTGAAAAATAATGAAAATGAAATGAAGGTATAGCATCTGGATAATTTTACAGTTGTTGACCTATAGAATATAAGATAAAATAAAATATTGCATAGAGGTGAAATACATGGATAAAGAATTAGCAAATACAATTTTGGATCAGCTGAAAAATGGTGAAATAAAGGAGTATGTTGTTACGAAAGATGTATTTTATACGTTCAGAGAAGTTTTAGTAAATCGAGAAGACTTTAAACATTTCATTGGTAACGCACAGCGAGGCGGGCAAGTGATTTATACATATTCAGAAACGCCACGTTCATAAAGAGGAATTTTGATCAGCAGGGCATCTCTCACTGATTAGTAGCCTTCACCAATCGGACGTTTAATGCGGGATAAATAAAAGATAAAGGAGAGGGGAATTATGGGCGATTTTAAACAAGGCATTTTACCACATTGGGATTATATGTGGAAAGATAGAGCCGGCAATCGATTTATGGGAATGGTTATGTATCCAGAGAAAAGAAAATGTTCAGCAAAAATGCTTCAGAAAATAAAAAGAGCATATGAAGAAGCAGTAGAAATTAAAGTAACTGTACAAGTTCAACATACATATCAGTACGTAGAAGGAATGATTGTATACTTTGATGAAGAGGCTCCTGTATGTACAATGATTGATAAAGATGAAAATCCGCATCATATATTTGTAAAAGATATTTTGCGCATTGAGCAATCTGAATAAACTTTTCATAAATAAATTGAAGTTCCATAATAATAATCTTTTTCTATAATAGTTATCTTTTAGTATGTAACGAGAAACGAAAGTATATGTATAATATATTTAATAAGGTAAATTTGATAAATGTAATCTTTTTTTAGAGCAGATTATAGTTTCATATCTGTTCTTTTTTGCGTGATGCTGGAGAAATATATTTCTTCAGCATCTACCGTTTTATGACAAAATATATTGTTAACTTTTTTAAAAATAAGGTTAAATTCGTTGACAACTTTTTTGAAAAGCACTTTATTGACATGAGTTTTAGAATGTTGTTTCATAGTCATTGTATTGAAAAAAAACGGCTATCATGTCGAAAAGTAAAAGTTAAAAAAAGAAAGAATTTATACATATATCTTGTGTCTTATTTTGAAACGTAATACAATATATAGAGAAATCAAGAACAACATATAGAGAATATAGATTTGAGAGGGAGGGTCGGAAATGTTAGTTGCATATGATTCTATGACAGGAAACGTGAAGCGTTTCATTCACAAATTAAATATGCCGGCCGTTCAAATTGATGAAGATCTAGTAATAGATGAAGACTTTATTCTTATTACGTATACAACAGGTTTTGGCAATGTACCAGAACGTGTTTTAGACTTTTTAGAGCGCAATAATGAAAAATTAAAAGGCGTATCTGCAAGCGGCAATCGTAACTGGGGAGACATGTTCGGTGCAAGTGCTGACAAGATTTCTACTAAATATGAAGTGCCTATTGTATCAAAATTTGAGTTATCTGGAACAAATAACGATGTAGAATATTTTAAGGAAAGGGTGCGGGAGATTGCGACACATTGAACTGAATAATGAAATCACGCAAATGCAGGACGGTTTTTATCAGCTTCATAAAGATAAAGAGGCATTAGAAGTCTTTATGGAAGAAGCTAGAGAGAATACCGTTCCTTTTAATAGCGTGGCAGAGCGAATGGAGTATATGAAAGAACATGATTACTATTACAACGTTCTGGACGAGTATAGCTTGGAGGAAGTAGAGGAAGTATATAACATCGCTTATGGTGAAAACTTCGAGTTCCAATCTTATATGGCAGCATCTAAGTTCTACAAAGATTATGCGTTAAAAACGAATGATCAAAAACAATACTTAGAAAGCTATGAAGATCGTGTAGCAATTGTTTCATTATACTTAGGACGCGGTGATGTTTCGAAAGCAAGACAATTCGCAAGCATGATTGTAAAACAAAACTACCAACCAGCGACACCAACCTTTTTAAATGCGGGAAGAAGCAGAAGAGGAGAAATGGTGTCTTGTTTCTTGTTAGAGATGGACGATAGCTTAAATTCAATCGGCTTTAACATTAATACTGCGATGCAATTATCAAAAATCGGCGGGGGAGTAGCTTTAAACTTATCTAAGCTACGCGCACGTGGTGAGCAAATTAAAGGTATCGACAACGCTGCAAGTGGTGTAGTACCTGTTATGAAATTGCTTGAAGATTCGTTTTCATATGCGAATCAGCTTGGCCAACGAAAAGGTGCCGGTGCAGTATATTTAAACATTTTCCATTGGGATATTATTGAA
Organism: Bacillus thuringiensis; assembly: GCF_001595725.1. GTDB lineage: Bacteria > Bacillota > Bacilli > Bacillales > Bacillaceae_G > Bacillus_A > Bacillus_A thuringiensis_K. The sequence continues at coordinate 1,292,402 of NZ_CP014282.1, forward strand.
TTCCTTGATACAAAAAAAATAAATGCCGATGAGAAGAGCCGTATTCAGTCTCTATCAATCGGAATTATCGTTCCAAGTAAGTTCTTTGAGCTTGCTGAGAAAAACGAACCTTTCCATGTTTTCGCGCCTTATACGGTTTATAAAGAATATGGCAAGCATTTAGATGATATTGACATTGATGAAATGTACGATGAATTAATGAGCAATCCGAAAGTGAAGAAGAAGCCACTAGATATTAGTGCACGTGATATGCTTATTAAAATCGCCATGATTCAGCTTGAGTCTGGTTACCCATACTTAATGTTTAAATCAAATGCAAATAATCAACATCCATTGAAGGATATTGGAACTGTGAAGATGTCGAACTTATGTACAGAAATCTTCCAGCTTCAAGAAACTTCAGAAATAAATGATTACGGTACAGATGACATTATCCGTCGTGATATTAACTGTAACTTAGGATCGTTAAATATCGTAAACGTAATGGAAAATAAAGAAATTCGTGAAGCAGTTCATGCGGGAATGGAAGCTTTAACAGCTGTTTCTGATATGACGATTATTCCGAATGCACCAACTGTGAAAAAAGCGAATGACGAGCTTCATTCAGTTGGACTTGGAGCAATGAACTTACACGGATATTTAGCAAAAAATAAAATCGCTTATGAAAGTGCAGAAGCGAAAGAATTCGCTCGTACATTCTTTATGATGTTAAATTACTATTCTATTGAGAAAAGTATGGAAATCGCTACAGAAAAAGGCGAGACATTTAAAGACTTCGATAAATCTGATTATGCGAATGGCACATACTTTGAAAAGTATGAAACGACAGATTACAGCCCAGTAACTGAAAAAGTTCAGCAACTATTTGAAGGAATTCATATTCCAACAAAAGAAGATTGGACAAGTTTAAAAGAGCAAGTGCAAAAGAATGGTTTATACAACTCATATCGTCTTGCCATTGCTCCAACACAATCAATCAGTTACGTTCAAAATGCAACTTCAAGCGTAATGCCGATCGTAAGTCAAATCGAATCAAGAACATATGCGAACGCGACAACATATTATCCAATGCCGTATTTATCAAAAGATACGTTCTGGTACTATAAATCTTCTTACGATATGAATCAGTTTAAATTAATTGATTTAATCGCAGAAATTCAAGAACATATTGACCAAGGAATTAGTACAATTCTTTACGTTAATAGTGATATTTCAACACGTGAATTAGCACGTTACTACATCTATGCACATAAAAAAGGCTTAAAGAGTCTGTATTATACGAGAACACGTAAATTAAGCGTGGAAGAGTGTGTGGCTTGTACCGTTTAATATAAAAAGTGAGACATGATGAGCAGGGTTTTCTGAACCCTGCTCATGCTTAGTTATCATATTTAGAGAAGGGGCGATTTAATGCGTGCGGTAAACTGGAACAAAAAAGAAGATGATTTTAGTTTAATGTTTTGGAAGCAAAACATCGCTCAGTTTTGGACAGAAGAAGAAATTGCGGTTTCGTCTGACAAAAATACTTGGGTGCAATTATCGAAAGAAGAGCAAATTGCTTATAAGCGTGTATTAGGTGGTTTAACACTTTTAGATACGAAACAAGGTGGCGAAGGAATGCCACTTGTACTTGTTCATCTTGAAAATTTACAAGCGAAAAGTGTATTAGCTTTCATGGGAGCTATGGAAGAAGTACATGCGAAAAGTTATAGTCACATTTTCACAACGTTAGCTACAGAAGAAGAGATTGATGATATTTTTGACTGGGTAGACAATCATCCGTTACTTGAGAAAAAAGCTGGTATTATTACTGGTTACTATCGTCGTTTATTAAAGCCTGAAGTAACAAAAAAAGAGTTATACATGGCAATGGTAGCAAGTGTGTTCTTAGAAAGTTACTTATTCTATAGCGGATTCTTCTATCCACTTTACTTAGCTGGTCAAGGAAAACTAACAGCAAGTGGTGAGATTATCAACTTGATAATTCGTGATGAGTCAATTCACGGCGTATTCGTCGGTATTTTAGCACAACAAATCTTCGCAGAACTTTCTGCAGAAGAGCAACAAGAAGTGCAAAAAGAAACACAAGAGTTATTAATGGAACTATATGAAATTGAAATGGCCTATACAGAAGAAATTTACACTTCTATCGGTCTTGTAGAAGATGTAAATCGTTTCGTTCGTTACAATGCAAATAAAGGGCTTATGAACTTAGGACTTGAGCCGAAGTTTGAAGAAGAAGAAATTAACCCAATCGTTTTAAATGGTTTACGTACAGATACGAAAAACCATGATTTCTTCTCTGTAAAAGGAAATGGTTACGTAAAAGCAACGAACGTTGAAAAGTTAGCTGACGATGACTTCGTGTTTAACTTTTAATATAGGATTATAAAGAAAAACTGTCTTATTCATTGATAAGACAGTTTTTCTTTATAATTTTGTTTACATAACACTATTATTTTTGTATAGCGATTTATATTGGGAAGTTCTATTCGTTTAACGGATAGAACTTTTTTGTAATTAAATGGGTATTTACAAACCTTTTGTATCGGTGTATTATTTAACTAGTACACCGATACGGAAGGAGGGAAGAAATGAAAATAGAGTTTTCTCCAAATACACCAATTTACATTCAGGTAATGGAATACATAAAAAAAGAGATCGTAACAGGACATTTATTGCCTGGTGATAAAATTCCCTCTGTCCGTGAATTAGCGAGTGAATTACAAGTGAATCCAAATACGATTCAGCGTACATTTCAAGAGCTAGAACGGGATGGAGTTGTTGTAACACGTAGAGGAATGGGACGGTATGTAACGAATGAAGGGGAGAAAATTATGGAGCTGCGAAAAGAGATGGCGAAAGAATTACTTCATTCTTTTATAGATGGAATGGACAATTTAGGTTTTTCAGAAGAAGAAATTCTTACAATTCTTCGTTCTTCATTACATGATAAGAGGGAGGAGAGCCAATGACAAAGCTATTAAAAATAGAAAACTTATGGAAGAGATATGGATTAAAAGCAGTGATCCGTGAATTAAACATAGAGATTACGGAAGGGAAAATCGTTGGGCTTGTTGGAGATAACGGGAGCGGGAAAACGACGTTATTGAAAATGATTGCAGGCTTGCAATATCCTTCTGAAGGTAGGATTACAATAGATGGTAAAAAGGTAGGGTTACAGTCGAAAGAAATCGTTTCATTTATGTCCGATAAGCCAGTCTTTGATGATTGGATGACTGTAAAAGATGCTTTATTTTTTTACCGAGATTTTTATAAAGACTTCGATATTCAAAAAGCAGTAGATACGATTGCAGAATTTAAAATACCGTTAGAAGAAAAAATTACAGCATTGTCAAAAGGTATGGTTGAGAAGCTGCAGATTATTTTAACGTTTTCTCGAGAAGCGAAGCTATATGTACTGGATGAGCCATTGGGCGGGATTGATCCTCTTTCTAGAGAACATGTATTGGATCTAATTCTACAGTTCTATAGGGAAGATTGTACGATATTAATTTCCACTCACTTAATAAATGAAATTGAAAATATTTTTGATGAAGTGATCTTTTTAAAAGATGGAGAAATGGTTCTATATGAAAATGTAGAAGAAATTCGTTTTCAGAGAGGAAAAGCAGTTCATGAATTTTTTAAGGAGGTGTTTAGTAAGTGAAGTCAGTACTTTCCTATTTATGGAATGTAAATAAGAAAAGATATATTGTTACTTTTTTACTCTTTGTGCTAATTGAAGCTGTGTTATTTTCACAAATGATTGTAAGAAAAAGTGATGCGGCTATCAGTAGACAAGAGGGCATATTTGGAATCATTATGATTATATTTTTCTTTTATATTGTTTATATGTTTATACAAACAATGAAATCATATTCACGCTTACTGACTAATCCAATGTTACGACTTACAGCAATATCTGGGAAACAATATGTAATTTCTATGCTTATTTTCTCATTTATTGCAATGGCTATATGGTATGGGATATGTGGAATTCTTTTCTACGTAAGTTATGTATTAGCTTTTCCTACGACTTCTGTATATGTAGAGGCAAAAGAGATTATGCAAGTAGGCATAATTAATAATTTAATATATATGATAAGTGATTTATTTGAGTTTTTGTTTAGTGTGTTACAAATTATATTAGTAATTACTCTAGTTAAGTCACTTACGAAAAAGAAAAAGGCGCAAAATATACTAATTGTTATTATTTTTCTAGTAATAAATATAGCGATTACTTTAGCGACAACCTTGCTAGGAAAATTAGCTCCAGCTTTCCAAGTATTACGAAGAGTAGAATATCATAGTGAAAGCAAGAGTCTGTTTATTAATATGTTTCAAGAAAATGGATTTAACATTTTTAATATAAGTTTCATGGTAATGGTTAGTGCTCTAATAATATATGTAATTGCTTATATTATCGATAAAAAACTAGAAGTCTAAAGGAGGAATCAGCATTGGGAAACGTAGTAGTAAAGTTAGAGAATGTTCGAAAAAAGATTGGTGGAACGGAAATTATTCGTGGTTTATCATTTGAGGTTCGTGAAGGAGAAGTATACGGATTCCTTGGGCCGAACGGTAGCGGTAAGACGACGACGATCCGTATGATGACAGGTCTTATTTCAATGACAGAGGGCGATATTACAATTTGTGGACATAGTATTCGCTCGGAGCGTGAAAAGGCGCTAGAGCAAATTGGAGCGATTGTAGAAAATCCTGAACTATATGATTATATGACAGGAATGCAAAACTTAAAGCATTTTGCGAACATGGCCATTACACCAATTAGTAAAGAGCGCATTGCTGAGATTATAAAGCTTGTTGAATTAGAGCATGCGATTCATAAAAAGGTGAAAACATATTCACTTGGTATGAAACAACGTTTAGGAATTGCACAAGCATTACTTCATCAGCCGAAAATCTTAATTTTAGATGAGCCGACAAATGGATTAGATCCAGCTGGTATTCGCCAAATTCGTGATTATTTACAACGTTTAGCGAAAGAAGAGAATATTGCTGTAATCGTATCAAGTCACTTATTGAGTGAAATTGAATTAATGTGTGATCGCGTCGTTATTATTAAACAAGGTGAGTTTGTTCAAGAGTACAACTTACATGAAAAAGTGAAACATGATGAGGCAGTCGTTGTAGCGTTTGAAGTAGATGAAGTTCAGAAAGCGAATGAAATCATTAAAGGCAAAGCAAAAGGGAATGTAATTGTAGCATCTGTAACAAAAGACAACATTCCGCAACTTGTAAAAAAACTTGTTCATGCTGATGTGCTTGTATACGGAGTTACTGTTCAAAATAAAACGTTAGAGGATGAGTTCTTAGCGATTACTGGGGGAGTGAAAGCGTAATGTTTAAATTAATTCAAAATGAATTTTTAAAGTTGCATGCGAAAAAAGGTATGTATATTTTAATAGGTGTAATTGCTTTATTGGAGATTTTAGGAACAGTAGTATTGGCGAAATGGGGCGACGCTGGTAGCTTAAGTGGATCTTACTTAGATTTTGCGAGTTCAAATATCGGCTTAATTATGATATTCACAACGATCTTTGGAATTACAATAGCTTCTCGTACAATTACAGATGAATTCCAAAAAGGAACGATTAAGCAATTATTAATTCGTCCAAGAAAACGAATGACAATTTTATTTTCTAAATATATTACAGTATTATTAACGATGTTATTTATCGTATTTGCTAGTACGTTAATTGCTTTGATTATTGGTGTAATTGTAATGGACGGTAGTAAAACTGAATTAACGTTAGGAATTGTTTTAAAAACAATATTATATCAGCTGCTATCACCATTTTTCTTTGCAACACTTGCATTTTTCTTAGCAAATGTGTTTAGAAAGTCTGTATTACCAATAATTATTACGATGTTTCTATTATTCTTACAAGGTACAATTAACATGGTATTAATGATGTTTGCAAAAGGTGTAGCGAAGTTTGTAGTATTCAGCCATTTGGATTTAAGAGCTTACGACAGCAATAAATTAATTAGTGGGGGAGTAGAACCTACATTTACAGAATTTACATTTACAACTTCATTATTACTTATAGCTGCATACTTTGTTGTATTACTTGTAGCATCAAGTGCATTATTCCAAAAACGTGACGTATTATAATAAAAGAAATCCCCGCTTGTAAAAACGGGGATTTTTATTACATAAAATTCACTTAGATTGAAACTTGAAGAACAGCGATATGGTATTTTAAGAGATATGCTGTTTGAAATGATTTGAGAAAAATAGGAAGAGTTTCAACTATATTCATATTATAATTTAGTTATCCTGCTATTTATAGGGAAAGGATTGCCTATAAAGTACTGATTAAAGTTTTATTGTATTTTTACTATCTTTGGGGGTGTTTTATATGCACTATGCATTTTCACGTATAAGGCTACGTAGCTTTTTTGGATGGATGATTATAGGGGTGCTCCTTATAATGATCCCATTAGGTCTAGCAAATGTTTCTGAGAATACGATGGAGGTTATTTCACAAATAACTGTATTTTTTGTATTTCCGTTACTTTGGCTATACGTAAAAACAAATAAAAATAATGTTGTATTCAACAGTTTTTTTGATAAGCCAGGACGTTTACCTTGGGGATTAATTGTATTAGCAACGATAATGGGGATGATTTTTTCAGTTGGCATATCTCAGATTCAATTTTACATATTAGCACATACGTTACCGAATTTCTTAGTTACTATGCTAGAAGACGGAAATGTTATTAATACGAGTAACGTATATATGACGATATTTACTTTCATTTCAGCATGTGTGTTAGCACCTATTATGGAAGAGGTTATTTTTAGGGGATTTTTCTTACAGCGAATGGCTTATAAATGGGGAATTAAAAAAGCTGTAATTATATCTTCAATTATTTTTGGCCTAGGACATTTTGATGTTATTGGTGCGTTCATGTTTGGTATGGTTATGTGTCTTTTATACATAAAGACAAAAAATATATGGACGAATATAGCTGTGCACGCTCTAAATAATTTGATTGCAACAAGTATACAATTTTTCAGTGGAGAAGAAAGTGGTACAATCTCAATTACTGAATTACAAGCGCAAAGTAATTTATGGATTGGTATCGGTCTTACGCTTGTCGGATTACTTTGGTTAATTCCTTATATTGGGAAACAATGGCGTACAGTAAAAGAAGTTGGCGTGCCACCAGTACGTTTTATAAATGAGCAAAAAGTAGTGAATGCATCACAAGAGAATGAAGTGTATAGTCAAGTGATCGTAACCGATAGATTGATGGCCATAGAGTTACCAGATGAGGCTGTAAATAAGCTTAGGTTAGAAGAAAATGATTATGTAACAGTATCTGTAGAAGAAGATAAAATCGTTATAAAGAAAGCACATAGTAGATAATTAAAAAGTAGCTCCTAAGGAGCTACTTTTTAATTTGTAATAATTTCCACTCGAAAATTATTACCGTTCTTTACATATTTAATATCTGTAACAGTGCGGACCGTCTTTAAAATCTCCACTTTTTCACCAATTCGCGGGATGGTTGGAACATTGTCCCAAATACCAAGCAAGTCATCTAATTGTGCCGTTTTTTCATAAAACCAGATTTTCAATGTAAAGCCCCTTTCTCGAACTTTATGTATTTTAATACATAATATATTATTTTTATTCTTATTGTAAGGGGTTTTTTTATATTTTATGAATAAAAATAAATTAATCTTCTGGGAAGATATGTTCAATATCAGGAGTAAGAGATACTTCTGATAATACGATATGAGAAACGGTCGTTGCATATGAAGAAACATCATTGATAAATTCTTCAAGTTCAACGAGTGAAGGAACAGAAATTTTTACAATGTAGCATAAGCTTCCTGTTACTCGGTAACAAAAACTTGCAGATGGATAAGACTGAATAAATTGTTGCATACGTGTTGTATCACCATTTTTTAAAGTAATTTCTAAAATACAATCTAAAACGAGTCCAGCCTTTTTATAATCAATATCGATTGTGTATTTTTGAATAACACCTTCGCTTTCGAGCTTACGAACACGTTCTGAAGTAGACGGAGCAGATAAGTTTACTCGTTTCGCCAATTCACGCATCGAAAGGCGACTATCATTATATAATTCATTTAAAATTTTTCGATCAACACGGTCTAATTGCATTTGTAAATATACCTCCAGTAAAATAATGATTTTTGTAAAGGAAAAATATAAATTAAGATTCATATGAAATGTAAAGTGAACGTTATTTATTTTACAATAAAACAGAAGGAAATAGGAGGGGAAATGATGGAGAGAATTTCATTATCAAATGTAGGAGATACAAAGTTTCAAAAGTTATTAGGGCATAATTCGGATATATTACATTCGTGGAGTACGTTAGAAGATACACTGTACAATAAAGGAACTCTTTCAGCAGAGTTGAAGGAGCAAGTGAGAAGAACATTAGCGTATGGGAATGAATGTCCGTACTGTATGGCAAAGGGAAGACCTGATGATGTGCAAAAGGCAGAGGAGATTGGCGTAGCCGTTACTTTTGCGCATACATTTGTTCATGACCGAAAAGCAATAGATGATACTATGTTTCACGTATTAAAACAATATTGGACAGAAAAAGAAATTGTAGAGCTTTGCGCCTATGTTTGCTTTATTACTGCGTCACAACAACTTGGTTTTCTATTTCAATTACAGCCAAATTAAGGGGAAATGATGACAAATCAAATAGCACTTATCATAATCGATGTACAAAAGGCGTTTCAATTACCAGATTGGGGCGAGAGAAATAATATTTTTGCTGAAGAAAACATGAGAATTTTATTAGAAGAATGGAGAAAAAGGAAACGACCAGTTTTTCATATTCAACATGTAAATAAAGAAAATGCTCAGTCAATGTTTTATGAGAGAGCGGAAACGGTAAACTTTAAAGAAGAAGTGCAACCACTACTTGGTGAAGTGGTTATTCAGAAATTCGTTAACAGCGCGTTCATTGGGACAAATTTAGAAGAGCAATTAAGAAAGAACAAATGTAATGCAGTAGTGGTTGTAGGATTAACGACAAATCATTGCGTGGAAACTACGACACGAATGGCAGGGAATTTAGGATTTACAACGTATTTAGTGAGTGATGCAACGGCTACTTTTAACCGTAAAGGTTTAGATGGTAAGGAGTATAGTGCAGAAGATATTCACAATATGACACTTGTAAATTTACATGAAGAGTTTGCTACGATTGTGACGACAAAAGAAGTATTAAAATTATTTTAAGAAAATAATTGCGAATTATGTAGAAAAAAATAAGAATATTTCGTATAATCTAAGTACAATCATTTTGAAAATAGGGGTGGCATCATATGGAGCAAATTTCAGTAAAGAAATTAGAAGAGGTACTTGTTGTAGCAGGTGATGATAAACAGAAGCAAAAGGAATTTTATGAATTGCTCTTATCTACTGAGTTTTATGTTGCTGGTTCACTAGAAGCAGAGGACGGGGCAACAGAAGGAATACTTCGTTTGCGTCATTTCCAAGGAGAAGGTAGATGGATCGTTCCGTTCTTTACACAAATGGAATTTGTAAAAGATGTGTTGCCAGAAGGAACGCCCCTTATTAAGATACGTGGGAAAGAGTTATTTGGTAGCATTGAGAAAGATGCTACAGCTGTATTAAATGTTGGCACTGATATAAGTAAAACATTTATTCCAGAAGAAATTGCAGATATCGCATCTGGACGAATTTTTAACTATTATAAATAAAAGGAAAAGCGTAATCGCTTTTCCTTTTTAATTTGAACACGGGGTGGCTACGCCGGAAGCAATAGAGAGTGTTTTATTATGTGTACTTATTGTAGCTGTAGCTCCAAGAGGAATCCCAATGTTTGGACTTATATGTCCAATTGGTAAACCGAATAGGACCGGTATATGATATGGTGCGAAATATTCATATAATATTGCTTGCAATGATTGAGATGGCTTTGAAGGAGTGCAGTCGTGACAACTTGTAAAAATAACGCCCCTGCATTCATTAAACTTTCCAGATAAAAGTAGCTGATTTAACATACGGTCAATGCGGTACGGTTCTTCACCAATGTCTTCAAGTAATAAAAGTGTATTGTCCGTATTTATCTCGTAGGGCGAGCCAATTATACTTGTTAACACAGCTAAATTTCCTCCAACTAACGTACCTGTAACTGTACTGTGAGAGCTAGGTACGATACATTCTGATGCAGATAAAATGGTTGAATACGGATGGAATAGCTGATTGAAAGAGGATAAAGATAGGGAATCAATACCTTTTCCTAGTTCTTCAATCATCGGACCATGAAATGTTATAAGCTTTGCATAACATGAAACAGCAGTATGTAAAGCTGTAATATCGCTATATCCCCAAAAGATTTTAGGGTTTTGCCGAATGATTTCATATTGAATGTGAGGGAGGAGACGAGCACTTCCGTAACCACCTCGTGCACAGAAAACGGCCTTCACTTCATTATTTGTAAATGCTTCATGTATATCGTCAAGCCGAACTTGATCACTTCCGGCTAAAAATCCATATTTCTCGTAAACGCTCTTCCCGATTATTACGGATAACCCCATCTCTTGTAATACATTCACACCTTTTAATACATTTTCGATTGTAGGTGGACCAGATGGTGCAATGATCATTACTGTATCACCTTGTTTTAATGCATTTGGATAAATCATTAAGCTCAGCCTCCTTCTCTTTCAATATATTCGCTTCATATGAAGTTCAACCCTTGCAAAAGCAGGGGAAAGCTTATCAAATAAAGAAGATATAAGGGAAATAGGAGGGAAAATGATGTTTACAAGTCGAGTAACAGACATATTAAAAATTGAGTATCCCGTTGTTCAAGCCGGTATGGCAGGCGCGATTACGACGCCAGAACTTGTTGCAGCAGTAAGTAATAGCGGAGGATTAGGGACGCTTGGAGCGGGCTATATGAGCCCAGAACAAATTCGTGAAGCGATTTATAGAATAAGAGAACTAACAGATAAGCCTTTCGGTGTTAATTTACTTGTAACGAAAGAGATACAAATAGAAGAAGAGAAGGTAAATGAGGCGAAAGTATTACTAAGCGGAGTGAATAGAGAATTAGGTATAGAAGTAGAAGGAACGTTAAAGCTTCCAAAAAGCTATAAGGAACAATTACAAGTGCTATTAGATGAAAAAGTACCGGTCGTTAGCTTTGCATTTCAAACGTTAGAAAAAGAAGAAATAAATGATTTAAAAAGAAGTGGAATAAAAGTCATCGGAACAGCTACCCATGTGAAGGAAGCGAAAGTACTTGCTGAGCTAGGAGTAGATATTATTATTGGGCAAGGTAGCGAAGCAGGAGGGCATAGAGGAACGTTTATTGGGAAAGAACGAGATGCTATGATTGGTACGTTTGCGTTAATACCTCAGTTAGTAGGGGCTGTTCCGCATACCCCAATTGTCGCAGCAGGTGGTGTAATGAACGGACAAGGGCTTGTTGCGGCATTGGCACTAGGAGCAGAAGGTGTTCAAATGGGATCAGCCTTTTTAACAAGTGAAGAGAGTATTACGCACGATGTGTATAAAGAAGCGGTTTTACATAGTACAGATACGAGCACAACTGTAACTCGTGCGTTTTCCGGGAAATATGCACGCGGTATTCGGAATGAATTTATAGAGAGACATGAAGGAAAAGAAGAAGGGCTTCCCATGTATCCAGTGCAAAACGTATTAACTTCTAAAATACGCAAAGAGGCAGCGAAGCAAAATAAGGAAGGATATATGTCGCTTTGGGCAGGACAGGCAGCATCATTAGCTCGAATCGAATCAGCTCAGCATGTAGTGGAGCGAGTTATGAAAGAAGCAGAGAATGCAATCGAACAATTACAAAATATATACAAAAAGACCACTTGAGTAATTCAAGCGGTCTTTTCATTAGTTTGCTTTATAAAACTGTTGGATGGCTTCGTCGATGTAAACCCAGCCTTTCCAACCTAAGTGCATATGATCTTTTAAGAAGTATTTATCGTATTCATGATTTGAGAAGTCGGCAATTGGATACCCAGCTTTTTCAATTTGCTCATGAACTTTCTTATAGTATGCTTCGCGGCGTTCTTTTGGGAAGCCAGCGTAGTCGTACCAAGGACCTTTGACAGGAACAGAAATGAAGAGTGGTTTTGCACCAGATTGTTTTAATAAATCAAGTACAATTTGTAAATCTTCATATTCTGGCGATTGGTCATAAGCATCATTTTTTAAGTAACCTTCACGTTGTTTTAATTTTTTCTTAATTTTGCTATTGAAGTAACCATCTTCGATACCATATTCATTAGATCCAGATTCTGCTGCACCTGTTTGATCTGCATGTTTACGAGCCTCTTCCCAGTTCATTTGTTTTAATGAAGGGTCAAGCTTCTCTTTGTGCGGTTTAATATTAAACATAGCTGTAAATAAATCTTTACGATCTAAAATGTTACGGTAAATATAAGCGAAAGGTTTAGCAGCAAGTGCTTTTACTTTATACTTCGTATCATCATAAGCGATACCTTCAAGCGAAATTTTTAATAAAGTTTCTTTTTTTACAATCTCAAAGTTTAATAAACGCTTTGCAATTTGTTTTTTCATTTCAGGTTTTAAATCATTGTTGAAAATGAAGTGGTAACCTTGTTGTTTTGAAAAGTTAGGTGCAAAGTGCGTTTCGTCAATACCTTGTGGTACAAACCATTGCGGAGAAAGAACGAATACCATTTTCTTATCTTTCAATTGATCCATTGTAGATGCGAAGTTTAACACATGTACAAGGTCTTGTGTTCCGCCGCGTCCAAGAAGGAATGGCGTAAATCCTTCAGGCTTTACTTTAAAATAATTAGATGGATGGAAAGCATCCATACGTGCGAATTCCGATGAACCGTACATCGGAAGATATTTTGGATCTGCTAACATCTTTTGCTGTAAAATCATACTTTGAATTTTTTCTTCTTTTAAAGAAGTAGCAGCTTGTTCTACTTTTTCATCACTTAAAAGTGGAAGTAGGAAGCGCGTTGGAATAAGTAAGAATACAGCAAAAAGGGCCAATGCTAAAAGCATCGGACCAAATTTTGCTTTGTTCATCGGATTTCTTCCAACTTTTTAATAACCATGTTTGGTGTAGCCCACTCGTCACGGTCAAAATCAGAAATAGAAACTTCAATATCTAAACGCTCTTGGAATTCAACTAATAAAGATACTACAGCGAAAGAATCAAGGATACCTTCTTCAAATAATTGAACATCTAAGTTTTCTTTCACAATATCGTTTTCACATACTTCTTCTAAAATATCTAAGACTTGCTCTTTGAATTCTGCCATTTTTAAAATCTCCTTTATATCCGAAATTATTATATGTGCAACTTCTTAATGGAATAAGAAGGGTGCATTAAAAGTATCTGTTAAGGTGTCCAGAGAAGATTAGGAAACCGAAACATACAACGTGGAACGTAATTACAATCGCAAGGATGCGTGTAAATTTATTGTTTGGCCAAAACTTATGCTTTTTGTTTTTTCGTTCGAAAATATCGAATAAAATAAACAGTGCGGCATGGTATAGACCATAAATAATATACTGCGCAACAGCGCTTCCTTGGATATGCCAAATTCCCATAATGAAGAAGTTTAAAAATGCACCGATATACGAAATTGTGTAACGGTTCTTAATTAACTTTTTCTTCGTTGCAAAAAAGACGAAACGCATGTAAATAAAATCACGGAACCAGAATGATAAACTCATGTGCCAGCGGTTCCAGAAGTCTTTAATATTACGACTAAGGAATGGCTTATTGAAGTTTTCTGGCGTTTTAATTCCCATCATATAACTTACACCAATTACAAAAGAGCTATAACCAGCAAAATCAAAGAATAGATATAAGCTATAGCTATACATGTAAATCATATTTGAAAATATTGTATCGTGTTGAGCGAATGCTGGGTCCATACAATATTGCTTTATTAAGTAAGCAATAATAAATTTATACAAGAAACCTTGGAAAATACGATTTAGTCCTGTATATAGTAAATTTTGATATTCTTCAGCGCTAGGTGGCTTTTGAATATCTTTTTGGAATCTTCGGTAACGATCGATAGGTCCTGTTGAAATCGCAGGGAAGAATAAAACGAATTCCCAGAAGTTAAAGAAAGAAAGCTCTTTAATTAAACCATCACGAACTTCAAATACCATCTGAACTGCTCTGAATGTTACGTAAGATATACCTAGAAAAACAACAAGTTTTAACTCAGGTAAAAACGATGCAAACGGTGCGATTTTTGCCAAAATAAGAGGCAAAATCGATAAAATAACAGCTATGCAAAATGTGAATGTACTATTATTTTGTTTTCTTAAAAGTAAATAGCCTTTAATTAGGGCATATTGCCAAATAATAAATGCGGCTAACATAATCGCTTGCTTCGGTTTATCTGAGAAGATAATAGCAATCATGACTAATGTTAATACTGCATTATATTTACGCAACATTTTACCTTTTAATCCAGCTATGATAGTAGGTATTAATAAAATGCCCACTATAGCGAAAAAATAAAATGATCCATATGCGGTCATGCTGTAACCTCACTCAATAATTTTTTGCGATCTACCTTTCCATTTGGTGTCATTGGAATAGAAGATTGATACATGAATTTACGTGGAATCATGTAGTTTGGTAATCGCTCATTGAGTTCTTTTTTGATTGCAGATGTTAATTTGAATTCTTTTTCAAATGAATGTTCTCCAGGAACAACAACCGCTAATAAATAATCGTATTTTTCACCTTTTTTAATTGGAACGATAACTGCACCTTCTACGTAAGAACACGCACGAAGGTGATGCTCAATTTCTTCTAATTCCATTCGATAACCATGCAGCTTAATTTGGAAATCAAGACGACCATTATAGAATAGAAGACCATTTTCAACATAGCCAGCATCGCCTGTTTTATAGGCGCGCTCACCGTCAATCATAGTAAATGCTTTTTCTGTTAATTCAGGGCTTCCTAAATATCCAACGCTTACGCTTGGACCGACAATTACGATTTCACCTTTTTCACCATCAGGTGCAATCGTTCCATCTTCTTTCATAATAAGAAGGCGGCAGTCTGATTTACAGTAGCCCACTGGAAGTGATTTGTATTGATCAAGCACTTCTTCTGTAACGTGAATACCTGTTACAGCGACAGTAGCTTCTGTTGGACCGTAAGTATTCATAATTGTTGCTTTTGGGAAACGCTCAATTAATTTTCTAGCCACTTCATTTGGTAACACTTCACCGCAGAATAAGAATGTTTTCATGTTCGGTAGCATACTCTCAGAGAAAGATGCTTCCATTAAACACATTTCAGCGAAAGAAGGTGTGGAAGTCCATACTTGAATATCCGATTGCTCTAAAGAAGCAAACAAGTCTTTTGGACGCGCAATCATATCTTTATCGATTGCCCAAAGTGTACCACCTGTTACTAATGATGGGTAAATATCCATTACAGATAAATCGAATGAGAAAGGTGCTTGATTTAAGAATACTTGCCCTGTTTGTAAGTTGAAATCTTCTACAGCCCATTTTGTAAAGCTAACAAGGCAGTTATAAGTAATCTGAACCCCTTTCGGATTACCTGTGCTTCCTGATGTGTAAATAATGTAGAAGTTCTCATCACCTTTTACCGCATGTTCAGGATTTGGAGTGTTCCCTTTATGAGTAAAGAAAATATCTTTTAAGTTGTCTTCACTTACGATGCGAACTGGTAAATCAGTTACAGTTACTGCTGTTGCCGATAAAAGTAATTTCGCACCAGAATTTTCAGCAATACGTTGTACACGATCAGCTGGGATAGATAAATCTACAGGGATGTAAGCATGTCCAGCTTTTACACATCCTAAAAAGTTAATAATCATTTCAGGTTGCATATGGCCATACACCATAATTGGTGAACGATCGTCTGGATACTCAGAAGAAATCCAATGTGCTAACGCATCAGAATCTTCCTTTAATTGTTTGTACGTAATTTTCGCATCTCGCCAAACAAAAGCGGTTTGATCAGGCGTTTCTGCAGCCCACTTTTCAATTTGTTCTAATAACTTCATAACGTTCCCACCCTAGAATTCATTGTAAATAAATGTACTTGTGTTTGTATCATGGAATCCATACAACCAAAGTAATGCAAATAAAATTGCAAGATAATAAACCGTCTTTGCAACCCATTGTGTGAGTGGTCGAGACCATATCTCTTTTAATCTTTCCATGTCTTTCCCTCTCTTAATGAAATAATAGCTCTTTGTAGGTATCATGTCCTACATTATTGTGAAAAAAACAAAATCCCACATTTTAGGTAAAAATAAGTCAAAAGGCTCTTTTTTGATATTAGCACTAAATACTAAAAAAGAAAATCCCTAACTTAGCAATTATATTACATTCAGCATGAATTTGTAATGGGTTTGACATGTAAATAGAAAGGAGATTGTGTGAATACATAAAAGTGGACTATAAGAATACGTAAAAATACAGTATTTGTTTTTATTAATCATTCAAGATGGAGTAAACTTTTAAATTTCTAGTTATTTTGAAAAGGAGGAAATTATCATGAATAGAGTGTGGAAGAATCTAATTTCGGAAGAAAATATCGTGAAATGGAGAAGGCACTTCCATAAGTATCCGGAATTATCATTTCATGAAAAAGAAACTTCGCAATTTATATATGATACATTATGCTCATTTTCTTCTTTTGAAGTAACGAGACCGACGAAGTATAGTGTACTAGCAATTAAAAGAGGTGTGAAGCAAGGGAAAGTAATTGCGATTCGAGCTGATATAGATGCTTTGCCAATTCAAGAGGAGACAAGTAAATCTTATACATCTGTGAATAAAGGAATGATGCATGCATGTGGGCACGATGCTCACGCAGCTATTTTATTAAGCACAGCAGAGGTGCTATCAAATATAAAGGAAGATTTTGCAGGTGAGATTCGTCTATTCTTTCAGCACGCAGAAGAGGTGTATCCCGGTGGGGGACAAGAAATGGTTGAGGCAGGTGTAATGGACGGTGTTGATTATGTAATAGGTTTACATGTTATGTCTGGATTAGAAAGCGGAAAGATAGGAATTGCGTATGGGCCGATGATGGCGGCACCAGACGTATTTACAGTTGAAATTCAAGGCAAAGGAGGACATGCGGCGCGGCCAGAAGAAACGATAGACCCTATTGCTATCGGAGCACAGATTATTACAAATTTACAACATATCGTATCAAGAAATACGAGTGCTTTTATGCAAAGGGTTATTTCAGTTACACAATTTCATGGGGGAACGGCTGACAATATTATTCCTAGTACAGCAACTTTAATGGGAACCGTTCGTTCATTTAATCAAGCATTGAGGGTGGAAGCAGAAGGGAAAATCGAGAAAATTGTGAAAGGAATTACAGAAGCACATGGAGGATCGTATACATATACGTATCGATATGGATATGATCCGGTTATTAATGATGAATATATTACGAAAATAGTAGAAGAAAGTGCACTACATTTGTTTGGGAATGAGCGTGTTGTGAAGCTTGAACCTTCTATGGGTGGGGAAGATTTTTCAGCATATTTTAAGAAAAGCACCCGGTTGTTTCATTAAATTAGGAACAGGTAATGAAAATATATATACTTGTTATCCACATCATCATCCGAAATTTGATGTGGATGAATCAGCATTAATTTGTGGAGTGGAGCTATTTTTAGAGACGACTATAAGATTACTAAAATCATAGAAAAACAAAAAAAGGCAACTGCACTCTATTGCAGTTGCTTTTATTTCTTTCCGTCAGAGAGGGCTGAGAAAGAACTATGCTCATTCATAGTATATGAATAGCTAACGGACAAGCTTGTACATTTTAATCATTTTTTTAAAAATAGTTGTTGACATTGATAATCAATGTCAATTAATCTAAATGTAGTTGAAATTGATAATTATTATCAATGGGATGGATGCGACATGTTAATGAGAAAAAATTTTCACCTTCTACGGAGGGGATTAAAAGATAAAAATAAAGATGTTGATCAGCATATGGAATGGCAAAGAAATGTAATTCGGTCTGAATATGTAGATGAGAAGAAGAGCATTCAAACAGAAAAAGAGATACAAAGTAAAGGGAGAGGTTCAGTTGAGTAAGTTAGTAATGATTTTTGCAAGTATGAGTGGAAATACAGAGGAAATGGCTGACCATATTGCCGGCGTAATTCGTGAAACAGAAAATGAAATTGAAGTTATTGATATTATGGATTCACCAGAAGCTTCTATATTAGAACAGTATGATGGAATTATTTTAGGTGCATACACTTGGGGAGATGGTGATCTTCCTGATGATTTCTTAGATTTTTATGATGCAATGGATTCTATTGATTTAACTGGGAAAAAAGCAGCAGTATTCGGATCGTGTGATTCGGCTTATCCGAAATACGGAGTGGCAGTTGACATTTTAATAGAAAAGCTACAAGAGCGCGGGGCAGCAGTTGTGTTAGAAGGACTAAAAGTAGAATTAACGCCAGAAGATGAAGATGTAGAAAAATGTTTACAGTTTGGAGCTGAATTTGTAAAACACCTTTCTTAATGGCAGAAGGGAGATGAAGAGCAAGTGCATGAGAAAATCTCAATCAAAACGATGACAGATTATCATTTGTATGATTTTATGCGTTGTCCGCATAAATTTTATTTTCGTCATATAAAAAGAAGAGAACCTTCTTCATTTGAATGGCAACAAATAGCACAAATGATTGTCAATCAAATTATTAACGAGTATTACACGCTACCTGCGGGTCAACAAATGAAAATTGTACTTTTAATATTAATAGAAAAGTATTGGAAAAAAGTAAGGATTAATATGTTTGCTTCGAAGACGGATTACTATATTGTATTAGCGAAGCTAACGGATCACTTATTACAGTTTGTTGAAAAGGATGATAGTCAGACACCACCATTGTTTTTATACGAGAAGTTTCAAACATATATGGAAGAGTTAGGTGTCCACATGTCATTGACATTTGAAGTTGGTGAGTGGAGTGCTGAGTCGTTTGTAATTAAAAAGTATGTTGTCGATGCAGATGAGGAAATGCTTGCTCTTTGTCAGAAGCTAATGACAGTATTCAGTTATAAAGCTTTCGGCGTTCTTCCAGGAAAAATTGAAGTTATTAATTTAATAGAAGGAACTAAGTATGAGTACATTCCGAAACAGGAAGATATTATATCTGGAATGGCTGATTTATCTAGAATGAAAGAAATGTTGCAACAACCGGAGCATTATACAGAGCGTCATTTTCGTTCTGAGTGTATAAGTTGTGCGTTTCGTAGTGAATGTCAAGGGGAAGAAGTAAAGAAAGAAGCGAAACAGAAGAAAAATATAGTTCATTAAAGGATGCAACTTTGCATCCTTTTTTGTTATTGACATGAAAAGCTTTTCATCATTTACGGTATATTTGTAGCAGACTTTAATAAAGTGAAACTTTAATCAGTGGGGGGGTGTCCATCACCCACTGATTATCAGTCCTCACTAATCGGGCTACCCACAAATAGCGGGATAAAGGGAGGAATAATCAATGAAAGATGAAACAAAAGTATTTCAATGGTTAAAAGAACAAAATGCTCCTTTTGAAATTCAACTGCAAATTTTACAGGCATTTCAATTGTATAAAGTTATTGTTGAAATGGATAAAAAGTTAATGAGGTATGAGGAGAGAGTATATAGGGAGAGAATGTAATCTCATCCCTGTAATATCGTTTTTAGCTGTTCTGTACCTGTAATGAATTCGAGTTCATTCTCTGACTCAAAGTTATAAATAATATTATGTAGTAAAGGACTGTATTGATAAAAGATAGTAATGCGATGAATGAGTAATGGGTCATGATGAGAAATAAGTGTACTGTACTGTTCATATACAGATGTAGTAAACTCATGTCCGAAATCATAATATAGTCCTGCAAAATCAAAAGCAGGATCGCCAATTTGCGCATCACCAAAATCGATAACACCTGAAATGCTTTTGTTCTGCTTGTTAAATAAAATGTGATGATGTGTAAAATCAGCGTGAATGATTGTGTTTTGAAAAGTGGACGTATCTAAACATGCAAAGAAATTTTCAAATAAGCGATTTAAGGCTAGTTTTTGTAATGAAGTAAGGTTAGTAGTGAGATATTGGTTTAATTTTGTTTGTAGCTCTTTCCAGTAGGTACATGTTTTTTCAATAGAGAAACATAGCGTTGTAACTTGGTGTGAAGGAATACTATGTAGTACCGCAAGGAAAGTAGCTAATTGTGTAATAATTGCTTGAAGCTCCGTATCCTCCAGTTTGGCAACGGTTTCTGTTTTTAATGGTTCACCATGAATGAGAGTATAGTAACTACAAAGAGGAACCTCATCAGATTCATTTTTATAAATTAGCTGATATTGTGGAACTTCGATTTCTTGTAGTGATTGAGTGAGAATTGTGCATAGTTCTTTTTCTAGTGGAATTCGCATTGCATATTCCTGTTTTCGCGGGAAACGAAACAGTAGCTCATCATTTACTATAACTGCTACATTATCCCATCCTTCTTCATTTTGTTTATATGAATGTATAGAAAGATTAGGCAAAGCTTCTTTTATATAATGTTTGTAAGAGTCCATAATTGTTCCTCGTTTCTGAGTTAAGTTATTCTAATTTATGATATCAGAATTTTCTTTCTATATGTTAAAATATAGCTATCATTATGAAGAAGGGCGGGAGTATTACGAAAAAAAGACTGTTAATCATTTCTCTATGTATCGCTTTTGTATTGTTTTGGTCATATAAAGAGGAGGTTTTTGCTACCTTTAAACCGATTGATCAGTACGAATTAAATAAGGAGTTAAAGAACAAAAGTATAGAAAATTTAACTCATAATGAAATGAAAAAGGTAGGAGAGTATTTTGTGACCGAGCAACTATCAGTATTTGAGTTTACTAATAAAGAAGATGTGAAACGAAAAGGTGAAGAAATATTTTTAAATAGAGGGTATGAACAATTAATGGGAAATTATGATCCAAATCGTTTTCAAGATTTAGAGTATAAATTTACAAACGAGGAGATACGTGAAGAGACAGATGAGAGTTTTCTCTATCAAGCTGTAGCGTACGTTGTGGGTACTGAAAATGGTAAGAGAAGCGAAATGAAATTGAATTATGAAGTGAAAATTGTAAAGGTTGATAATATATTTATGGTGCTAGAACAAAAGCAGCGCATACAATAAAGGAAATTCATTGCTCAATAGAACATTTGGGGATGTACTACTTAATGCGGAATAAAAAAGCCCTCAAGGAATCAAGGGCCTTTAAAGATTTTCATTTTGTTGACCAAGTTCTTTTTGAGCAATATATAAATTTCCTTGCTCGACTTGTTTAAGGGTATGAACAGAATCTCCTGCATATTCTTTTTGTGCTTTAACAGTTCTTTTTGAACGATTGGAATCTTGTTTCTTCATATAATAAGCCACCTTTCATCAAAAATAAACGAAAATGATAAGTATGAGTAATACAGCAGCGAAAATGGTAATGCCCATTAAAAACGAAGTGTTTTTATATTTAGGTGGCTTATGTACATCTTGCCGATACCCAGGTGAAATTTCAGGGGCAAATTCTTCATCGAATGATTGCTTTTTTTCTTTTTCGTCCATATGTATCCACCTTTCTTTCTCATTATCGTATACGTTACAAGAAAAAATATGCATAAAGAAAACAGCCGCTTTATTATTAGCGGCTGTTTTGTGTTATATATTTTCGTTGTACTTGAAAAAGACGGATAAGTAGGAAGGCAGCGCCAAATGCTAGACCGATAATAAGACCGATCCAATAGCCTTTCGCGGCCCATTCTGTATACGTTGCTAATATGTAACCTAGTGGTAGACCAATTATCCAATAAGCAATTAAAGTCATAATTAGAGCAACATTTACATCTTTATAACCACGCAAAGCTCCTTGTACAGGGGTTGCAATTGCATCTGAAATTTGAAATAAAATTGCAAAGATAAGAAATTCTTTTGCTAAATGATGAACTTTTGCATCTGTCGTATAAATAGAAGCAATTTGATCATCAAAAAAGTAGAGAAGAATCGAATATAATAAAGCAAAGGCAAGGGCTAATCCAATTCCAATCAGTCCGTATTGTTTTGCATTATTGTAACGTTTTGCTCCAACTTCGAATCCAACCGCAATAGTCATTGCCATTGCTAAACTTAGCGGAGTCATATATAACAAGGAAGCAAAGTTCATAGCTGCTTGGTGAGCTGCAATAGTTGTCGTACTAAAATTACTCATCATGAGCGTTACCGCAGCGAAAATACTTGTTTCAAAAAAGATAGCAAATCCGATAGGGACGCCAAGTTTTAAGAATGCTGTCCAACTCGAAAGAGAAGGTCGGTATAATTGTTTGAAAATGTTGAAAGAGGCAAAAGGCTCTTTCGTCTGAATAATAATGACTGTAATAATTAAAATGCACCAATATGTTGCAGTGGAAGCAATTGCTGCTCCGACACCACCAAGCTTTGGGAAACCGAAGTTACCAAAAATTAATAGGTAATTCAATATTACGTTAATTGGTAATGATAGTAATGTAATAATCATCGTTGTTCGAGTTTTTCCTAATGCATCAATAAATCCACGTAAAACAGTGTAAGTGAATAAAGGTATAATTCCTATTGCGATAATACTTAAAAATTGCGCTGCAATACGTTCCACAGGTTCTTCTAAGCGCATGCCATTTAAAATAGGTGAAACGACGAAGAAACCGATGAGGATAACAACGAAGCTAGCACAAATTGCTAAATAAACTGCTTGTATGACAACGTGGGGAACGTCCTCTTTTTTCTTGGATCCAACGAGCTGTGCAACAATGGGAGTAGTAGCCATTAAAATTCCTGTTAACCCCGTACTAACTGGAATCCATATACTTGTTCCAATTGCAACACCTGCTAAATCAGTTGGACTTGCATGTCCTGACATTGTTGTATCAAAAAAACTCATCGCAAATAATGACATTTGCGTTACGAAAATCGGAAAAAATAGTAATACAAATTGCTTTAACTTTTGTGAGAATGAAGTAGTTTCTTTCATAAAATCCCCTTTCCGTATAAAAAAACAAACTCTTACTATCATACAATTTAATCAAAGATTAGAAAAGAAATACGCGCCTACAACATATGAAGCCAATAAAAAAAGGATGCACTTTGAAAAGGGATAAGGTATTATGATAAGGTGTGAAAAAATTACATATTATTTGTTATTAAGGAGGCACTACTTGTGGCTGATTGGTTAATTGGTTTAATCATGGGTGCTGTTGAAGGGTTAACAGAGTTTCTACCAGTATCATCAACAGGACATATGATTTTAACAGGACATTTAATTGGATTTAACGATGAGAGAGCGAAAGTTTTTGAAGTTGTTATCCAATTGGGATCGATTTTAGCAGTTGTTGTTATATTTTGGAAGCGTCTATGGTCGTTAGTTGGAATAGGTAAAGTAACAGACGGACCATCGTTAAATTTATTACATATTATTATCGGGATGATTCCTGCCGGGGTACTTGGCGTATTATTCCATAGCACTATTAAAGAGGTTTTATTTGGTCCAGGACCAGTTGTTATTAGCTTAGTAGCCGGTGGTATTTTAATGATTGTTGCTGAGAAGTTTTCGAAACCAAGTACAGCAAGAACGTTAGATGAAATCACATATAAACAGGCATTTACAATTGGAATGTTCCAATGTTTAGCTCTTTGGCCAGGATTTTCTCGTTCTGGTTCTACAATAAGTGGTGGTTTATTAGCTCGCGTGTCGCATACAGCGGCAGCTGAATATACGTTCATTTTAGCGGTACCGATGATGGTAGCTGCAAGTGGCTTAGATTTAATTAAAAGCTGGGATGTATTAAGCTCAGCAGATATAACGCTATTTGTAACAGGATTTGTAACTGCATTCGTTGTTGCGATGCTTGCAATTGTTTCATTCTTGAAATTATTATCTCGTGTAAAACTAACACCGTTCGCTTATTATCGTTTCATTTTAGCTGCGGTATTCTATTTCTTCATTATGTAAGAATAAATTATCGGTAATCCCCTATAGAATAGACACTTGAAAAAAGTCTATTCTATAGGGGATTTCTTTTATAGGAGGAGAAAATAAAATTTTCGCTCTCATTTACTTGTATTTCACTATGTAAAATATGACATAATGATTTTATTAGTTAAACCAATCGGGCTTTTACGGGCAGCCCGCCCCCCACCTAACTCTTTGCTTACGCTGAATTTTGAGGTGGGGGTCTTACTGCCCGGCAAATAGCGGGATAAATAAAATTTATAGGGTATTTGAGAGGAGCAGTTTAGTGAGTTTTGCAATAGAAATAGTAATTCCAGCACCAATTGATGTCGTTTTTGATTATGTAAATAATGATGAGAAGATATTGGAATGGAGTACCTTTATGGTAGAAAACAGGTATCCTCCAAATGTAGATATAAACAATCCTCGTGAAGGGGATAAATATATATCTGTGCAAAAGATGGGTAAGAAAATATATGAGTTTGAGGCAGAAATTTTAGAGTGTGAAGCACCTTATATCGTATCAATTGGATGTGAAATGAAGCAAGGCTATACAGTCGCAACTTATATGTTAGAAGAGGATGAAGAAGGCACATCACTTACTTTAATTATAGAATTTGAACCGAATAATTTTTTATATAAGATTATGTATAAGTTGACTGGGTGGATGACTCGTGGAGTCTATATGGGGGAGATAGAGCGTCTAGCAGAGTGCGTAGATGCCGCATATTCTCAGAAAAAAGGATTATAATTTTGTAAAATAAAAAACCTGCCGAGCTCGGCAGGTTTTTATTTTACTACTTTTTCCATCATGTTTTCCATTACATGTTCCCAAAGAGAAGTATCATCAGCTAATGTAGCACGGAAATTAGCATACATTTCTTTTTGTTTTTCTTCGAATGTTGGATCTTCTTTTTCAGGTAATGTAGCGCGCATTGAAGTTACTAATTCTTGTACTTTTGGAGCGCGTGGTCCCCAAACAGCTTGTTCATTTCCGTCTTTATCAATGAAAATAAAGATTGGAATCGCACGTGCTGTTCCATTTGTTAAATATTGATCCATTAATTCTAAGTTTTCATCGCGAATTAATAAACTCATATCAATATTTGCAACTTCAGAAATGCGTTTCATAACAGGTACGCATAAAAGAGCATCGCCACACCAATCAGCAGTTAATACGATAACACGCCAGCCATCATTTTGACGTTCTTCTAATACAGGAAGTAATTCATTTGGAATTAAAAAGTTATTGTAAATGTGTAGTAGTTCGTATTGGTTTACTTTCATTTCATTCACATATGTATCAAAGGACATACCTTTATCAGCCCATTGTTGTAAGTTCATAATTAACACCTCTTTAGTAAGATTTGCTTTCATTGTACCAATTTTTATATAGAAAAGCTTGTATTCTTACTCTTTCTTGTCACTTAATAATTTATTTAATAGAAAAAAGAATAGTACGACACATAATTCAGTTAAGTTAGACATTTGTACGCTTTCTATCCAATCATCAGCAGTATGAATGACGAACCAATCTAGTGTAATTTCAATGAATGAGAAAAGAGTGATAGAAATCAAATTTGGCATGTTTTGAGTCAATGGATATAGCAGCGCTTTGAAGAAACTGAAAATAAATAATGTAATACTATCTAAGAAAGTGATTAATAAAAAAAGAGAAGTAAAGTAGTACGTGAACTATACGCTATACCTGTAATTTGAAAGATTCCTACATATACAAAAAATATAAATGCAAAAACTATAATGAGAAAAAGAGCAATAATACTAATGATAATTGTTTTATCTTTTAGGCTGAGATTTGAGAACCTCTCCTTCTCATGCATTAAAATACCCCCTTTTTCTGAAAGGTGACTTCGTTTTATCATGAAATACATATTAAAAAACTACGAATTATGGGAAAATAAGGTGACAAAAAGTAAGATTTCATGTAAAATTATTAATAAGGTTTTTATTTAACTAAATGAAATAAAAGGAGCTGTCAAAGTTGTCTCAAAATCGAGAGCAATTAATGGAAGAACTATCGACAAATGTGTTTGCTATGTTTCGCACGTTGCGTAATGATATTGGAAAAATATTCGGTGGTTACATACCGTGGAATGAATTCATCGTTCTGAGAATATTAAATCGTACGAATAAAGAAATGGTATCGCGTGTAGCAAATGAATTAAATGTGTCGAATAGTCATATTACAGCTGTTACAGAAAAATTAATTAATAAAGGTTTTGTAACTCGTTCACGTTCTACATCAGATCGCCGAGTTGTGTATTTAGAGATTACAGAACAAGGGAAAGATTTAGTTTCGAAAATGGAAGATGCGAAAAAACAATATTTACAAGAAAGATTCTCTGCACTTTCAGAAGATGAAATGAATGTAATGATTTCAATTTCCCAAAAACTTATTTAAGTGATTATAAACAAGAAAACGTTTACGTGATGAAATAGAAGATCTTCCTTATATATGGGAGATCTTCTTTCGTGTGTAATAGATGTTAATAAATAAAATGTGTATGAAAAAAGATAGAGCGCCATACTACTAATACAAGGAAGGAGGGAGAAGCATGACGAATCGTAACGGTAGTAAAGGGAGCGGTAATCAAGGGTCACCAAAGTCCGGCCAATTTAATCAGGAATTTAGCACTGAATTTGAAACTGGTAATGATAATAAAGGAAAAGAATATCGTTCTAAAAAAGGGAGTAAATCAAAAAAGGAGTGAAATAATTCACTCCTTTTTTGATTTAAGATGCTGCCGATTGATCCGTATTATATTTTTCTTCTGATTTTGCGACAATCATTGCGCAAATTGCATCGCCAGAAATGTTTACAGCTGTTCTAGACATATCTAGAATACGGTCAATACCGATAATTAAAGCGATGCCTTCTACTGGCAGATTTACTTGATTTAAAACCATTGTAAGCATTACAAGTCCAACACCAGGTACACCAGCAGTACCGATACTAGCTAGTACAGCAGTTAATACAACCATAGCTAATTGGGGTAATGTAAGTTCAACACCGTATACTTGAGCGATAAATACAGTGGCTACCCCTTGCATAATGGCAGTACCATCCATATTAATAGTTGCCCCTAGTGGTTGTACAAATGAGCTTATCGCTTTTGGAACGCCAAGTTTATCTTGTGCTGTTTTCATTGCAAATGGAAGCGATGCATTAGAGCTAGATGTACTAAATCCAATTGCCATTACTGGTCCGAAATGTTTAAAGAAACGAACAATACTTTCTTTTGCTAATACCTTTAATAAGCCGCCATATACAAAGACCCCGTGAATAATGAGTACTAACATAACGACAATCATATACTTGAACATCGCAGCGACGCCTGTAAGACCCATTTTACCAACGGATGAAGCGAGCAAACCGAATGTTCCAATTGGGGCTAATTTCATAACGATATTAACAAGATACATCATTAATTCGTTGCCCTGTTCAAGTAATGAATGGATACCTTGAACTCGTTTTCCTAAAATAGCTATACCGAGTCCAATCAATACGGCAAAGGCAATGATTTGTAACATGTTTCCGTCAGCCATCGCTTTTGCTGGGTTATCTGGTACGATATTTAGCAATGTGTCGACGAAAGATGTTTCAGTTTTTGCACCTTCATACTTAAGACCTTCTGTTTTAAAATTACCGCCAGCTCCTGGTTTTATAATAAGTGCAAATGTAACCGCTATAGAGATGGCAACCGCAGTTGTTACGAGGAAGAATGAAATTGATTTTAAACCGATTCTTCCAAGTTGTTTCGGATCTCCAAGACCGGCAGCACCAAGTACGATAGAAATGAACACAACGGGAACAACTAGCATTTTAATAAGTCGAATAAACAATTGACCAATTGGGTTGAACACATATTGATTTAGTGGCTCAAAGATAGATGGAGCAGCTAAATTTAGAGTGAGTCCAACAACTAGACCTAGAAATAATGCGATTAAGATTGCTTTTGTTTGTTTCAATAAAATCCCCCTTTTGTTTTTGCGAAATTTCTTTCTAAAGTAATTATACCGAAAAAATACTTAATTTTACAATATTTTCTGAATTTTTTGTTTAAGTGTAGATAGACTTATTTTGTGTTTGGAAAATAAAATAGACCATCACATAGGATGGTCAAGGGAAGGGGACAATTTATGTCAATTTAATTAGGGATGGAAGTTGCTTTAAGACACTGGGGAATGTCTTATAAATTAGGGAGGAACAACTTCGATACATATACTATAAAAGATAGGTGTGACTCTCATGTGAACATAGGGTGAAAGAGAGAGGGAGTTTTAAATAAAAGATAGAAAGACAAAAAATAAGACCATCATTTATAAGATGGTCAAGGAAGGGGACAATTTATGTCAATTTAATTAGGGATGGAAGCTGTTCAAAGACACTGGGGAATGTCTTATAAATTAGGGAGGAACAACTTCGATACATATACTATAAAAGGTAGATGTGACCTCTGTGTGAACATAGGGTGAAAGAGAGAGGGAGTTTTAAATAAAAGATAGAAAGACAAAAAAATAAGACCATCATTTATAAGATGGTCAAGGAAGGGGACAATTTATGTCAATTTAATTAGGGATGGAAGCTGTTCAAAGACACTGGGGAATGTCTTATAAATTAGGGAGGAACAACTTCGATACATATACTATAAAAGGTAGATGTGACCTCTGTGTGAACATAGGGTGAAAGAGAGAGGGAGTTTTAAATAAAATGAAAATTTAATGAGTGTTTTTTGTTCATCCCCTGTTAATTATTAGCCTTAACCAATCGGGCGTTTATTGCCCACAAATAGCGGAATAAAAGATAGAGCAAACAAAAAATAAGACCATCACATATAAGATGGTCAAGGAAGGGGACAATTTATGTTAATTTAATTAGGGATGGAAGCTATTCAAAGACACTGGGGAATGTCTTATAAATTAGGGAGGAACAGCTTCGATACATATACTATAAAAGGTGGATGTGATCTCTGCGTGAACATAGAGTGAAAGATATGGGGATTTGAAAAATAGTACATATGAAATTGTTATTGCTAGCAATATTGAGCTAGGATATAGTTTTCCAGCATAAAACGAAAAAGGAATCTGAATATAAATAAAAGTTGTAATCTATAAAAAAAAGGATTATGCTCAACTATATTATGAGAATATAAGGTTTGTCCCAGTTATTTAAGGGCTTTTAAAAAGCTTTTTATTTATGAGGGGAAAGCTTCACTTTAATAAGGGAGTTAGTGATATGGACGTAACAAAAAAACAAGGACTTTATAATCGTCTTATACGATTAAACCCACCACAAATATTAGCATTAGGTTTTTTCTGCTTAATTGTGGTTGGCGGTTTGTTATTAAAATTACCATTCGCAACGAAAGTACATATTAGTTGGGTAGATGCTTTCTTTACAGCAACGTCAGCAGCGACCGTAACTGGTTTAGGAGTAGTGGATACAGCAAGTACATTTACGATGTTTGGCGAAATTGTTATTATGTTTTTAATTCAAACAGGTGGTCTAGGTCTTATGACAATTGCCATTTTAATTGTTTGGGTACTAGGTAAAAAAATCGGATTACGTCATCGTTTGTTAATTGGAGAAGCATTTAATCAAACAAATATAGGTGGTCTTGTAAAATTAGTAAAGCGTGTCTTTATATTTTCGATTTGTATTGAACTTATTGGGGTCATCTTTTTATCGTTTCGCTTTATTCCAGAGTTTGGTTTTGGAAAAGGTTTATACTATAGTATTTTTCATGTAATTGCATCTTATAATAATGCAGGCTTTGCTTTATGGCCAGATAATTTAACAAGATATGTAGGGGATCCCATTATTAATATTGGGATTTGCTCTTTAATTGTAATAGGGGGACTCGGTTTTACCGTATTAATTGATATGTGGTATAGCCGTAGTTTTCGAAAATTATCGCTTCATTCGAAAATCATGATTATTGGAACAGTAGTGCTAAATGTTATAGCGATGATTGTTATTTTTGTATTGGAATATAATAATGTGAAGACGTTAGGGAATTTACCTTTAAATGAAAAGTTATGGGCTTCTTTCTTCCAAGGTATAACTCCTCGTACTGCTGGATTTAATACAGTTGACTACGGGGGAATGGAAGAATCATCTATATTATTTACGATGATTTTGATGTTTATTGGTGCAGGAAGTGTATCGACAGGTGGAGGAATTAAATTAACGACGTTTGTTATCTTAATTACATCTGTCCTTTCTTTCTTTAGAAAAAAGGAGGAAATCGTATTATTTCAGCGTACGATAAAAATGTCAACAGTAACGAGAGCATTAGCCATTGCTGTTGCCAGTCAAATACTTATTTTTGCAGCGGTATTTATATTAATGCTGACAGAAAACTTCAGCTTTATTCAATTATTATTTGAGACGATATCAGCGTTTGGCACAGTCGGATTAACGATGGGAATTACTGCAAAGCTATCGGCATTCGGAAAATGTATTATTATGTTTGTTATGTTTTGCGGATTGATTGGACCATTAACACTTGTGTTCTCTTTAGCGCGACCAGCAAAACAAAAAATAAAATATCCATCGGAAGATGTGTTTACAGGATAAGGTATCCCACGTTAAGCGAGATACCTTTTTCTTTTTTAGAACAGAGAGAACAGTAAACCAATTAGTGCTACTCGGAATAAAATTGCAATAAGTGCAGCAATCCCACCAACAACTGCAGCGATACCCCCAGTTACAGTAGCTCCGCGGTTATAAGCGTAAATACCGAGTAAAACAGAAACAAGACCAAATAGTGTTGGGAATGTAAATAGTGATAAGATAGATAGTGCAAGAGCAATAAAACCAGCAGTTGATCCAGCAGCGGAAGATTTTACAGCATCTTTATCGTCTTTATCGTCTTTATCATCGTAATTATAATCAATGCGTTGTGGTGCAACTTCAGCGGCGTACTCTTCCTTATAATCACTATCTATTCTATCTCTTCTTTTATAATCATCAAATTTCTCAGTCAAAGTCATGACTCCTTTCATAACAAGGTTCAATAGTAGTATGTATCTCTTTTTCTTTTTTATCCCGCATTAACGGGTAGTAAGACCCCATCTCAAAATTCCGCGAAAGCAAAAAAAGTTAGGTGGGGATTGGGCTGCCCGTAAAAGCCCGATTGGTTAGGGCTAATAATCAGTGGGGGATAAACACCCCCCCACTGATTAAAGTTTCACTATACCGGAGCATGTACAGGGAGTGGTATCTTTTAAAAGGAGGAAAATGTTTTCTTGAAATAGGAAAAGTTAGTATGACTTCCTCTATTTTGGAAAGTATAAAAAGGAATAATGAGGAAAGGGTGCAATACATAATGGAACATCCAATTGAAAATTTAATGAAAACGGCAATGACAAATTTAAAAGAGATGGTAGATGTAAATACGATTGTTGGGAGTCCGGTTTCAACAGCTGACGGAAATGTAGTATTAACAGTATCTCAAGTGGCTTTTGGTTTTGGAGCTGGTGGAAGTGATTTTAAAGGGGATTTCATTACTGAAAAACATAACGGTGGGCAAAATCAGCATAAAGAGAACAAGCAAGGGCATCCATTTGGAGGAGGAAGCGGGGCTGGGGTTTCCATTAGTCCAGTGGCTTTTTTAGTAGTTGGTTCTAATGGGGTGCAAGTATTACATCTCAACAGTAGTACACATTTAATTGAAAAGGCTTTAAATACTGTACCAAGCACTGTAGATAAATTTGTAAATGGTCGTCAAAAGTGAACTTGCATTTTTTAGGAATTATGATATATTAGAAAAAGTGCGCTTTAGGATGATCGGAATAATTGAAATGTAAATATATATGATGTATGGAATAAGGGAGAGGACTTTATGATTAATATTAAAAACTTAGTAGTTGGCTTATTTATGTTAGTAAGCGGCTTTGTTGTATATGTAATAAAAGAAAAAGCTCCATTCTAAAACAGACAAACCGTTACTGTCTGTTTTTAATTTGCAGAAAAATGTTGACAAGTTATTGTATTGGTGTTAGAATTTTAATTCGTGTCTCGGTTACAGCTAGTGTAGAGTAAATATTTCTTATGAATGCAATACGAAAAGTTTGCGAAAGATCGGGTAATTTTATCAACAACTTTTGTGAACAAACCCTATAAATTGTATTTGTAAGCTATATATGTATACTAGTGAATCAAGGAGCGGTCAGTGGAACCGTAATGATGAGAGAGAGGTAGGGCTTTCATCCAGTATATGTTACTTTCCCGTTAGGTGAATATAAAAAAGAGGACTCCTTTTAAAAGGAGTCCTCTTTCATTTTTTAAGTGCGACTTTCAACTTGTTGACAAATTTCATCCGTTGTTAAACCGTGAGCTGTAATGACTGATCCTTTAATTGATGCATCTGCAATGCCCATCATATTGGAATCTTGCCCAGTTACCACACAACAATCGCACCCTTGTGCATCCTGTTCTGAGTTAAGTGTAACAACTTCATGACCTTGTTGCTGAAGAGCTTGTTGAACGTCTGTTAATGAGTTTTCAACGCCAATTCTAGCCATAATTCTCACCTCCTACCATCTAATTGCTAGTATGCTCAAGTTCACTGCATATATTTATGAAAAGACGGTAGGAAGTAAATCTTTGTTTAGTCGTTATATACGCCAGTAAGCATTTGACTAACGAATTGGTCGTTTAATGTATCTTGTGCTGAAGAAGTATTTGAATGGATGTCAATTGAAGCAATAAAATGATTATGTTCTTTCGTATTTGGTTCTACCTCTACGTAATTATCGAATTTACAAAAACCTTTCGTATCCATTAGATCAAATAATTGCAGCATTTCTACTACCTCTTGTCTCGTTCCTTTAATTTGTACACACGCCATATTTATTTCCTCCTTTATTTTGACAAATTGTTTTTTAAAAATAGGATTATGATTACGAAATGAAAAATATGAATGTTATTTTTAGACAGCGCTATTTTTGTTATTTTCCCCCTTTTTCACCAAAAGTCGTTATATATTCCCGGATTTATAAAATCGGATGTCCGTTTATTGAATACAATAGATTCGTATCAATTGATGAAAATCCTTCTTTTAAACAAATATTTTTTTAGTGGAAATTGGCGAAAAAAATTTTTTGACTTTTTGTAAACGTTAACAATGTTGTTAAATCAATATAATTAAAGAAGTACGTACGATTAAAAATTATAAATTTTCTAAAAATTCACTTGATTTATTTAGAAAGGAGAGTAAACTAGGAAACAATAAAAAATTCATAGAACATAGGAGGCGCTTCTAGTGAATGAGCAATGGATTTTCTTAAATGGAGAATTTGCTCCAAAAGATGAAGCAAAAGTTTCAGTATATGATCATGGCTATTTATATGGCGATGGAGTATTTGAAGGAATTAGAGTTTATAGCGGTAATGTTTTCCGTTTGAGAGAGCATCTTGTCCGGTTGTATGAATCAGCAAAATCAATCCTTTTAGAAATTCCATATTCATTAGATGAAGTAACAAATATTGTTGTTGAGACAATTCAACAAAATAAATTATCTAATGGATACATTCGACTTGTTGTATCAAGAGGAGCAGGAAATCTTGGATTGGATCCCGATTCATGTAAGAAGCCGAATGTAGTAGTAATTGCAGAACAATTATCTTTATTCCCACAAGAATATTATGAGAAAGGGATTCCAGTTGTAACAGTTGCAACGCGCCGAAATCGTCCCGATGTTTTATCCCCTCAAGTAAAATCTTTAAATTACTTAAACAATATTTTAGTTCGTATTGAAGCGAAATTAGCTGGAGTACAAGAAGCACTTATGTTAAATGATCAGGGATATGTAGCTGAAGGATCAGGAGATAACGTGTTTATTGTTAAAGGAAATAAATTAATTACACCACCAAGTTCTGCTGGAGCGTTAGAAGGTATTACACGAAACGCCATTTTAGAAATTGGTGAAAAACTTGGATATGACGTAAGAGAAGAGTTATTTACAAGACATGATGTATATGTAGCTGATGAGGTGTTTTTAACAGGAACAGCTGCTGAAGTTATTGCTGTTACGACAGTAGATGGTAGAACGATTGGCTTAGGGCAAACAGGTCCACATACGAACCGTTTATTAGAAGAGTTTCGTAAGTTAGTTGTAGAAGATGGAGAGAAAATTTATGAAGAAAACAAAGTTGGATAACAACTTTTTTAACATAAGAAAGCGTTGATAGGGAGGAGTAGTTGATTGTGAAGCCTCACAGAGAGTCGGTGGTTGCTGAAAACCGATGGTTCACGTCGACGAACATCGCCCTTGAGTGCTAAGCTAAAGCATTTGTCTAGGCTTAGACGGTAGCTCCGTTATTAGCTAGATCCATTTATGGATCACTGAGGCAAGAGTATTCTTGCAAAGAAGGGTGGTACCGCGAAATCTTTCGTCCCTTCAGCACATAGCTGGAGTGTGGACGTAGGGTTTTTTTATTGTATAAAAGTTTGAAAAAGGGGGCTTATAAGAACAATGTCTTCAAAAACGGAAGAGAAACTGGCAACTGGTGCACAGCTATTGTTAGAAGCGCTAGAAAAGGAAGGCGTAGAAGTGATTTTCGGTTATCCGGGTGGTGCCGTTTTACCTCTCTATGATGCATTGTATGATTGTGAAATTCCACATATTTTAACAAGGCATGAGCAAGGGGCGATTCACGCTGCTGAAGGGTATGCCAGAATTACAGGGAATCCAGGGGTTGTAATTGCAACGAGTGGACCAGGTGCTACAAATGTAATTACGGGTCTAGCTGATGCGATGATTGATTCATTGCCACTTGTAGTATTTACAGGCCAAGTAGCAACAACGTTAATTGGGAGCGATGCTTTTCAAGAGGCAGATATTATGGGACTTACGATGCCAGTGACAAAACATAACTATCAAGTGCGAAAGGCCTCAGATTTACCTCGGATTATTAAAGAAGCATTTCATATTGCTAAAACAGGAAGACCAGGACCAGTCGTTATTGACCTTCCGAAAGATATGGTAGTCGAGAAAGGTGAGCGATGTAGCAATGTACAAATGGATTTACCAGGATATAACCCTAATTATGAACCGAATCTACTTCAAATAAACAAATTACTACAAGTAATTGAAACCGCAAAAAAACCGTTAATTTTAGCTGGAGCGGGTATATTGCACGCGAAAGCGTCGAAAGAATTGACAAGTTTTGCTCGTAAATATGAAATCCCTGTTGTGCATACATTACTTGGACTTGGTGGTTTTCCGCCAGATGATGAACTATTTCTAGGGATGGGGGGAATGCACGGTTCTTATACAGCCAATATGGCATTATATGAATGCGACTTACTCATTAATATAGGCGCGAGATTTGATGATCGTCTTACTGGAAATTTAGCTTTTTTTGCTAAAGGGGCGACTGTTGCACATATCGATATTGATCCAGCAGAAATCGGGAAAAATGTGCCAACAGAGATTCCTATTGTTGCAAGTGCTAAGCAGGCGTTAGAAGTATTGCTTCAATCAGAAGGAAAGAAAGAAAATCATCATGAATGGCTCTTTTTATTAAAGAGTAGAAAAGAAAAATATCCATTCTCTTATAAACGAAATTCTCAACGTATTAAACCTCAATATGCGATTGATATGCTATATGAAATTACGAAGGGAGAAGCGATTGTAACAACAGACGTTGGGCAACACCAAATGTGGGCAGCACAATATTATCCGCTGAAAAATCCAGATAAATGGGTAACTTCTGGCGGATTAGGAACGATGGGGTTCGGATTTCCAGCAGCAATCGGTGCGCAAATTGCAAAGCCTGAAGAATTAGTTATTGCAATTGTTGGTGATGCTGGGTTTCAAATGACTCTGCAAGAATTAAGTGTATTAAAAGAACACGTTTTACCTGTTAAAGTATTTATTTTAAATAATGAAGCTTTAGGAATGGTAAGACAATGGCAAGATGAATTTTACAACCAAAGATATTCGCACTCTTTATTGCCATGCCAACCAGATTTCGTCGCTCTTGCGAATGCATATGGCATAAAAGGTGTTCGTATTGACAATCCACTTCTTGCAAAGAAGCAAATCCAGCATGCAATTGAATTACAAGAGCCAGTCGTAATTGATTGTCGTGTACTTCAATCAGAGAAGGTTATGCCGATGGTTGCACCAGGAAAAGGTGTTCACCAAATGGAGGGAGTGGAAAAAGGGTGAAGAGAATTGTTACAGCGACAGTTCGAAATCAAAGTGGTGTGTTAAACCGAATTACAGGGGTTATGACACGAAGACATTTTAATATTGAAAGTATTTCAGTAGGTCATACGGAATCATCTGACATATCGCGGATGACGATTGTTGTACACGTTGAAAGTGAACAGCAAGTCGAGCAGTTAATTAAACAACTTCATAAGCAAATTGATGTTTTGAAAGTATCAGATATTACAGAAGAAGCGATGATTGCAAGAGAACTTGCACTTATTAAAGTAGCGACTTCAGTAGCAAGAGCTGAATTATACAGTTTAATTGAACCGTTTCGAGCCGCTGTAATAGATGTTGGGAAGGATTCCATAGTTGTGCAAGTAACAGGTACTCAGGAAAAAGTAGAAGCGTTAATTGAATTACTTCGTCCATACGGTTTGAAAGAAATTGCAAGAACAGGTGTAACAGCCTTTACGCGTAGTATGAAAAAACAAGATAAGCAAGTTATGTTAATCCAATAATCATTTAAATATAGGGGGAAATGAAAATGGCAAAAGTTTATTATGAGAAAGATGTAACAGTAAATGTATTAAAAGAAAAGAAAGTAGCAATCATCGGATATGGCTCGCAAGGTCATGCGCATGCGCAAAATTTACGTGATAACGGATTTGATGTAGTAGTAGGTTTAAGAAAGGGTAAGTCTTGGGATAAAGCGAATGAAGATGGGTTTTCTGTATATACAGTAGCAGAAGCAGCGGAAAAAGCTGATGTAGTAATGATTCTACTGCCTGATGAATTACAACCAGAAGTATATGAAGCTGAAATTGCACCAAATTTACAGGCTGGAAACTCTCTCGTGTTCGCACATGGATTTAATGTTCACTTTGATCAAGTAAAACCACCAGCTAATGTAGATGTATTTCTAGTAGCGCCAAAAGGACCGGGGCATCTCGTACGCCGTACGTTCGCCGAGGGAGGGGCTGTTCCTGCATTATTTGCAGTATATCAAGATGCAACAGGAGTTGCGACTGAAAAAGCACTTTCTTATGCTGACGGAATTGGAGCAACGAGAGCTGGTGTACTAGAAACGACGTTTAAAGAAGAAACAGAAACAGATTTATTTGGAGAGCAAGCTGTGCTTTGCGGCGGAGTGACTGCACTTGTAAAAGCAGGGTTTGAAACGTTAGTTGATGCGGGGTATCAGCCTGAACTTGCATATTTTGAATGTTTACATGAACTGAAGCTAATCGTTGACCTTATGTACGAAGGTGGACTTGAAAATATGAGATATTCAGTTTCAGATACAGCGCAGTGGGGAGACTTCGTATCAGGACCACGCGTTGTTACTGAAGATACGAAGAAAGCGATGGGTACAGTGCTAGCAGAAATTCAAGATGGTACATTTGCAAGAGGTTGGATTGCAGAGCATAAAGCAGGAAGACCGAATTTCCATGCGACAAATGAGAAAGAGAATGAACATGAAATCGAAGTAGTTGGACGTAAATTACGTGAAATGATGCCTTTCGTACAGCCGCGAGTAAAGGTAGGGATTAAATAATATGAAGAAGATTTTGTTCATGGATACGACGCTACGTGATGGCGAACAATCACCAGGAGTGAATTTAAATGAACAAGAGAAATTACAAATTGCTAGACAATTAGAGAGGCTTGGTATTCATGTAATGGAAGCTGGATTCGCGGCAGCTTCCGAAGGAGACTTCCAATCGGTAAAGCGCATTGCGAATACAATTCAAAATGCTACGGTTATGAGTTTAGCTAGAGCGAAAGAAAGTGACATTCGAAGAGCATATGAAGCTGTGAAAGGTGCTGTATCTCCTCGTCTACACGTATTTCTAGCTACGAGTGATATTCATATGAAATATAAACTTTGTATGTCAAAAGAAGATGTGTTAAATAGTATTCATCGCTCGGTTACGCTCGGGAAATCATTATTTCCGACAGTACAATTTTCTGCAGAAGATGCGACAAGAACATCGAGAGCATTTTTAGCTGAAGCAGTAGAAATTGCGATTCGCGCAGGAGCGAATGTAATTAATATTCCGGATACAGTTGGATATACGAATCCGGAAGAGTATTATTCTCTTTTTAAATACTTACAAGAATCCGTTCCTTCATATGAAAAAGCAATTTTTTCTTGTCATTGTCACGATGATCTTGGGATGGCAGTAGCAAATTCGCTAGCCGCAGTTGAAGGGGGAGCACTGCAAGTAGAAGGAACGATTAATGGCATTGGAGAAAGAGCAGGGAATGCGGCGTTAGAAGAAGTCGCAGTTGCTCTTCATATTAGAAAAGATTTCTATAAAGCAGAGCCTTCGATGACTTTAAAAGAAATTAAGGCGACGAGTACATTGGTAAGCAGATTAACAGGTATGGTGGTGCCGAAAAATAAAGCGATTGTTGGAGCGAATGCATTCGCTCATGAATCAGGAATTCATCAAGATGGTGTATTAAAAGAAGTGACAACATATGAAATTATTGAACCAGCACTAGTAGGCGAATCTCAAAACCTATTTGTACTTGGAAAACATTCTGGGCGTCATGCGTTTACAGAAAAAATGAAAGAACTTGGCTATGAATTTACAAACGAAGAGCGGGATACAGTATTTGAAGCATTTAAAAAATTAGCTGATCGTAAAAAGGAAATTACTGAAGAAGATTTACGCGCACTTATGCTTGGTGAAGCAGCATTTGCAGCCCAGCAATATAACATTACGCAATTACAAGTACATTTCGTATCAAATAGTACACAATGCGCGACAGTTGTACTAAAAGATGAGGAAGGAAATGTATATGAAGATGCAGCTACTGGCTCTGGTAGTATTGAAGCGATTTATAATGCAATCCAAAGAATTTTAGGATTAGAATGTGCATTGGCGGATTATCGCATACAATCTATTACACAAGGTCAAGATGCACTTGCTCATGTTCATGTTGAATTAAAAGAAGGTAGTCACCAAATATCAGGTTTCGGAGTTGCGCAAGACGTATTGGAAGCGTCGGCGAGAGCTTATGTCCATGCAGCAGGGAAATTAAAATCTCTTATAGCGCTTGTGAAATAAATATTTGATAGGTGAGAGAAGCTTTCCTCACCTATCAAATTAAAGTTCTGAAAATTCTGTTAAAAGGAGTGTTAAAAATGGAAAAACGTATCGTTTGTTTAGCTGGTGATGGTGTTGGTCCAGAAGTAATGGAAAGTGCGAAGGAAGTATTGCATATGGTAGAAAGGCTATATGGACATCATTTTCATTTGCAAGATGAGTATTTTGGTGGTGTCGCTATCGATTTAACTGGGCAACCATTACCACAGCGAACACTTGCCGCCTGTTTAGCGAGTGATGCGGTTTTGCTTGGAGCAGTAGGTGGACCAAGGTGGGATAGTGCGAAAGAAAGGCCTGAGAAAGGATTATTAGCATTAAGAAAAGGACTAGGTGTATTTGCGAATGTTCGCCCTGTAACGGTAGAAAGTGCAACTGCACATTTATCACCATTAAAAAACGCTGATGAAATTGATTTCGTTGTCGTTCGTGAATTAACAGGCGGAATTTATTTTTCTTATCCGAAAGAGCGAACGGAAGAAGTGGCGACAGATACACTTACGTATCATCGCCATGAAATTGAACGTATCGTTTCGTATGCTTTTCAATTAGCGAATAAGCGGAAGAAAAAAGTAACATCTATTGATAAAGCGAATGTTTTAGAGTCTAGTAAATTATGGAGAACTGTGACAGAAGAAGTAGCACTTCGCTACCCGAATGTGGAAGTAGAACACATTTTAGTAGATGCAGCAGCTATGGAATTAATTCGGAATCCAGGAAGATTTGACGTTATTGTAACGGAAAATTTATTTGGTGATATTTTAAGTGATGAGGCTTCAGTATTAGCTGGATCATTAGGAATGCTTCCATCAGCAAGTCACGCTGAAAAGGGGCCTTCATTATACGAGCCTATTCACGGATCAGCACCGGATATTGCGGGGAAAAATAAGGCAAATCCAATTGCGATGATGCGTTCTGTTGCAATGCTGCTTGGGCAATCGTTCGGATTAACGAGAGAAGGCTATGCAATTGAAGAAGCAGTTTCTGCAGTCCTTAAATCAGGAAAATGTACAGCAGATATCGGGGGGACTGAAACGACAACTTCATTTACAAAGGCAGTTATTCAAGAAATGGAAGAGCAAGCGTTAGTAGGGAGAGGAAGATAATGGCGAAAAGGTTACTAGATAAGCTTTGGGAAAGACATGTAGTTGCGACTAATGAAAATGGATTGGATTTATTATATATCGATCTACATCTTGTTCATGAAGTAACGTCACCGCAAGCCTTTGAAGGCTTGCGGCTTACAAATCGAACAGTCCGCAGACCAGATTTAACATTTGCAACGATGGATCATAATATTCCAACGAAAGATGTTTGGAATATTACCGACCGCATTGCGAAGCAGCAACTAGATACACTTCGGGAAAACTGTAAACAATTTCAGGTGCCATTAGCGGATATCGGAGATGAAGAGCAAGGGATTGTTCATGTTATAGGACCAGAACTTGGACTCACACAGCCAGGAAAAACGATTGTTTGTGGTGATAGTCATACAGCAACACACGGTGCTTTTGGCGCACTAGCGTTTGGTATTGGTACGAGTGAAGTGGAACATGTATTGGCAACGCAAACGTTATGGCAACGAAAGCCGAAAGCGATGGGCATTGAGTTAAAAGGAAAGTTACCGCAAGGTGTTTATGCGAAAGATATTATTTTACACCTTCTTTCAAAGTACGGAGTAGCAGTTGGAACAGGTTACGTAATGGAATTTTACGGAGAGGCCATTCATGCTATGGGTATGGAAGAGAGGATGACGCTTTGCAATATGGCAATTGAAGGGGGAGCAAAGGCTGGCATTATTGCACCAGATGAAAAAACAGTTGCTTACGTAAAAGGGCGTAAATATGCACCGAAAGACTATGAATCTATTAAGAAAAAATGGTCAGAACTTTATACAGATTTAGATGCAGTTTATGATTTACATATTCTAGTAGATGTTGCGGATTTAGCGCCGTACGTTACGTGGGGAACAAATCCTAGTATGGGTGTTCGGATCGATGAGAAATTGCCAGAAAAGCATGATGCAAATGACGAAAGAGCGTTTTCTTATATGGGATTGAGTCCCGGACAAAGTACGTATGACATTCCAGTTCAACATGTTTTCATTGGATCTTGTACAAATTCCAGGCTTTCTGACTTAGAAATTGCTGCATCTGTCGTGAAAGGTAAAAAAGTAAAAGAAGGTGTGCGAGCACTTGTTGTACCTGGATCTCAAAGGGTAAGAGAAGCGGCGATGCATAAAGGATTACATCGCATATTTGAAGAAGCTGGATTTGAATGGAGAGAGCCCGGATGCTCAATGTGTCTAGGTATGAATCCAGATCAAGTGCCTGAAGGAGAACATTGTGCCTCTACGTCAAATCGCAATTTTGAAGGAAGACAAGGAAAGGGAGCACGAACGCATTTAGTTAGCCCGGCAATGGCGGCAGCGGCTGCGTTATATGGTCATTTTGTTGATATTAGAAAGGAGAGTTATGATGGAGCCATTTCGTATTCATAAAGGTACTGCCGCAGTACTGATGAATGATAACATTGATACAGATCAAATTATTCCGAAGCAATATTTAAAGAGAATTGAAAGAACTGGGTTTGGAATGTTTTTATTTGATGAGTGGCGATATGATAATAATCGCCAAGAAAACCCTAATTTCCCGCTGAATGCACAAGAAAGAAAAGGAGCCAGCATATTAATCACAGGTGATAATTTTGGATGTGGCTCGTCTAGAGAACATGCTCCGTGGGCGCTTGCTGATTATGGTTTCCGCGTTATTATCGCTGGAGGATTTGCCGATATCTTTTATATGAATTGTATGAAGAATGGCATGTTACCGATTGTAATGGATAAAGATATGCGTGAACAACTTGCTAAAACAGATGCGAGGGAACAAATCATAGTTGATTTAGAAAATGAAATAATGACAACGAATACGCATAGATTCCATTTTACAATCGAGAAAATGTGGAAAGAGAAGTTATTAAATGGTTTAGATGAAATTAGTATTACAATGCAATATGAAAAAGAAATAAAAGAGTATGAAAGAAAGGTAGCTGTATATTAAGAAATAACGTAATATTTAAAATGTATTTACATTCAAAATGAACTGTTATATACTATGTGAAAATCAGAGGAGAAAGGGAGTAAGTATTATGAATATCGTGCAATCTATTACAATGCTTACACAACTACATCATCATACATGAAACCCTTGAACCTAGCGTGAAAACGTGTAGGTACAAGGGTTATTCCCGTTGTACCTACACTCTACTGAAGAGCCTTGTAGGTATTTTGTCTACAAGGCTCTTTTTATTTTCGGCTTAGGTGAATGAAATAGGCATACATTAGAAGGGGAAAGGTGTGAAAATTCAAATGACAAAATGGAAACGGGCAAACCCGAATGG
This sequence comes from Bacillus thuringiensis, assembly GCF_001595725.1. Lineage (GTDB taxonomy): Bacteria > Bacillota > Bacilli > Bacillales > Bacillaceae_G > Bacillus_A > Bacillus_A thuringiensis_K. The sequence goes on from NZ_CP014282.1 coordinate 1,335,192, forward strand.
AACGAGAGATTATTTATTCGAAGAATGTACGTTAATTGAAGAAGTGGAGCAAAAATTAAGGCTTACTTTTTTAGAGAGAGGTTATGAGGAAATAAGAACACCTACAATTGAATTTTATGATGTTTTTGCATTTCAAAATAGACCGATAGATGAAGAGAAGATGTATAAATTTTTTGATGAAAAGGGAAGGATTATCGTTTTACGTCCAGATATGACAATTCCTTTAGCGAGAGTTATTGGAACACAGAGATGGGATACGCCACTTAAAGTGACGTATAGCGGGAATGTATTTCGAGCGAATGAATCCCATTCTGGAAAATATAATGAAATCGTACAAAGTGGTATTGAAGTTATTGGGATTGATAATGTAAGAGCTGAAATTGAATGTGTAATAAGTGTCATTCAAGCACTTCAAAAGTTGAAGGTGCAATCTTTTACAATTGAGATTGGGCAAGTCCAGTTATATAAATGTATTGTAAAAAAACTCTCCATCCAGGATGAAGAAGAAAGGGTACTTAGAACGTATATAGAAAGTAAAAATTATGCTGCCCTCTCAAATTTTATCAGAGAAAAGAAATTAGATCGATGCGATGAGACAGTAAGATTACTTGAGAAATTACCAAGGCTATTTGGAAATTTAGAAGTTATTGAGGAAGCAGAAAAGCTTGCTTCAAGTAATGAAATGAAAATGGCAATTGCAAGAGTAAAAGAAATGTATGAAACAATTGAAATGTTAGGATATGGTTCTTACATATCAATTGATTTGGGCATGATTCAACACTTAGATTACTATACGGGTGTTATTTTCAAAGGATATATATATGAAATTGGAGAAGAAATCGTTAGTGGCGGAAGATACGATGAGCTAATTGGGAATTTTGGAGAAATGCTGCCAGCTGTTGGACTCGCGGTACAAGTAAATCAAATTGTGAAGGCGCTGCAAGAGCAGCAAGAACCATATGAACGAAATCAAATTGATATTGTGATTCATTATGAGTTAAATAGATTAGCGGAAGCAGAAAGGCTACGAAATTTACTTCGAAAGGATGGGAAAAATGCTTGGTTATCTCTATTCTCTAATTTAAGCGATACCTTTCAATTTGCAAGAAAAAATAAAATAGGAACGGTCGTTGAGGCAAAGAATGAATACTTAGTGGAATATGTATGGAATGAGAAATGGGTAGTCCAGAAAGAGGGAGAGGCTTCATGCGTAACATTCAAATTGCGTTAACGAAAGGAAGATTAGAAAAACATGTCATTCCACTTTTTGAGCAGATTGGAATTGATTGTTCCGAGCTCAAAAATAAAGGTCGGAAGCTTGTATTTCAAAGTAAAAATACAAATGTTTCATTTATTTTAGTAAAAGCGGTCGATGTTGCTACTTATGTAGAACATGGGGTAGCTGATATTGGCATCGTTGGAAAAGATATTTTAATGGAAAACGAGAAAGATATTTATGAAATGCTGGATTTAGGAGTGGGGATTTGTAAGTTTTGTGTTGCTTCTATTCCTACGTATAATCCGAAGAGTTACCGGAAGAAAAGAATCGCTACGAAATACCCACATATTACTTCTACTTATTTTCATGATAAGGGAGAGGATGTAGAAATTATTAAAATAGAAGGTTCTGTAGAAATTGCTCCTCTTCTTGGATTGGCAGATGCGATTGTAGATATTGTTGAAACAGGAAAAACATTACAAGAGAATGGACTTATTGTATTTGAGGAAATGCACTTTATATCGGCTCGGATGATCGTAAATAAGGCAGCCTTAAAAACTAAAAAAGACGAAATATTCAGTATTATAAATATGATGGAGCAAGAAATCTTATCAGGGAAATAGGAGGACTTAAAATGGAAATCATTTATGAAGATTTTAAGGAGGCATTATCTAAAATAAAAGTGCTAAGAGAAAACGCTAATATAATAGAAGAAACTGTTCAAAGAAGTGTAAGAAAAATCATTAGAAATGTAAGGGAAGGGAAAGATGAGGCTTTATCTTTCTATACAAAAAAGTTTGATGGTGTAGAGATGAAAGATTTTCGTGTAAGTGAAGAAGAAATACAGCAAGCGAGTATGTTTGTAGAGAATTCATTTTTAGAAGCTTTAAAAGAGGCGAAGAAAAACATTGTTTCGTATCACGAAAAGCAAAAGAAGTACTCAATATTCGATTGTGAAAGTAAAGGCATAATTAGAGGGCAGCTCATTCGGCAGTTAGAAAATGTAGGTGTATATGTACCGGGTGGGACAGCCTCATATCCTTCTTCAGTATTAATGAATGTATTGCCGGCGAAACTCGCAGGTGTGAAAAAGATTGTAATGGTAACACCGCCGAGTAAAGGAGGAATTAATCCTCACATATTAGCTGCTGCAAATCTTGCGGGGGTAGATGAAATTTATACGATTGGTGGCGCGCAAGCAATTGCTGCTTTAGCATACGGGACGGAATCGATTCCGAAAGTGGATAAAATAGTTGGACCGGGAAATTTGTACGTCGCTCTAGCGAAACGAGAAGTATACGGAATAGTAAATATCGATATGATTGCTGGTCCATCAGAAATTGTAGTTGTCGCGGATGAAACAGGTAATGCAAAATATATCGCAGCGGATTTATTATCGCAAGCGGAGCATGATGAGAGAGCAACGGCGATTTGTATTACAACGAATATGGAACTAGCTAAAGAAGTAGAAAAAGAGGTAGAAAGACAGTTAGAAACGTTGCCAAGAAGTGAAATTGCACGTGAATCGATAAATAGAAATGGAGCCATCTTTATCGTTCCTTCTTTAAAGGAGGCACTAAAGTTATCAAATGAAATTGCTCCAGAACATTTAGAGTTACATATAAAAGAACCAATGAATGCTCTAGATTATGTGAAACATGCAGGCTCTATTTTCCTTGGGCCATATGCACCTGAACCGCTCGGGGATTATTTGGCGGGACCGAATCATGTATTACCAACGAGCGGAACGGCAAGATTTTTTTCTCCGTTATCAGTCGATGATTTCGTGAAAAAATCAAGTTTTATTTCTTATACAGAGGAAGCATTAAAAAATGTACAGCATCATATTGTAGAGCTTGCAAATAAAGAAGGGTTACATGCACATGCGAGAGCAATCCAAATAAGGTTTGAGGAGGAAAAATAATGCGTCAGTCCAGTCAAGTACGTGAGACGACAGAAACAAAAATTAAATTAAATTTGCAGCTTGATGAAAGTACGAGTGTATCTATTCAAACGGGGGTTGGTTTTTTCGATCATATGCTGACTTTATTTGCTAGACATGGAAGATTTGGATTGCAAGTTGAAGCAGAAGGTGATGTATTTGTCGATGCACATCACACCGTTGAAGATGTTGGAATTGTACTCGGAAATTGCTTGAAAGGAGCATTGCAAAACAAAGAGGGAATTAATCGTTACGGTTCTGCGTATGTACCGATGGATGAATCTTTAGGATTTGTCGCAATTGATATAAGTGGACGCTCATATTGTGTATTTCAAGGGGAATTAACAAATCCGAAGCTCGGGGATTTTGATACAGAATTGACGGAAGAATTTTTTAGAGCAGTCGCACATGCTGCCAATATTACATTACATGCGCGCGTTCTATACGGAAGTAATACACATCACAAAATTGAAGCATTATTTAAAGCTTTTGGTAGAGCGCTTAGAGAAGCGGTCGAAAAAAATGCCAACATTACTGGTGTAAATTCAACGAAAGGGATGTTGTAATTGATTGCCATTATAGATTATGGAATGGGGAATATTCGCAGTGTAGAGCAAGCATTAAAATATATTGGGGCAGAGTACATTGTAACGAGTGATAAAGAAGAGATATTGAGAAGCGATGGCGTGATTCTACCGGGAGTAGGTGCATTTCCGAAAGCGATGGATGTATTAGAAGAAAGAGATTTAGTGTGTGTACTAAAAGAAGTTTGTGACATAGGAAAACCACTCCTCGGTATATGTTTGGGCATGCAACTTTTATTTGAACGAAGTGAGGAACTAAAAGATTGTAGCGGGTTAGGTTTACTACCAGGTGAAATTCGTAAGTTAAAAGTTTCGTATAAAATTCCTCATATGGGATGGAATGAATTAAGGAAGGAAAGAGAATTTTCGCTTTGGAATGGATTAGTGGATGGTTCTTTCGTGTATTATGTTCACTCATATTACGCGGATTGTCCAGATGAAATTGTATGCGGAGTAAGTGATTATGGAATGCAAGTACCAGGGTTTGTCGCGAAAGGAAATGTATTTGGTGCACAGTTTCATCCAGAAAAAAGTGGCGAAATTGGCATGCAAATATTAAAAAATTTTCAAGGAGTGGTAGAAGCATGGAAATCTTCCCAGCTATCGATTTAAAAGAAGGGCGATGCGTTAGACTTTATCAAGGAGAGTTTAGTAAAGAAACGGTGATGAATGAAGATCCGGTAGCGCAGGCGATCATATTTGAAAAGCTTGGAGCGGAAATACTACACATTGTTGATTTAGATGGTGCAATTGCTGGCGAGTCGTTAAATTTGCCCGTCATTGAAAAAATCTGCAAGGCGGTACGTATTCCTGTGCAAGTGGGAGGAGGAATTCGTTCACTTAAAGCGGTGGAGAAGTTATTGTCAGCAGGTGTAGAAAAAGTGATTTTAGGAACAGCAGCTCTTTATAATAAGTCATTTTTAGAGGAAGCAGTTCGTCTATATAAAGAGAAAATCATTGTTGGAATTGATGCGAAAAATGGTTTCGTAGCAACGAGAGGTTGGCTTGATCTGTCTGAAATTTCTTACGTTAGTTTAGCGAAACAAATGGAAAGTTTAGGTGTTCAAACGATTGTGTTTACAGACATTTCGAAAGACGGAACGCTTGCAGGTCCAAATTTTGAACAATTAGCGATACTTCAAAAAAGTGTGGGCATTCGTCTCATCGCCTCTGGAGGAGTGGCATCTATTCAAGATGTGAAAAAGTTAAATGATATGAATATATATGGTGTCATAATTGGAAAGGCGCTTTACGAAAAAACGATTGATTTAGAAGAAGTGTTACAGGTAACGAAGTTATGTTAGCGAAACGAATTATTCCATGTCTAGATGTGAAAGAAGGGAGAGTCGTAAAGGGTGTAAATTTTATAGGATTACAAGATGTCGGTGATCCGGTTGAAATAGCTGAAGCATATAACGAGGCAGGGGCAGATGAAATCGTATTTTTAGATATTACGGCGACTCATGAAGGAAGAAAAACGATTATAGATGTTGTAGAAAAAACAGCAGCTAAAGTATTTATTCCTCTTACGGTTGGCGGGGGGATTTCAAGTGTGAAAGATATGTACAATTTACTAAGAGCTGGAGCAGACAAAGTTTCAATAAACTCAGCGGCAGTGCGAAACCCGAAGTTAATAGAAGAAGGGGCAGAACACTTTGGATCACAATGTATTGTCGTGGCAATTGATGCTAGAAAAGTAGCAGAAGGTAAATGGAACGTATATGTCGACGGCGGAAGAGTTGACACAGGAATGGATGCCATAGAATGGGCGAAGCGTGTTGTTAAACTTGGAGCAGGTGAAATTTTGTTAACGAGTATGGATGCAGATGGAACGAAAAGCGGATATGACCTTCGTTTAACAGAAGAAATTTCAAAAAGTGTTTCCATTCCAGTCATCGCATCAGGGGGCTGTGGTCATACGGATCACATTATAGAAGTTTTTCAAAAGACAACAGTTGATGCAGCGTTAGCGGCATCCATCTTTCATTATGGTGAGGCGACAGTGCAGAGTGTAAAGCGAAAATTAAGAGATGCAAATGTTGAGGTGCGGTTATGAAACCTAATTTTTCAAAAGGATTAATACCAGCAATTGTCATCGAAGAAGGTACGAAAGAAGTTTTAATGCTAGCTTATATGAATGAAGAAGCATATGAAAAAACGTTAGAGACGAAAAGAACATGGTTTTATTCTCGTTCGAGGCAGTCGTTATGGAATAAGGGGGAAACATCAGGGAATGTTCAATATGTGCAATCTTTATATTTAGATTGTGATCAAGATTCAATTGTTGTGAATGTGAAACAAGTAGGACCTGCTTGTCATACGGGAGAGAAGACATGTTTTCACTATCAAATTCTATAGGGGGATACATATGGAAAATGCCTTTAAGTTGCTGTATAAAACAATTGAAGAACGAAAGGAAAGCCCACTTCCTGAATCGTATACAAATTATTTATTTTCAAAAGGAGAAGATAAAATTTTAAAGAAAATTGGTGAAGAATGTGCTGAAGTAATTATCGCATGTAAAAATAATGATAAAGAAGAAGTAGTGAAAGAAATGGTTGATGTATTTTATCACTGTTTCGTTTTATTAGCTGAAAAAAATATTACATTGGAAGATGTCATGCGAGAGGTGAAAGAACGAAATGGAAAGCTTTCGAGAGTTGGGGATAGAAGGGAAATAGATACATTATAAGGGGGAATGTATATGAAAGTAGATTATCATCTTCACTTAGAAGAAGGACCGTATTCAATAGGATGGCTTGCTAAAATAAATGAAGCGCTGGAATGTTATGAACCGCTTCAAGAAAGGCATTCTATTGATTGGCTTATGAAAACACAAGAGCGTTTGCAAAAGCGTGTGAAGGAAGGGCCATTTACAACAGAATGGATGGACCTCTATTTAGAAGAAGCTGTGCGAAAAGGTATAACAGAAGTTGGGATTGTTGATCATTTATATCGTTTTCATGAAGCGAAAGGATATTATGAAAAATATGTAGATATTAGTGATTCTAAGCTCGGTCGTATACAGAAGGAATGGTTAGATCAAGTAAGGGTAGTTTCACTGTATGATTTTACAAAGGTCATTGAAGAGGCGAAAGAACGATGGAGTAAAAGAGGTGTCACACTTAAACTTGGAATTGAAGCGGATTATTTTATTGGTTGTGAAGGAGAGTTAAAAGAATTATTAGCGCTAGGAGACTTTGATTATATAATTGGTTCCGTTCATTTTCTAAATGGCTGGGGATTCGATAATCCAGATACGAAAGAATATTTTGAGAAGCATGACCTACGCGCATTATATGATATGTTTTTTAAAACAGTTGAGAGTGCGATTCGTACTGAGTTATTTGATATTATCGCTCATCTTGATAATATAAAGGTATTTAATTATCGATTGGATGAGAATGAACAGCTTTCTTATTATGAGGAAATTGCCTGTGCGTTAGTAGAAACGAATACGGCAACAGAAATAAATGCAGGATTATACTATCGCTATCCTGTTCGTGAAATGTGCCCAAGTCCACTATATTTACAAGTATTAGCTAAGTATGGTGTTCCAATTACGATTTCTTCGGATGCCCATTATCCAAATGATTTAGGGAATTATGTACAAGAAAATGTACAAACATTACTAGCTCACGGTGTTACTCAGGTTGCAACATTTACGAAGCGAGCAAGAGTAATGAGGTCGCTTGAAGAAGAAGTAACAAATTCAAAATGAAACGCAATTTTTTGATGAAAACCGTCCTTTTTGTTCAAAATAAGAAAGAATGAAAAGGAGGGTAAGAAATGGCGAAACAACAAAATAAACAAAATGTACAAGGTACACAGCAACAAGCTTATACTTCTGAAACGAATGCTGCATCTCAATCGGTTATTGAGGAGCAAATTAGCGATACGGTTGCAGAAGGAACTATTGATGTGAAGCTTGGAAAAGAATCGCAGGAAAAAGCGTAAGAAAAGGGGAGAGTTACATCTCCTCTTTTTTCATGGAAAAGTGTCGATTTTTAAAACTATAATCAAATTCCTTGGTTTTTATATGTGGATTTCTTACAATGAAATATAAGAGATATCTTATTTTCTATAGAAGAGGTGTTAGTAGTGGCAAAAATATTAGTAGCAGGAAAAATTCCGGAAATTGGATTAGAACTATTAAAAGATCATGATGTAGAAATGTACGATAAAGAGGAGTTAATTTCTATAGATGAATTAACAGAGCGTGTAAAAGATAAAGATGCATTGTTAAGTTTACTTTCGACAAAGGTGCCAAAAGAAGTTATTGATGCAGCACCTCATTTAAAGATTGTTGCAAACTATGGTGCTGGTTACGACAATATTGATTACACGTATGCGGGTGAAAAAGGAATTGCAGTTACGAATACACCGAAAGTATCAACGGAAGCGACTGCAGAATTAACATTTGCACTTCTTTTAGCAGCGGCGCGTAGAATTCCTGAAGGGGATACGTTATGTCGTACGACTGGATTTAACGGATGGGCACCGTTATTTTTCTTAGGACGAGAAGTCCATGGTAAGACAATCGGAATTATAGGTCTTGGAGAAATCGGGAAGGCTGTTGCAAAACGTGCGAAAGCATTTGGAATGGATGTTTTATATACAGGGCCAAATCGTAAGTTTGAAGCTGAAAGTGAACTGGGAGCAACGTATGTGACGTTGGAAGAATTATTACAAACAGCAGACTTTATTACAATTAACTGTGCTTATAATCCAAAATTACATCATATGATTGATGAAGAGCAGTTTAAAATGATGAAGAAAACAGCGTATATTGTAAATGCTTCACGTGGACCAATTATGAATGAAGCAGCACTTGCTCATGCATTAAAAACGAATGAAATTGAAGGAGCAGCTCTTGACGTGTTTGAATTTGAACCGAAAATTACAGAAGAGCTAAAAGAATTAAAGAATGTAGTACTTGCTCCACACGTAGGGAATGCAACATTTGAAACTCGTGATGCGATGGCTGAAATGGCTGTCAGAAATATTTTAGCTATATTAAACGGCGAAGAGCCAGTAACACCTGTAAATCAAAAGGTATTAGTTACAAAATAAAAAGAAACCTTCCGGACTCGGAAGGTTTTCTTATTTTTCTTTATTCGCTTTTTTAGACGGTCTTTGTCTAATGAATTGAGATAACATGTACAAAATATATAGTGGAATGGCAATGAATAAGAAAACAGAAAAATTTCCAAATCCTGTTTGATACATTGTAATAATGATTCCAACTAAAAATAGTGTAATAATGATGCTATATCGTGGAATTGGTACATCTTTTAAACTTGGGATACGAATGCGGCTCACCATTAAAAATGCGAACGTTACAAATACGGTAATAAGAACGATTTTTGGAATGGTATGTGAAAATAATGTTAAGAAAGCAACAAGCCCTCCCGCTGCTGTAATCGGTACTCCAGTGAAATATTTCATTGAAGTAGAAGATGGTGTTACATTAAATCGTGCTAAACGATATGCTCCGAAAAGAGGGAATAATCCCGCTATGTATAATCCGATGATTCCGTAGTTTGAGAAAGATGTGTAATACATTAAAACAGCTGGTGCTGCACCAAATGTTACGACATCTGCAAGCGAGTCGAGCTCTTTTCCCATTTGTGAATCAACACGTAATAAACGAGCAACACGACCATCAAGACTATCTAACATCATCCCGATAAGTACTAAAATAGCAGCTGATTTATAATATCCTAAAGATGCATAGCCGATTGATAAAAATCCGCTATATAAATTTCCGAGCGTAAATAAGTTTGGAATAGCTGCTCTATACAAAATCTGATCCCTTGCTTTCTGTAATAAATTCTTAATTAGTGTATGAAAGTTTACTTATTTTATCATACCATAAATTTATTCCTCATACGAAAGAAATTACCAATTTGTGAAAGATTTCATAGAAGGATGGTTTGAAAATTAAGTGAAAATAAAAAGAGGAAGCAACTTGTATAAAGTTGCTTCCTTTACTATTCAAATTTCGTTGTCATCGTTCCGGTTTTATATCGATTATTAGGATCGAAGCGTAACAAATCTCCATAAATTAATTTATCGGAGAGTTTTAATTCTGTTTTTGCTTTTTCAATATACGGCTGACATAGCGCCATGTCAGCTTCTTCACCTGTACTTCTTTTGTAGCACATATTTTTTGTATAAACATACTCTTCAGAAACAAAGCTACCATCACGCATTACCATAAGCGGATCTTTCTCTTTAATAAATAAGTCAGTTCCAAATTCAACGGATTTATTTGTTTTAATACCAAGTAAATGAAAGAGCGTTGGCTTAATATCAATTTGACCGGATACTTTAGAAACAACTTTTCCTTCTTGGCCAGGCACATGAATAATAAGAGGGACTCGTTGTAATTGCATAGAATCGAATGGTGTAATAGTATCTTTTCCTAGGAACTGTGCAATAGCTGCGTTATGGTTTTCGGAAATACCGTAATGATCACCATAGATGACAATAACGGAATTATCATACAATCCTTCTTCTTTTAATTGTTTAATAAATAATTTAAGAGCTTCATCTGTGTAACGAACAGTTGGGAAGTAGCGGTTTACAACACCACTTTCCGAGTTGAATTCATCAACATATTGATCTTCCGGATTTAGAAGAAACGGAAAATGATTTGTTAATGTAATAAATTTTGTATAGAACGGTTGTGGTAAAGATTTTAACTTTGGAATAGATTGTTCAAAGAACTCTTTATCTTTTAATCCCCAACCGACAGACATTTGCTCCGTTCCTGCGTAATCATTTAAATTAAAGTAACGATCATATCCAAGCGCAGGATACATTACATCCCGATTCCAAAACGTTTTATCATTTGAATGGAAGACAGCAGAAGAATATCCGTATTTCTTTAATTGTTCTGGTGTCGCTGTGTATTCATTTGTTGCATGAGTAAAGAATACAGAACCACGATCTAGCGGATAAAGTGAGTTTTCAACGATAAATTCAGCATCAGAAGTTTTACCTTGTCCAGTTTGATGATAGAAGTTATCGAAATAGAAACTATCCTTAATAAATTCATTTAAAAATGGTGTAATTTCTTTTCCATTTATTTTTTTATTAATAACAAAGCTTTGTGTAGATTCCATTGAAATTAAAATTACATTTTTACCTTTTGCAGCTCCAAATAAGTTTTTATCAACTTGTTTGTCTTTTGAGTCTGTATAGTTTTTAATTTCAGAAAACCCATCCCCACTTGCAAATACACGCTCAGCTGAAGACTTGGATTGAAGCGTAATATCAAATAGATGATATGTGTATAAACCTAAATTCTTCACGACAGTTTGACGGTCAAATGAGCGTGAGAACATTTGTGGTTTATAAATAACTGATACAACAATTTGTAGTGCTAATAAAGCTGTTACACCGCTAAAGAAAGTTCGCTTCTCTGAGCGGGAAAGTGGTGTTTTGTCGCCAAATGATGGGAATTTACGCGAAATAAACATTAAAATAATTGCATCTGCAAATAAAAGTAATGTTTTGTACGTAAAGAGTTCTTTTATACTTGTCCCTAAATCAGCCATATTGTTTGTTTGGAATAAAACCGGGAAAGTAACGAAATCGTTATAGAACCCATAAAACATTGCGTTTCCAAATAAAATAAATGACAGTATAAAACTGATTCCAATTATAATTCGGTTTCGGTGCTTAGATGCAAGTAAAGCTAAGCCGAAAAATAAAAGTAACGCAGCTAGTGGATTGATAAAAAGCATGAATTCTTCAAAGAAATTATCAATTTTAATATCAAATGCTAGCTTGTACACAATATATGTTTTAATCCATAGTAAAACGACTGCAACGAGTGCAAATCGCAGTTTTGGAAACAGATGTTGTAGCATAATATACTCCTCTCCTAAAAAGCATGACAGTTCTTGAGAGTCAGTTTGCTTAACGACTCATTTTATATATACGAACAGTCCTTTGTTATTATGATTATTATACTATGAGTATCATTATACGAAAATAAAAGAAGGTTGTGGGCTTTTTTATAATAATCGAGTAGAAAAAGAGTGGTGGGAGACAATAAAACAGAATTTCTATGTATGATAATTATCGTACGCAGAAAGAATCGCGTGATAATACGGAGGTTATAATGCGAAAATTATTATGTTTTATAGCATGCAGTAGTGTTGTACTTTTTACTTCACCGAGTGTGTCGGTAGCCCAATATGATCCACCTCTTATGGAAGATGCACTTTATTCTGTTTTATTTCCAAAAATAAATAAAGCAATTGAAAAACAATATGGAAGTTTGAAACCTTATCAATGTCCTAAAATTATTAGTTTAAAAAAAGTGTATAGCGGTACATATTTATTTCAAGCAAGTATTGAAGTGACAAAGTATGAACGTGTTGCTGGGAAAATTGCTCCACCATTTGAGAAGGTAACGATTACATTTAATAACGAAGAAGGCGAATGGGAAGTGACAAAGATTTCAGTAAAGCGCTTACCAAACGATACCAAACTAAACTGTAAAAAAACAATATAAAAAATTGTTTGACAAATAAAATGGTCCTTTGGTATTGTTAATAGCAACAATTAGATGTTTGAAAATTAAATAGACTTACCTCATCTACTCTCAAAGGTAGAGGCCGCGATAGGAAAGAGTAAGCTATGGGAGATTTAATGGAATCTGTGATCATAGGTTGAAAGGGACTATTGCCGAAATATAAGAATAACCATCTTATTCATATATTGGGACTGCATTGAATAAATGTAGTACTGTCATAAGATTTATTTTATGGAGAGCTATTTGGAGATGTTGATGCGGTTTCTTATTTTGAGGAGATAACAACTCGTTTATTTTTTCAATATATATTTTTCCTAATAAGAAACGCGTGTGAACATTGTTCCGCGCGTTTTTTGTCTATCTAAAAGCGTGCTGCAATGAATAGAAGATTGGGGTTATGAGTTTTAGAGGAAATAAGGGAGGAATTTAAATGTATTTACACGGCACAAGCCGAATTAATGGGCAAGGACACTTAGAAATTGGAGGGTGCGATACGACGCAGCTAGCAAAGCAATACGGAACACCACTTTATGTATACGATGAAGAGTCTATTCGAGGAAAATGCCGAGCGTTTCATCGTGCTTTTAAAGAAAGTGGTTTCTCTTATCAAGTAGCATATGCAAGCAAGGCGTTCTTGTGCATGGAGATGTGCCGAGTAGCTCGTGAAGAGAATATGTCATTAGACGTTGTTTCTGGGGGAGAATTATATACTGCGCTCCAAGCAGGATTTCCAGCATCACGTATTCATTTTCATGGAAATAATAAAACAGAAGAAGAGATAGTGATGGCTCTTCAGGCGAATATTGGTTGTTTTGTCGTAGATAATTTCTTTGAATTAGAAGTTTTACACGATTTAGCGATGCAACATGGAAAATTTGTGAACATATTAATTCGTGTAACGCCTGGAGTAGAGGCGCACACACATGAATATATTACAACAGGCCAAGATGATTCGAAATTTGGATTTGGCGTTTCAAACGGTCAAGCGATGCAGGCAATTGGATTTGCTTTACAAAAATCAAATTATAATGTGCTAGGGATTCATTCACATATCGGATCGCAAATATTTGAAACAGCTGGTTTTGTTCGAGCAATTGAAGTTCTTCGCCAATTTTTAGAAGAAGTGAGAGAGCAAACAAACTATGTAGTAAAAGTGCTAAATGTAGGCGGGGGATTTGGAATACGCTACACAGAGTCGGATACACCATTAACTCTTGAGACATATGTGCGAGCTGTAACAAGTGCAGTGAGAGAACAATTTACTGTATGTGAATATCCATTGCCAGAAATATGGATTGAACCAGGCCGTAGCATTGTAGGTGATGCTGGGACAACAATTTATACAGTTGGATCTGTGAAAGATATTCCTGGTATTCGGAAATATGTATCAGTCGATGGTGGAATGACAGATAATTTAAGACCTGCTTTATATAGTGCGCGTTATGAAGCAATGTTAGCGAATCGAGGGAATGATGAGAATGAGGAACTCGTTTCGATTGCTGGGAAATGCTGTGAGAGTGGAGATATGTTGATTTGGGATATTCATTTACCAAAAGTCGCTTCTGCTGATTTACTAGCAGTTTCCTGTACAGGAGCCTACGGGTATTCGATGGCGAATAATTACAATCGGATTCGAAGACCAGCCGTTGTCTTTGCAAAAGGCGGAACATCGCAAGTAGTTGTGGAACGCGAAACATATGAAAATATTATTGGGAACGATCGCATACGTATTAAAGAGCTTGTCTAAATAGGAAAAGGAGTTGTTCGAATGGGCAATTCCTTTTTTATAAAATAAAATAATTAAAATATATCGGAAAACTAGGATTGAAAAAAATCAGAATTGTGATAAAATACAAATACAAAGCTTATCAAGAGAAGCGGAGGGAACTGGCCCGAAGAAGCTCGGCAACCTGCTTATAGAAAGCAAGGTGCTAAATCCAGCAAAATGGGATCCATTTTGAAAGATAAGGTAAAATATATTACCGAACAGTCTTTTCGAAATGGGAAAGATTTTTTTTATGAATAAAAAGGGGGGGCTGTTCGCGTGAGTTTACGGGAACATTTTGATGAAGTATCCGAGAAGATTGAAGCGATGCTTGCTGATATGAAATATGGTTCAATTACAATTGTTGTGCAAGATGGAAAAGTAATTCAGTTAGAGAAAAGTGAAAAAGTACGTTTAAAGTGAAAAGCGCTGACTAGAAAAACTAGAGGCGGTTTTAACCTATTTTCATTAGGTTAAAACCGTCTTTTTGCTTTTACAGGGGGAAAAAACATGTTGACGTATGAAACGTGGGAAGAAAATGTTGTTTCGTTTTCGGAAGAAGATGAAACAAAAGGCGCGTTATCAGTATTAAATTGGGCTTATAAAGAATATAAAGATGAGGTTGTCTACGCATGTAGCTTTGGGGTGGAAGGTATGGTATTGCTGCACATTATAAACCAAGTAAATCCATCTGCTAAAGTTGTATTTTTGGATACAAATGTTCATTTTCAAGAAACGTATGAATTAATTCAAAAAGTGCGGGAACGATTTCCTTCATTGAATATTATAGAAAAACAGCCAGAACTTACACTTGATGAACAGGCGAAGTTGCATGGTGAAAAACTGTGGGAGAGCAATCCGAATCTTTGTTGTAAGATTAGAAAAATTTTACCTTTAGAAAAATCATTAGTCGTGGAAAAAGCATGGATATCGGGCTTAAGAAGGGAACAATCAGAAACACGTAAGCATACAAAGTTTATAAATCAAGATCATCGTTTTCAATCTATTAAAGTTTGTCCACTCATTCATTGGACGTGGAAAGAAGTTTGGCGATATGTATACAAACATAGCTTGCCGTATAACCCGTTGCATGATGTTGGCTATCCAAGTATTGGGTGTGAGAAATGTACGTTACCTGTAGGGGATGGTGGCGATTCAAGAGATGGTAGATGGGCTGGAAAAGTGAAAACTGAATGTGGTCTTCATTACCAATAAGATGAATCTTGAAATAAAGCTAAGAGAGGATATAGAAAAATGAGCATAGTAAACGAATTAGTAAACCGTATAGATGAGACATATGACGTATCACAAATTGAAAAAGAAATTAAATTAGACAATATTGCGTTAAGTGATTTAGAACTATTGGCGATAGGTGGATATAGCCCCCTTACTGGTTTTTTAGGGAAGGAAGATTATGATTCAGTTGTAGAAACGCTTCGTTTAGCAAATGGTAGTGTGTGGAGTATACCGATTACATTACCGGTAACAGAAAAAGTCGCAGAAAGCCTGAAGACTGGAGAGGAAGTAAAGCTTGTCAACAACGGAAATATATACGGTGTCATTCAAATAGAAGATATTTTTGTACCAGATAAAGAAAAAGAAGCGTTACTTGTATATAAAACAACGGATGAGGCTCATCCAGGAGTGAAAAAATTATATGAACGACCAAACGTTTACGTTGGAGGAACTATTATTCTAACAAAACGCTTTGAAAATAATCAATTTCCTTCTTATCATTTAGACCCAATTGAAACGAGGGAAGCATTTAAAAAACGTGGGTGGAAAACAGTGGTCGGATTTCAAACGAGAAACCCGGTACATCGTGCCCATGAGTATATTCAAAAATCTGCTCTTGAAATTGTAGATGGTCTCTTTTTAAATCCGCTCGTCGGAGAAACGAAATCGGATGATATTCCTGCTGATGTAAGAATGGAAAGCTATGAAGTACTTCTTCAAAACTATTATCCGAAAAATCGTGTCTTTTTAAGTGTATTTCCTGCTGCCATGCGTTACGCAGGACCAAGGGAAGCGATATTTCATGCGTTAGTAAGAAAGAATTTTGGATGTACCCACTTTATAGTAGGGCGTGATCATGCTGGAGTAGGAGATTATTACGGAACGTATGAAGCGCAAGAAATCTTCACAAATTTTACGATAGAAGAGTTAGGAATTACACCACTATTCTTTGAACATAGTTTTTACTGCACGAAATGTGAAGCGATGGCTTCAACGAAAACATGTCCGCACGGAAAAGAAGATCATGTTATTTTATCGGGTACGAAAGTAAGAGAATTATTAAGAAACGGTGAGATTCCGCCAAGTACATTTAGTCGTAAAGAAGTAGTGGAAGTGCTAATTAAAGGTTTGAAAAAAGAAGTAGTAACAGAATAGGGAGAGAACGAGATGGATACGAATATTACTTGGCACACAGCTTCGGTTTCAAAAGATGAGAGAAGAGTGAAGAATGGACATCATAGTTTTGTAATTTGGTTTACTGGTTTATCAGCTTCGGGTAAATCTACAGTAGCGAATGCGGTCGCTCGTAAACTTTTTGAAAAGAATATTGGAAATTATGTGCTGGATGGGGATAACATTCGCCACGGTTTAAATAAAGACTTAGGATTTTCTGAAAGTGATCGCATGGAAAATATAAGACGTATTGGCGAAGTGGCAAAGTTATTTGTAGATCAAGGAGCAGTTGTCCTTACAGCATTTATTTCACCATTTCGAGTAGACCGCAAACAAGTAAGAGATTTATTAGAGGCAGATGAATTTATTGAAATTTTTGTGAAGTGTCCGATTGAACAGTGTGAGAAACGTGATCCGAAAGGACTTTATAAAAAGGCAAGGAAAGGTGATATTAAGGATTTCACAGGTATTGATTCGCCTTATGAAGAGCCAGAGCAAGCGGAATTAATTGTAGAAACGCACAAATATTCTATTGAAGAATGTGCAGAACAAATCGTGAAGTACTTACAAGAGCGTAGTTTTATATAGGGGGATAAACAATGAGTTATGAAAAAGTATGGGCTAACAATGAAAAATTAAATCAGACCGAGAAAAATAAATTAGAAAAAGATGGCTTAGAAATTTTCAATGATATTCCTTACTATGCGGAAAATGGTTTCAAATCTATTCCGAAAGAAGAGTGGGATGCCTTTAAATGGGCAGGCTTGTATTTACAAAGGCCGAAAGAAGCTGGTTATTTTATGATGCGGGTAAATATTCCGTCGGGGATTATTACAAATGCACAGGCAGAAGTACTTGCTTCTATCGCTGAAGATTATGGACGTGATGTAATAGATATTACGACGAGACAGGCGATTCAGTTTCACTGGTTAGAAATTCAGCAAATTCCAGATATTTTTAAAAGATTAGCAAGAGTTGGGTTATCTTCAGCGGGGGCTTGTGGTGATATAACGCGGAATATTACAGGTAATCCGCTTGCTGGCATTGATGCAAATGAACTATTCGATACAACGCATATTGTAAAAGAAGTATATGATTACTTCCAACATAATGAAGAGTTTTCTAACTTGCCACGCAAATTTAAAATGTCTATTAGTTCTAATATTTATAATTCAGCAAACGCAGAAATTAACTGTGTTGCATTTACGCCTGCAACGAAAGAAATAGATGGTGAGAAAAAAGTTGGTTTTCATATAAAAGTAGGTGGAGGATTATCAGCTCGACCGTATTTAGCTGATGAATTAGATGTATTCGTTTTACCAGAAGAAGTGAAGGCGGTGGCGATTGCAATTGCTACTATATTCCGTGATTTTGGATATCGTGAAAAACGTCATTTAGCTCGGTTGAAATTTCTTGTTGCGGACTGGGGAGCAGAGAAATTTAAAGAGAAACTAATAGAGTATACAGGGCCTTTACAAAGTAAAGGGGAAAGTGCACTCAAAGGATGGAATGCAGGCTATTTTTATGGTGTTCAAGACCAAAAACAAAAGGGATTAAAATATGTAGGTTTTAATGTACCGGTAGGTCGTTTACATGCAGAAGAAATGTTTGAGATTGCAAGAATTGCAAAGCGATATGGAAATGGACAAATTCGTACATGTAACTCGCAAAACTTCATTATTCCGAACGTTCCTCCGGAAAATGTAAAAGGATTACTTAGTGAACCGCTGTTTGAAGCGATATCTGCTAGCCCGAAATCATTTATTGGTCATGCGGTTTCATGTACCGGTATTGAATATTGTAATCTTGCACTAGTAGAAACGAAAGAAAGATTAAGAAAAATTGCAGAATACTTAGATACACAAATTGCACTCGATGTTCCAGTTCGAATTCATATGGTAGGCTGCCCGAATTCATGTGGTCAACGTCAAATTGCTGACATTGGGTTACAAGGGGTGAAAATGAAAACGAAGGAAAAAGGCATTGTTGAAGCGTTTGAAATATACGTAGGTGGAACATTGTTAGATGGCGGTGCCTACAATCAAAAGTTAAAAGGAAAAATAGATGGCGAGGATCTACCTGATGTACTCGCATCATTTATAAGTTATTTCAAAGAGAACAAATTACCAGCCGAAACATTTTATGATTTTGTAGGTCGTGTTGGTGTAGATACATTACAAATAGCGTTAAATAACGTGTTAGAAGAAGTAATAGCGTCTTAGGAGGGGCAATATGGATTTATATCGATTTGAAGCGGTATTAGTGAGTAGCATTGTTCCAATTGTTGTTGTTGCTGAAAGTGAAGAACAGGCATTTAAGATGGCGGAGATGGAGCTTGAAAAACATTTTTTACCGTTACCAGAGGTAAAGGAGATTGCTTTATTTGAAAAAAAGAAGATTCGAAAAAGCGCGGCCTTTGTTATTCATGAGTAAGGAACATTGAAATATGAAGAAATGAAAACTTCCATTCATATATAAGGATGGAAGTTTCACTTTAATAGTAGAAATGAGGAGAGATGATGGGGAAGGTTTATATTGTTGGAGCGGGTCCTGGTGATCCAGATTTAATTACTGTTAAAGGATTGAAATGTATTGAGAAGGCAGATGTTATTTTATACGACCGTCTTGTGAATAAAGAGCTGCTTTCACACGCAAAGCCTGACGCGGATTTGATTTATTGCGGGAAACTCCCGAATTATCACACGATGAAGCAAGAAACAATTAATATATTTCTTATTAAGTATGCGAAAAAAGGAAAAGTTGTAACAAGGCTTAAGGGCGGCGATCCATTTGTGTTTGGTAGAGGGGGAGAAGAAGCCGAAGCATTAGCAAAGCAAGGTGTACCATTTGAAATCGTCCCAGGTATTTCGTCTGGAATAGCCGCACCTGCTTATGCTGGTATTCCAGTGACGCACCGTGATGCAAGTGCAAGTTTTGCTATTGTGACTGGGCATAGGAAAGAAGGTGCTGAAGAAGAAGTGAAATGGGAAAGTTTAGCGAAAGGTGTAGAGACTTTAGCGGTATATATGGGGGTTAGTAATTTGCTCTACATATGTGAGCAACTTATGAAGCATGGAAAAGATAAAAGTACGCCAGCTGCTATTATTGAGCAGGGGACGACGTCTATGCAGCGCACAGTTGTTGGAACGTTAGGGACAATTGTAGATGTTGCGAAAAAAGAGCAAATTCAAAATCCGAGCATGATTGTAATTGGAGAAGTTGTCCGTTTTAGAGAAAAAATTCATTGGTTTGAGAAGCAGACAGAAAATGCTTATCAAGTAAGTGGAGTGTTGTAAAATGAAAGCCGTTTTATATATATGTCATGGAAGTCGTTTGAAGACAGCGAAAGAAGAGGCGATTCAATTTATTACATCGTGTATGAGCCGTATAGAAGCGACTATTCAAGAAGTTTGTTTTTTAGAGTTAGCGAATCCTTCTATTGAAGATGGTTTTCGTACATGTGTGAAGCGTGGGGCCACAGAGATTATTGCTATCCCTGTTTTTTTATTAGCGGCAGGTCATGTGAAGAAAGATATTCCGTTTGAATTGGTAAAGCTCAAGAATCAATATCCAAATGTTAAAGTGACTTATGGTAATCCGTTTGGTGTATCAGAAACACTTGTTAAATCGGTGTATAGCGGAAGTGGCATCGAACAGGAAGATAAAAATGAAGTGACGTTACTTCTCGTTGCAAGAGGGAGTAGTGATCCTGAAGTATTAAGAGATATAAACTGGATTGCTTCTTTATTTCAAACAAAAGAGAAGGTTAAAAAAGTAGAAGTTTGTTATTTAGCGGCTGCAGAGCCAAAATTTGAGGAGAAGTTAAAGGAAGTTGTAGAACGAAAAGAAAAGAACATCGTTGTACTGCCTTACTTGTTATTTACAGGTTTACTTATGAAACATATTGAGAAAGAAGTGCGCCAATATGAATTGGAAGAGATAAAAATCAGTCCATATTTAGGGAAGAATGAAGCGTTTCAAGATATGTTAATTCAGAAAACGACGGAGTTATTGAAAGGAGATCAGTATGTATCCACTTACAGTGCGAGTTAATGAGAAACGCGTTGTTGTTATTGGCGGGGGAAAAGTTGCAGGATTTAAAATTATTCCTTTACTCAAACAGGGTGCGGATATAGTTGTGATAAGTCCAGAATTAGATGCGAATTTAGTAAAACTTGTGGAAGAAAAGAAAATTCGTTGGTATCAAAGAGAATATGAAAAAAGTGATATTAAAAGTGCTTTTTTAGTTGTTGCAGCAAGTAGTGATTCGATATTAAATGAACAAGTTGCTGAAGATGCCGCCGAGAATCAATTAGTAAATGTTATTACAAATCCGGAAAGTGGTAATGTTCATTTTCCGGCAGCGATTCATCGTGGTTTGCTTAATATAGCAGTTTCTACTGGGGGAGCGAGCCCGAAGTTTGCAAAAAAAATTCGAGATGAGATTGCAAATAAATATGATGAGACATATGAATCGTATTTAGATTTTTTATATGAAGTAAGGGTGAAGTTAAAAGATTTACAGTTAGAAAAGAGGGAACGAAATATATTGCTCCAAGAAGTGTTGAAATCAGTATATGTGCAAAACGAGGGGAAAAGAGAAAGTTTTTTACGAGAATTAGAGGAAAAGGTTTTAAAATAATAAAAGATAAAGTGCGCTTTACAAATATAAAAATATAATTTATAATCACAAGTAACTTCAATAGATGAAATCGATGAGCAAGAAGAGTACGTATATTTGATGCGTTCAGAGAGCCGGGGTTAGGTGGGAGCCTGGTACGATAAAATATACAGAATGGGCTTGCGAGAGGTATGTTGAACATTGTAGTAGGCAACCCGGGTTCCGCCGTTAAAAGGATAGAGTATCGGAATTATTCCTGTACTTGAACAAGTGGGATTTATCAATCCAATTGAGGTGGTACCACGGTATTTACATTACATATATCGTCCTCTACATGCATATTTGCGTGTAGGGGACTTTTTTATTTTCTAAAGGAGGTGTGCGAGTATGAAATGAAAGTGTATAATTAACAAAAGTTTAAATATTCAGAAAAGGAGATTTTATGATGAAAGAAACACAGCAATGGACGTCGAAAATAGGCTTTGTACTCGCAGCAGCCGGAGCCGCAGTAGGTCTTGGTGCGATATGGAAATTTCCATATGTTGCAGGTAATGGCGGGGGAGGCGCATTCTTCCTTGTATTTTTACTATTAACTTTATTTATAGGTATGCCTCTTCTAATAGCGGAGTTTGTTATTGGACGTAGCACGCAAAAAGAGGCGGTTACAGCTTATAAAGTACTAGTGCCAAATAGCAAATTATATCCTTGGATTGGTCGTATGGGAGTTGTTACTTGTTTTAGTGTACTATCTTTTTATAGTGTTGTAGGTGGATGGATTTTACTTTATTTATATTATAGTGTGACAGGAAGTTTCTGGAATGGAGTAGCTGATTATGGACAATTGTTCGGTGAAACGATTTCCAATCCATTAAGTGCGATTGGAGCGCAATTTATCTTTATGCTTTGTACGATTTTTGTTGTAAGTAAAGGTGTAGAGAAAGGTATAGAAAAGGCAAGTAAGTACATGATGCCGCTATTATTTATTTTATTTATTGCGATTATTGTTCGTGCGTTAACACTCGATGGTGCTTTTGCTGGAGTAGAGTTCTTCTTAAAGCCAGATTTTTCAAAGCTTACAGCAGATACGATTTTATATGCGATGGGACAATCTTTCTTCTCGCTAACAGTAGGTGCCTCAGTAATGGTAACGTATAGTTCGTATTTAAAGAAAGAGGAACATTTAGCGAAATCAGCAACATCTATTGTAAGTTTAACTGTTTTTGTTACAGTACTTGCAGGATTAGCGATTTTCCCGGCGATTTTCGCATTAGGAGTTAAACCGACTGAAGGACCAGGATTACTGTTTATCGTCCTTCCAGCAGTATTTGCAAAAATACCATTTGGTCAATTTTTCTTTATTATGTTTTTAATTTTATTCTTCTTTGCGACTTTAACATCAGCAATTTCAATGCTTGAAATAGTAGTAGCATCTGTTGCGAAAGGTAATGAGAAGAAGCGTCCATCAGCATCATTATTAATTGGTATTCTTATTTTTGCAGTCGGTATTCCATCAGCGTTATCATTTGGGATTATGAGTGACGTGAAAATATTTGGGAAAACATTCTTTGATTTAGTCGACTTTTCAGTAAGTAACGTATTGCTACCGTTAGGGGTACTAGCTATTTCATTATTTGTACCAAATAAAATGAGTAAAGAATTGTTGATGAAAGAATTAGAAGTGACGGAAACGAAAGGGGAAACGTTATTTAACATTTGGTTCTTCTTACTTCGTTATGTTATTCCGATAACTGTAATAATTGTATTTTTAAATGCGATAGGTGTATTTAAAATGTTTGCATAAAAAAAGGCGGGGAGCTCCCGTCTTTTTTATGTTGTTGAATGTAATAGATGTTTATATGCTTTATAGGCTGTGGTGACTGCGAGGAATGAACCGATTAAAAATAAAACTGAGCCGCCAAATGTAAATATCCGGCTGATATATGTCGCTCTAGCTTCTTCTATTTTTTGTTGTAATTGCGTATTCATATGGATCACCTCGTAAACTAGAGGCATTTAGTTATAGTCTATGTAGAATGCCTATATTGTGTGAAGTATAAATAAAAAAAACTCGGTAGGCACCGAGGTTTTTTATAATCCGATATAAGGAGATGGGTCAACTGCGTTTGTCTTGCCGACATTCCATTCTCCAAGATGGAGTTCGAAGTGTAAATGTTGTCCGTATGATTGGCCCGTATTCCCCATAAATCCAAGCTGATCGCCTTGTTTTACAGTTTGTCCATTCGATACAGAACGGCTATTCATATGAGCATATACTGTCGTATATGTTTTTCCGTTTATACGGTGAGATAAATACACTACGTTTCCATAACTAGATGATAATTCTGAGCGAATAACAACGCCATCTGCAGCAGCGATAATTGGAACCGTTCCCGAAGCAGCGATGTCAATTCCTTTATGGTTATCTAAAGAACGTACACCAAATCCGGAAGTTTTTGATCCGGCTGCTGGTTTGATAAAGCCACCGATATTTGTATCATGTGGTGTTTGGGCTGCTTGAGCTTTTTGAGCAGATTTAGTAGCTTGTTGCTTGCGAGCCTCTTCTGCCTGGCGAGCTTCTTCCGCTTTACGAGCTTCTTCGGCACGTTTTTCTTCTTCAATTGCTCTTTGAACAGCTTGACGTTGATTTTCTAAAATGCCTTTGGATTCTTCTAATCCTTCAATCTCTGAATCTACTTTTGCTACTTTCGTATGTAGATCGTTAATAAGGGTTTGTTGCTGTTGTTGGTTATTTTGTAATTCTTGCTGTTTTTGTTCTAGTTTTTGTTCAGATTCTTTCAGTTGTTGTTCTTTTTTCTCAACAGCTTCTTTTTCTGTTGTTACAGCATTTTGATCAGATGTTTGTTTTTTTACAATATCTGTATCGTTGTTTAATATTAAACTTACGGAGTACATATTATCAACAAGATCAGCAATGTTTGTAGAGTTTGTTAATACTTCTGTAATGATATTTGTACGCGGTTTTTCTTGCATAGATTGTAATCGTTGTTTAATAACTTCCTGACGTGTATCTATATTTGTTTGTAATTGTTCTATATGTTTCTTTTTATCAGTAATTACTTGTTGCGTTTTGCTAATTTCCTTTTTTGTATCGTTTAATTCAGCCTCATTTTTATTAATAGAAGTAGTTAATTCATCGATTTTCTTCTGTAATTCTTGAATTTCTTTTTCTATTTGTTCTTTCTCGACTGATTTATTTTGTAAGTCACTTTGTTTGCCTTCTAATTCAGATTGAATATTAGATAATTTATCTTGATTCGTTTCAGCGTATACGGGTGAAAGTAACGGGGAAGCAAAAATCGTTCCTGCTGCTAAAACACTAAACGCTGCAAATTTCTTTTTCATTGTTGTCTGACTCCTTTCCCTATGAATGTTATATATCATAAGAAGAAGGGTGTCTATCGTTGTAATCATAATGTAAAGAAAAATTTATAAAATTGCTAAGTTTTGTCGGAATTTATCATTTTTCAACTGTAATTGTCATAGTGCTTACATTTTATTCATATGTGTAAAAAAGGTATATTTTGGGATTTATCTGTAAAATAAAGGAGGAAAGTAATCGTTTTTATGAGATGAGATATTGCTTGGAAAGCTAATAAAACACTAGTGAGGAATCGTTCTCATGTTAGGTTTTCTGACATAGGTCTGCTTTTTGTCAAGAAAATTATTTGTGTTCGGGCAAAGTTATTTTGTTGTCAGATTTAAATTTTTGATTTATGATTTTTAACAGGGACAAAATGTAGTGAATTGTCGAATAATATGTAATACTCTTAATTTCAAGTTTTATAGAGATAGAATGAGAGATAGAGTGACACATCGAAGAGGGGGTTACAACAAATATGAAAAGAATAGGACTTGCATGGCAAATATTAATAGGACTTGCACTTGGTATTGCGGTTGGGGCGATTTTCTTTGATAATCCAGCTGTTGTGAAGTACTTACAACCAATTGGTGATATTTTTATCCGATTAATTAAAATGATCGTTGTACCGATTGTTGTAGCAAGCATTGTTGTTGGGGTTGCTGGTGTTGGCGATGTTAAAAAACTAGGTCGACTAGGCGGAAAAACAATTATTTACTTTGAAATTATTACAACAATTGCAATTATTGTTGGTCTATTAATAGCGAATATTTTCCAACCAGGAAAAGGCGTAAATATGGAGCAGTTAACAAAGACAGATATTTCGAAATATACACATACGACAGAGCAAGTACAAAGTCATTCATTTGCAGATACATTTGTAAATATTGTTCCAACGAACATTATGAAGTCATTAGCTGACGGAGATATGCTTGCTATTATCTTCTTCTCTGTACTATTTGGTTTAGGTGTAGCGGCAATTGGTGAAAGAGGAAGACCAGTTCTTCAATTTTTCCAAGGTGTAGCTGACGCAATGTTTTACGTAACAAACCAAGTTATGAAATTTGCACCATTTGGTGTGTTTGCACTAATTGGTGTTACAGTTTCTACATTTGGTCTTGCTTCATTAATTCCATTAGGGAAATTACTAATTGTCGTATATGGAGCAATGATTTTCTTCGTAGTAGTTGTCTTAGGACTTACAGCGAAAATATTTGGAATTAATATTTTCCAATTCTTTAAGATTTTAAAAGACGAGCTGATTTTAGCGTATTCTACAGCAAGCTCAGAAACAGTTTTACCAAAAATCATGGAGAAAATGGAGAAATTCGGTTGTCCGAAAGCAATTACATCTTTCGTTATTCCGACAGGTTATTCATTTAACTTAGATGGATCAACTTTATATCAAGCAATTGCGGCTATTTTCTTAGCGCAAATGTACGGTATTGATTTATCTATTACACAACAAATTACATTATTGCTTGTATTAATGGTTACATCAAAAGGTATCGCAGGTGTACCGGGCGTATCATTCGTTGTATTATTAGCGACACTTGGTACAGTAGGTATTCCACCTGAAGGCTTAGCGTTCATTGCTGGTATTGACCGTATTTTAGATATGGCTCGTACAGCAGTTAACGTTGTAGGAAACTCTTTAGCAGCTGTAGTTATGTCTAAGTGGGAAGGTCAATATGACGCTGAAAAAGGACAAGCTTATTTAAAAGAGATTTCTGAAAAGGGTCAAGCGGCTTAATTATAATATGAACAAGCTCTCACATAATATGTGGGAGCTTTTCTGTATATAGAAGAGGAGCAGACATAATGAAACGTAAATATGGTGACGGTTCTTCGTGGAAGAGGCTAATAGAGAAGGGTTATACGGTTAAGCAAGTGGAAGAGGGGATGCTCGGAATACTGGATATAAAAAAGGTGAGGAAGCCTAGTTGTAAAGAATATGATGGTGAAGAACTTTGTATTGCAGCGGATCAGTATATGTGGATTCAATATTTCATAGACGGGAAAAACTTTGCGATTACCGCTATGTTAGATGATCAGAAAAAATTAGTGCAATATTATATCGATGTGGCGAAAGAATATAAAATAGACGATCGTGGTTTACCTTATTTTGATGATTTATATTTAGATGTAGTATTATTATCTAGCGGTAAGGTGTATGTATTAGATGAAGAGGAGCTAGAGGATGCTTATAAAAGTGGCGATGTCACGAAGGAAGAGTATGAGTTAGCTTGGTACACTACGAAATGGATATTAGCTGCAATAAAAAATAGTGAATTTTATTGGATTTCAATATTAGAAGAAGAAATCGAAAAGTTAAAATGATTGTTGTATTCACATTTTTGTATAATTACCAAAAAAATCTATACAAAAAACAATTGACTTTTGTTTTGTAAGCGAGTAAAGTTAGGAAAGAAATTATTATTAAAAAATAAATATGAAACCTTCTTATAAAGAGAGGCGGAGGGACTGGCCCTACGATGCCTCGGCAGCGGACTCGATTTCAGAGTGCTGTGCCAAATCCAGCAAGCGTGTGCTTGAAAGATGAGAAGAGCGTTTCTTATAGATGTATAAGACCTCTTCTCATTGGAAGAGGTCTTTTGTTATTCATTAGAAAAAGGTTGAAACTAGGGAGAGATGGTACTTTGAAAGAAACGAGAGGAAATGGTTTAGCTTTATTACCACTTGGGATATTTTTGGCGCTATTTATTGGTTCTGGAATTATTACAGGTGATTTCTATAAATTGCCGATACTTGTAGCGATTTCAATTGCTGTAGGAGTCGCTTTAGTGATGAATCGTAAAGAAAGTTTTAATGTGAAAGTCGAGCGGTTCGCTAAAGGTGCAGGAAATCCGGATATTATGATTATGGTATTAATTTTTGTGCTTGCAGGTGCATTTTCTGAAACTGCTAAAGGAATGGGCGGAGTAGACTCAACTGTTAATTTAGCGTTAACTATTTTACCGCCAGGATTTATCATAGCTGGAATCTTTGTTATTGCTGCGTTTATTTCATTAGCGATGGGAACTTCAATGGGAACAATTGCAGCATTAGCACCGATTGCTGTAGGTATTAGTGGTCAAACTGATATCTCAATTGCGCTTGCGATGGCTACTGTTGTTGGCGGAGCGATGTTTGGTGATAATTTATCATTTATTTCAGATACAACAATCGCAGCTGTTCGTTCACAAGGAACAGAAATGAAAGATAAGTTTAAAACGAACTTTTTAATTGTATTACCAGCAGCTATTATCACAATTGTACTATTAGTAATAGTTACTTCAGGAAGTGATACGCAGGTTAAAGCGCATAGCTTTGATTGGATAAAGATTTTACCGTATGCAGGAGTACTTATTACAGCGCTACTTGGCTGGAATGTACTTATTGTATTAACTGGTGGAACTGTACTATCTGGTGTTATCGGTCTTATAGATGGAAGTTACACGTTAGAAAGTTTCTTTAAAAGTGTAACGACTGGAATGGGCGGTATGATGGAGTTAGTATTACTTGCTATATTAATTGGCGGTATGGTTGAATTAATCCAATATAATGGTGGTATTCAATATTTAATGAATGTATTAACACGTAATATTCGTTCGAAAAAAGGAGCGGAATTTGGTATTGCTGGTTTAGTGAGTATGACAAATATGTGTACAGCGAATAATACGATTTCAATTATCTTTACAGGCCCGCTTGCAAAAAATATTGCAGATCAATATGAAATAGACCCTCGTAAATCAGCGAGTGTATTAGATCTTTTCTCATGTTGTGTGCAAGGATTAATTCCGTACGGTGCCCAAATGTTAACGGCAGCAGGATTTGCAGCGTTATCTCCAGTTGAATTGTTACCATATGCATTTTATCCAATCTTAGTTGGAGTATGTGGGATTGTTTCTATTTTAATTGGGTTTCCAAGGTTTTCGAAAGTAGCTGAGAAAAAAAAGTATCATAAAACAGCTTAATTTAATATGAATGTTAGTAATTAAAAAAACGTGCAGAGAATAGACTCTGCACGTTTTTTTGCGTAAAGGGCTGAATATGACTCGGTCTTAAGTCTGAGTTAAAAACGGTTCTTAAGCTCGTTATGGAAAGATGAAAAAATAGTTAAGATAAGAGTATCAAATCGAAGGGAGGCAAGCACAAGATGAAACAATTTCTAGCGTTTATCGCAGCCGGTATTTTGGCTTTAATTGCTCTTGGTAGTCTTGCTGGTATTGTAGGGTTCGCAATCGGAGCAGGAGTTGTATATTGGAGCTATAAATCATTTGTGCGAGCTAAATCATTTTTTGGAAAGTTAGCTTGGGGTATTGTTGGTTTAATCGGTTTATCCATTGCACTTTCTCATTCGCCAGCATTAATTGGTATCGCTGCTTTAGTGGTTTTATATTACGGATACCGTGAGTGGAAAAAAGAAAAAGATGTAGTTGTTGAATCTGCTCCAGAAAGTTCTAAACCATATAGCAACTTTGAAGATGAGTGGAACAAATTAATGAAAAATTAAAACAATAAATCAAATTACAAATAAAGTAGAAGAGAGGAAGATTTATAATGAAACAATCTTTATTCGGACGTGTACGCGATGCAATTTTAGCTGATTTTCATAACGTGTTAGATGAGAAGGAAAGAAAAAATCCAATTGCGATGTTAAACCAATATTTACGTGATAGTGAGCGCGAAATAACAAAAATTGAGAAGTTAATTGAGCGTCATAAAACATTAAAATCTAACTTTGCTCGTGAGCTTGAGCAAGCGCGTTATTTCGTTAATAAAAGATCAAAGCAAGCTATCATTGCTCAAGAAGCAGGCGAATTGCAATTGCATGAACGTGCTTTAGAAGAGGTAGCTTATTATGAAGGGCAAGTAACTCGATTAGAAGAAATGTATGCAGGTGTTGTAGAGCAAATTGATGAGTTAGAGCGTCGTCTTTCTGAAATGAAAAATAAGTTAAAAGAAATGCACGCAAAGCGTATGGAACTAATGGCACGTGAAAATATGGCACATGCAAATCGTCGTATGAATACTGCGATGCATAAAATGGATGAAAATAATCCGTTCTTACGATTTGAAGAAATTGAAGATCACATTCGTGACTTAGAAACTCGTATGAATGAAGAGCATGAGCGTGACACATTTGATATGAAAATTGCAAAACTTGAGCGTGAAATGAAAGAAAAGAATGATATATCGTTAACGAAAGAGTTAACAAAATAATAGTAGTATATTATAAAACAGGCTTATGATATAGTGATAGGAGAAAAGGTGTTGGAAAGCAATGCCTTTTCTTCTATGTATATGTGACAAGAAGGGGGGAGCTGAAATGAAGAAACATTTTTCAAAGACACAATTAATGGGAATGCTCCTCATCATATT
This sequence comes from Bacillus thuringiensis, assembly GCF_001595725.1. Lineage (GTDB taxonomy): Bacteria > Bacillota > Bacilli > Bacillales > Bacillaceae_G > Bacillus_A > Bacillus_A thuringiensis_K. Next base: position 1,365,047 of record NZ_CP014282.1, read on the forward strand.
TGGATTCGGTCTTTTTCTTGATATGATACTTGGACATTTTGAACCAGGTGGTCTCATTTTTGCATTTATTATGCTTATGTTTGGAAGGCATTATCGTAAAAAGAATCGTTATGTACGGGGAAATGTATTTTTATTTGTTGGTGGTATCGTATTTTTATTTTTCTTATTTTCATCAGCAGCATTTGTTCTTGTCGTATTTGCTTGTTTAGCTTTAATTGGTTATCAATTGATTCAACAAGGACATCAGCAAAAAGCAATGAAGGTTGAAATTAAAGAAAAAGGGATTATAGACGAAGAGAAGCAAATATATCGTACAGAACCATATTTGAAAAATATGTTTGTAGGCAATGTAAGAATGATGGATCATATTTATGAACTTGAGGATATTAATGTTCAATATGGTGCTTGTGATGTGGAAATAGATTTAACAACTGCTATGATTCCAGAAGGGGAAACGGTAATTGTTATTCGGGGTGTCGTTGGTAATATTCGTTTATATGTGCCGTATGATATTGAATTGTCTCTAAATCATTCTGTTATTGTCGGACGTGTGCTCTTGCCAGGTCATGAGGAGACAGGGTTTAACCGCAATGTTACATTTAGAACAGAGCAGTATAAAGAGGCTCCTCGTCGTATAAAAATTATTTCTTCGCTTGTCGTAGGCGATACGGAAGTGAGGAAAGTATAATGAAGAAACAAAAAAATATTTCGTGGATGTATATTCGTTATTCTATGTTGTCCTCAGTTAGTATCGCACTCATTTGTACAATTGTATATGTATGGAAAAGCAAGCAACAAGTATATGATTTATTATGGAAGGAATCCATCGCTTCTGTTCCAATTGGCTTGTTTATTATGACTACAAGTTTACTTATCGGAGGAATTGTAGGATATGCAATCGGTTACTATATAGAGCAGCGTATACAAGGATTAAATACGTTTCTATTTGAAGTAGAGCGAGGGAATTTTCCGAGTGATGTTTCGTTTACTGCAGATGATGAATTTCATGAAGTGGAACGAAAAGTAATCGTTCTGGCTCGCCGATTAGAGGAGCAAGCTGGACTCTTTCAAAAAGTAACGAATGAACGAGCTCATTGGAATGAAGAGATGAGACAAGAAGCAATTTCTCAAGAAAGGCATCGATTGGCGAGGGAGCTGCATGATTCTGTCAGTCAGCAGCTTTTTGCAATGTCGATGATGATGTCGGCTATTAATGAACAAGTAGCTGAATTTCCAGAAACGACGAAAAAGCAGTTGCAACTCGTTGAAAATATGGTCGTAAATGCACAATCAGAAATGAGAGCATTGCTTCTTCATTTACGCCCAGTACAGTTAGAAGGTAAAAAACTAACAGAGGGTATAGAAGAATTATTAACAGAACTGTCTAGAAAGCAACATATGAAAATTGAATGGTTAATTGAACCGATTCAATTAAAAAAAGGTGTAGAAGATCACTTATTCCGTATTGTGCAAGAGGCGCTGTCTAATACTTTACGGCATGCGAAGGCAAAGAAAACGGAAGTGCGCCTTCGAAAAATTGATCAATATGCGATTTTAAAAATCATTGATGACGGCGTTGGGTTTAAAGTAGGGGTTAATAAGGCTGGTTCATATGGTCTAAGATCGATGCAAGAGCGTGTTCATGAAATTGGTGGTACATTAAAAGTGCTTAGTTTTCCAAATAAAGGTACACAGATAGAAGTGAAAGTACCCATTATGATTGAGAGAGGGGGAGAATCATGATAAAAGTATTACTAGTGGATGATCATGAAATGGTTCGAATGGGTGTATCTGCATATTTATCAACGCAGCCAGATATTGAAGTAGTTGGAGAAGCTGAAAATGGAAGAAAAGGTTCAGAGTTAGCTTTGCAATTAAGACCGGATATTATTTTGATGGACCTTGTCATGGACGAGATGGATGGTGTCGAAGCAACACGTGCTATTATTCAAGAATGGCCAGAAGCAAAAATTGTAGTTGTAACAAGTTTTTTAGATGACGAAAAATTGTATCCTGTTATTGAGGCTGGGGCGACCAGTTACTTGTTAAAAACATCAAGAGCAAGTGATATTGCAGATGCTGTACGAGCTACTTATGATGGAGAAACAGTATTAGAGCCGAAAGTTACCGGGAAAATGATGTCGCGTATGCGTCAAAAGAAAGAGCAACCTTTGCATGAGGAGTTAACAGAAAGAGAGTCAGAAATTTTGTTATTAATTGCAGAGGGGAAAAGTAATCAAGAGATTGCAGATGAGTTGTTTATTGCGCTCAAAACAGTAAAGACACATGTGAGTAATATATTGAATAAGCTAAATGTAAGTGATCGGACACAGGCGGTTATTTATGCGTTTAGACATCAATTGACGAAATGATACAGTGAAACTTTAATCAGTGGGGAGCTATCCTCACTGATTATTAATTTGCACCGAATCTTATTATTGACGTCAATATATGTAAGCGTTATCATTAGGTTGTTAACAGTACATACAAAGGGGAGAATGTATATGTTAGTTCAAACTATATTTGGCATGGATAAGTCTAAAAAATTAGGGGATTATGTGAACGTATTACAAGCGCTTTGTGAACAATATAATGTTGAAACAGATAAAATTGCAATTATTGAGGCGACAGAAGAGTACTATTTATTTTTAATAAAGCAAGAAGATTGCTACGATGTTGTCAAAGTAGAAACAGTGGATACAAATATCGATTATTATACGAGAGCGTATAAAATAAGTAGTTTTAATCATACTGCTTCTCAAATGTAAAAAACTCCCTTTTGGGAGTTTTTTTAGGATGCTTTTACTTCATGAGATTCGGTTAGCAAGGGGACTTTTTTCGCACCACTTAGCTTAGCGATTGTAAGGCCGATAAGAGATCCAGCTAATGCAGGTACTAGCCAGCCTATTCCTTCATTATATAAAGGGATAAATTCAAAATATGATGTGATAAATGAAACGGAAATACCACCTTGTTTTAATCCATCAAATACGCTTACGATTGCTGCTCCAATCAAAGCGCCTACATAAACGGAGCGATATCCACCGAAGTATTTATGAAGTAATGATAGTAGTACGAGTACAATCGCAATTGGATACACAACAAGTAGAATTGGAACAGAGATGGCAATGATTTTTGTTAAACCTAAGTTGGCAACTAGTAACCCTAAAGCACAAATGATACTTGCGAACATTTTGTATGAAAATGTAGTTAATAACGTTGAAAAATATTGGCTGCATGCAGATACGAGTCCAACACATGTCGTTAGGCAAGCGAGTGTAACGATAAGAGATAATAGAAGCAAACCGTACGGACCGAATAATTGTTGTACGATAACAGTAAGTAACTGTCCACCATTTTTTGCATATCCGAGAGAGACGCTAGTTGCCCCGAGCCAGCCGAGTGCACCATATACAAGTACGAGCCCTGTAGCGGCAATAAGCCCTGCTTTTGCTGTGGCGATGGCAATGGACTTACGATTATTCACACCTTTAGAGCGAATTGCATTTACAACGATAATTCCGAATGCAAGTGCTGAAATGGTGTCCATTGTTAAGTAGCCTTCCATAAATCCTTTGAAGATTGGAGAAGTTTGATACTCTTGCATTGCTGGTCCTGATTGCCCAAGTGGTGTGAATACACTTTTAACAAACAATAAGAAAATTGAGAGTAATAAAATAGGTGTTAATATATTTCCAATACGATCAACAAGTTTAGATGGATTCAAACTCAGCCAAAATACGATAGTAAAGAAGATGATTGTATATACAAATAGCACTAGGCTGCTAGAGCGGATTGTTTCTGGTAAGAAAGAACTAACACCCATTTCATAAGCGACATTTGCAACACGTGGGATGCCCATGGATGGACCGATGGCAATATATACAACTACCGTAAAGAAAATTCCGAATAATGGATGAACATGACTTGCAAGTTGCTGCATTCCATTTCCTGATAGAGAAATTGCGATAACAGTAAGTAGTGGTAAGCCAACTCCTGTTAGTAAAAATCCAATCATTGCTGGCCAAAAGTTTTCACCTGCGTTTTGCCCAAGCATGGGAGGGAAAATTAAATTACCTGCCCCAAAAAATAAAGAAAATAGCATAAGACCCGTGAAAAAAATATGTTTTTTTGATACAGTGTTCATTGTTTTTCCTCCTTTTTCATTCATTCATTTGTAAGAACACAAAAAAACTCGTCCCTAAAGAAAGGGACGAGTTATATTTACCCGCGATACCACCCTAATTTACACATGTAGAAATAAATCTATATGTATACGGCTTTGCAACGTACAACATGATACGTGTTCCTTGTAACGGGGGACGGCCGGTAAGAACTTACTGTAACATTCGGTTCTACTTCTCGGAGATGATTTTCGGTTACGCACTGAACGTTGGCTTTCAGCAAATCGCCAACTCTCTGGGGAACAGTTCTATAACGTACTCGTTCTCGTCAATGAATTTTTATTCAAGTATTCTGACAGTATTGTTGCATGTTTTTTTTAGAAAGTCAATATGTTTTTTGGAAGATATATTTATATACGAAAATATCGAAAGTGATATTCGTTGTTGTAAAGGGAATGATGAATTGTAAAATGGGAGTAAAAATTTGCGGAGAATTGTAAAATTTATAGAGAAAATTGATATTTATAGGAGTGAAGAAGGGATTGTTTGAATTTATAGAGAATAATACAACAATCCACTTGCTGGAAAGAACAAACCAAAAGAGGTGACTGAAATGCTTGCGATGGGAGTATTATTTGGCATTATTGCTATAATTGGTTTTATGTGGTTATATTATTCGCGTTCGTTTAAACAAGCAGAAGTTTTACTCTTTCAAAAAGGTAGTTTGTTGACAAATCAGTCTAGATATTTAGTATGTCCGAAGTGTGGAAGTGCACAGGCTAGAAGTGGAGGATATCAAGAGTGTTGCAAAATTAGATTATGAAAGAAAGGAAGCCTCACATTATTTTGTGAGGCTTCCTTCCTTACAACTTCATCGCGCTCCAAATTGTCCATCGATCTCTTTCAATAATAGGAGAGACGTTTTGTAATGCGGTCTGTATATGATGTAGAAGTTGAGAAAGTTCATCATCTGTTAACTCATATAGAATGGATCGACCTGTTCGAGGAGATAAATCTTGCAATAATGCTTCTACAGAATCATGTATTTTGCGTATTTCCCATTGTGTTTGTGTGGGAAGTACATGAAGAGAATGTTTTTGTAATTCTGTCTGTATAGTGTTGGTTTTTGGACGTCTTTTTGACTCTATTTCAATAAGTTTTGGAAATAGAGAGAAAAAATATCCGCGAATGTGTTCGGGACTTCCTGGAATTGTACAATCTTCAATTGTTCGATCTTGTAAAATAAGTACACCGTTTTTATTTAATATACGAGAAGCTTCACGTAAAAATGTAGGAATGTCTTGTAAATGATGAATAACTGCGCGAGAAATAACTATGTCGAATGTTTCATTAAGGTATGGGAGATTATGTGCATCACTGTGGACGAATGAAATGTTTGGAAATTTGTTACAATTTTCTTTTGCAGCTTGTAATATTTCTTTTGAAAAATCAAGTCCCACAACATTTTTTGCTCCCATAAGAGCGAGTTCTTTCGTATAAATTCCGCCACCACAGCCGATATCAATTATTTGCTTGTTTTGTATTTCTGTAATGTTTTTTACCATTTCAGCCCAAGAAATATGAGCGTTTCTTGTTGCATATGTGTACTTATTATTTTCATCATGAAAATTAATGGACATGATAAAGACCTCCTTTCAATGATTAGTATAGCGTATTTAATAGGATGTCACGTTTTTGTTTTATGTATGAAGATTATAAGGATTTCTTATCGTAAAAGGAGGATTAATTTGAAAGGGAAATATGTATTGGTGTTGTTGTTTGTTATGTTACTAGCAGCTTGTGGTCAAGTTGAGCCAAAAAAAGAAACAAAAAAAATAGAAGAGACGGTGAATGAAGTGAAAGAAACAATAGGGGTAACCGTTATACAAAGAAAACATAAAGAGAAAAAGTTGCAAGAATCAGAAGCGAAGTTAGTAATAGACATTTTGGATAAAGCTGAAAAACAAGAAATAACAGGAAGCTTCGGTGAACCTGAATATGAAATACACATTAGTAGAGAGGGGAAAAAAGAAACTTATTATGCATGGTTAAGGGGAGAAGATAGACGAGGATGGGTGCAATATAAGAAAGCTATGTATATGTTGAATGAAAAAGATACGGAAAAGCTTTTGGATATATTTCCAAATGTCTCAGAACAAAAAGAAGATGAGATGCAGGTAAGCCCTTTAACGGAAGTAACAAAAAAAGATTTGCAGATTACCGCGTTTCATATTAAAACAGGCGATCAAAACGTGAATTATATGGTACGGTATACGATTTCACAATCACTATACAATAAGTTAGTGAAGGAGAAAGAATATTATTTGCAACTCAATTTTCCAGAAAAAGTTCAAAAATTAATTGGCGCAAAAGAGAGTGAAATGATTTTAGGTGAAAAAGTAAAGGAAGGGTATAAGCAATATGAATTGCATGCTACTGTGCAGGTAAAAAGCGCTTCAGAATCACAATTAAAATCATTAGAAACATATTACGAAAATTATGATTTGAAAATATTAAACAGTGAAAAAGAAAAAATAGGTTTGTTTCAAAATATAATTCAGATTGTTAAAGATTATGGTGAAAAAATGAATTTTCAAAGATAAAGTGATACTTTAATTAGCCCTTACGGATTGGAATGAATGTAAACTCGTCAAATCTATATGGCTTTTCCTAGGAAATGATAATAGAGAGGGGAAAACACCCCTCTCTATTACTTTGCTTTTGTAGATGGCTCATTCATTGATTTTCGTGTAATAAGAAAAGAAATCATAAGAGCGGAAAGGATGACAAGGGCAATAAATACGTGATTGGGCAACAAATCTAATAATAATACGTAACTAACGGTATAAAAAATAAGAGTTGAAGCTAAAAACGATAGAGCACCTATTATAAGAGATTGTAAATTCATTTGTGTACACCTCCTTTTATTTATATTTTTGGCTTAAAATGGATTATATAAACATTATTTCTAATAATAGAAAAAAATATGTCATAATAGAGAAAAGAACAAGCTTTGATGAATGAATATGATTCATTAATGAGAGATAAAGGAGAGGAATATGAAAAATAATAAAAAAGGATTATGGGGAATTATTGTTGCGATAGGTCTATTTTTACTGTCTAAGTTAAAGTGGGTATTTGCATTTTTAAAATTAGCAAAGTTTTCAACGGTATTTAGTATGTTTCTATCGCTTGGCGCATACGCAGTTCTATATGGTTGGAAATTTGGAGTAGCGCTCATTTATTTGTTGTTTGTGCATGAAATGGGCCATTTATGGGCTGCCAAAAGAAAGGGGATTCCAACATCGCCAGCAATCTTTATTCCATTTATGGGGGCCCTTATTGGAATGAAAGAGATGCCGAAAAATGCGAAAGATGAAGCTTACATTGCCTATATGGGTCCGCTTTTCGGACTTCTGTCATTTTTACCAGCGATACCGCTTTATATAATGACGAAAGAGCCATTTTGGGCGCTTGTTATTTTGCTTGGAAGTATGATTAATTTCTTTAATTTAATTCCCGTTTCGCCGCTAGATGGTGGGAGAATTATTTCAGTTGTCAGTACTAAAATTTGGGGAGCAGGCCTTATTTTATTACTTGGCTATTCAATTTACTTTAAAAGTATTTTGGGAGGATTTATTGTTATTATCGGTTGTATGGAGTTATATAGAGTAATAAAGAGAGATGAGCCGATTAAGGAATTAGGGCATAAAATTGATGGGATGAAAGAATATGTTACTAGGCTTGAAGAGGAATTAAAAGAAACGGGTGCTGTACATCGGACTATATATGTGATGCATCATGAGATGCATGCATTAAGACAAAGAGAACGGGAAAAAGAGTTACAAATAGGTGAACTTCAAAAAATGGAAGTGTTAGAGTATCTTTTACCGAAGTTCGAACCGTTAGATTATGTTCCATATGAAGATGAAAAAGATGAGTATACAATTCACATAAGGGAAGCATTTGAAGCGTCAGAAAGAAAATTAAATGAATGGAAAACAGAAAAGGAACAACAAGAAAACTATTATAAAGTGGATGTGAAAACGAAATGGACAGTATTTGCTTGTTATATCGGATTAATGGCTATACTCGGTTACACAGCTTATGAAGGATATATTGTTTTACAAGATTATTTGCCAACGAGAAATGTATAGAAAAACATTGTCGAAATGATAGGAAGAATTAATACAGGAATTATATTTCTACGAGAGAATGTTACATGTATAGTCATACGTTGTAATATTTTTAGTAGAGAAGGAGTTCTGTATATGAAGAAATTGTTAAATGTATTTGGAATTATTATCGTGATGATCATGGCTAGTTATAGTCTTATGAAAGTGCTGTTACATTATGCGAATAAGCCTGCTGAGGTAAATACAATAGCTCAAATAGAAGATGTGCAAGAAGAGACAAAAGTGCTAGATTTTATTCGAATGACACATGAAAGCTATAATAATTTCTTAAATTACGGTAAAGCAGAGAATTATACAGACGGGGATTGGAATCAATTTAAGCAATGGTTTCAACAACAAGAACAATCTTTAAAAAATATACATACGGAAATAAAGAATGAAAAAATAAAACGCGATGTAAATAGAAGCTATGAAATTGTAAAAAAAGGTGTGGAATTTCAAAATATTGAGTATGTAGTGTATGCCCACCGTGTATATCATGACTTGGATATTATCGTAAATAAATATAGAGGTGAAACGAATATCTGGGGGTATACGGAGTTTGGCGATGGGAAAGATATAAAAGTAATTGAACAAGCTATACAAACAAAATAATAAGCTAGCTAGAATTCTAGTTAGCTTATTTTGTTTTGTAAATGCAATGTTCATATATTATTCACAAAAACACCGTGTTAATAGTGATTAAAATCACAATCTGCATTATAAGATTCAGTTAAACTAAAAACAGTTAAGGAAATAGAGGAGTGGGATACAATGTTAAGTGCAAAAACAATTGAAATCGTAAAGTCAACAGTACCATTATTACAAGAAAAAGGTGTTGAAATTACAACGAGATTCTATCAAATTTTATTTTCGGAACATCCGGAGTTGTTGAATATTTTCAACCATACGAATCAGAAAAAGGGAAGACAACAACAAGCGTTAGCGAATGCTGTTTATGCAGCTGCAACGTACATTGATAATTTAGAAGCAATTATTCCAGTTGTAAAACAAATTGGTCATAAGCATAGAAGTTTAGGGATTAAAGCTGAGCATTATCCGATTGTAGGTACATGTTTACTACGTGCCATTAAAGAGGTCGCAGGTGCACCTGATGAAGTTTTAAATGCATGGGGAGAAGCATATGGTGTCATTGCTGATGCATTCATTAGCATTGAAGCAGAGATGTATGAAGAAGCTGCACATAAAGAAGGTGGATGGAAAGACTTCCGCAAATTTGTGATTGTTAAAAAAGTGAAGGAAAGCGATGTTATTACGTCATTTTATTTGAAACCTGAAGATGGAGGGAAAGTTTCTTCATTCATCCCAGGTCAATATGTAACGGTTCAAATCAATATTGAAGGTGAGACATATACACATAATCGTCAATACAGTTTATCCGACGCTCCTGGGAAAGAATATTATCGTATTAGTGTAAAAAAAGAAAAAAGTGTAGATACACCAGACGGTAAAGTGTCTAATTACTTACATGAACATGTAAAAGAAGGAGATGTTTTACCAGTAAGTGCACCAGCAGGAGATTTCGTGTTAAATATGGATTCAACATTACCAGTTGTACTAATTAGTGGTGGAGTAGGGGTTACACCGATGATGAGTATGTTAAATACGTTAATTGAACAAGATTCAAAACGTAATGTATATTTTGTTCATGCAGCAATAAATAGTAATACACATGCAATGAAAGAACACGTTAAGGCAGTAGAAAATGAATATGAACAAGTTAAAGCATATACTTGTTATTCTGCACCGACTGAAAAAGATTTAGAAATGAAGAACTTTGATAAAGAAGGTTACATTGAAAGTGAGTGGTTAAAAACTATTATTCCGACAACTGAAGCAGAATTTTATTTCTGTGGTCCAGTAGCATTTATGAAGCATATAAATGCTGCACTAACTGATTTAGGTGTGAAACAAGAGCATATTCATTATGAATTTTTCGGCCCAGCAACAAGCTTACAATAAGCAAAAAAACGAGGTATTTATTTTACCTCGTTTTTTATTTGTTCTCGTAATAAACGGTTTACTGTTTCACGGCGTATACCTATCAGTTGGCCAATTTCGGTTTGTGTTAATATTTCATATATAGGAATGTCACCTAAATATAGGGTGAACCATTCTTGTAAACGATGAAGACGTTCTTTCGGAGAGACGGTTGTCAATTGATCAATTCGTTGTTGCATCATTCTTAATTTAGATTGCAATTGCATAGCGATGTTAGCATACGATTCGGGATTTGCTTGAAGTCTCTCGTACCATTCATTACTAGTGATCGGTTCCACTTCTGTTTTTATTAAAGCGATAGCTGTACCGTGATATTCTTTCGGCGAAATTAAAGAATGATGAGGTATCGTTTCACCTGGAACGATAATGTTGAATAAAAATGGTGTTCCGTCTTCTTCTAGCCGAACTACTTTTAATAAGCCTGTTTTTATAAAGTATAAAGGACCGTCCTCGCCTTGACGGAATAGTACATCTCCTTTGTGTAGAATCAATGTTAGCCCCCCATTAATATGTTTCTATTTCTTCTATTTTAGCGTATATGTATATAGACAATATGCTATTTCAACAGCAATTTCATTGACGAAATGAATGCTATTACAGTAGTATACTATTTAGTGTGTAATAGTACTAGCAATGAATACGCTGTAGGGGGTTTAGTATATTGTTAGATGCGATGAGAATGACGGATATGAGAATTCCGGCGAATGCTATCATTCATGTAGAAGAGATGAAAGGTGGAGTCGTTTTATCCGTTGAAGTAGACGGCCAAATTATTTATACGATGGCTTATGATGAAGAAACAGATAGTTATGCTGAATTATATGATCGAAACGATAAGAGGGCGTGCCAAGTACATGAAGACTTCATGGGATGGTCACTTCTTCATTAAAAAAGATGTCAATATGACATCTTTTTTTATTAAATCGATAGAATATACAAAGAAATGAAATATAAGGATAAAATTTGTAATAATTGATTTTGCATTGTTAGCGCTCTGTAACTGCAAGTGAACTATTTTTTCGCTATCATAAAGATAACAGTCGCAGTTATAGGAGTGGTCAACTTGAAGAAAGTACATATTTCAAATTATATGTTATTATGTGTTTGTTTAATTTTATTTGTTCTCCTCGGAGGATTTTTATATTCATGTGTATAAGAAAAACGCATTCTAAAAAGAATACGTTATAAAAGGGAAATAATGATTAATCTAGTTCCAAGAATAATTAACGTAATACGTAATAAATTAATTACGGCATTTCCACTTAGTTTTGTATTAATGTAAGCCCCGATTTTTCCGCCGATCCATGCACCCGGAATCAGGATTAATGCATAAATCCAGCTGACATTTCCAAGTGAGATGTGAGTTGCAGAACTTACAATTGCTGATAGAAATACGATGAACATTGAAGTTGCTACTGCAATATGTGCTGGGAATGCAAAAAGAAGCATCATTGCTGGAACAAGTAAGGCACCGCCACCAATTCCAAATAATCCAGATATAAACCCAACTATAAAGGCGATAAAGATAGCAAGAAACGGTGGGAATTGGTAGTGTACAGTATTTCCATCATTATCTGTAAAAGAACGCTTAATTACAGACGTATTTGAGAGGGAAAGAGGTTTTAATTTGTCTCGAAGCATAAGTAGAATTGAGACGAATATAAGGAAAATCCCAAAGTATAAAGAAAATGTGTCTTGGTTTAAAAATTTATTTGCCCATGATCCAATAATACCACCAGGGCCGCTTCCGATAAATAAAATAAGTCCACTTTTATAATCTACTCGCTTATGCTTCATGTAAGTAAGGGTGGAAGATAGTCCTGTGAAAACGACTGTTACCATAGAAGTCCCTACTGCAAGTTGTGGTGATAAACTGTGTAATCCAATTAATAACGGAACAATAATAATTCCGCCTCCAAGCCCAACTAGGCTGCCGACTGTTCCGGCGATTAGTCCGATGAAAAGTAACATGATGTATTCCAAAATTGCCAACTCCTCTAAATAACTTATCCACCAATTATTATACACGCTTTTTAATGAGAAATAGGCTTGTTCACAAAAAAGTCGTCTTCCTAGAAAAATAAGGAAGACGACTTTTGATTAGAAAACAAAATGTAATAGGTAGTAAAACAGAGCAGCTAAAGAAGCTGAAATAGGAAGTGTAATAACCCATGTAATTAACATACGTTTTGCAGTTCCCCATTTTACCCCTTTCACACGGTGAGAAGCACCAACCCCTAAAATAGAAGAAGAGATAACGTGCGTCGTACTAACCGGTAAGTGAATGAATGTTGCACCGAAAATAACAAGTGATGATGATAAATCGGCAGCTACACCATTTACAGGACGGATTTTCATAATTTGTCCACCGACAGTTTTAATAATTTTCCATCCACCGACAGAAGTACCAAGCCCCATTGCGATAGCACAAGATAATTGTACCCAGAACGGGATATCGCTAGAAGTATGATAGTTATTAGCCATAAGAGCCATCGTAATAATTCCCATTGCTTTTTGTGCATCATTCGTACCGTGTGTGTAGGCTTGTAATGCCGCAGTGAAAATCTGGAATATACGGAAGTTCTTATTCGTTTTCGTTAAGTTAAAGTTTTTAAATACTACTTTAAAAATACTGTATACGATATAACCAATAACGAAAGCGATAATCGGTGAAATGATTAAAGCTTCAATAATTTTAATAAATCCTTTAAGATTTAGCGAGCTAATCCCAGCGGCCGCAATTGCTGCACCTGCGATTGAGCCGATAATTGCATGCGAAGAACTACTTGGAATACCGTAGTACCAAGTAATTAAGTTCCAAGCTATTGCCGCAAGCAAAGCAGCTAAAATTACAAGAGAACCATTTTGTAAGGCGAATGGATCAACGATATCTTTTGTAATCGTTTTTGCTACACCTGTAAATGTCATTGCGCCTAAAAAGTTCATAATAGCCGCCATAATAATGGCATGTCTAGGCTTTAGAGCTTTCGTTGAAACAGCCGTTGCAATAGCGTTTGCTGTATCGTGAAATCCATTGATAAAGTCAAAAGCTAAAGCGCAAATGACTACTAAAACGGTCAGTATCAAGAGTGTATCCATGATCAAACTCCTTACGCGTTCTTCATAATAATTGTTTCTAATACGTTTGCAACGCTTTGACAGCTATCAGCTACTTCTTCAAGCTCTTCGTAAATCTCTTTAAATTGAATAATCTTAATCGGATCTTTTTCACGAGAGAATAAGTTCTTAATCGCATGACGGCGAATATCATCACACTGTGATTCATAATCCTTAATCTTAATCGCATTTGTACGAATGTCGACTAATTTTTTGTTAGACATTAATTCAACAGAGTTTGCAATCTCAATCGCACATTGATTAATTGCTTCTACGAATTTAATCATGTATTCATCAGCTTCTGTAATAGAATACATTTCGAACAGACCAGCACTGTGATCTAATCCGTCTAATACATCATCCATACTCATTGCAAGTTGTAGGATGTCCTCACGCTCAATTGGAGTGATAAACGCTTTGTTTAACTCCATAATGATTTCGTGAATAAATGAGTCACCTTTTGACTCATACTCTTTCATGCGCATAGAAAACTCTTTTAAATCGCTAGCATTTTTAATTTTATACTCCACGAAAAATTGCGCGCCTTCTTTTAAATTTTCGGAAACATTCATTAACATTTCAGAAAATTTATCTTTTTTTGATTTAAAGACCATTATTGTTACCCCCACAAAAGTAATATATGTAAAATATATTGGCTAATCAATTCTAACAAAAAACTGTCGTTTTTTAAAACATTTTATCGAAAAGTTTACAAAAACTTAACATAACTCTCGTTGTTCTATTAATAATATTAATATCCAATAGTGAATATCTTACTTGTAGAATGTCCTTTTCTTGCAAAAAGTATGAATGCAAAAGAAAAGCTTTACACTATAGGAATGACTACGTTATTATAATAAATTTAAAAGGCGGTATATTCTTCCTTTTAAAAAGAAGAGTGTAAATAAATGAAGGAAGTGAACGAATGAAATTGAAGAACACTCATTTTAAAAAAATGCTTGAGTGGTTCAATAAGAGGAAGAAACTTCGTAATTCATTAATTGTATTGGGAAGTGTATTCGTTACTCTATTTATTGCTGTAAATATAATAATTTCCATTCAAGACATATCTGAATTAAAACAAGCTGTTCCACAACCGACTTTAATTTATGATGCAAATAATGAGGTTGCAACAAAATTAGCTTCTTCAAAAACAGAAGGCGTTAAAAGAAAAGATATTCCTGATATTATGGTTCAGGCAATTGTTGCAGTAGAAGATAAGGAATTTTTTAACCATCATGGTATTTATTATAGTGGAATTATAAGTGCGGTTTTTAAAAATATTACAGCAGGAGAAGTTGTAGCTGGGGGAAGTACAATTACACAGCAGCTTGCGAAGAATGTATTTCTGACACAAGACCGCACATTTTCGCGTAAAATAAAGGAATATTTTTTAACAAAAAAAATAGAGCGTACGTATACGAAAGATGAAATTATTGAAATGTATATGAACCAAATTTATTTTGGTGAAGGTGCTTGGGGTATAAAAAGGGCGGCTAAATCTTATTTTGATAAAGATGTAAAAAATTTAACAATTTCAGAAGCTGCAACGATTGCGGGCTTAATTAAAGCGCCGTCTGCGTATTCACCTTATAAAAACTTTAACAAGTCAATTGAAAGACGTAATGTTGTATTAAGTTTAATGAAAGAGCAAGGGTATATTTCTGACGAACAGTATAGTAAAGAAAAAGAGAGCGGACTTGTGTTAAAACGAGGCGTTGATGATAAATACAAGGGAAAATACTCTCAATATGTAGACTATATTGTTAGAGAAGCGATGGAAAAGTACGAATTAACACAAAATGAAATTTTAGCGGGTGGTTATCGTATCTATACAGAGCTTGACCCGAAAAAACAACAGGCTGTAGAAGACGTTGTGAATAATGATAGTTATTTCAAAGATAGTGGCTCAGACCAACTTATGCAAACGGGTGTAGTTCTTATGAATCCAAAAACAGGTGGTGTACCAGCTCTAGTTGGAGGCAGAGGGCCGTATCAGTTTTTACAGTTTAACCATGCAACGCAATTAAAAAGACAACCTGGCTCAACGCTAAAGCCTTTGGCTGTATATGTACCAGCGTTAGAACAAGGATATGAAGTATACGATATATTAAAAGATGAACCATTTAACATTAAAGAATATAAACCACAAAATAGCGATCATACTTTTCACGGTGATGTGACAATGTATGAAGCTGTGGCAAAATCGTACAATGTTTCGGCTGTGTGGCTATTAGAACAAATTGGATTAGATAAAGGATTGAAATCTTTAGAGCGATTTGGTATTCCATTAGTACCAGAAGATCGTACGTATCCGATTGCTTTAGGCGGTATGCATGTGGGGACATCTCCATTTGTAATGGCTCAAGCATACAGTACATTTGCAAATGACGGTGTCCAAGTGGAAGCTCATGCAATTAGAGAGATACAAAATGCTGAAGGTGAAACGATTGGAAAGTGGTATAAGAAAGAGACACGAGTGACGAGCGAGAAAATTTCTCAAAAGATGACATATTTATTAAAAGGTGTTGTGGAAAAGGGAACGGGCGAAAAGGCGAAAGTTACTAATGTTGATACAGCAGGTAAGACAGGAACTACTCAAATTGTAAATGGCCCGAGCACCGGTGCAAAGGATTCATGGTTTGTTGGATACACACCAGATTTGGTAGGTGCGATTTGGGTAGGATATGATAAAACAGATAGCGATCATTATGTTCCAGGTGGTAGTCAAATTACGACGACAATGTTCCGGGATATTATGAAAAAAGCGAACGCAAATCCAGCTCAAAAAGCGTTCCAGTTATCGCTCATATCTGAGGCTGATTATAAAAAACAATTGACTACAATAGAAGAGGAAAAACGAAGAAAAGAAGAAGAGAAGAGAAGAAAAGAAGAAGAACAACAACGAAAACAAGAGCAACAAGAGTGGCTTGATAAAGTGAAAGAATGGATTCCTTCATTTTGGTAAAAGAAAGAGGCGAATAAAGAAATTCGCCTCTTTTTTTGTATGAAAACAAAATGAAATTTTAATCGGTAGAGATTTTTGTCTATCTTAATTAGCTATTAATCCATATCCGTTGAGATACATAATATTACTCGTTAAGTATAATATTCGTACTGCCAAAAGATTCGGAATCGTATGTGACGATTATTTTGCCTTTACTAATAGGTTCGTAAGGTAATTCCTCTTCGTAATTACCGTTATTTTCATTGTGGATAGAAAGTGTAATTTCATCGATTTTTTTATTTGTATACTGATCTTTAATCGTTTCAGCAATCTGAAGTAACGCCTCGGAACTAGAAGCTTTTGTAATAAGCATTCCTTTTATAACTTTTTTTTCATTCTTTGTGGCATTGGAATAAGGGATGTTGCTTTGTTTCGTATATAGAAGTTTGTATGGAGTAGTTTTTCTCTCTGCTTTTGATATAGTGGAATATTTTAGAGTTAAAAAACATCCTAAACATAAAATAATGCATACCATAAGTGCAAACCAAATGCGTATTAGTGACATAACTCTCATTTTCATCCCTCTTTCATATCTTTGACTTCACTATTTATCATACAAAATGAGGATTAAGGTAGAGTAAATTTGAGGTAAAGAAACGTAAAGAAGGAGCACTTATCCTCCCAAATAAGTGCTCCTTTCTATATAAAGAGAGATTTAATGCACGGTTAAACGATACATATTATTATAAATATAATTTTCAAGCGAAAATTAGTAAATTCGGAATACAGATAGTGTTGCAGTTGTATCGCCCGTGTTAGGAATAGAAATAGTGTTTGCTGTAGGTTGTACAGAAATTGTTGTACCAGCTTGTAAAGTAACGATTGTAGAGAACGATACAGCACTACCGATAACGTTAGTTGAGAAATTACGAGTAGGTGGTTGGCCGTTGAATGAAATACCGAATCCAAACGGTGAAGAGCCTGGGAAAGTTGTAGACGCTGAGAAACTAATATCATATACGCCTGTTTCTAAAATTGTTAAAGTATCTGCAGTGTCATTGAAATTAATGTTATTTATTTCAAAAACTTGATTAAATTGGATATTTGTTCCAGGGGATATTGTTTGAGCATTGGAGTTTCCGATTGCCGCGATCGTTACAGGAATTGGGGTACCCGCTGGTCCAGTAGCACCAGTAGCACCTGCTGGTCCTTGAATACCTTGAGCACCCGTAGCGCCAGTAGCGCCCGCTGGTCCTTGAATACCTTGAGCACCCGTAGCGCCAGTAGCACCCGCTGGCCCTTGAACACCTTGAGCACCCCTAGCGCCAGTAGCACCCGCTGGCCCTTGAACACCTTGAGCACCCGTAGCGCCAGTAGCACCAGTAGCACCCGCTGGTCCTTGAGCACCCGTAGCGCCAGTGGCACCAGTAGCACCTGCTGGTCCTTGAATACCTTGAGGCCCTTGAGGTCCAGTAGCACCTTGAGCGCCCGCTGGTCCCTGAGCGCCTTGAGGTCCTTGAGGTCCAGTAGCACCAGTAGCACCAGTAGCACCAGTAGCACCCGCTGGTCCTTGAGGCCCGGTAGCACCAGTAGCACCAGTAGCACCAGTAGCACCTGTTGCTCCTCCGCCTCCAAGGCAACCTGATCCGTATTGAACTAGGATAGTTTGGATTTCTGTTATGAGTCTAACTAGTTTGTCGATCGTACAACAATCTACTTTGAATAACTTAGCGATATACAATAAATAATTAAGCAAGCTTTGTAGCTCAACGTATAATGCTCCACATGAGAAAGGTGTTGTTCTTAAAATAGTTAATAAATTAGCAATAATAGAATTTCCAATTTGTTTTTGTGCTGGGGATAAATCTAAGCAATTGAGGAATTTTTGTAAGTTATTTAGGGCAGCGATTAAGTTATCTATATTATTTTGAGAAGGGTTTTGAAAGACAGCTTGAATAGCTTGGCCAAGAGCTTGAAGAAGTCTAACGAATTCTGTAAGTTCGGACTTAGAGATGTTAATATGACTACAAGCTCTTACTTCGCAACAATCATTACCATAAAATACTTTTCCTTTATTTTTATTGTTCATCTTTTCATTCCTTTCTTTCATAGAATCAATAGTCATTACTATATATTAAAATGAAATTTATACTAAATTCGTAATGGACAAACTACCATTTATAAAAAAATAAGGAATTGGCCCACTTAGCAAAAAGTAAGTAAGGTATAGAAGGATTTATATAACGTAAAGAAGAAAAGTTCAACATAAAAAACTGCATGTCAATTGTTGAAGGATTAACAATTGGCATGCAGTTCGTGGATTGGATTTTATTTGTATTGATTTAATCTTTCAAGGGCTGTTTTAGGTAAGATTGGAATTGAAATAGTAAAAGTTGTACCATTTTCATTACTAGTCATTTTTAATGTACCGTTATGATTTTGAATGATTTTTTTCGTTACTGACAAGCCGAGCCCTGTACCGGAATCTTTTGTTGAGAAGAATGGATCAAAGATATATTCTTGAATGGCTCGTGGAATACCAGTTCCATTATCAGTGAAAGTAATACGGACAAAATTATCAAGGCGGTAACTAGCGATTTGTATAGAAAGTTTTTTTTCGCTTTGAGCATCGACAGCGTTCTGGAATAAGTTTAAAAAAACTTGTACAAGTTCATGACGATCAATATGAACTAATATATCATCTAATTCGGTAGAAAAATTATAATCAATTGAAATGTTATGTAAAAAGACTTCACTAGCTAATAACTGTTGAATATACTCACGTAAAAATGTATTAATGGGAAAGGGTTCTCTTTTAAATTCACGTGTTTTTGAAATAGATAAAAATTTTGTAATGATACTATTTGCGCGATCTAATTCAGGAATAAGTAAGTTTTTAAATAGTTCTTTATTAGATGGAGAAACATTTTCTTGTAAAAATTGTAAATATCCTCGTACGGTTGTAAGAGGATTACGTACTTCATGTGCAATACCAGCCGCGATTCGCCCTGCTAACGAAAATTTTTCTGCATCACGTTCTGTATTTAAATAATGAAAGACACTAATAACTCTAAAAATCTCTCCGTTATAATCACGAATAATTCGGTTATTTAAAATGCCATAGTTTTTGTCTAAAACTTCTTCATTGTATATTTCTGTGCCTGTTCTTAATGTTTCTAGAGCTTTAATTTTTTCTTCAGGCAATTTTAGTAATTGTTGAATTGGTTTTCCAATTATATCATTTCGTACTACACCAAAATCATCTGCAGCAGCTTGATTACATAAAGTTATATTTCCTTTATTATCAACAAAGGTTACATGATGTGAAAAAGCATCAAAAATATGAACAAAGTATGTTTCAAGTTGTTTAAATAAAAATAATGAGTCGCAAGTAAGTTGAAAATCGGCCTCTTTATTTTCTTTTTGTATGTTTTGAATGGAATGAGTCGATCTCGTTTTCTTTATTTGTAAACCAATATGTGAATTTTTATATGTGAAATGATGTGGTAATTGATTTACAAGTTCTTCATAAAAACGTACTTTATTTTCTAGTTCTTCTATTCGTTTTTCATGAGATATAATATCATCGTTTGGAAGCATAAATAACCCCTCAATTTAAAAATTCTTCCATCTAGTATATCATATTTTTATACGGATACTCTTAAAGAAGAGACTACTTAATAAAATTGATTGGTCGAAGTGTTCAGTAATTGAGTAGAATGGATAGAAGGTGAAGTTAAAAAGGGAGGAATATATTTGCTTTTCATTGGAGTAACAGGGTGGGGAGATCATGATTCTTTAT
Source organism: Bacillus thuringiensis (assembly GCF_001595725.1). GTDB lineage: Bacteria > Bacillota > Bacilli > Bacillales > Bacillaceae_G > Bacillus_A > Bacillus_A thuringiensis_K. Next base: position 1,385,234 of record NZ_CP014282.1, read on the forward strand.
ATATAGACGCCTATGAAAATAGAAATAAATTACGAACATATAGTGAGTATTTTCCTATTGTAGAAGTGGACAGTTCATTTTATGCGATGCAACCTGCACGAAACTATATAAAATGGGCAATGGAAACACCGAAAGATTTTTCTTTTATAGTAAAAGCATATCAAGGAATGACAGGACATATGAAAGGTGAAATTCCTTTTTCTACGTTCGATGAGATGTTTGATGTATATAAACAATCTATTCTTCCTTTAATTGAAGCTAGTAAATTAAAAACAATTTTATTTCAATATCCGCCATGGTTTGATTGCAAAAAGAAAAATGTAGATTTTCTTCGATATACGAAAGAAAAAATGGAAGGTTTACCATGTGCAATAGAATTTCGAAATCAAACATGGTTTTATCCAGAAATGAGAGATAAGACGTTACAGTTTCTAGAACAGGAGAAATGGATTCATACAATTTGTGATGAACCACAGGCTGGGATAGGTTCTGTGCCACTCGTGTTAGAGGTTACGAATTCAGACATGGCATTAATACGTTTTCACGGTCGAAATGTTCATGGTTGGCTTGATAAAGGGGAAAATTGGAGAGCGGTTCGCTGTTTATATCGCTACAACAATAAAGAACTGGAAGAATGGGTTGAACGATTAGAGCAATTAAAAAAGAAAACAAAGGATATATACGTACTGTTTAACAACAATTCAGGTGGGGATGCAGCAGATAATGCGAAACAGCTTATGAAAATGATGAACATTACATATGGTGAGCCGAAGCCGGAGCAATTAAATTTTTTTGAATGATAATAAACAAGAAAGGCACTGTACAAACAGGGGGAATGTACAGTGCCTTTCTATATGAAAAAGAGGGGTAACAATGTTACTGAGCGTTTGGTTGATTCATCAATTGTTGGCTTCATAATAAATGATAATGGTTATCATTATCATTGTCAATGGTTTTTCTAAAAATATATAAAAAACTTGTATATTTTAAATAGAGATAAAAAAAGAACAGCGATTAATGCTGTTCTTTTCCATTGACGAATTGTTGTAAATCAAAAGGAGTTATCGCTTGGATAAATTCTTTTGAGATAAGTGTTTGAACGAGAGTGCTCTCAGAGATAGAAGCACCTGTTTTCTTTTCATAAGCTTGTTTTAATAAATCAAGTTTTTCAGCCGTTTCTTTTGGTAATTCAATTGTAAGTGTGTTCATAATTTCTCCCCCTTATTATTAGAGTACCACTACAGTATAGGAGAGACAAGAAAAGAGAATATGAAATATAAAAAAGGTTACCAAATTTTCAAATGGTAACCTTTTTTATGTATAAGAGTTATTAAGCAATACCGATATACTTTAAAGTTTTTGATGGAGTACTGTGATCAAAGAAGTGTTGTAAAAACGCAATATCAACACCTGATTTGTATGCACAATAACCCCAAGTTTTTCGAAGTGTATGTGAGCTAATCCCTTCTAATCCAACTTCTTTTGCAGCTTTGTTTAAAATGTACCATGCATGTTGTCTCGTAATAGATTTTGTTCCTTTTTGAGATTTTAGCAATGGTTCATTACGTTTCCAAGTTTTACGTTCTTTCATGTAGTCTTCGATTGCGTGCTGTAAGTCTTCATTTACAGCAAACCATTTATGTTTCTTCACTTTTTCATTGTAAAATAAAATGGAATGGCGAACATTTTCATTTTCATCGATTACATCACTAACTTTTAATTGTAAGATTTCACTTACTTTTAAGCCAGAATTTACAGCTAATACGAATAATAAGCCATCACGTTTCGAAGATTGTAAAAGTATATTTTTGATAGTTTCTAATTGTTTTTCATTTTGAATAGGTTGTCCTGCTTGTTTCATTTCACGCACTCTCCTCTTTTATATGTGTAAAGGAAAGGATTAACTTGTTTCTTACTATAAAGGGAGAGTGTGAATTTCATGTGAACTCCTAGTGAAATTAAGACAAATTATTTGACTTCTTTTACTTTTTGTAAATTGAAATAGAATACAACACTGTTAGTCGTATTATACACACCGTACTCGGCATGATGAAGGTCTAAAATGTTTTTTACGATAGATAATCCAAGACCGGTACCTCCAGTGTGACGGCTACGTGATGCATCTAGACGATAGAAGCGATCCCAAATTTTTTCAAGACTTTCTTCAGGGATAGGGTTTCCTGTATTTTCGATTTCGACTTTTACGGTATCTTCTGCTTCTATAATGGAGACTTGTATTTTTTCTCCATCTGGCGTATAACGGATTGCATTACTTAGTAAGTTCACAACTACTTGCTCAATGCGACTGCGATTTGCTTTAACAAGTATAGAAGGGTCTGCATCGATGTTCACTTGTAAATGTTTTTCTTCCATGCTAAATAATAATTTTGTGTAGACTTGTTGCGTTAATTCACCGATTGAGAACGTCGTCATATCTAGTTTGTAAGTACCAGATTCCAACTTTGCTAATTCTAACATTTCAACAATCAGCCTGTTCATATTTTCTGTTTCTTCTAAAATAACATCAGTATAATACGAAGTATCCTTACTAACACCATCCTTAATTCCTTCTGCAAAACTTCTAATTACACTTAGCGGTGTTTTTAATTCGTGTGATACGCCAGAAATGAATTCTTTTCTTGTTTTTTCTAATTGACGTTCACGTTCAATATCTTGTTGTAACTTTGTATTAGCAACATTTAATCGATCGATTCGATCTTTTAAATTTACAGATAATGTATTGATACTGCCAGAAAGCCCGCCAATTTCATCGTCAGCTGTAACAGGTAATTTCTCGCTGAAATCAAAATTAGCCATTTTTTTTGTAACACGATTTATTTTAATTAATGGCTTAACAATGATTTTTGAGTAGTAGAAGGATAACAAAATAATTACGAGAAACACGATGATTAAGGCATAGACATAATAATCTTTTAAAACGAGCATTGCTTCATTAACAGGCTGCAAAGATGCTATCGCAAAAGCATATTCTGTAATCCTTCCATTTTCTATAATAGGCTTTACAAAGATACTATTTTTTATATTTTCTCCGCCATCTAATATGAAAGTACTTAATTGGTTCGAGTTAGAAGTGCCCTCTCTAATCATATCTGCAAAATATTGAACGGCTTGTAATGTTTCAATATCATTTGCAAGACGAACCTCAGCTTTGGATGGGAGCTGTAACTTAGTTATAACACCTGTAAAGACGATTCGAGTTGTAGATTTGTATCGGCTTGCAAGTCTGTTCTTAGAAGGGTTACCATTAATTGACTGAAAATCCGAATAGAAATGTTCGTTCTGCCATTGATTATAATTCGTTCCTAATTTTTGTGGTGTGATTATATTATTCTCTTGTACGACTCCATCAACATTGATTATTACATCTTTTTTTAAACCTAAATTTTCGAATTTATTATATTCTTCTGGTGTTAAAAGATTATTGAGTGGAATGGAATACTGTTTATTATTGTTGGGATTAAATACATCGATATAGTAATTGTTATCACTTTTAATAATACCGTTAGAATCCAAAAACTGCATATCTGCATTTGTTTTATCATGAAATTCTTGTTTTAGTTTTCTAACCTGCTCATAACTTTTATCACTTTTATCATAATTATCTACGAATTTTTCAAAAGCAGTTTGGACTGTTTTTACTTTTTTATTAATATAAAATTTCTCTAAAAATAGAGATTGTCCTAGGAAAAAAAGTAGGAATATGATTGTAAATAAAGTGGATGTTAATAAAAATAGTTTAAAGACGATACTTCTGTTTTTCACTGCGTCACCTCTTATAAGAAATACTGTAAATGATTTCTTTATTATAACAAACGTTACAAGAAAGTAGAGGGGAGAAATCTGTCTCTTTATAAAGTAGTTATTTATAAAAAGTCACATAAAAAGAACTCGCCAGACGTATGACAAGTTCTTTAGTGTATTATTGTTGAATTGCTGCATCTAAAGCGATTTCAATCATTTCGTTAAATGTAGTTTGACGCTCTTCAGATGTAGTTTCTTCGCCGGTGAAGATGTGATCGCTAACTGTTAATACAGATAATGCATTTACACCGTATTTTGCTGCTAATGTGTAAAGAGCAGTTGTTTCCATTTCTACTGCTAATACACCGTAATCTCCAAGTTTTTTAACCATGTCCATGCTTTCACGATAAAACACATCTGCTGTTAAAACGTTACCGACACGAACGTGTAATCCTTTTTCAGTTCCAGCATCATAAGCTTTCTTTAAAAGGTCAAAGTTTGCAGCTGGTGCAAAATCAAATCCTGGGAATGTTAAACGATTCATATTAGAATCAGTACAAGCCGTCATTGCGATAATAACATCACGAACTTTTACATCTTTTTGAATTGCACCGCAAGTTCCAACGCGAATTAAATTTTTAACGCCGTAGCTTTGGATTAATTCGTTTACATAAATAGAAATAGAAGGAACACCCATACCTGTACCTTGAACAGATACACGTTTTCCTTTATAAGTTCCAGTGAAACCTAACATACCACGCACATTATTATAGCAAGTAACGTCCTCTAGAAATGTTTCAGCGATATATTTTGCACGTAATGGATCACCAGGTAATAGAATAGATTCAGCGATTTCGCCTTGTTTTGCTTCGATATGTACACTCATAAAAAAGTCCTCCTTATAATGTATTGATAGAAATCAATATCATTTGCATTATACACTACGAATCCTTTCAATTAAAATCTTTTTATTATTTGTAATATGTACAAAATAGGAGGATTTCATAAATCATAATCTAGAATATATATCTTAAGAAGTTTTGTATGAATAGAGACAATAAAAATGGTAGGTGATGTTTTGAAAAATCTTGTCATTGGGCTTATTGCGTTAGTACTTATTGTGGCAGGAGGATTTTACATAAAAAAATATCAAGAAAACGAAGAGACTGTAGGAGATGTTCAGGAAGTAAAGTGGGATGTTTCAAATGGAAAGGGAAATGAGAAAGTAGATATTGTATTTCAGTTGTTAAACAACAAGAATAATGAAATTCGTGGTGTAAATGATCAAATGAGGGCAGTGATTGTAGATGGACAGTTAAAAAACATACAACAAATTAAACCCACATTTGCAGGGAACGGGTCATATAAGTTATCTTCCAAAATAGCGAAAGACGAAGAATATACAATATTTTTATACGAAGACAAAAATAAGTCCGTAGAGTCATTCGCTAGGAAAGATTTTGGTAGAACGAAAGAGGAGAACAATAAGAAAAAAGTGAAATTTCCAATCGACAGTGTACTTACAAAAAAAATAGGAGAGTATGAAGTTTCTCTTTTATTTGGCGCATTACATCCGAATGAACCAGTTACGTTAACATTTCAGTTTCAAGCGAAAAAGGGTGGAAAATTGAAATTACATTCAGAGAGAGGGGAAGTAGAGTCACTCTATATAGTGGATGAAACGAAGGAGAACTTTTTATACGCTATGCCTGTAGATACGGATGAGCAATTACAATACCGGATTACATTTCCTGCCGAGGGCACGTATAAAATGTGGGGGAATTTCTATATAAATGGTAAGAAGTATGAAAAAGAATTTATTGTACAAGTTCAAAAAAGAAAAAACAGCTAAGAATTTAGCTGTTTTTTCTTTTTCCTATTAATTTTGTTACAGAGAGCATTGTAATTGGTAAAGAATGATTCTTCCTAAATGCTAAATATTTACCGCTCCATGCTGGTTTATATTTTTCTTTAAAATGTCGTAATCCGCTGAAACTATACGTATAGCGAACATTATTAAAGATCGCAGCAGCCACTCGTTCAGACCAGAAAGACTGTGTGGATAAACCAACATTTGAAAGTGGTGCCATACCAATATTAAAGGAGTGGTATTCATTTTCTTTTGCCCACTGGAATAAGTGGATGAAAATTGCGTCCATAATGCCGCTAGGCGCATCTGGGTAATATCGCATTAAATCGACAGATAATGATCCGTTTTGATATACGGGCATGAATGTTGTGAATGCAATGATTTTTCCATCCGCATCAGATAATGTTGCGATAGGAGCGCGACTAATATATTCACGATCGAAGTATCCGAGTGAAAAACCTTTCTCTTTTTTTCCACCAAGCCATGCATCTGAAACTTTTCTTAACTCTTCATATAATTCGTCGGAGAAAGGTGGCTCATGAATAGAGAATGTATAGCCTTCTCTTTCAAAACGGTTGAAAGTAGCTCGCATGCCAGCGCGTTTCTTTCCTGTTATTGTAAAGGTATTTAAATCAACAACAGCTTCTTCACCAAGCTTAAAGAAGTTATAACCAAAATCGTGGTATAAACTCATCCATTTACTTTCAATTTGATAGAATACACAAATGTATCCAAATCGATCAGCCTCAGCTAAAAACTCTTGCAATACAGTACGATAGGAGGAAGGGTCTCCAATTGGATCACCTAGTACAATAAGTCGTTTTCCAGTTATTGAGAAGAGAATGAGTGCTTTTCCATCACTACTGAAAAAGAACTGTTTATCTCCTAAAAAACCTAAATGACTAAGTACATTTCCACCATGTTCATCTAAGAAGTTTTGTAATCGTTTATCATTAGCTGGTTGCCCGGGAAATTCATTTCGATAACGATTTGCAATGAGTGAACCAATTAGTAAAAAAGTAGGAACAAAAAAGGCAGCTGCTAATGCACTTCGTTTCACTTGTGTAATATTACGAACGACAAAATCAGGTTTGAAAGCTTCTTTTGCACCTGCAAATAAAATACCTAAGTTTTTATATAAATATAACGTTACAAGTAGGAATATAAAAACTTTTACGATATCGGAAAGTGAGACTTCCATTTTCTCACGTACAAACCTTTTACGAAGCATATACAATACGGCGAGTACGATTAATAAAATAAAAGTTTCTTCAACATCAATTCCTTTTAGTGTGTTAAAAATAGCCGCTCCAATTAAAGAAACAATCGTCATATAATAAGAACGTTTTGTTCCGTAATATATCCCCCGCGAAAGAATGAGGAGGAGAATACCGAATGTTAGCGATAAGCTAAAAGAAAATTGAATAAGATGTTTTGGAGCTAGAATATGTAAGGCGTGTGCCCGATTTATACTTGTTGGTAGAATGGTTGATAAAATAACCATTAAGCCAGCAAATACTGTTAAAGCAGCAGATGCCCAAGAACCTAACTTTCCTAGAAAGTCACGCTGCAAAGTCCATATAACACCAGTTGTCTCTAATGCAGGCGCAATAAAAGGTTTATCTTCAAACTTTTTAATGGCTACTCCTGTCATTTCAAAAGCTGCAAAAATGAGACCAAGGCAGAAGGGCAAGATGTAATAGACGAGACGATATAATAACATAGCAGGGAGTAAAACACCTGTATCGATGCCGTATTGCCCAAGCCCAGTTAAGAAGACAAGATCAAATGATCCAAGGCCACCAGGAACAAGACTAACGACACCAGCTAAAGCAGCAATAACATATACGCCTAAAAACTTTTGGAATTCGATTTCAATGCCAAATAATAGTAATATGACGTACATAACAATACCAGCAGATACCCATTCGACTAATGAAACTAATGAGTATAAAACAGTTGGGTTTTTCTCCTCTTCTTCTTGTTCCTCTGTTTGCGTCGCTTTTCTATTTTTTAATTTAGAAAATCCGATATATATAGGGACGAAAAGAGCGAAGAAGATAAGAACAGGCCATAGCCATGGTTTTTCATGCAGAATAAATCTCGTGTCTAATATTCCAATAAGACCAAGAAATGAAAGAATGGCTAATCCATTAATAAAGGCAGTTGTCATCCAAGCGATACTTTTAATAAGTTTTCCATTTTCTTTTATATATGGACGATAAAGCATTGTGCGTACGCCGGCCCCAACAAGACCACCAAACCCGATAAATCCATTTAAAGTATTAGCAATCCACGAGATACGGAAAATCTTTTGGACAGGGATATCAGCTTTTAAGTAACGAAGCATAACATAGTCATAAAAGAACATTGTTGATACAGCGAATGCACCAAGTGTAATTGCTAAAAACACTCCTCCGGTTGGAATGTTTTTAATTGTATCAATCGCTTCTAAAAAAGAAATGCCCGCTAGTTCTTTTTTTGCTTGAAAGAATACAATTGTTAATACAACAAATGGGAAGATAATTTTCCCGATTTGTAAGAAACGTTTCCATGAAAACGACATAAATACAACTCTCCTTGTATAAGAAAACTGAGACAATAATATTATTATGACAAACTTCAAGAAAAATAAAAAGGTAAAATCCTGTATAGGCGAGCTATTTTTTATATAGGTATATTTAAAGGAATATTTTGTTTATCAGAAAATTAAGTTAGAATAAAATGAAAGAAAGGGGAGGGGAGTATATGATTATAAAAAGTTATGTAGGATATGAGTTAGAAAAAGCGAAACCTAATACATCAGAAGATTTTTTTAACAGATCTGAAGTGACATATATATTAAATGATAAAGAGAAAACTTTTTCGGTTTTATACGTTCGATATTTTGAAGAAGTTTTACAAGAAATTAATCCTTTTGAAGGAAATCCAGTGTATAAAGTAGAAGAACAAAACATATATTTGCGCGATATTGTAGCGATATGTTGTTTAGTGAAAGACAGGGAGCTTCGTGCGCAAAAACGTTTGTATTTAAATAATATGGAAGAATTTCAACAATATTTTGATGAGGGAACGGTGTCGAAAGTACAAGAAATATTAACTGAATTACATAAAAATAAAAGAGTAGAAATAGCGTGAAATGGCAAAGGAGAGAGAAAAAATGTCTAATTTGATGGTTGAAAATCAAACAGAACAAGTTTCTATATTTTTAGAAGATGCTATTAATTTGATAACCAATTATGTGAATTATCATACGTTACCTTCTTTATTAGAGGAAACACCAGCAGGGAATGAGCGATATTATAAAGGGTTATTAGCATCAATGAGACGACTTCTCGTTTTTTGCGAAGAAGGACAGGATGCATGTCTTGTTTTGTTGAATAGTCAGCCATTTCGAAAAACAGCAGCTGAAAAAATTTTATATAAGATTTACCATCAAGTAATTGCAGAGTTTTTTTCACCGAAGAGTGATCATTGGTATGAAAATAGTCGGTCTGCATATACAGGGAAAAATTCTATCGTTTTTCAACAAACACCACCTGTATCTTTAGAGCAAGTGATGAAGAGTTTAGAAGGTAAATTTCAATTGATGCGTGAAGAACTAGAATATTATGAGACCGATTATCAGACAAAGATGTTACACAAATATTGATTGAGGAAAAGAAGCTAAGGTGACTTAGCTTCTTTTCCTTTTGTACAGTTATATAAGGGATTTTCATTGAATATAGTTAAGTGGATAGCATTAGGGAGGTGCAACATGAATCAACCAGGTGTATTTACAGATTACTTTCATGAAGTAGAAAATTGGTGTGAAAGTGTTCTTCACGTATTAGATAGCCGTGCAATGGAAGTGTATGATGTCCATATGCTTGCTTATAAAATTCAGACGTTATTAGAGCGTATGAAAGAGCATGAGTATGAAACAGATGCAGAGTTTATGTATGAAATAAGCGATGATGTAGAACATATTCAGCATCACTTGCAGGAAGTATTTATGCAAGAAGAAGAATATGAATTATATGAAAGAGGGGATAGTGAACGAGCTGTCCCAATTGGAGGACATACACTCCCGCCATTACCTTATCCGTATAATGCATTAGAACCGTATATTTCTAAAGAGATTATGATATTACATCATGATAAACATCATCGGAGTTACGTGGAAGGGTTAAATAAAGCAGAGAAGATGATGGAAGAAGCGAGAAAAACAAATAAATTTGATTTAATTAAGCATTGGGAAAGGGAAGCGGCTTTTCATGGGTCAGGTCATTACTTACACACGATATTTTGGAATAACATGAAAAAAGACGGTGGTGGAAGTCCAAGAGGAGCTTTTTCACAACAAATTGAAAAAGATTTTGGGAGCTTTTTACGTTTTCAAAAACATTTTACAGAAGCGGCCTCTAAAGTAGAAGGTTCAGGCTGGGCAATTCTCGTTTGGGTGCCCCGGTCTGGAAGGTTAGAAATTTTGCAAAGTACACTTCATCAATTATTTACACAATGGGATACGATACCGCTCCTTGTACTAGATGTCTGGGAACATGCGTATTATTTACAATACCAAAATCGAAAAGATGAATATATTAAAAACTGGTGGAATGTTGTAAATTGGCCTGATGTAGAAAAAAGGTTTGAAACTGCGAAACAAATTGAATGGACACCATATTAGACGCAAATTCTCTGCGTCTTTTTTAATGGAAGTAGAAGGAAGATTTCGTTCATATTTTAAAAGGCCAAGCATACACTTGTACAAAAAGTGCCAAAAGGACGTGGGGGGAAATATGAGACGAATTTGTATAATCATTACGCTTCTTATGATGTATGCAAGCGTTATGCCGATTCCTACATATGCAAAGATGAACAGCAATGTCAGTGCTCGAAATGCTGTATTAATGGAGCAACAGTCTGGTCGAGTATTATACGGAAAAGCAGAACATGAGCCTCAAAAAATTGCTAGTATAACAAAAATTATGACCGCTTTGTTAGCTGCTCAATCAGGGAAGATGAAAGAAATGGTATCAGTTAGTAATGAAGCGGTGAGGGTGGAAGGATCGGCAATCTATTTAAAGCCTGGACAAAAAGTGAAGTTAGAAGATTTAGTATACGGACTCATGCTTAGATCTGGTAATGACGCAGCGCAAGTAATTGCTGAAAGTGTGGGTGGGAGTATAGATGGATTCGTATATTTAATGAATCAAAAAGCGAAAGAAATTGGAATGAAAGATACGCACTTCTCAAACCCCCATGGCTTAGATGGAGATGGATCACATTATTCATCGGCTTACGATATGGCATTATTAACGAAATATGCAATGGGAAACGAGACATTTAAGAAAATTTTCGGAACTAAAACGTATAAATCAGATTCTTGGGATTACCCGTGGAAAAATAAACATAAGCTGGTAACGTCTTATTATGAATTTGCAACAGGAGGAAAAACAGGCTTTACGAAGAAAGCTGGGCGAACGCTTGTGACAACGGCATCAAAAGGTGGACTAGATTTAATTGTCGTAACTTTGAGTGCTTCTAGTGATTGGGATGATCATATGAATTTGTTTGATAAAGGTTTTGAACGTTTTAAACAAACGAAAGTTTTAGGACAAGGAGCAATTGCTGAAATAAATGAAAAGAAGTATGCCAACCATGTTTATACGAAAAATAGTTTTTCCGTGCCGTTAACTGAAGAGGAAAGAAAGAACGTATTATTAAAAGTTGAACTCGATAAAAGTATAAAGCTTGAGGATGGAGTAAAGGTTGGAAAGACAGATGTTTATGTTGGCAATGAGAAAGTTGGGGAACGGAATTTATTTTATAGTAAACGGAAGTTAGTAGCTACAACAGGACTTTACTGGAATAATGTGAAAGAAATTTTTTCTTACATGATAGGTGTTGGGAACGATGGTTAATCTCGTATGGGTAGCGATGGCTGTCATTGGGATTGTATACGCCATGATAAATGGAACGATGGAAGAAGTGAATAAAGCTGTATTTGACGGAGCAAAAGATGCGGTAACGATTTGTATAGGACTTATTAGTGTTTTAGTATTTTGGCTCGGTTTAATGAAAATTGCAGAGGAAGCCGGATTGTTAAAAAAATTAGTTACACTTTTTATGCCGATAGTAAAAAGGTTGTTTCCAGAAATACCAAAGGATCATCCGTCCATGGGATTTATTCTATCAAATATGATGGCAAACTTTTTTGGTCTAGGTAATGCAGCAACCCCTCTTGGCATTAAAGCGATGGAACAACTGAAAGAGTTAAATGGAGGAAAGGATTCGGCGAGCCGTTCTATGGTGACGTTTCTAGCATTAAATACATCAGCTATTACATTAATTCCTACGACAGTCATTTCGATTCGAATGACGTATGAATCAGCGAATCCTACTGAAATTGTTGGGGTAACATTTATTGCACAAGTACTTTCTATGATTGGAGCAATTTGGATTGACCGCTATTTTTACCGAAGAAGGAGTAGAAAGGGGCGGAAAAAATGAGTATTGTAAATACAATTTCCTTATGGGTAATCCCTTGTGTAATTGGTTTTATCCTTTTATATGGCACGATAAAGAAAGTGCCGACGTATGAATCGTTCGTTGAGGGAGGAAAAGAAGGGATTCAAATTGCAATTTCTATCTTACCATTTATGGTTGGAATGCTTGTGTCTATTTCTATATTCCGGTCTTCAGGTGCGTTAGACGCAATGATATCGGTAATGAAGCCAATGTTAGATTTAATCCATGTTCCAGCAGAAATTGTGCCATTAGCACTTATACGCCCTATTTCAGGCTCTGCTGGTTTAAGTATTACGACCGATTTAATTGCTACATATGGGCCAGATTCTTTTATTGGGAGATTGGCTTCTACGATGCAAGGGAGCACAGATACGACTTTCTATATTTTAACTGTATATTTTGGAGCGGTTGGGATTAGAAAAATGGGGGATGCACTAAAAGTAGGACTTTTTGCAGATTTAATCGGGATTATATGCTCAATTGTATTCGTTTCTTTATTGTTTCAGTAATACTATTCATTTTTTACACTATTTCGCTTATAATACGTATACGACCACTATTAAGGTGTAGAGCTTAATAGTGGTTTTTTTATGTGGTATTTTTGACAAAATGATGAACTTTTATTGTGAGAAATATGAAAAATATGGACAATAATAAAGGGTAAAAACATGATTTGACCTTTATATGTTTATTATCATCGCTATGTTGTTTAAGTAAGATGAAGCGAATAGCCGTAAAGCGTATGCGGTTGCCAAGTCTTTCTAATGTAAGGTAAGATAAATTCGAGGTGAAAAAAAGAAATGGAACGATTACAAAAAGTGATTGCGCAAGCAGGTATTGCATCGAGAAGAAAGGCTGAGGAATTAATTCAGCAAGGAAAAGTGAAAGTTAATGGGAAAATAGTGAAGGAGTTAGGGACAAAAGTAACTCCTCAAGATAAAGTAGAAGTAAATAACATCCCTCTTGAAAAAGAAGAACCTGTTTATTTTTTACTATATAAACCAACTGGCGTAATTTCAAGTGTATCAGATGATAAAGGAAGAAGTGTTGTAACGGACTTTTTCCCGGAAATTACACAACGTTTATTCCCAATCGGACGCTTAGATTATGATACGTCTGGCGTATTATTAATGACAAACGATGGGGACTTCGCAAACGTATTAATGCATCCTAGATATAAAGTTGAAAAAACGTATGTTGCAAAAATAAAAGGTCCATTAACAGGTGAGAAAATTCGCATGTTAGAACGCGGTGTTACGTTAGAAGACGGTAAAACAGCACCAGCACGTGTGAAAATTATTTCTTGGGACAAGCGTAAAGAGATGGCTATTGTACAATTAACAATTCATGAAGGACGTAATCGTCAAGTACGTCGTATGTTTGAAGCGTTAGACTGTAAAGTAGTGAAATTAAAACGTGAACGTTATGCTTTCTTAGAAGTAGGAAGCCTGCGACCTGGTGATGCGAGAGAATTGACACCACATGAGGTGAAACAATTACGCGCACTTGCTTCTACAAAGCCAAGATAAGCTATAGAGTTAAAAATTCACCAGTGGAGTGCTCTGCTGGTGATTTATTCATACAACATTTACAGAAGATAATACATAACATGTACCGAGGAGAGGAGAGGTAATATGAAGAAAAATCGCTTATTATTTCGCGTTACTATTCTACTCATTTTATGTGGTGCTGTAGGATTTACCCTTTATCAAGGATTCTTTGCTAATAAAGAGAAAATGCAAATCGGAAAAGAAGCACCTAACTTTGTTGTGACGGATTTAGAAGGGAAGAAAATTGAACTAAAAGATTTAAAGGGAAAAGGTGTATTTTTAAACTTTTGGGGCACGTGGTGTAAACCTTGTGAAAAAGAAATGCCTTATATGAATGAATTATATCCAAAGTATAAAGAAAAAGGCGTTGAAATCATAGCGTTAGATGCAGATGAAACGGATATTGCAGTAAAGAACTTTGTGAACCAATATGGTTTGAAATTCCCAGTTGCCATTGATAAAGGACAAAAGATTATAGGAACATATGGCGTAGGTCCATTACCGACAAGTTTTTTGATTGATAAAGATGGAAAAGTAGTGGAGCAAATTATAGGGGAACAAACGAAAGAACAGTTAGAAGGGTATTTAAAGAAAATTACTCCGTAATAAAGAAAGCCTTTACATAAGAGGTACGTGTCTGTAGCGCCTCTGGTTTAAAAATTCTGAGTATTGCGGTAACTTGAGGTTAGAATATACAATAGTACATATAGATACAGGGGCGGTGAGAGTGTTGAAAGAAATTAAATGTGAATGTGGACATGTTAATCCGATAGGAACCGTTTTTTGTGAAGCTTGCGGGAAACCATTTGAAAGCAATGAAAATACAAAACTATTGGATATGCGCTATGAGGGGAGTGCACGGAGATCTCTCACGCAGACAAAAACGATAGTCGATAAAATTTGGAGTTTTTTCTCTTCTGTAAAAGTGGGTGTATGGCTAATCGTAATAACTTTAGCTGCATCAGCGATAGGAACTATTTTTCCGCAAGAAATGTACATAACTCCAGGGATTGCACCAGCTGAATATTATAAACAAGAATACGGATTTTTAGGACAATTATACTATCAATTAGGGTTTAATAATTTATACGGTTCATGGTGGTATATGATTTTGATTGCTTCTATCGGTATTTCTCTTGTGATATGTAGTTTAGACCGCGTTATTCCACTTTATAAAGCTTTAAAAAAGCAAGGCGTAAAAAGACATCCTAGCTTTTTAAAGAGACAGAGATTATATGGGACTGGTACACCGCAAGATGGTGACCTGGAAAGAGTGCAAAAGAATTTAAAGAAAAGAAACTATAACGTGAAAGTGGAAGACGGAAACGTTTTAGCAGAAAAGGGACGCTTCTCGCGTTGGGGTCCATATGTGAATCATATCGGTCTTATTATCTTTTTATTCGGTGCGATGCTTCGTTTTTTACCGAGTATGTACGTAGACGAAGCACTTTGGTTACGTGACGGTGAAACGAAAGAAATACCAGGGACGGATGGACAATACTACTTAAAAAACGAAAAATTTATAAAAGAAGTTTATGATAAAAGTAAGGACAAGGAAGTTTTTGAGGAAGCGATTGATCGTGTAGGCGATAAAATGATTGCGAAAAACTTCCAAACGAATGCCGTATTATATAAAGCAGTAGGAGAAAATATAGCAGGACAAAAACCGAAATTAGAAAAAGTAAAAGAAGCGGAAATTCGAGTGAATGAACCACTGAAATTTGATCAATTTGCAGTGTATCAAGTGGATTATAAAGAAAGTGAATTTAAAAGTATGTCCTTTCACTTGCAAAATAAAGAAAATAATCAAAAGTGGGGACCGATTAAAGTAGATTTAACGAACCCTAAGGAAAAATATGATTTAGGAAATAGTTATTCTTTAGAACTATTAAGCTATTTTCCTGATTTTTATTTTGATGAGAATGGAAAACCAAATACAAAAACGAAATTACCAAACAATCCTGCATTTGTATTTAAAATGTTTACACCTGAAACGCCAGATGGTGAAGTGAGTTTTGTTGGTATTCAGCAAAATATAGAACCAGATGGGAATAACAAATATAAAATGTCCTTCGCAGGTGTGGAAATGCAAAATGCAACAGCACTTACTGTAAGAAAAGATTTAACGCTTTGGATTCTCGGCATTGGAGGATTTATATTTATGGTTGGTGTCATTCAAGGTATGTATTGGAATCATCGCCGTATTTGGATACAACGTGTTAATGATGAATGGTGGATTGCAGGGCATACAAATAAAAATTGGTTCGGTTTAAAGAAAGATATTGAAAGAGTAATAGAAGGTACAGCAATTCCACAGCCAAATGATAAAGTAATTGATAAAAAAATTAGTTAAGGTGGGGAAACGATATGGTGCAAATAAGTAGTAACTTTCTCTTTACCGCATTTATTTTATATTTAATTGCGACTCTATTTTTTGGGGGAGCCATTAAAGAAAAGGGTCATAAATGGGCAAATGTAGGAATAACGATTACAATTTTAGGGTTTATAGCACAAACAGTATATTTTGTTACAAGGTGGATTGCATCAGGGCATGCGCCAGTTAGTAACTTTTTTGAATTCGGTACATTTTTCGGCATGATGCTTGTAGGAGCATTTATTGTCATGTATTTTATGTACCGTGTAAGTATAATCGGACTATTTGCATTACCAGTTGCGCTTTTATTAATTGCCTATGCAAGTATGTTTCCGAGGGAAATATCTCCGCTCATTCCATCTTTAAAAAGTAATTGGTTACATATTCACGTGACGACTGCAGCAGCAGGACAAGCAATCTTAGCGATTAGTTTTATTACGGGCGTTATGTATTTATTGAAAAATGTAGATCAATCAACGAGAAGCAAACGTACATTTTGGTTAGAAACGGTCGTATTCACGCTTGTTTGTACGGTTGGGTTTATTGGAGTGACAACGGTATTTTCTAGTATGAAATATGAAGCGAAGTTTCAATGGATTGATAAAAATGAACAACAACTGGAAATGAAGTACAATCTTCCGGCCTTAGTTGGACCGCATGAAGGGAAGTTACTGACAGAAAATAAATTAGAACCGGCAGTTGAAGTTCCAGCGATTGTAAATGCGAAAAAATTAAATACTGTTATTTGGTCAGTGTTAGTAGGAACGTTACTGTATATTGTATTAAGACTTGTTTTACGGAAGCGAGTATCGGCGGCACTTCAGCCGTTAGTAAAGAATACGAATAGTGATCTACTAGATGAAATCGGATATCGATCTATTGCAATTGGATTCCCAGTTTTCACATTAGGTGCATTAATTTTTGCGATGATTTGGGCACAAATAGCGTGGACACGTTTTTGGGGCTGGGATCCAAAAGAGGTTTGGGCACTTATCACTTGGCTCTTTTATGCAGCAGTATTACATTTACGCCTATCAAAAGGATGGCATGGAGAGAAATCAGCTTGGCTTGCAGTAATTGGTTTTGCAATAATTATGTTTAACTTTATTGTAGTAAACTTAATTATTGCCGGTTTACATTCATATGCATAGAGAAATAAAATAGGAGAGTGCATGTCACTCTCCTATTTTATTTTTGTCAACTTTTCTTCTTTTTTGAGAAAAACATGACAAAGTAGCGGTTGATTTTGTAAAATGATGTCGAGGACATTATATGCTGTTCAAAAAAAATACATAGTTTTGGAAAAAAATTGAACAAAATTTATTATTCTTGTGAAGCATAATATGGGAAGTGAAACATTTAGAAGATTGCTTAAATAAACGAGAATAGCGCAACATAATAGTTAAAGAAGGGTAGGTGTGAACCGCTGAGGTGAGAGTGCGCAGCGGGTAGAGATGGAAAATGAATCAAGAATTTTAATTGTAGATGATGAGGATCGCATTCGTCGTTTATTGAAAATGTACTTAGAAAGAGAACAATATACGATTGAAGAAGCAGATAATGGTGATACAGCTTTAGAAATGGCGTTGCAAAATGATTACGATTTAATCTTATTAGATCTTATGATGCCTGGTAAAGATGGCATTGAAGTATGTAAAGGGGTTCGTGAGAAGAAAGCGACACCAATTATTATGCTGACAGCAAAAGGTGAAGAAGTAAATAGAGTACAAGGATTTGAAGTTGGAACAGATGATTATATTGTAAAGCCATTTAGTCCACGTGAGGTCGTACTACGTGTGAAAGCGGTATTACGCCGTGCTGTACCAACAACATTCTTTACACAAGATACAACGACAAAAGATGTTACTGTATTCCCGCACTTAACAATTGATAACGATGCACACCGTGTTACTGCAGATGGTAATGAAGTAAACTTAACGCCGAAAGAATATGAGTTACTATTATTTTTAGCGAAAGCTCCTGATAAAGTATTCGATCGTGAGCAACTGTTAAAAGAAGTATGGCAATATGAATTCTTCGGAGATTTACGTACAGTTGATACACATGTAAAACGTTTACGTGAGAAGTTAAGCAAAAAATCACCAGATGCAGCGAAAATGATTGTTACTGTTTGGGGTGTAGGTTACAAATTTGAGGTTGTGAACGACTGATGCTTTGGAGAAGTGTAGTAGGGAAGTTATGGATGACCATATTACTTCTCGTTTCGTTCGTGCTTGGATTTGTTGCGATTTTACTTTCACAGTTTTTTAGAACATACTATGTTGATATGAGTGAAGCTAGGCTTCAAAAAGTCGCAACAAGTGTTTCAGAGTTAATTGAAGAAGGTGCCGATGTAAAAACGATTGAGAATATCGCTTACAAATTCTCTGATCCACTTTCAAGGATTATTATTGTAGAAGATGGTAAAGAAATTTCTTCTTCACCGAAACAAGAAGGATTAGTCACTCTTACAATGGATGACTTAAAAGAAGATAAAGAATTAGCGGCTGTGTTTACAGACAAAAAAGAAATTAAGAATAACATTAGAAAAGCGTCTAATAGTAGGAAGAATAAAAACACCGAAAATGATATTATGATCGTCGGAAAACCAGTGCAATCAAAAAATCAAAGTGCAGTGTTCGTATATGAATCTTTACAAGTACCGATACAAGGTATGGAAAGAACGACTGATTTTATTTTCTTATCGGCTGGAATTGCGATTATATTAACAACTTTCTTTGCGTTCTTCTTATCTACTCGAATTACAGCACCACTTCGTAAAATGCGTGAGGTTGCTTTTGAAGTGTCGCGTGGGAAGTTTGATGCGAAAGCTCCTATGGTATCTCAGGATGAGATTGGTGAGCTTGCAACGGCCTTAAATCAAATGGGAAAACAGTTGAAGTTTAATATGAACGCCTTGCAACAAGAGAAAGAACAGTTAGCTAGTATTTTAAGTAGTATGGCAGATGGGGTTATTACATTAAATCAAGAAGGTGAAGTTGTAGTAATCAATCCGCCGGCCGAACATTTCTTACAAGTTTGGCAAGAAGAAAAAGAGATAGAGCTAAGTAAAAAACTACCTTCTGAACTTGTGGAACTATTCCATCTTGTTGTAGAAAGTGAACAACAACAAGTTGTTGAAATTAATTTACAAAAAGGGAACTATGTAGTTCTTATGACGCCGCTTTACAATCAAACGAAAATTCGTGGAGCTGTAGCGGTACTGCGAGATATGACGGAAGAACGCCGTCTTGAAAAGATGCGTCAAGACTTTATTGCGAATGTATCGCATGAACTTCGTACACCAATGGTAATGCTGCAAGGGTATAGTGAAGCGATTTTAGATGATATTGTGCAAACGAAAGAAGAAATTAATGAGTTTGTTCAAATCATTTATGATGAATCCGTTCGTTTAGGTAAACTTGTAAATGAATTATTAGATTTAGCACGCATGGAAAGTGGTAATGTAGAGTTACATATAGGTGAAGTTGATATTCATCCTTTCGTTGAAAAAATAGGTCGTAAATTCCAAGGGATTGCAAAGGATAAAGAGGTCGCGTTAACGGTTGATTTCAAAGATCCAATTGAACAATACCCGTTTGATGCAGATCGTATGGAACAAGTATTGACGAATTTAATTGATAACGCAATACGTCATACAAACGCAGGCGGACATGTAACGCTTGTAATTGATACGAAAAATAATGGCCTCATTTTTGAAGTACAAGATTCGGGTGCAGGCATTCCAGAAGAGGATATTCCATTTTTATTTGATCGTTTCTATAAAGCTGATAAAGCAAGAACACGTGGGAAAAAGGGTGGAACAGGACTCGGGCTTGCGATTGCGAAAAATATTGTGCAAGGCCATGATGGTAAAATTTCTGTATCAAGTGTTGTTGGAGAAGGAACTACATTTTCTGTCTATTTACCGAATCGTATAATTTAGATATGTGTTTTTAAAGTTGATAATGAATAAAGTTCTGCTGTTTTTTATTTTTTTGTAAACTCAATTAAATAAAGAATGGTAGAACTTTTTTCTATGTTGCTCGAATAAAGAATAACAAGAGAGGTGCTGTGAAGAAATGAAATTATATACAAAAACAGGAGATAAAGGAACGACAAGTGTAATAGGCGGTAGGGTTGATAAAGATGATATCCGTGTGGAAGCGTATGGAACAATAGACGAGGCGAATTCTCATATCGGATATGCAATGACTAAGCTTCAAGGCGGGACTTATAGAGATATTTACAATGAGCTCGAAAATATTCAACATGAGCTATTTGATTGCGGAGGAGACTTGGCAATAGTGGAACAAAAAATTCCTTATAAGGTGACAATTGAGATGGTTGAAAGCTTAGAAAGAAAGATTGATTTGTATATAGAAAGCCCCGCCATTAGAACGCTTTATTTTGCCAGGAGGTAGCGAGGCGGCGGCTACTATTCATATTGCACGTACTGTTGTAAGGAGAGCAGAACGCTCTATAGTATCATTGCAAAAAGAAGTGAAAATAAATGAAGTTGTCTTAAAGTATGTAAATAGATTATCTGATTATTTGTTTGCAATAGCTCGAGTAATAAATGCTCGATTACAAGTGAAAGATGTGGAGTATAACCGTAGTGCATTAGTTTTTCGTGATAAGAAAGAGAAGGAAGTGGAGTAATTCACTTTCTTTTTTTTTGTATACTTTTTTCTGTAATATACCAAAATAGAGAAGGTATAGTGGTAATTAGAAAACGGAGGATGTATATGAAAGTTTTAAAATGCGGCGTCATGCTATTGAGTATACTGTTTGTATCTCAATTACATGTTTATGCAGAAGAAAATCGATGGACATGGCCTGTTGAAGGTCAGATAAGTGATTATTTTGGGACAAGGCATGGAAAACACTATGGTATTGATGTAGCTGCGCCAATTGGAACGCCTGTGGCAGCTATCCAAGATGGTAAGGTAACGAGGTCTTATTATTCGAGTAGTTATGGAAATGTTGTATTTATTAAACACGGAGAATATGAGGCTGTATATGCACATTTAAATAAGAGATATGTGGGACAAGGAGATTATATTTCAAAAGGAGAAAAAATTGGAGAAGTAGGGAACACGGGAGAATCGCGAGGTGCACACTTACATTTAGAACTTCATCAAGGAAGATGGACGATGGCGAAAAAGAATGCGATGAACCCATTGCTTGTTTTAAGTGAACAAAGAAATGAAGTTGTTTCTTCGTCATTATATGTCGTACAAAAAGGGGATACTTTAGTTAGTATTGCACGGAAATTTAGTATGACACTTAAGGAAATTAAAGAAAAAAATGGATTGCAGCAAGAGCTAATTTATCCTAATCAACAATTATATGTTAAGTAAAGGAAACGTCTCAAAAATTAAACTTTGAACAAATTTATGTTCTTCTTAAATAATGTTCAATGTAAATGAAATTATATGGGCGCTTTTGCTAGAACTATTGAGTGAATCAGAGCATCTATATCTAAAAGAAAACCGTCCCAAAGTTTATTTTGGGACGGCTTCTTTTACCAAAAAATAAAGACACATATAAATCCAGAAATAGCCAAATAGCTATACAAGTAAAAAACTTTTGTTCTTGTTTTCTCTTTTGTTCGAAACAGTACGATAGTCGGTTCAATTAAACCGATTGTCAAACAAAGTAGGCCAAGAAGCATACAACCAATCGAAATAGAATACAGGGCGATTTGTGGTGCTTGAAATGGAATCATCCATTTTAATAAAAATGCAATAAGTGCAGTGTAACAAATACTACCGATGTATTTATTCAGTGGTGTATTAGAACGAAAACCAGGAAGTTTTTTTAAGAAAGAGCGGGAAACAACTTCTGTTTGTAAAGATGTATGCTCTTCAATAATTTTTTGGGCTTCTTTTCCTTTTTGAAAAAGAGATAAGATCCAATTTCGCTCACCCTGAAAAATAAATTGAGAAGTTGTCAAATAGTGATCAATCTTCACTTTATTCCAACTCTTCCACGGATGACGCTCACACAATTTTAATTTACTTTCTGTTTTTTTATCATACTGATAAATACTTATGCCATCTTCATCGAAAGTAGCATAGTATGTCTCATTTGAGAATGTGCCTAAATCAATTGGGCAGTAGAAAAGTAATTCTTTTTTTAAGTAAAAGTATTCTTTTCTTAAGTTTTTTTTCATTGCTTCTCGAATAGAATGTCTCTTTTCTTTTTTCATGACATTTCCTCCATAACTCAGAAAATGTTCTTATCTTAACAATTCAATATCTTATCACTTTTAATTATATATGACTAGGTAATCCAAAAGAGAAATGCCGAATAATAAAAAAATATGGATTGTATTGTAAAATATCTCGCAATTTATTTGTTGTTATGAAAAATAAATAACTAATTTTAAATAAGTTACAATTTTTTAGTTCACAATGTTATGAGGTTGTTGTATAATGAAGGGGAAAATAGAATATCGGTCTATCTTCGGGGCAGGGTGAAAATCCCGACCGGCGGTGATGAACTATTTATGATTTTGTTCTAAGCCCGCGAGCCGTTAAGGCAGGATTTGGTGTGATTCCAAAGCCGACAGTATAGTCTGGATGGGAGAAGATGGAGGTTCAAGCGTTCAAAAAAGATATGGATTTGAACGTCTGTTTGATGTGCCTTAAATTCTCCCTTTGTGTAAAACACAAAGGGTTTTTTCGTTCTATGAAAAACAGGCATAGCAGAACCTTTCCACTTTCCATGAGATGATCGATGGAAAAGGAGAGAGAAAGATGAAACAAAAAAACAGTGTAGTGCAGATGGTGAGTGTAGCGATGCTAAGTAGTATTGCATATTTACTAATGATGTTGGATTTCCCGTTCCCAGGGCTTCCGCCATTTTTGAAAATTGATTTTAGTGATGTACCAGCTTTAATTGCAGCAATTATCTTTGGACCAGTAGCAGGAGTGATTGTAGAGGCGATAAAGAACATTTTACATTACGGGATTCAAGGGAGTTTAACGGGAGTACCAGTTGGAGAAATTGCAAACTTTATTGCAGGATGTTTATTTATTGGACCAGCAGCTTTCTTATTTAGAAAGTATCGTACTGTGAAGAGTTTAACTACAGGATTAATGCTAGGGACAATTACAATGGCACTTATTATGAGTGTATTAAACTACATCATCATATTCCCGGCTTACACTTGGTTTTTAAATTCACCGGCTATGTCTAGCGAAACCATAAGAACAACGGTTGTAACGGCAATCTTACCATTTAATTTAATTAAAGGGATTGTTGTAACAATTGTATTTGTAGCATTATTCTCACGCCTGAAAGTATGGGTGTTTGCAAAAATGAAAAATGCATAATATATATTAAAACCATTAGTAGTGTGAAACTACTAATGGTTTTTTATTAAGGAAAATAAAATTTAGATACAAAAAATGCCCCTCATCAATATGAGGGGCATTTTTTGAAGTTAATAAAAGACTATTCGAATTTTAAAGCGTCTCCGTCGAATGATTCGTCAGCAACTTTAATTGAGTCAGTTGGACAGCCTTCGAATGCATCCATCATATCTTCAATTAATACATCTGGAATTTCAACGATACCTTGGTTATCATCTAATGTTACAAATGCAATACCTTCATCATCATAGTCATAAATGTCTGGTGCAGCAGCGCCACAAGCACCACATGCAATACAAGTATCTTTATCAACGATTGTATATTTTGCCATCTTTTTTCCCTCCTGATAATATGTATGTGAAAAGCTCGCCATAAAAATTATAACCTTATTGTAAAACGGTTTGTAAAACTTTTCAACATAAAATTATAATGATAATGCTTATCAATTAGAGTGTCAACTTATTTTTGAATTATGTCATAAGATTTTCAAAATACGTAAATATGATTTCGTTTGATACAATAGACTATATACAAGTATATAGTTCTTATATGATAAGTTTAATGAGCGACAGTAGATAGTGTAATTGTACTGAAAAGAATGAAGTTAAGATTGGAAGGTGGAAGCGGTCATGCAAATACAATATACTTTGTTGCATTGTTTAAAACAATTGAATGGTGAGAGAACCGTTTCTTCTATTTATTATTTACTAAAGGGCAAACGTTCTTCGCAAACTTTACAAGATGGAAATATGTTCCGAATTTCATTTTTGTTCGGAATATATAAATCATTGAATAGAAATGACTATGATGGTGAAGTTGCAAAGTTGTTGCAAGCGGATTTTATTCAAGAAATACATGAAAATACATATGTGTTAACACCTACGGGTAAAATGCAGTTACATAAATGGGAGGAAGTTTATGCTTTTCCAGCACATTTGCATGGTTTACATTACGGTGAATTAGGTGAAACATTTTGGAAAAGATTATCATTGATTATTCAAACCATATCCAATTTACAACAGAATAATACGAGGTTTATTCCAATTCAGCAAGATACAGAAATAATGATGTGGGTGAAACGTTTTCTAACAGGAAGGCCATATAAGAGAAGTGAGTTGGCGAGAAAACTATGGACGGAAGTACAGAATCTTTTAGAAAAGAGTAATGCGATAGAAGCGACGATTGTAACATATCGATTAACGGGTTATGAACGTATTGGTTGTACATTGCAACAATTAGCAGAAATTACGAAACAAGATATATTCAGGGTGTATTTTTTATTTTGGGGTACAATGCATTTCTTTATACAAGAAGTTCGTGATAAAGAAAATGAATTTCCACTATTAGCTGAAATTATATCTTATCCAAATGAGAGAGCTGAATTATTTAGTTTATCCACGAAAAAAACATATAATTTTTGGAGGCAAGGACGTTCTTTAGAAGAAATAGCGACGATTCGGAATTTAAAGGTTGCAACGATAGAAGATCATTTTGTTGAAATTGCTTTGCGAGAAAAAGATTTTTCTATTGAAATGTTTATGGAAAAAGAAAAGATAGACAAAGTAATAAAAGTAATTGAAGCATTGCAAACGCGGAAGTTACGTGTTTTGAAACAAGCGGTTGGAGAAGATATTTCTTATTTTGAAGTTCGTCTTGTATTAGCGCGGATGGAGGGTGTAAATGAAACTTGAAGAATATTTATATAAGTGGTTTGGATATTCTGAATTTCGTCCAGGTCAAAAAGGAGTAATTACAGATTTATTAGAAGGAAAAGATGTGATAGCAATGCTTCCGACTGGAAGAGGGAAATCTATGTGCTATCAGTTTCCAGGGCTTATGCGAGAAGGAACAGTGCTTGTTGTATCACCGTTATTATCTTTAATGGAAGATCAAGTGACACAATTAAAGTATGTTGTGAAAAACCGAGTAATAGCATTTAATAGTTTTCGGACATTAAATGAAAAAAGAGAAGCGATGAAAAAATTATCTTCATATAAATTTATTTTTGTTTCACCAGAGATGTTACAGTCGGAGTTATTAATTAGGGAATTGAAGAAAATTCATATTTCATTATTTGTTGTTGATGAGGCTCATTGTATTTCTCAATGGGGTTATGATTTTAGACCGGACTATAAAAGACTAAATGTAGTTATTAAAAATATTGGTTCTCCTACAGTATTAGCATTGACAGCCACAGCGACAAAAGGGGTACTGCAGGATATCGCAGATAGTTTAAATTTAAAGGGTGCTGCGGAACATGTATACTCTATTGACCGTCCTAATATTGCAATGGATGTGCAATTTGTAGAGACGATAGAAGAAAAGAAAGAGACGCTTTTAGAGCAGGTGATGTATTTACAAGGGCCGGGGATTGTATATTGCTCAAGTAGAGCGTGGACAGAAAGGTTAACGGAATACTTGAGAGGGAAAGGTGTTACTGGTGTAGCTTTTTATCATGGTGGTATGGAACATGAAGAGCGTATGTTAATTCAACAGCAGTTTATGAACGATCAATTGCAACTTGTAATATGTACAAGTGCATTTGGTATGGGGGTAAATAAGGCGAATACGCGATATATTATTCATTTTCATTATCCAACTAATATAGCTTCTTACTTACAAGAAATCGGAAGAGCTGGAAGAGATGGCGAACCGAGTATAGCTATTTTATTATGTAGTCCGTTGGATCATGATTTACCAATTTCAATCATTGAGGATGAATTGCCAAGTAAGTCACAAATACAATTTTTATTTTCTTTACTACAAGAAAGAATGTTTCAAACGAAAGAATTACCAATAGAAGATGTAGAAGAAATTTGTTATAATGCAGCAAGATTTAATGAGCAATATTGGCGTTTCGTTCGTTATCATCTCGAACAGGTTGGAATTATACAACAACGAAGATTATTATTAGAAGGTTTGTCAGATGAAATCATGAACCGATTAATAGCTGAAGTAGAAATAAGGTTGCGTAATAAATATAGTGAGCTAGAAAATATGAAGTCATGGATACAAGTTAAAGGATGTAGACGTGAATATGTGCTGCAACAGTTCGGTTATAAGAAAGAGCAAGAGTTAATTAATTGCTGCGATTATTGCGGTATTACAAAAGAAGATTATAAAAAAAGACGAGCGCAACAATCGGATTTCGACTATAATTGGGAAACAGAGTTACAAAAGCTTTTCGGCCTAGAAAAGATGGAGGAATGATGAACATTCAAAGGCATAATGTTGAAGATATGAGTCCGCAGGAAATAAGGCTGAATCTATATATAACACAGTTAATTATTATCGGTATTGGCTGTTTACTGGCATATATATTATTTCAAGATGTAAAAGAAGTCTTTAATTTATGGAAATGGGAACCAGTATCTATACTTATTATAGGTGGTTTGTTAGCGATTGGTATTGTGTTATTAGATTATGTTGCAATGCGAGTGTTTCCGGAGTCTTGGTTTGATGATGGTGGTATTAACGATAAGATGTTTCGAGGAATGTCCGTTCTGCATTTACTCGTTATTACGTTCTTAATTGGTTTTGCAGAAGAGTTTTTATTTAGAGGTGTAGTGCAGACTCATTTTGGAATTGTAATTGCGAGCTTCGTATTTGCAGTGTTACATATTCGTTATATAACAAAGCCATTTTTGTTTTGTTTCGTCTGTTTCATTAGTTTTGTCTTTGGTTATGTATTTGAATGGACAGGAAATTTGTTTATAACAATCTTTGCACACTTTCTTGTTGATTTTATAATGGGACTCCAATTAAGAAAATAAATGGAAGGTGGTGGTGAACAACATGAGGAAACGAATTCCTGATTTTGAAGAGGAATTAGAAGTTGAGCGAGTGGAAGAAAAAGAAAGTTTACCGCCGCGTAGTGAAATTCATAGAAATAAAGAGAAAAAACAAAAGTTTAAAATAAATCACATTTTCGTCCGGGTTTTAACATTTCTATTCATTCTGCTGCCAATTAGTATTTTGTGGTACACGGATAAATATATTCAGGTGAAGGGTGATAGTAATAATGCCGGAAAAAGTGCGTTTGAAGTAATCTTCTTTGATTCAGCTAAATCTGAGTCGCAGAAACAGTCTGAAAAAGTAATAACGCATACTGTGAAAGAGGGAGAAACTTTAGAAAGTATAGCGAAGCAATATTTTTCAGATGGAAATGGAATTGAAGTAATTAAAAAGTATAATAACTTGCAAGAAGATGAAGTGAGTGCAGGTCAAGAATTAAAAATTCCGATAAAAGATAAGTCCACAAAGCAAGAAAGCTAGTGAGTTAAGCGATCACAGTTTGTTATAAAAGCCTAGGATTATCTTTATGAGGAGGGGAGTCAAAAATATGATATGGATTATATTATTCAGTACTCTCATAGGCATGGGGATTTTATTACTTCTTGTGATGTATAAAGAAGCGATGCGTAATAAGGTGTTGGAACATACTTTAGTATTTAAAGAATTTCCGAAAAGTTTTCAAAAAGTAAATGTGTTTTTTATTTCTGATATTCATAGAAGAGTCATTTCGAATTTGTTAATTGAACAAGTAAAAGGAAAAGTAGATATTGTAATTATCGGAGGAGATTTAGCAGAGAAAGGTGTCTCTTTATCAAAAATCTCTGCGAATATTCAAAAGTTAAGAGAGATAGGTCCTGTATATTTTGTGTGGGGAAACAATGATTATGAGATAGAATATCATGAATTAGATGCGTTATTATTAGAAAATAACGTAAAAGTTTTAGATAATACAAGAGTGGTATTTGAGTCTGAATTAGGAGAGAAAATTTGTTTGCTCGGTATAGATGATGTTGGATTGCACCGTGATCGTCTAGATTTGGCATTGGCGGATTGTAAAGAAGATGGTTTTCGTATCCTAGTTAGTCACAACCCTGATATAATAAAAAAAATGTCTGGAAATGAACAGATTTCACTTGTGTTAAGTGGACATACGCATGGAGGACAAATCCGATTATTCCCATCTAAAAAATATTTAAAAGGTGGCGTATATAACCATTTGAATACGATTCTCTTTGTTAGTAATGGGTACGGAACAACATTGATACCACTTCGTTTCCGAGCACCTGCTCAAACACATATCATTACATTGTGCGGAGGGAAATGATGCCAACTCTTAGTGGGAAATATAATATAAAAGCTGTTTCGAATATAATTGGAGTTCAGCCGAGCACGCTTCGTGCATGGGAAAGACGATATCAAATTATTGCCCCAAAGCGAAATCAAGCTGGGCATCGTTTATATACAGAAGAGCATATTCAAATTTTAAAATGGTTAATGGAAAAAGTTTCTTCCGGCATGATGATTGGACAAGCAGTTCAGTTATTAGAAGAGAATCGTTTGCCGAGTACAGTTCAAAAAGAGATACATTTCGATAAAGAAGTTGTTTTAGTGGACGATTTGCTACAAGCTTTGTTAAAATTTGATGAAATTACAATTGCTGCATTATTAAACGAAGCTTTTAGTATATATTCAACAGAAAAGGTTGTTGCTAGTATCGTTCTTCGAGTGACAGACAAATTATTAACGTCAAAAAATAATAATGAGATTTCAATGGTGCAATTCCAATATGCACTATCATTTTTACAAACGCGTCTAGGGATGGTGTATCACAATGCCTCAATGTTTTCCTCTTTACACAAAGTTATTGTGTTAGAAAAGAATGCATTGAAAGGATTTATTTTTTCAACTTATTTACGCTTAAAAGGATATGAGGCGATATATATTAGGACAAGCTTAGCTGAAGATGGTATGTTGTCAGCGGTAGAGGAAATACAGCCGAAATATGTATTTGTATCTTTTGCTGACGAACAAGATATGAAAAAGACGATGAACTTTATAAATTTATTACAAGAAAAAAGGGAATCTCTTTCTGTTGGATTTATCGGAAAGCTAGGCGTTCTAAACCAGTTGGACATTGAAACAATCTTAATTGGTGATACGAAAGAAGAATGGGATGAATGGTTAAAAATATCGGAATAGTTGTTCGAAAAGAACCATCTATTTTCTATTTCATATAATAAAATTAGATGCATTGGTTACGTAGGGAGGGTATGAGATGAGGCTGGAACGATTAAATTACAATAAGATAAAAATTTTTCTAACATTTGATGATTTATCTGAACGAGGATTAACGAAAGAAGATTTATGGAGAAATGCGCCGAAAGTACAGCAATTATTTCGTGATATGATGCAAGAAGCAAATAAGGAATTAGGATTTGAAGCAGATGGTCCGATTGCAGTTGAAGTGTTTTCTCTACAAGCACAAGGGATGGTTGTAATTGTAACGAAAGAAAATCAAGAAATGGATACAGATGATGAGTTCCGTGACGAGTTTATTGAAATGCAAGTGACTCTAGATGAAAGTGAGCATATATTATATGAGTTTGCTACGCTAGATGACGTAATTAACCTGTCAAATCGCTTATATAACCTTGGTGTAACTGGCGGAAAGCTATATACGTGGGATGAGCGCTTCTATCTTTGGGTGGAAGAAGAGGAACAAATTCAATTGTTAAAGGCGGATTTTATAGCTATTTTAGCGGAATACGGTAATCCGTCTACAGCAACCATTTATCGCATCATGGAGTACGGTAAAGAATTAATGGATGTTAACGCGATAGAACAAATACACAATTACTTTGTGAAAAAACAAAACCTCAGCTAATACAACAAAGCTGAGGTTTTGTTTTTATTTGGATAAGGGAAGGGATGATTGTAAATACTCGAACATACTTTTTGAAAATAAAATATGCAGTTTTATGGGAGTATGGTTGATGAAAATAAAAAACATTTAAATATTTAAGTATTTTACTTTTCTAAAAGTAATAAAAGGACTATAATAATAGTGAAAACGCTTGCAACATAAAATAGTTTGTATATATTTGTTAGCGTTTTCTATTGCATTCCAAATTTAAGGGTGTATACTAGGCAATGAAGGTTTACTAAACAAGTGAAATTACAGGGGGTTTACTTACTATGGTAGCCGAAAAGGGAACTCAAACAAAAACACAACAACAAAGGGAACAACATTTTGAACTATTGAATTCAACACAAATTGTTATTAGTGAAGCGTTAGAAAAATTGGGTTATCCAAACGAAGTATATGAATTATTAAAAGAACCAATTCGTATGATGACAGTGAAAATACCAGTTCGTATGGATGACGGGACTGTTAAAATATTTACAGGATATCGTGCACAACATAATGATGCTGTTGGTCCAACGAAAGGTGGAATTCGCTTCCATCCGAATGTAACAGAAAATGAAGTGAAAGCACTTTCAATCTGGATGAGTTTAAAATGTGGTATTGTTGATTTACCATATGGTGGAGGTAAGGGTGGAATTATCTGTGATCCACGTGAAATGTCATTCCGTGAGTTAGAAAGATTAAGCCGCGGTTATGTACGAGCAATTAGCCAAATCGTAGGTCCGACGAAAGATATTCCAGCTCCAGATGTATTCACAAACTCTCAAATTATGGCATGGATGATGGATGAGTATAGCCGTATTGATGAATTTAATTCACCAGGATTTATTACAGGTAAACCGCTTGTATTAGGTGGATCACATGGACGTGAAACAGCAACAGCGAAAGGTGTGACAATTTGTATTCGCGAAGCTGCGAAAAAACGTGGCATTGATATTAAGGGTGCACGCGTTGTTGTTCAAGGATTCGGTAATGCTGGTAGCTTCTTAGCTAAATTTATGCATGATGCAGGTGCGAAAGTTATTGCAATCTCAGATGCTTACGGCGCGTTACATGATCCAAACGGATTAGATATTGATTATTTATTAGACCGTCGTGATAGCTTCGGTACAGTAACAAAGCTATTTAACAATACAATTTCAAACAAAGAATTGTTAGAGCTTGATTGCGATATTTTAGTTCCAGCTGCAATTGAGAACCAAATTACAGAAGAAAATGCTAATGATATTAAAGCGAAAATCGTTGTTGAAGCTGCAAATGGTCCAACAACATTAGAAGCGACTAAAATTTTAACAGATCGCGGAATTTTACTTGTTCCAGACGTGTTAGCAAGTGCTGGTGGTGTAACAGTATCTTACTTTGAGTGGGTACAAAATAACCAAGGTTACTACTGGACTGAAGAAGAAGTAGAACAACGTTTAGAAAAAGTAATGGTAAGATCATTTGATTCTATTTATGAAACAGCACAAGTTCGTAAAGTGAACATGCGCTTAGCGGCGTACATGGTTGGTGTTCGTAAAATGGCTGAAGCAAGCCGCTTCAGAGGTTGGGTATAAAATATTATATCTTGAGAAAACGTGATTTCCTTTCGAGGAAATCACGTTTTTTTGTTGAAATATTGAATGAGGTGTTGTATATGGAGAATGAAATGCTGGAACGAGTAGAACAATTAGAAGAAAAGGTTAAGAGGTTAGAGGGAGAACTTGCAAGAACGATGAAAGCTCGAAAAATAAGTATCGTTCGGATGTTCGGGGAAGGGCTACTGTTTTTGATATTTGGTGTGGTTGTAGTAGGGCCGATTATTGCCGTTGTAATCTCAATTTTTACTTGGATTGCTGAAAAATAAAATAAAAAAAGAACGCTTGTTCTATACGAACAAACGTGCTATACTCTCCTTAGATAAACAAAACGGAAATGATTTTAAGGAGAGATAAATGATGAAAATGACAGTAGACCAAAGATTTATGATGCCAGCAGATGTTGTAGAGCGAGTGGAAGTATTACGAAACAAACAAAGCAAGCGTGGCACATTATTACAATCGGTAAATAAATTTTTCGGTTTAGATACGAAAGAAGATTGTGTTTGGTTTTACGGTTTTTATGGAGTGGCTGTAAGTATCTTGTTGTTTATGGTGTTCACTTCAAATATTTTCGATTTTCTCTTCGCGTAAGAAATATGCGATAAGGACATTGTTACCGAATACATATATAAGGAAGTAAGGTAACCTTCTAGAGCGGGAGTTGGTAGCAATGGCAATGTTTCCTATAGAGCGCAACTATATTGGATATGGAAGTTCACGACCAGGGATTCCTCTGACTAAAGTTAGATTTATTGTAAGCCATGATACGGGGAATCCTGGAAGCAATGCGATAGGAAATCGAGATTACTTTAATGAATTACAACCGAAAGCTTCGGCGCATACATTTATAGATGATAAAACAATATTGGAGATTATTCCTATAAATGAAGTTGCGTATCATGTTCGATATGGTGTGCCGACGGATAATGACTTATATGGCTATGACGCGAATAAGGCGGCCATTGGAGTGGAACTTTGTTATGGCGGTGATGTTAACTTTTGGGAAGCATATAATCGTTTTACATGGTATCATGCGTATTTATGCCAAAACTTTGGCTTAAATCCGAAAAAAGATATCGTGTCACATAAAACGCTTGATCCAGCTAGAAAGATTGATCCTGAGAATGTATTAGGGAAACAAGGTATTAAATTTCAGCAGTTTTTAGCAGATGTCTATCGGATGTACGTTTCGTTTAGATGACAAATATATGAAAAATGAATACAATAAAGATAGGTGCCTACTGCTGTAAGTAGGTTTTTTCTTGTTTTTATAAATAGTGTATTGGTAGAAGACTAGGAGTGGACGAGTATGCAGAAAGAAACAGTTATTATAATCGGAGGCGGTCCGTGCGGATTAGCGGCTGCAATTTCGTTGCAAAAGGTTGGGATAAATCCGTTAGTAATTGAAAAAGGAAACATTGTAAATGCCATTTATAATTATCCAACTCATCAAACATTTTTCTCTTCGAGTGAAAAATTAGAAATTGGTGATGTAGCTTTTATTACAGAAAATCGTAAGCCAGTTCGAAATCAAGCGCTTGCGTATTATCGTGAAGTAGTAAAACGTAAATCTGTACGTGTAAATGCTTTTGAGCGAGTGGAGAAAGTTCAAAAAGATGGAGAAGTTTTTCAGGTTGAGACGACAAAGCGTGACGGAAGTAAAGAAATATATATAGCGAAATATATTGTTGTAGCAACTGGATATTATGATAATCCAAATTATATGAATGTTCCAGGTGAGGAATTGAAGAAAGTAGCTCACTATTTTAAAGAGGGGCATCCTTATTTTGATCGAGATGTAGTAGTTATAGGTGGGAAAAACTCGAGTGTAGATGCCGCGTTAGAACTTGTTAAATCTGGTGCACGTGTAACGGTACTGTATCGTGGAAGTGAGTATTCACCAAGCATAAAGCCTTGGATTTTGCCGGAATTTGAGGCGTTAGTACGAAATGGTACAATTCAAATGCATTTTGGGGCTCATGTGAAAGAAATTACTGAGCATACATTAACGTTTACAGTTGATGGTGAAGCTTTTACAATCAAAAACAATTTTGTATTTGCGATGACTGGTTATCATCCTGATCATAGCTTCTTAACGAAGATGGGTGTTCAGATTGATGAAGAAACAGGACGTCCAATTTATACAGAGGATAGAATGGAAACGAATGCTGAAAATATTTTCATTGCAGGTGTCATTGCTGCTGGAAATAATGCAAATGAAATATTTATCGAGAACGGTAGATTTCATGGAGATGCGATTGCGCAAACCATTGCATTAAGAGAAAAATAAAAAGGAGCTGTCGGGAAAACCTCGACAGCTTCTTTTTATTCGTGCATAAACATATTTTGAATGGATTCATGAGAATTTGTATTCTCTAATGCAACAAGCAATTTAATGCGTGCTTTTTGTGCATTTAAGCCGTATGTGAATACAATGCCCATATCTTTTAAGTGTTTACCGCCACCTTCATACGAATATACGTCTTGAACGATACCGTTGAAACAGCGAGAAACTAATACGACAGGAATACCTTTATTTAATAATCTTTCTAGGCTAGGTAGTGTTCTCGGAGGGAGATTACCTTGTCCAAGAGCTTCGATAACAATGCCGTCTACAGGAAGATTTTCGATTGCTGCTAATAATGTATCATCCATGCCAGCATATGCTTTTAGAACAACTACATTTTTAGACACTTTGTTTATCGTATATGTTTCGTGATGTACTAAAGCGTGATGGAAGACAACGCCGCGTTTTGTTACCATTCCAATTGGTCCGTATTGTGGGCTTTGGAATGTTGCGACATTACTTGTATGTGTTTTCGTTACATTTGTAGCGCAATGAATTTCGTCATTTAATACGACTAAAACACCTTTTTCTGCAGCTTCATCACAACTAGCAACTTTTACAGCTGATAAGAAGTTATATAGACCATCAGCACCTAACTCATTGCTAGAGCGCATTGCACCTGTCACTACGATCGGAATAGTTGCTTGTACTGTTAAATCTAAGAAATAAGCTGTTTCTTCTAATGTATCCGTGCCATGCGTAATGACTACGCCATGAATGTTGTCTTGTTTTACTCTTTCATCAATGATGACTTGTAATTGTAACATTTCGCTCGGTGTCATATGAGGAGATGGTAGATGGAACACATCTTCAACGATTAAATCAACATCGCCTTCTAAATCAGGAATGAATTTTAAAAGAGGATTTTTTTCACCTGGTTGTACGACCCCAGTTTCTTTATCTTCCTCCATTGCAATTGTTCCACCTGTGTGTAAAACTAGGATTCTTTTCAATGCTTATACCCCTTTCAAGTAAAAAAATACATTTAGAACATAACATGTTTTGAGTAAATTCGACAATGGAAATGTATAAAAGTATGCCTCGAAAATGACAATAAAATTAACCGCTATATGTACGATGTATAAAATCACGAAACGAAATGGGCAAATATAGTATAGGAGGGAGGGATTGCGGTGAAAAAGATGGAGAGAATTTTTATTCGTATATTAATAATACAATTCATTTGTCTTTCTGTTGTGCAATTGTTATTTATACATAAGTCATCAGTGAAATATTTATCTAAAATTGTTTATTATGAGGGTGTCATGGTAAAAAACAAAATGGAAATCTTGCAGGTGAATAGGTAGTTTTCATTTTCTTCTATGAAGGATTATGCTACAATAATTGAGGATTTAATGACGTGAAGCAAATGAGAAGAAGCAGGGTGAACACCTGCTTTTCGTTTTGTTTTATAAGTGAAAAAATGAGGTGTTACGATGGATAAACGAATTTCAATTGCTATAGATGGTCCAGCAGCTGCTGGGAAAAGTACAGTGGCAAAAGTTGTTGCGAAGGAACTTTCTTACGTTTATATTGATACAGGCGCAATGTACCGTACGCTTACATATGCAGCCCTTGAACAAAAAGTAGACGTTGAAAATGAAGAGCAGTTAATGGAAGTTGTAAAGAATGTAAATATTGAGTTTCAGCAAGGAGACAATACACAGCTTGTATTTTTAAATGGACAAGATGTTTCTGAAGTAATTCGTACACCTGATGTGACGAATCGAGTATCTATTGTAGCGAAACATCGCCTTGTTCGTGAAGAAATGGTACGTCGTCAGCAAGAGTTAGCGAAAAAAGGCGGCGTTGTAATGGACGGCCGTGATATTGGTACACATGTATTACCGGATGCTGAAGTGAAAATCTTTATGCTTGCTTCTGTTGAAGAAAGAGCGGAAAGAAGACATTTAGAAAATTTAAATAAAGGTTTCGATTCTAATTTAGAGCAGTTAAAAGAAGAAATTGCTCAGCGTGATAAATTAGATTCAGAACGCGAAGTTTCTCCACTAAAAAAGGCTGATGATGCATTGGAATTAGATACGACTTCTTTATCAATTGAAGAAGTTGTCCAAAAAATTATGAGCATTGTTTCTGGAGTGTTTGCGAAATAAAGAAAGGGGATAATCCTCTTTCTTTTTTTGTTTAAATAGAAATGTAAAGGATACGTGAATTGTGAGTCTCTTTCCTTGACAAATGAGCTGATTTGTAAGAAGTTAGTTAAAGAGGAATAAAACTGTCAGAATATATTCGCTATTATATTTCAAAACATACTTTTTTCAAGCTAGTTTTGCTGTATACTATTTATATAGGTTTAATATATTTTCTTGTGAATGGTATTGAAAAAGAGTATGTGATGAGAAATTCTTAAACGTGCAAATGAAAACTTTGTTTTCATTTCGTATATACATAAAAAATGCTTTGTCAATTCTGTAGGGAGGTATTTCCATGGTAGAGAAAATGAATGAAGAAGTTATGGATTCAAAAGAATTACAAGTTGGTGACGTTGTTACAGGTTCTGTAACGAAGGTTGAAGAGAAACAAGTGCTTGTAAATGTTGGATACAAAACAGATGGCGTAATTCCAATTAGTGAATTAGCTAACGTTCATATTGAAAAAGCAAGCGATGTTGTAGAATTAGATCAAACACTAGAGTTGAAAATTATTAAATTAGAAGAAGATGATCTTGTCTTATCTAAACGTGCTGTTGATGCAGAAAAAGCATGGGTAGAACTACAAGAGAAATTTACTTCTGGTCATGTATTTGATGTTACTGTAAAAGATATTGTGAATGGCGGATTAGTTGTGGACCTTGGTGTTCGCGGTTTTATTCCAGCTTCACTTGTAGAAGTACATTATGTAGAAGACTTTACTGATTATAAAGGTAAAACATTAGCGGTGAAAATTGTTGAATTAGACCGTGAAAAAAATCGTGTAATCCTTTCGCATAAAGCGGTAGTAGAATTAGAACTAGATTCTAAGAAAAAAGAAGCAATTTCTTCATTAAAAGAAGGGGACGTTGTTGAAGGAACAGTGCAACGATTAACTGACTTTGGCGCATTCGTTAACGTTGGTGGAGTGGACGGCTTAGTTCACATTTCACAAATTTCACACGAACGTGTAGAGCAACCTTCTGAAGTGTTGGAGCAAGGTCAAAAAGTTAAGGTAAAGGTGTTATCTGTTGATGCTGATACACAACGTATTTCTTTATCAATTAAAGCAGCTCAACCAGGACCTTGGGAAAACGTTGCTGGCGAAATAAAAGCTGGAGATATTCGTGAGGGAGTAGTAAAACGCCTTGTTACATTTGGTGCATTCGTTGAGATTTTACCTGGCGTTGAAGGACTTGTACACGTATCTCAAATTGCAAATCGTCACGTGAAAAATCCGAATGAAGTATTGGAAATGGGACAAGAAGTAAAAGTGAAAGTACTTGAAGTTCACGTAGCAGAGAAACGTATTTCTTTAAGTATAAAAGAAGCGCTTGAGGAAAATAATGTAACTGAAGATTATAGTCAGTATGAGCCAAATGCTGATTCTGCTACTTTCCAATTAAGTGATATTATTGGTGAACAACTGAAAAAATTAAAGAAATAATGAGGGGTACAAGTGGTAAGGGCAAAACGTAAATTAGATCATATTGAATATGCTCTTTCTACTGGTCAGTCTCGTACGCATGGCTTTCATGATATTGATTTTGTGCATCAAAGCTTGCCAAATTCAAATTATGACACAATAACATGTGAAACAAAAATCGGCGAACTTTCACTAAGTTCGCCGATTTTTATCAATGCGATGACTGGTGGTGGAGGAGAGAAAACGTTACATATTAATGAGCAATTAGCATATGTAGCGAAACATCACAACCTTGCTATGGCTGTAGGTTCGCAAATGGCGGCGTTAAAAGATGAAAGTGAAGTTGCTTCTTATAAGGTGATTAGAAAGGTAAACCCAAATGGTATTTTCTTTGCTAATTTAGGTAGTGAGGCAACTATCGAGCAGGCAGAGCGCGCCGTTGATATGATTGAAGCGAATGCATTGCAAATTCATTTAAATGTCATACAAGAGTTAACGATGCCAGAAGGAGACCGTGATTTTACTGGAGTACTTCAGCGCATTGAGAAAATTGTTTTAAATAGTAAAGTTCCTATCATTGTAAAAGAAGTTGGATTTGGGATGAGTAAGGAAACGATGCAACAGTTAGCGAACGTAGGTGTAACAGCCATTGATATTGGTGGGCAAGGTGGTACGAATTTTGCTGCTGTTGAAAATGAAAGAAGACAGCGAATGCTTTCTTATTTTAATAACTGGGGCATACAAACAGCAACCTCGATTATTGAAGCAACCTCTACAAATAATAACCTCTCTTTTATTGCATCTGGGGGTATACAAACAGCGCTTGACGTAGCGAAAGCAATCGCATTAGGGGCGAATACAACTGCGTTTGCTGGTTACCTTTTACGTATTTTAATGCAAGATGGTATCGAGAAGTTAGTGGATGAAATTGAGCTTCTACATACAGATTTGAAATTTATTATGACAGCTCTTGGTGCGAAGACGATAGAAGAGTTGCAATCTGTACCTCTTGTTGTAAAGGGTGAAACATATCATTGGTTAATGCAACGTGGTATTGATACTGCGCATTATAGTAGGAGATAAAAAATCAACCGTTCGGTTGATTTTTTTGTTCTATTCTTTTTCGTAATATAAAGTGGAGAATGGAACTAGTATTATATGAAAATATCATTTCGTGAAAATTACAATTGAAAAAGGGTTGAAAATGTAGATGGTGTGTTGTCGAATTACTGGAAAGAACTTAATTTTTAATGGGAATAGGTGAAGGTAAAAAGAAGTAGTGGAAGGATATAGTGCGCAAAATATTATTTTGATATAAATTTAAAACATTAAAATGATTATGTAAAAGACGGTTTCGTACAATATCGAAACCGTCTTTTTGTATTAATTAGTGCTGGTTTTGTTTTCGAGCCTGTTCTGGTGTATCAAGTCCAGTCGCACCTGGATATTGTAGTGATTGATCACGATCGGATTCAACGCGGCGTGATTCTCGTAGTTTTCGTTCTTGGCGATCTTTACCCATAATGAATAACACCTCCTTGTTAAAAGTGTTGCTGTTATAAGAAAAAACTATGCGTAAATAAAGTGGATTAACTTTCATAAAAAGTTCCCATAATGGAAAACATAGGAGGTGAAGTTGATGGATGGAAGTACTTTTTATTTTGTAGCTTGGATAGGGTGGGTCATCGCAACCTTTTTTATGAAAAAGGACCCTATTCGGTGGAAGTTAGGCGCTTGTATACTGATTTTTATAATTTGCTCTCCGTTACATGTAACGATTGCCTCATTCGTGGTATCGGTAAATGCTCTTCTACTTTGTATTATTTCTTTTATAGGGATCACGCTATATTCTGTCTGGAAAAAATTGTATAGCTTACTTTCGGCACTTATTATCGCAATGTTATATACAAGTTTTCATCTGTTAGAAATATATGATCCGATTTGGATTGTGGTGGATAGAGTGTTTCTGCTAAGTAGTGCTCTTGTGTATGCATCGGTGTTATTGCATGGGGATCGCGTATTACGATTATGTTCCCTATATGTAGGAATGTTACAAGGAGAGTTGCTAGTGACATTTATTTTTAGGAAATTGAATTTTCCATATGATTACGGTAGTTTAGCATTTTTTGATATCGTCGCCGTTTCTACATTATTCATGGCAGTATTGTTTTTGATTGCAAAAGCATCAGTATACAGGGAACAGTTTAAGAGAAAAACACGTAAAAGAAAGGCGAGGGTAATACATGACTGAATATACACCAGCCATTTTATGCGGCGTAATAGCAGGGACAGTTACAAGGGTGCTAATGCTGCGGACGGATACGCGGCAATATCCGACGAGGCTGCATGGGAAAATCATTCATATTGCAATGGGTTTAATTGCAGCTGCTTTAGGAGCGATTGCAATCCCGTCTATTTTGAAAAAAGATTTTTCTGCCATTACATTTCTTACGTTAGCAGCGACACAATTTCGTGATGTACGTAATATGGAAAGAAATACGCTTCAACAATTAGATGGGTATGAGCTCGTACCGCGTGGAAATACATACATTGAAGGAATTGCATTGGTTTTTGAAAGTCGCAACTATTTGGCAATGTTAACGTCGTTTGCAACGACGTTTGCGTATATAGGGTTCCGTTCATGGATTGCAGGAGTAATTATGGCTATAATTGCATTTTTTATCGCGAAAAAATTAATGTCTGGTAAAAGGCTGCATGATCTTGTTGAAATTGAGCACGTTCCGCTTCGTTTTGAAGGAGCAGGGCTTTATATTGACAATATTTACATTATGAATATTGGATTGCCAGCAAGACAAGAAGAAATTATGAAATATGGTATGGGTTTTATTTTAAAGCCGAAATCAATTGATGCGATGGTTACAATCTCAAATTTAGGGCAACGACAAGCTATTTTACACGATGTTTCAGTA
Organism: Bacillus thuringiensis; assembly: GCF_001595725.1. GTDB lineage: Bacteria > Bacillota > Bacilli > Bacillales > Bacillaceae_G > Bacillus_A > Bacillus_A thuringiensis_K. The sequence continues at coordinate 1,425,839 of NZ_CP014282.1, forward strand.
GCGTTAGGGATTTATAGAGATTCTGGTACACCAGCGCTTGTACCGTTAGCAAAGCGTGATTTAGAGGATGGCAGGGTTGGGATTTTTGTCCTGCCGCAAGATCAAGATGCAGAGAAAGCGATAGGTGTCATAGGAAATGTACCAACGTTAGAAAGTGCTGTCCATATGTCATCGGAAGCCCCGAAAGGAAGGGGAGATAAGAGATGATGTTAGAAAGTGTTATTCTGGCAGTTATAACAACGACTCCAGAAAAATTTGCAGGTGGTGCTCCTTTATTCGTTTGCGAATCGACAGAGGAACTAGAATTTGTTGCAAATAATTTAGAGGCAATTTTAGATGGTATTGCACATCGCTTACAAGAGAATGTATATATTATTGTGAAACATTAGCAACGTGTGTTATAATGTGAGGTGTTTTGATACGTTGAGAAATATTCTGGAATGCAAATCCCTTCTTGCACAAAGAAGGGTTTTTTACATAATAAACAGAAGCAAGTTGAAAGGATGAAAGTATATGCCGAAACCAGTAATAGCGATAGTAGGTCGCCCGAACGTAGGGAAATCTACTATTTTCAATAGAATTGTTGGAGAAAGAGTTTCAATCGTAGAAGATATTCCAGGTGTAACGCGTGATCGTATTTATAGCGCTGGAGAATGGTTAAATCATGAATTTAACATTATTGATACGGGCGGAATTGATATTGGAGACGAGCCGTTTTTGACACAAATTCGTCAACAAGCTGAAGTAGCAATTGATGAAGCGGATGTTATCATTTTTATGACAAACGGTCGTGACGGTGTAACAGCAGCTGATGAAGAAGTTGCAAAAATTTTATATCGTTCAAATAAACCGGTTGTACTTGCGGTAAATAAAGTGGACAATCCGGAAATGCGCAGTGACATTTATGACTTTTATGCATTAGGATTTGGCGAACCATTTCCAATTTCAGGTACACACGGATTAGGATTAGGTGACTTACTAGACGAAGCTGCACAACATTTCCCAAAGATTGAAGAAGACGGATATGATGAAGACACAATTCGTTTCTCTTTAATTGGACGTCCAAATGTAGGGAAATCATCACTTGTAAATGCTCTTCTTGGTCAAGAGCGTGTAATTGTTAGTAATGTAGCAGGAACAACTCGTGATGCTGTCGATACACCATATAGTAAAGATGGAAAAGATTATGTAATTATTGATACAGCTGGTATGCGTAAAAAAGGAAAAGTGTATGAAAGTACAGAAAAATATAGTGTACTTCGTGCTCTAAGAGCGATTGAACGTTCTGACGTTGTTTTAGTCGTTTTAGATGGTGAAGAAGGAATTATTGAGCAAGATAAAAAAATCGCTGGATATGCTCATGATTCAGGGCGAGCTGTTGTTATCGTTGTAAATAAATGGGATGCAGTGAAAAAAGACGAGAAAACAATGAAAGCATTTGAAGAAAATATCCGTGCTCATTTCCAATTCTTAGAATACGCACCAATTGTTTTCTTATCTGCAAAAACGAGAAAACGTACACAAACATTAATACCGGTTATCGATGAGGTAAATGAAAGTCATAGTATCCGTATTCAAACGAACGTATTAAACGATGTAATTATGGATGCGGTAGCGATGAATCCGACACCAACTCATAATGGTAGCCGTCTGAAAATTTTCTATGCAACACAAGTTGCGGTAAAACCACCAACATTTGTTGTGTTTGTAAACGATCCAGAATTATTGCACTTCTCATATGAGCGTTTCTTAAAGAATCGCTTACGTGAATCATTTGGCTTCGTAGGAACGCCGATTCACATTATCGCTAGAGCAAGAGACTAATGGAGAGGATGTGATTTTATGACAAAAATCACAGTAGTAGGAGCAGGTAGCTGGGGAACAGCGTTAGCGATGGTATTAGCTGACAATGGACATGATGTACGTATTTGGGGGAATCGCCCAGAACTTATGGATGAAATTAATACGAAACATGAGAATAGTCGATATCTCCCAGGCATTACATTGCCAAGCACAATCGTAGCCTACTCTTCTTTAGAAGAAGCATTAGTAGATGTAAATACAGTACTGCTAGTAGTACCAACGAAAGCGTACAGAGATGTATTACAAGAGATGAAAGAAATTGTTACTGAATCAATTACTTGGATTCATGCGAGCAAAGGAATTGAACCTGGTACGTCAAAACGTATTTCGGAAGTGATTGAGGAAGAAATTCCAGAGCACTTAATTAAAGATGTTGTTGTACTGTCTGGACCGAGTCATGCTGAAGAAGTCGGTTTACGACAAGCGACAACAGTTACGTCTGCAGCAAAGCGTATGGAAGCGGCTGAGGAAGTACAAGATTTATTTATGAATAGTTATTTCCGTGTATACACAAATCCAGATATCGTTGGAGTTGAACTTGGTGGTGCGTTAAAAAATATTATCGCATTAGCTGCTGGTATAACTGATGGTCTTGGATTAGGTGATAATGCAAAAGCAGCATTGATGACACGTGGTTTAACAGAGATTGCTCGTTTAGGAAGAAAGATGGGCGGGAATCCGTTAACGTTTGCTGGTCTAACTGGTATGGGAGACTTAATTGTAACTTGTACAAGTGTTCATAGCCGAAATTGGCGAGCTGGAAATATGCTTGGAAAAGGACACTCTTTAGAAGAAGTGTTAGAAAGTATGGGTATGGTTGTGGAAGGTGTAAGAACAACGAAAGCTGCTCATGAATTGGCAGAGAAAATGGAAGTTGAAATGCCGATTACAGCTGCTTTATATGACGTGCTGTTCAATGGGAATAACGTAAAAGATGCGGTAGGCTCATTGATGGGACGTGTTCGAAAACATGAAGTGGAAGCTATACCTGATTTACTGTAAAGAAAAGCGCCAGAAGTACATTTGTACTTCTGGCGCTTTTTTTATTTTTTGGGTCTTTTCACCATTTTTTCATTTTTGCATAGGATGAAGAGTAACTTGAGGAGAGGGTGAAAAGAATGGATAATAACATTTTTAATAATATTGAGAAGGAAGCGAAAGTAAATAAAGAGGATATTTTTAAATTAGCATCATCCGTGCAAAATGCGAATTTACGTGATGAAACTGTACTTCGTCAATTAATTCATCAAGTGGCTCTTATGGCGGGACGTGAAGTGCCGAAAGAGCAAGAGGATCAAATTGTAAAAGCGATTATTAATAATAATATGCCAACAGATTTTGGCTCGTTAAGCAAGATGTTTAAAAAATAAATTATGAGAAACAAAGAGTTTGTAGATTGCATATGATAGCCATGAAAGAATGGGAATAGAGCTGTTTTTGGGCATATTTGGTCAACCGAAGCGAGAGATACAATCGCTTCGGCTTTATTTTTGCCTAGATTGGTGAGAAATGCTGAAAAAACCTATTGATTAAAGTTACATATTCGCAATTTGTAGTAAAATGTTCTTTTTGTATTTGTTTAAAGATTTTAATTTGTTAAAATAGTATAAAAATAGATTAATAAAAAGGGGTGTGTATATGTCAGAAGGGCTTATGAAAATGTGGTTGGCTTTAGGGGCAATTGGATTTATGTTTTTTGCAGTAAGTTTTATTTTATTAAGTAGACATAAAATAAAGAATAAATTTTTGAAAGGGATTACAGCGTTAGTAGCCTACACCCTTATGATTGTGTCAGGAATTGTTATTTTTCTTGTTGTATTTAGTGGACCTGTACAGCAGTAAATGGAATGGTCTCGAAAATACTATATACGGAGCAAGTTATATTAGTATGAAAAGGTGATGCTAGTGAAAAAAGTCTATATTATTTTAATATTTTGTTGTATGAGCCTTTTAACAGGGTGTCTGTATCCGAAAGAAAATATAAAGCAAAATGCGGTTCCTTATGAAGATCAACTACAGGTTGTTCAAAAAGCTGTTGTGACATTTAAGGAGCAAAATGATGGGATATTGCCAATTAAGACGAGGGATATGAGTACACCTATTTATCAAAAGTATCCAATCGATTTTCAACAGATTGCCCCGCGTTACATACAAGAAGCGCCAGGGAATGCGTATGAAAGTGGAGGAGTATATCAATACGTATTAATAGACGTTGAAACAAATCCAACAGTAAAGTTAATTGATGTTAGGATGGCTGAACAAATTCAGGAACTCTCTTTAAAGCTTAGGATGTATCGTGATGAACATCAATATCCACCTTTTAAAAAAGTAATTTCAGATGGTGTATATGAATTGGATTTCAAAAAACTAGGATATAAAGATGTACCACAAGTGACAAGTCCATATTCTGGTAAAGGACTTCCTTTTGTAATAAATGAAAAAGGAGAAGTTTTTGTTGATTATAGAATTGACTTATATGACGCTTTGAAAAAAAATGAAGGGCAGTTTACAGAGGGAGAAGATATTCGAAATATACTTTTGAAAGCTTCCCCGTTTGTACCAGCTTATTCTTTACCGTACACAGTAAAGGACGGAGAACCAATTTTTTTAAAATGATAAGTCATGAACCTTTCTTTTAGTGAATAAGTTCTAGAAGAAAGGTTTTTTATGTTATACAACTTACGATGCAAACAAAAGATATTTTTTAATAGTCATATGAAATTGGACAAAATTATATGATATATTGTCCGAACTTCTAGAATACCATTATATTATATCAGATATTATAGGCAACGTTAGAGAAGGTATTAGTTGACTATAAACGCGGAATTATTCCCAAAAATTTTGAGGGAGGGAATCACTTGGAAAAGGTAGATATTTTTAAAGATATTGCAGAACGAACAGGCGGTGATATTTATTTTGGAGTTGTAGGAGCTGTTCGAACAGGGAAATCAACATTCATTAAAAAATTTATGGAACTTGTAGTTATTCCAAATATTGAGAATGAGTCTGACCGTCAAAGAGCGCAGGATGAATTGCCTCAAAGTGCTGCTGGTCGTACAATTATGACGACGGAACCGAAGTTTGTTCCAAACCAAGCGGTTTCTATCGAAGTAGATGAAGGACTTGAAGTGAATATTCGATTAGTAGATTGTGTTGGATATACGGTTCCTGGAGCGAAGGGCTATGAAGATGAGAATGGCCCGCGCATGATTAATACCCCTTGGTATGAAGAACCTATTCCATTCCATGAAGCTGCAGAAATCGGCACGCGTAAAGTAATTCAAGAACATTCAACAATTGGTGTTGTAATTACAACAGATGGAACAATTGGTGAAATTCCAAGAAGAGATTATATAGAGGCAGAAGAACGCGTTGTAAATGAGTTGAAAGAAGTAGGAAAACCTTTCATTATGATAATTAATACGGTACAGCCGTATCATCCAGATACAGAGCAATTACGCCAAAGTTTATCAGAAGAATATGATATCCCGGTTATTGCAATGAGTGTGGAGAGTTTAAGAGAAACAGATGTATATAATGTACTTCGTGAAGCGTTATTTGAATTCCCTGTATTAGAAGTGAATGTGAACCTTCCAAGCTGGGTGATGGTGCTAAATGAAGGGCATTGGTTGCGTCAAAGTTATCAAGAAGCAGTTCAAGAAACTGTGAAGGATATAAAACGTCTTCGTGATGTGGATCGCGTTGTTTGGCAGTTTAGTCAATATGAATTTATTGATCGAGCGAGCCTAGCTGGCATTGATATGGGGCAAGGTGTGGCGGAGATTGATTTATATGCGCCAGATGAATTATATGATCAGATTTTAAAAGAAGTAGTAGGAGTAGAAATTCGAGGGAAAGATCATTTATTAAAGCTTATGCTCGATTTATCTCATGCGAAAATAGAGTACGATCAAGTGGCGGATGCACTGCGTATGGTTAAGCAAACAGGATATGGTGTAGCAGCGCCTGCATTAGCGGATATGAGCTTAGATGAGCCAGAAATTATTCGTCACGGTTCAAGGTTTGGTGTGAAGTTAAAAGCGGTAGCGCCATCTATTCATATGATTAAAGTAGATGTAGAGTCAACGTTTGAGCCGATTATAGGTACTGAAAAGCAAAGTGAAGAATTAGTTCGTTATTTAATGCAAGATTTTGAAGATGACCCGTTATCAATTTGGAATTCTGATATATTTGGACGTTCACTTAGCTCGATTGTTCGAGAAGGAATTCAGGCAAAATTATCTTTAATGCCAGAAAATGCTAGATATAAATTAAAAGAAACGCTAGAAAGAATTATTAATGAAGGATCTGGCGGATTAATTGCGATTATACTATAATAAAAAATCCCTCTCATTGTAGAGGGATTTTTTATTTTTTTGATTGTAAAATAGAAAAATAAACAGTCATTATCTAATACATTGTTGTAAATTGTCAAGTTTCATCAGATTTTCACATTTTCAGAGTAACAATTTCCTTAAAAATATTGAATTATAAAGGAGAATCGTATAATATAGGCGTTGATAATGATTTATCTACATCTTTGTAGTATAGAATTTGCAAAAATTGCCTACAAATGAAAGTAAGACTCATTTTATGATCATTATACAGTCTTATCTTTGGGAGGAGGTGAATGGCATGAACAAGACAGATTTAATCAATGCTGTTGCAGAAGCAAGTTCCCTTTCTAAAAAGGACGCAACAAAAGCAGTAGACGCTGTTTTTGATTCTATCTTAGAAGCTTTAAAACAAGGTGATAAAGTACAACTGATCGGATTCGGTAACTTCGAAGTTCGTGAGCGTGCGGCTCGTAAAGGTCGTAACCCACAAACAGGTGAGGAGATTGAAATCGCTGCAAGTAAAGTACCTGCATTCAAACCTGGTAAAGCGTTAAAAGATGCGGTTAAATAATCCTTACATATTAACAGGGAAGAAGAGTTTCCTTTTTGGGAACTCTTCTTTTTGCTTTTAAAAACATAAATATGCTAGAATGTGTTCGTATCACTTTTAGGTTTTCGGGAGGGCTAGCGGATGGCAAAAGTTAATTTAGAACAAATTGAACATGCAGTACGCCTTATTTTAGAGGCGATTGGGGATGACCCAAATCGTGAGGGAGTACTTGATACACCAAAGCGTGTTGCAAAAATGTACGCAGAAGTGTTCTCAGGTATGCATGAAGATCCGAAAGAGCATTTGCATAAAGTATTCGGAGAAGATCACGAAGAGCTTGTACTAGTAAAAGATATACCATTTTATTCGATGTGTGAGCATCATTTAGTTCCATTCTATGGAGTTGCTCACGTTGCATATATTCCGCAAGGTGGAAAGGTGACAGGGTTAAGTAAATTAGCTCGTACTGTAGATACAATTGCACGTCGTCCACAACTGCAAGAACGTATTACATCAACAGTAGCGAACTCTATTATGGAAGTACTAGAGCCTCATGGTGTAATGGTAGTAGTAGAAGCAGAACATATGTGTATGACGATGCGTGGTGTGAAAAAACCAGGTGCGAAAACAGTAACGACAGCAGTACGTGGTGTGCTTGAAAATGATGCTGCAGCACGCAGTGAAATTTTATCGTTTATTAAAACGAAGTAAAGAAAAGCGGGAAACTGCTTTTCTTTTTTTTTTTTTAGTAAATAAATGATATAGTTTTAACTAGACAGAGTGAGATTAGAAAGATTGCTTACATGAATGGTAGGTGTAGCCAAGTTTTGGTTATAGAAAATAGAGTGTATGTGTTATAATAAGTTTTATGAATTAGAAAACAAGGGTGATTTTTTGTGTGTGACATCTACGGAGGGTATGCGGGTATAAAAGAAAAATTGATGGAGAAATTACGCCATCCTTATTTTATAAACTATATTGAAGAACCATTTATTGATGAAGAAAAGATAGCATTGTTATATGGTGCTTTAAAGAGTGCAAACTTACATATAGAACAAATTGAGCATTACGTAGTAACAATTATGCTTGTACAAATTGCGCTTGATACACATGAAAGGGTATCAAATAAAGTAGGCGAGGAAGAAATTGAATCGCATAAATGTCGTCAATTAACAGTACTTGCAGGCGATTACTATAGTGGACTATATTATTATTTATTGTCTATGAACCGTGATATTGTTTTAATTCGTGCACTTGCTGAAGGAATTAAAGAGATAAATGAACACAAAATTATGTTATACCAAAAAGCGCATGAAACGATGAATGACATAATGAAAAGCATAGTAACGATTGAGTCTGCACTCCTTCAAAAAACATGTGATCATTTTCATTTATCACATTGGAAGCCATTTATCACATACGTATTAGGTGGAAATCGCCTTCAAAAAGAAATTCAATTGTATGCTGATAAACAACATTCACCTGTTTTTCAAGCTATGCAAGATGCTTTAGGGGATAAAGCAGAAGTAGTGATTAATGGTTGGCTGAAGGACTTGAGAAAGAAAGAAAAACAATTTTTAGAAAATCACACAGATATAAATAAAATAAATTCTGTGTTAAGGAATAAATAGAAGACATAAGCAATTTTACATTGGAAGAAGGTACGAGCATGCAACAATCAAAAGAAGAAAGAGTACATGACGTATTTGAAAAGATTTCTGATAAATACGATGTGATGAATTCTGTAATTAGTTTTCAAAGACATAAAGCGTGGCGTAAAGAAACGATGCGAATTATGGATGTACAACCAGGCAGTCAAGCGCTTGATGTATGCTGTGGAACCGCGGATTGGACAATTGCGCTAGCTGGAGCCGTAGGTGAACAAGGAAAGGTTGTTGGCTTAGACTTCAGTGAAAATATGTTATCTGTCGGTAAGCAAAAGGTAGAGGCGTTACAATTAAAACAAGTAGAACTTCTACATGGGAATGCAATGGAACTTCCGTTTGAAGATAATACGTTTGATTATGTGACGATTGGGTTTGGTTTACGTAACGTGCCGGATTATATGCACGTATTAAAAGAAATGACGCGTGTAGTAAAACCAGGTGGAAAAGTAATCTGTTTAGAAACATCTCAACCAACAATGATTGGTTTTCGACAAGGGTATATTTTATACTTTAAATATATCATGCCGTTATTTGGAAAGATGTTTGCGAAAAGTTATAAAGAATATTCATGGCTTCAAGAATCTGCTAGTACGTTCCCAGGAATGAAAGAATTGGCTCAAATGTTTGAGCAAGCTGGACTTGAACGTGTGCAAGTGAAACCATTTACTTTTGGGGTAGCAGCGATGCATTTAGGTATTAAACCAGAATCAAAATAGAAAAAAGAAGTTTTAGGTTAAGGTGAACAATATGAAGTTACAACTTATGTACTCTTTTTTACGATCGGATATTAATGTGATAGAAAAAGAATTAAAAAAGACAGTCGCTTCTGAACAGCCATTAGTAGAAGAGGCAGCATTACAGCTTATTGAAGCTGGTGGGAAACGAATTCGTCCTGTATTTGTGTTGCTTGCAGGGAAATTTGGAGATTATAAGTTAGATGCGATTAAGCATGTTGCTGTTGCGTTAGAACTTATTCATATGGCTTCTCTTGTTCACGATGATGTTATTGATGCTGCATTTTTACGACGCGGCAGTGCGACTGTGAATGCGAAATGGGGAGATCGTATTGCGATGTATACAGGGGACTATCTGTTCGCTAAGTCTCTTGAATGTATAACAAATATCGAAATTCCAGAGGCGCATCAAGCGTTATCACATACTATTTTAGAAGTCTGTAAAGGTGAAATTGAACAAATTAAAGATAAATACAATTATGACCAAAATTTAAGAACGTATTTAAGAAGAATAAAGCGAAAAACAGCATTATTAATTGCCGCGAGTTGTCAATTGGGAGCGATTGCTGCTGGTGCTAATCGTGATACGGTAAATCGTCTATTTTGGTATGGGTATTTTGTAGGGATGTCTTATCAAATTATTGATGACATTTTAGACTTCGTTTCCACAGAAGAGAAACTTGGAAAACCTGCTGGCGGAGATTTACTACAAGGGAATATTACACTTCCTGCTTTATATGCGATGGAAGATCCAGTACTTCGTCAGAAAATCACATCTGTACATGAAAATTCAACAGCAAGTGAAATGCAAGAAATTATTGATGCTGTAAAAAATAGTACAGCAATTGATCAAGCATTTGCGTTTAGTGAACGTTATTTACATAAAGCTTTAGAAATAATAAAACCACTTCCACGTGGAAAAGCAAAGTACGCATTACAAAATGTTGCAAAGTATATTGGAAAACGAAAATTTTAATGTTTATTCTAAAAAATAAAATAATCTCTCTATTTCAAAACTATTGCACAATTGTGATAAGGGTGATAATATGTGTGTGGGGATATACAATTACATACATAATTCAGAAGTGGAGAGATTTTTTATGGAAAAAACATTTCTAATGGTAAAACCAGACGGTGTACAACGTGCCTTCATTGGGGAAATTGTAGCTCGTTTTGAGAAAAAAGGCTTTCAATTAGTTGGTGCAAAATTAATGCAAGTCACTCCGGAAATTGCTGGACAACACTACGCTGAGCATAAGGAAAAACCTTTCTTTGGTGAGTTAGTAGAGTTTATTACATCTGGACCTGTATTCGCAATGGTATGGCAAGGTGAAGGTGTAGTAGATACAGCGCGTAACATGATGGGGAAAACAAGACCACATGAAGCAGCTCCTGGAACAATTCGTGGAGATTTCGGTGTAACTGTTGCGAAAAACATTATCCATGGTTCTGATTCTTTAGAAAGCGCAGAGCGCGAGATTGCTATTTTCTTTAAAGAAGAAGAATTAGTTGACTACTCAAAATTAATGAATGAATGGATTTACTAATTATTTTGAAATAATTTGTAAACGCTTTAATCACTGTGATAATAGTAAAAAGTGCAAGGAGAATAGGGGTATTCTTCTTGCACTTTTTTTATTTTCAGTTAGTTACGAAGTTTGAGCTGTTATGATATGTTGATATTTAAATTAGGCCTATCGGAAATATAGAATAAGAAAATGGTCGATTTATGATATAATTTCTTTAATATTTTTAGAATGATAAAAGTTAATATAGTGAGATAAATACATATACGAAAAGAGGAATAACGTATGCGATATATTACAGCTGGTGAATCTCATGGTCCACAACTTACAACGATTATAGAAGGTGTTCCGGCAGGATTGTCTTTAGTAGCAGATGATATAAACGAAGAGTTAGCTAGAAGGCAAAAGGGATATGGGCGCGGTAGACGCATGCAAATTGAAACGGATCAAGTGCAAATTTTAAGTGGTGTTAGACATGGAGAAACATTAGGTTCCCCTATTGCACTTGTTGTTGAAAATCGTGATTTTGCACACTGGACAAAAATTATGGGGGCGGAGCCTTTAACTGAGCAAGAAGAAAAAGAGATGAAAAGGAAAGTGACAAAACCAAGGCCTGGGCATGCTGATTTAAATGGTGCGATTAAATATGGTCATAGAGATATGAGGAATGTACTGGAACGCTCGTCAGCGCGCGAAACGACGGTACGTGTTGCTGCTGGTGCGGTTGCTAAAAAGGTGTTAGCAGAACTTGGTATTAAAGTGGCGGGCCATGTAATTGAAATTGGCGGTGTACAAGCTAAGGAGATTACGTATAGTTCAATTGAAGAATTAAAGAGTATTACAGAAGCATCTTCTGTACGTTGCTTAGATGAAGAAGCTGGTAACCAAATGATGAAAGCGATTGATGATGCGAAAGCAAATGGTGATTCAATTGGTGGAATCGTTGAAGTAATTGTGGAAGGGATGCCAATTGGAGTAGGTAGCTACGTGCATTATGATCGAAAACTGGATGCGAAATTAGCAGCTGCAATTATGAGTATTAATGCTTTTAAAGGTGTCGAGATTGGAATTGGTTTTGAAGCAGCGCATAGACCAGGAAGTGAAGTTCATGATGAAATTCTGTGGGATGAGGAGCATGGATATACACGAAGAACAAATAATGCAGGTGGACTAGAAGGCGGTATGACGACTGGAATGCCAATTGTTGTGCGCGGTGTGATGAAACCGATACCTACACTTTATAAACCTCTTCAAAGTGTAGATATTGATACGAAAGAGCCTTTTACAGCGAGTATTGAACGTTCAGATAGTTGTGCAGTGCCAGCAGCTAGTGTCGTTGCAGAAGCGGTTGTGGCTTGGGAATTAGCGACAGCTTTAATAGAACAATTCGGATTAGATCGTATGGAACTAATTCGTGAAAATATTGAGAAACATAATGAATATGCGAGGGGATTTTAATGGGAAACATACATATTCAAACGAAATCAAAAGAATATGATGTACATGTTGGTAAAGAAGCGTTGTCAAACTTAACAATGATCGTTCAAAATATGCAGCCAGCGGTATCTAACGTAATGATCATTTCAGATGAAGCTGTTGCATCACTACATTTACAGACAGTTATCGATGCATTACAAGTAGAGCAGCACGTGTTTTCGTTTGTTGTACCAAGTGGCGAAAAAGAGAAGTCTTTCGAAAATTTCTATGCGGCTCATACGTCAGCTCTTGAAAATAAATTAGATAGAAATTCATTAATTCTTGCACTTGGAGGCGGAATGATTGGAGATTTAGCTGGTTTTGTTGCTGCATCGTTTATGCGTGGTATTCGCTTTGTGCAGGTTCCGACAACTTTATTAGCGCACGATAGCGCAGTGGGTGGGAAAGTAGCGATTAACCATCCATTAGGTAAAAATATGATTGGTGCATTCCATCAGCCAGAAGCAGTTGTATATCATACACCGTTTTTACAGTCTCTTCCTGAAAAAGAGTGGCGTTCAGGTTATGCAGAGGTGATAAAGCATGCTCTTATCGGTGATGTGGAGCTATACCATTGGTTAAAAGAAGAAGTGCAAACATTAGCGGATCTTCATGATGAGAAGTTAATCCATATATTAACGAAGGCGATTCCTGTAAAGGCAAATGTTGTGTCACAAGATGAAACAGAGAAGGGTATACGTGCTCATTTGAACTTTGGACATACGTTAGGACATGCTCTTGAAAAAGAGCTAGGGTATGGAAATATTACTCACGGTGACGGTGTAGCGGTTGGAATGTTATTCGCCATATTTTTAAGTGAGCAAGTGTACAAGGTTGATCTTGCTTATGAAGATATGAAGCAGTGGTTCTTGAAATACGGCTATCCAAAAATGCCAAGAGATTTGAATGTAGAGCGCCTCGTTCAATTGATGAAACAAGATAAGAAAGCAAATGCAGGAGCAATTCATATGGTGCTTATGCAGGAATATGGGGTAGTGAATGTCGTATCTATTTCAGATGAGACTGTTCATATTGCGTTAGAGGCATTTCAAAAAGATATGGTTTAAAATGATAGCGAAGTGCTGTGAAGTGCTCATTTAGAGGTATTCTCGTAATAGTGACGGTTATGACAAAAGATTACAGTAAGGGGCTATAACCGTATTGTAATCAAATTGAATGAAATGACTGGGGGAAGAAAAATGAGAGTGAAAGAGCAATTGTTAACTTTGAGAGCGTATGTGCCTGGGAAAAACATTGAAGAAGTAAAAAGGGAATATGGTTTATCAAAAATTGTGAAATTAGCATCCAACGAAAATCCATTCGGTTGTTCAGCACGTGTGACAGAAGCATTAACTTCTTTAGCGAGCCAATATGCCCTTTATCCAGATGGATATGCCTTTAAACTTCGGACAAAAGTAGCGGAACATTTAGGTGTAAAAGCAGAACAACTACTATTTGGTAGTGGATTAGATGAAGTCATTCAAATGATTAGCCGAGCGTTACTACATGAAGGAACAAACGTTGTAATGGCGAATCCTACGTTTTCACAATATCATCACCATGCTGTTATTGAAGGAGCAGAAGTTCGTGAAGTATCACTTAAAGATGGTATTCACGATTTAGATGCAATGCTAGAGCAAGTAGATGAGAAAACGAAAATTGTATGGATTTGTAATCCGAATAATCCAACAGGTACATATGTTGAGAAACAAAAATTACTTTCACTTTTAGAATCAGTTCCTAAGTCGGCTCTCGTTATTATGGACGAAGCATATTATGAATACGCGGAAGCAGAAGATTATCCGCAAACATTACCACTTCTTGAAAAGTATGAAAATCTTATGGTTTTACGCACGTTTTCAAAAGCATATGGTTTAGCTGCTTTTCGTATCGGATATGCGATTGGGGATGCGAAGTTAATCGGACAGCTAGAAGTAGCTAGGTTACCATTCAATACATCAACTGTAGCCCAATCTGTAGCACTCGCTGCATTAGAAGATCAAGCATTTTTACAAGATTGTGTGCAAAAGAATGCTGAAGGTTTAAATCAGTATTATGCATTTTGTAAAGAATATAACGTATTCTATTATCCATCTCAAACAAATTTCATTTTCTTAAAACTTGGTATACCGGGTAATGAAGCTTTCGAACGATTAATGAAAAAAGGATATATCGTTCGTTCTGGTGCTGCATTTGGTATCGATGATGGTATTCGTATTACTGTCGGTTTGAAGGAAGAAAATGATGAAATTATAGAGTTGCTGAAAGAGCTTGTAAATGAGCAAGTACAGAAAGAAGAAACATATTCTTAAGAGATTGTGAAGGCTCCTAGTATAGGAGCCTTTTTTATCGCATTAAAAATAAAGGTTGAAGACTGCTAATTAAGTTGTTCTGTAAACCATAGTTTGTATGGCTCGATAATTAGTGAGAGAAGTTATTTGCACGGTCATAAAAGAAAGCGGTACAATAGAAGATGAGGATAAGGTATCGGTGTCATATTCGAACCGTTTGAACAATTACCTACTCTGTAAGAAGAAGTATAAGAAGATGCATGCTCATTCTAAAGGTTGCGTTCTAACAGTGAGTTGCTTATGATAAAGTGAAACTTTAATCAGTGGGGGGATGTTTATCCCCCGCTGATTATTAGTTGAACCAATCGGGCTTTTACGGGCAGTTGATCCCAAAACTAACTTCTTTGCCTTAGCTGAATTTTGAGGTGGGGGTCTTACTGCCCGTTAATAGCGGGGTAAATGAACAGAAGAGAATATTTTTTAGAATTAAAGGAGACGTTTATGCAAAAGTTTGAACAAGCTGTTTCATATATTGAAAATGGTGAAGCGGAAAAAGGATTACAATTATTAAAAGAACAATTAAAAATTGCGAATGATGAAGAGAAGTATGATATCGCTCGTTACTATCATACGCTTGGATTTACAGATGAGGCATTAGCAATTACTGAAGACTTACGTTTACTGTATCCAGAAGAAAGTGAATTCACTGTATTTTTAGCAGAATTATATATTGATCTAGATAAAGAAGATGAAGCGATTGAAGTGCTTCATGATATTCCAGAAAATGACGATTTATATGTTCAATCGTTATTACTTGTTGCAGATTTATTCCAAATGCAAGGTTTTGATGATGTAGCAGAGCAAAAACTATTAAAGGCGAAAGAAATGATGCCTGATGAACCTGTTATTACGTTTGGGTTAGCAGAATTATATAGTAGTAAAGGTGAAGAACAAAAGGCAATTACTTATTATGAATCGCTATTAGCGGAACATAAAGTAATGGGTGGTGTTGTGATTGCACTTCGCCTCGCAGAAACGTTAAGCGCGATCGGAAACTGGGAAGAAGCGATTTCTTATTATGAAGCAGGCCTAGAGGAACAAAAAGATATTCACTCATTATTTGGATATGCCTTTACATTATACCAAGGTGAAGAATATCAGAGAGCAATTGGTGCTTGGCAAGAACTAAAAGAATTAGACCCTGAGTACGCATCACTGTACATGTATTTAGCGAAAAGCTATGAAAAAGAAGGAATGCTTCAAGAAAGCTATGAAACGCTTCATGAAGGAATTAAAGTAGATGAGCTTTCAGTTCCATTTTATGTAGAGTTAGCGAACATTGCGGCGAAATTAGGAAAAATAGTAGAAGCAGAGGAAGTTCTTCAAAAAGCGCTTGAGTTAGATCCAGGGCATTTAGGTGCAACATTAAAATATGCATATATCTTAAAAGAACAAGAAAAGTACGAAGAGTTAATTGCAATTGTAGAGCGTGCTATTGATAGTGGAGAACCAGATACACAACTACTTTGGGATCTTGCGTATGCAAAAAAACAATTAGAAATGTATTCGGATGCATTAAAACACTATGAAAGTGCATATACTTCTTTTAAGAATCATCCAGACTTCTTAGAAGAGTACGGTTATTTCTTATTGGAAGAAGGAAAACGAAAAGAGGCGAAAGAAGTATTTACCCAGTTATTACAACTAGACCCGACACAAATTCATATTGAAGAGTTGTTATATAATTTAGAGGATTTTTCATAAGTTGGAAGGAAACTGAATGCCGCTTCTTGAATCTAAAAAGAAAAGAGAAAGACAGAGGAGGGACTTAATTGCTATGAATACCCCTGTTTCTGTAAACGAGAAGAAGGATTTTGTAAAATGGTTTTTGAATAATTACCAACTGAAACAGCGTGAATGTGTATGGATTCTGAATTATTTAATGAGTCACGACCAATTGATGCATAAAGTCCACTTCGTAGAGCATGCAAAATATTGTCCGCGTGGCTTAGTAATGTCAGCGAATTGTGTGAAAGACACACCGTTTCACTTTTTTAAACAAAATGTTATGACAACAGATGCTGAAAAATCGTTTCATGATATTCGTTTAAATCGAGATGAGGATATTTATATTCAACTCAACTTTAAATCATCGTTTCAAAATGCGAATTATGTAGCTGTATTAGAAGAAAATCCATATCTACCAAAGCATATTGAAGTAAATGAAAAAGATCGTTTACTTGCAGAAAGGTTTTTGGAAGAAAGTGTATTTTTGTTTAGGAGAGAACGCCTTTTGAAACAAATTGATGAAGCGTTAGATAAGCAAGATAAGGAAGCGTTTCATAGATTAACGGCAGAGTTAAAGACTTTATAGAATTTATTTGGATTAATTAATTTTTACAAATTTCAGACTTTTATTAAGAAAAACTACCTATATTAGGTAGTTTTTCTTTTTTTACCTCTTTTAGTGTGGTTTAATATATATAAAGTGAAAGTTCTGTCATTTGTAAGTGAAGGAGGGAAGGGATTTGAAGTGGATTGTAAAAGATGTAGAACAGTTTGAGCAAGCAAGAGAGTATGTTGATACAGGAGTAATACCGCTGTTATCAATTTCAGCAGCAAAAGAAATGAAAATGATTGTAGAACAAGGTGAATTTATCGAATTATTGAGCACGGAATTGGAAAGAGAGTATAAAGGAAGAGTGCTTTTACTGCCTGCGTTTACGTATTTGGTAGAAAGTCAAAAGAATGAAAAAGGTCGTTTGCAAGAATGGACAAATCATTTACGAAGTGAAGGTTTTAAGCATATTGCTTATGTTACAAGTGATTTTTCATGGAAAGAGGATATGCAAGAGTTACAGGGAGATTTATTTTGGTTTCCTTCATTAGCGTTAGAACAATTTAGTGATCAAGCAAAAAGAGAAGTTATTCATGCGCATATAAAAAATATAATGGTGATGTTGGAAGAGAAATGGGGAAACTTGCAATAAACAGAAAGTTCTTATTATTATGAGTAGTATGATATTGACCTGTGCATGAGCGTATTATATCATGATAGTGTCCTAGTTTTTATTTTTTATATAATTTATCACGAGGGGACAATTTCTGATAGAGGGGGGAAATTTTCGTGAGCGACAAAGAACATCGCGTGTCAAGAAGACAATTTTTAAATTACACACTCACAGGGGTAGGAGGCTTTATGGCTGCCGGTATTTTAATGCCGATGACGCGATTTGCGCTTGATCCGGTGTTAAGAAAAGAAGCGGGAACAGATATGGTTGCTGTTGCGCAAGTAAAGGATATTACAACAGAGCCGAAGCGTTTCGATTTTAAAGTGAAGCAGGTTGATGGTTGGTACAAGTCTGAAGAACCAAAATCGGCTTGGGTTCATAAAGATGAAAGCGGAGACATTGTTGCGTTCTCTCCAGTATGTAAACATTTAGGATGTACAGTTAACTGGAATTCGGACAAAGCACATCCGAATCAATTCTTTTGCCCATGTCACGGGGGGCGTTATACAAAAGATGGGATTAACATTAAAGGTACGCCACCCCTTGCTCCGCTTGATGTGTACGAGTCTAAAGTGAAAGATGGAACGCTGTATCTAGGAAAAGCGAAGCCAAGAGGGGGTGCAAAGTAGATGTTAAATAAAATTTATGATTGGGTGGATGAAAGATTGGATATTACACCAATATGGCGTGATATCGCTGATCATGAAGTACCTGAACATGTAAACCCGGCACATCACTTTTCTGCATTCGTCTATTGCTTTGGAGGACTTACCTTTTTCGTTACTGTAATTCAAATTTTATCTGGAATGTTTTTGACGATGTATTATGTGCCTGATATTAAAAATGCTTGGGAATCAGTTTACTATTTACAAAATGAAGTTGCTTATGGGCAAATTGTTCGTGGTATGCACCACTGGGGTGCTAGTCTCGTAATTGTAATGATGTTTTTACATACACTCAGAGTTTTCTTCCAAGGTGCGTATAAAAAGCCCCGTGAGTTAAACTGGATTGTTGGTGTTCTTATTTTCTTTGTTATGTTAGGTCTTGGTTTTACCGGATATTTATTGCCGTGGGATATGAAAGCTTTATTTGCTACAAAAGTAGGGATTCAAATTGCAGAGCAAACACCGCTCATTGGTCCTTATATTAAAACATTACTCGCTGGTCATTCCGAAATTGTTGGCGCTCAAACATTAACTCGCTTCTTTGCTATTCACGTCTTCTTCTTACCAGCAGCACTTCTAGGTTTAATGGCCTTCCACTTCATCATGATTCGCAAACAAGGTATTTCCGGTCCACTATAAGAGATTGCTAAATTAAAGGGGAAAGAACTAAAGGAGGGAGATTATGCATCGCGGCAAAGGGATGAAGTTTGTAGGAGATTCTCGGGTACCAGTAGCTCGGAAACCAAATATTCCAAAAGACTATTCTGAATACCCAGGGAAAACAGAAGCATTTTGGCCGAACTTCTTGTTAAAAGAATGGATGGTTGGTGCAGTTTTTTTAATCGGTTATTTATGTTTAACAGTGGCGCATCCGTCGCCGCTTGAGAGAATGGCGGACCCAACTGATGCTGGATATATACCACTTCCAGATTGGTATTTCTTATTCTTGTATCAGTTATTAAAGTATTCTTATGCTTCCGGTTCATTTACTGTAATTGGAGCATTTATTATGCCAGGGATTGCGTTTGGAGCATTACTGTTAGCTCCATTTCTTGATCGAGGTCCAGAAAGACGTCCATTGAAGCGTCCTGTGGCAACTGGATTTATGCTTTTAGCAATTGCATCGATTATTTTTTTAACTTGGGAATCTGTAGCACACCACGACTGGGAAGCTGCAAAAAAACAAGGAGCAATTGTAAAAACAGCGCCAGTTGATAAAAATGATGATGGCTATAAATTAATGCAAAAAAATACTTGTTTAACATGTCATGGTGACAATTTACAGGGCGGGGCAGCAGCACCGGCACTGCAAAACTTAACTTTAAAGCCAGAAGAAATTGCTAAAATTGCGAAAGAGGGAAAAGGTTCAATGCCTAAAGGTGTATTTAAAGGTACGGATGAGGAACTGAAGAAGCTTTCGGAATTCATTGCAAAGTATAATAAAAAATAATAAAAAGCTGACTACAAAATTTGTAGTCAGCTTTTCTATTTAGTTGGATGAAGTTTGTTATAATAGAGTAGGATTTAATGAATGAATTACTTTGCTTGAAAGGTGTTGGACATACGGATTGGTGTACTTGTATGCAATGTTAAGACAACGCTCGGTATTATTATTTTTATTAATTGTTAACATATTAGGTACAATTTACGGATTTATATGGTACGGAAATCAATTGAAAGAAACGTCACCTATATTTTGGCCGTTTGTACCAGATAGTCCTATGGCGAGTCTCTTTTTTGTCTTTGTTTTAATTGCTTTTTTGGCAAAGAGAAACTGGGGATTAATAGAAGCGTTAGCGATTGTAACTTTAATAAAATATGGTATTTGGGCTGTTGTTGTAAACGGGATTATGATTTACGTAAAAGGGCCTATTGGCCTTATGGGCTACATGTTAATGCTTTCGCACTTTGCGATGGCAGTACAAGGATTTTTATATGCCCCATTTTATCGTATAAAAAAATGGCATTTTATAGTAGCAGCTGTGTGGACGTTGCATAACGATGCAATTGATTATTTATTTTGGCAAATGCCGCGATATGGAATTATGCATTTGTTTGTAGAGGAAATTGGTTATTTTACGTTTTGGTTAAGCATTGCTGTATTATGTATTACATATTATTGTTGTTTAAGTGAGCAAAGGAAACAATTTTCTTTATGATGGTTAGAACATTTTAGGGGGGAGAACATGGAGAAAAATAAGAGTGGTACAAAAATATTGGATCGATTGATTACTTTAGTTGTTTCATATAGCATAGCATTTTCTATTTTTGCACTCTCAACAATGGCAGTTGTATATGGAAAATGGCTGTATTATTTTGAAATTGATTTTTTAAATATTCCTGATTTAGCGGATATGACGAAGGATGAAATTAAAAGAAATTACGATGTGCTTATTACATATTTATCCCCGTTTTATGACGGAGCATTACATTTGCCAACATTAGGTATGTCTACAAATGGCCGTATTCATTTTGTAGATGTTAAAAATATTTTAGTAAACATTCAATATGTGATGTATGCGACAATTATGATTGCAGTGATAGGCGGAATTTATTTATTAAAAAAGAAAAATGAAAAGTTTTTACTGCACGGATCGATTTTAACAATCATTTTTCCGATAGCGCTTATGTTACCAATTGCTATTAATTTTGAAAAGAGTTTTGTATTATTCCATAAGCTTTTATTTAGTAATGATTATTGGGTTTTTGATCCTGAAAAGGATCCAATTATATTAATGTTACCAGAAGAGTTCTTTATGCATGCTGCGTGTGCTATTTTATTATTCATTTTAGGTGGTAGTATACTTTGTTACAGTTTATATAGATATTTCGTAAAAAAGAAAAGGATGTCACAGAAAAAATTCTCTGCTTAAAGAGAATTTTTTTCTTTGTAAAATGATAATATATTTTTCGGTCTAGTTCTGTTCTATTCTTGTCCAAATTAACATATTTTGTACTAGTAGTTATAGGGGGGACCGGGATGAAGAGAACATTAATTGGATTGATAGCATTTCTAATTATAATGTTTCCGTTACGTATATATGCTGAAGAGTGGAATGAGCTAACAGGGTTGTTAGACGATTCGTTACAGTTAGTGAAGCGTAATGAAGATGAAAAAGCGGTACAAGTATTACAACATTTCTCGGAGCAGTTTTTAATAAAGGGGAATGAAAAGAAGCAGGAAGTAACACCAGATCAAGTTAGAGTTATTTCTTTAGCTTACGATAAGGCGCAACAATCGCTCTCTGAAGAAGGTTTAGGTAAGCAAGCTAAAATTGATAATGTGCTGGCATTACAACTTGCTGTTGATGCACAAGTATCGAAATATCAACCACTTTGGATGGAAAGAGAAAGGAAAGTAATGGATGCCTTTTCTCAAATGGAAAAAGCGATGGAAAAAGAAGATGCTGGGCAGTTTCAACAAACGTTAAATACGTTTTTAAATGAATTCAATATTATTTATCCAAGCTTAATGATTGCTTTGCCAGAAAACGAGGTTCAGCGTGTAAATGTTCATTTATCTTATTTAGATGAATTTCGTAACGTTATGTTAAAAACGAAAGGCGGCCAAATGCAATTAGGGATTATTAAAGGGGATTTGCAAAAGATATTTCACACAGTAAAAAAAGATGAAATTGCACCCTCTCTCATTTGGTTTATGACAATTACTGGGGGACTTATTTTATTCACATTAACTTATGTTGGATGGAGAAAGTATAAAGGAGAGAGAGAAAAAAGAAAAAGTAATGTACATTCTAAAAATAGATAATGCAATAAATAAAGATATGGATTGTAAGGTTTATTCATTGACAATAGTGGCAGAAGAAAATAGAATGAGAAGTACTATAATTAAAACTTCAATGGAGGTTCATGATGTTTTATTTAATTTACTTCGCGATCATAATGATCATACCGTTGTATGCACAGTCAAGAGTACGTAGTGCCTATAGCAAGTATTCACAAGTTTATTCAACATCAGGTATGACAGGAGCGGAAGTGGCTCGAAAAATTTTAGATGAAAATGGATTATACAACGTAGCTGTAGAAGAAACACCAGGTCATTTATCAGACCATTATGATCCAACCGCTAAGACGGTTCGATTATCAACAGATAACTATTATGGACATTCAGTTGCTGGTACAGCAGTTGCAGCACACGAAGTAGGACACGCAATTCAAGATGCAAAAGATTATAAATTTATGCGCGTTCGTCATTCGTTAGTGCCAGTTGCAAACTTTGGTTCGAATATGTCTTGGATTTTCGTCCTAATCGGTATATTTGCACAAATGTCTGGTTTGTTGTTATTAGGTATCATTTTAATGGCAGCAGGTGTTGTGTTCCAGCTCGTTACATTGCCAGTTGAGTTTGATGCGTCAAAGCGCGCAATGCAACAAATTGAAGCGCTAGGTATTGTATCAACAGATGAATATGGGCAAGCTCGTAAAGTATTAAATGCGGCAGCATTAACATATGTAGCAGCTGCAGCTGTAGCGGTATTTGAATTATTACGTCTCGTATTAATGTATACTGGTATGCAGCGTAGCGACGACTAAAGACTATCAATTTTGATAGTCTTTTTTTGTTGTATGGATTGAATTATATAATGTATTGCAAATAGAAATAATAGAAGTAATGCGGAAAGGCGGTGGGGGAAATGAAATATCCAGACCATTTAGTAAAACAAGTGCAAGAGCGCAGTGCTCCTTATCAACTAGAAGGTTTTTTAAGTGGACAAGGTCCTGAAAATCCCAAATTTATGTTATTAGGAGAAGCGCCTGGTGAAACAGAAATTCATAATGGGATTCCGTTTAGCGGGAGGGCGGGGAAACAATTAATGGATTTTTTAGAGCGTATTGATGTTACAAGGGAAGAAGTATATATTACGAGCGCTGTTCGGAGTAGACCTTATAAATGGCGAGAGAAAAAAGAACGAAATGGTGAAGTCATGCAAAAAAAATATAATAGAACGCCAAATCAGGGAGAAATAGTTGCCCATGCGCCTTTGTTAGATTATGAATTAGAGAAAATAAATCCGAAGCTTATCGTCACGCTTGGAAATATCGGTCTTCAACGTTTAACAGGAAAAAATAAAAAAATCACAGATGTACACGGGCAATTATTAAAACAGCCCATTCAAAAATTAAAGGATATGCAAAGTGCAGAGTTTACATGGTCAGAGAAAGAATACGAAGTTTTTCCGACTTTTCATCCAGCTTCCATTTTTTATAATCGGGGTTTATTGGAGCTTATTTATGAGGATTTAGAGAAGCTTAAAAGAATTGTAATAAAAAACTAGAAAAGCTAAGGCGCTTTTCTAGTTACATTTAATTATGTAAAGGGTTTTTATTTTCATCTAACGTAAATCCTTCACCAACTACATCATGTACATCACTTACAGCGACAAAAGCATGAGGATCTACAGAAGTAATGATATTTTTTAATTTCACGATTTCATTTTTAGCAACAACGCAATACAATACGTTACGTTCCACTTTTGTATACGATCCAACAGCTTTTAAAAAGGTTGCTCCGCGCTCCATTTCAGATAAAATTTTGGCAGCAATTTCATCGTTTTTCTCTGAGATAATAGTCGCTCCTTTGGCAGCATAAGCTCCTTCTTGCATAAAATCAATGACTTTAGCACCGATAAAAACAGCAACTAGCGTATACATGCCCTCGCGGTATGATAAATAGGTAAGAATAGAGACGACGATAACGACAGCATCAAACATAAACATTGTTTTCCCCATACTCCAGCCAACATATTTGTGAGCTAGTCGTGCGATAATATCTACACCGCCAGTAGTCCCGCCATATTTAAATATTATTCCAAGGCCGATACCGATAAATGCCCCGGCGAATAAAGCTGCGAGTGTCATATCATTTTGCAAGTTTAAATGTAAGTTGAGTACTTCGTAACGCTGGAAAATCCATAGAAATAAAGATACGCTAAAGGTGCCAATTAATGTATATAAAAATGTCGCTCTGCCAAGTAACTTCCAACCAATAAAAAATATAGGGATATTTAAAATTAAGTTTGAGTAGGAAGGATCAAACTTAAATAAAAAATACAATAATAGTGTAATACCAGTAAACCCACCCTCTGCAAGGTGGTTTTCAATATTAATATTGACAATACCGAAAGAAAATATAGCGGAACCAATTAAAATAAAAACAATATTTCGCATCTTCAATTTTGATGTCATATAGAGATCCCCCTAATTATGTAATGATTGCATTGCTCCGCTGAAACGGTAAAACATAATAATAAGTAATTTCTAGTTGCTAGTGAAAATAGTAAGAACCTGCACCAACGGCTGATAGGAGATGAAGCAAAGAAGAGGGGCAAACCAGCCGTACCAACGGCTGGTAGGAGAGAAAGCTCTGAAGAAAGGCGAACCAGCCGTAGGAACCC
The DNA here is from genome assembly GCF_001595725.1 of Bacillus thuringiensis. Taxonomy (GTDB): domain Bacteria; phylum Bacillota; class Bacilli; order Bacillales; family Bacillaceae_G; genus Bacillus_A; species Bacillus_A thuringiensis_K. The sequence goes on from NZ_CP014282.1 coordinate 1,450,378, forward strand.
GATTGGTACGGGCTAATCTTTTGCAAAAAAAACGCAAAAGAAGTTTCACTTTATTATAGTCTATCCAAAAATGGGTGGCAAATAGGTGTTTGGCGGGGAATAATATTTGTCAAATCGCGATGAATTGGCTAACATGAAAGAGGAAGGATTAGAGGTGAATAGTATGGAAGCAAAAACGATGAAAGATATGCAGAAAGAAGTAGATGCATATATTGGTCAGTTTAAAGAAGGTTATTTCAGTCCGCTTGCAATGATGGCTCGTTTAACGGAAGAAATGGGAGAGCTTGCAAGAGAGGTAAATCATTATTATGGTGAGAAACCGAAGAAAACAACTGAAAAAGAAAGAAGTATTGAAGAAGAGCTTGGAGATGTATTATTTGTTATGATTTGTATGGCAAATAGTTTAAATATTGATTTAGAGACAGCACATAACATTGTAATGAATAAATTTAATACACGTGATAAAGATCGCTGGACACGTATTGATGAGGGAGAGAAAGAATAATGAAAGAAATTAAAGTAATTATCGCCGGACCAAGAGGACGTATGGGTCATGAAGCAGTTCTTCTTATGGAAAGAACGGAACATTTTAATTTAGTAGCAGCAGTGGATTATAAGCATGGTGGTGAGAAGATTTCTGATTTACCTGGCATGCCAGCATTACATGCACCGATTTACGCTGATTTACATACTTGTTTAGATGAAGTAGAAGCAGATGTGTTGTTAGATTTAACAACACCAGAAGTGGGGAAACAACACGTTACACTTGCAGTTGAGCGTGGACTTCGTTCGGTTATTGGTACAACTGGATTTACAGAAGAAGAATTGGCACGTTTAACAGAGAATGCAAAAGAAAAAGCAGTAGGAACAATTATTGCTCCAAACTTTGCAATTGGTGCAGTTCTTATGATGAAATTCTCACAAATGGCAGCGAAATATTTCCAAGATGTTGAGGTAATTGAATTACATCATGATCAAAAATTAGACGCACCATCTGGTACAGCTGTAAAAACGGTAGAGTTAATTCGTCAAAATCGTGAATCAAAGCAGCAAGGTCATCCAAATGAAGTAGAGCAACTAGCAGGTGCACGTGGTGCAAATGTAGACGGTATTCACATTCATAGTGTACGTTTGCCAGGGCTTATTGCACACCAAGAAGTAATGTTCGGTGGAGATGGACAAATGTTAACAGTTCGTCATGATTCATTCAATCGTGCATCATTTATGTCAGGTGTAAAACTATCAATTGAGACAGTAATGAACCTTGATCATCTTGTGTACGGTTTAGAAAATATTATCGACTAAAGGGGAGACAACGGATGAAAATTGCCTTAATCGCACATGACAAAAAGAAAAATGATATGGTTTCGTTTGCATACGCATATAAACCAATTTTTGAACAACATGAATTATTTGCAACAGGAACGACAGGGCTTCGTATTATGGAAGCGACTGGATTAGTTGTAACAAGATATCAATCTGGCCCTCTTGGTGGAGATCAAGAAATTGGTGCAATGATTGCAAAGAACGATTTAGATATGGTGATTTTCTTCCGCGATCCATTAACAGCACAGCCGCATGAACCGGATGTGAATGCATTGCTTCGTTTATGTGATGTATATGCGATTCCACTTGCAACGAATATGGCAAGTGCTGAAATGTTAATGCACGCATTAGAGCGAGGAGATTTAGATTATCGTAAGTTAAGAAAATGAGGGGAACAATTATGAGTGGATTACATATATTAGCGTTTGGTGCTCATGCCGATGATGTTGAAATCGGCATGGCTGGTACCATCGCTAAATATACAAAGCAAGGGTATGAAGTAGGTATTTGTGATTTAACAGAAGCTGATCTTTCTTCAAATGGAACGATAGAGTTGAGAAAAGAAGAAGCGAAGGTCGCAGCTCGTATAATGGGAGTAAAAACGAGGCTGAATTTAGCGATGCCAGACCGTGGTTTGTATATGAAAGAAGAGTATATACGTGAAATTGTCAAGGTGATCCGTACATATAAACCAAAACTAGTTTTTGCGCCGTACTATGAAGATCGCCATCCAGATCATGCAAATTGTGCAAAGCTTGTGGAAGAGGCTATTTTTTCAGCAGGAATCCGTAAATATATGCCGGAACTTTCACCACATCGTGTGGAGTCTTTTTATAATTATATGATTAATGGTTTTCATAAACCGAATTTTTGTATAGATATAAGTGAGTACCTCTCTATAAAGGTGGAAGCATTAGAAGCGTATGAAAGTCAGTTTTCAACAGGGAGCGATGGTGTTAAGACACCGTTAACAGAAGGTTACGTTGAAACTGTGATCGCTCGTGAGAAGATGTTTGGAAAAGAAGTTGGAGTCTTGTATGCCGAGGGATTTATGAGTAAGAAACCGGTTTTATTACATGCTGATTTATTAGGGGGATGTAAATGAAATTAAAAATAGGTATTACATGTTATCCTTCTGTAGGTGGTTCTGGAGTTGTTGGAACAGAATTAGGAAAGCAATTGGCGGAACGTGGGCATGAAATTCACTTTATTACATCGGGTTTACCATTCCGGTTAAATAAAGTATATCCAAACATTTATTTTCATGAAGTGACGGTAAATCAATACTCTGTATTTCAATATCCACCATACGATTTAGCGTTAGCAAGTAAAATGGCCGAGGTTGCACAAAGAGAAAACTTAGACATTTTACATGTGCATTACGCAATACCACATGCAATTTGTGCATATTTAGCAAAACAAATGATCGGAGAGCGTATTAAAATTGTTACAACCTTACATGGAACAGATATTACTGTGTTAGGTTCCGACCCTTCGTTAAATAATTTAATTCGTTTTGGTATTGAGCAATCAGATGTTGTCACTGCTGTCTCGCATTCATTAATTAATGAAACACATGAGCTTGTAAAACCAAGTAAAGAAATTCAAACGGTATATAACTTTATAGACGAACGTGTATATTTCAAGCGTAATATGTCTCAATTAAAGAAAGAATATGGTATAAGTGAGAGTGAAAAAGTACTTATTCATATTTCGAATTTCCGTAAAGTGAAACGTGTGCAGGATGTTGTTCAGGCATTTGCTAAAATTGTTAAAGAAGTAGATGCGAAGTTGCTTCTTGTTGGAGACGGACCAGAATTCTGTACGATTTTACAGATAGTGAAAAATTTACATATTGAAGATCGCGTTTTATTCTTAGGGAAGCAAGATAATGTTGCAGAACTACTCGCGATGAGTGATTTAATGTTGCTTCTATCAGAGAAGGAAAGTTTTGGTCTTGTTTTATTAGAAGCAATGGCGTGTGGTGTACCTTGTATCGGAACGCGGGTTGGAGGTATTCCAGAGGTTATTCAACACGGGGAAACAGGATATTTATGTGAAGTTGGCGATACAACAGGAGTGGCAAATCAAGCTATTCAGCTATTAAAGGACGAGGAACTTCACCGTAATATGGGAGAGCGAGCAAGAGAAAGTGTTTATGAGCAATTTCGCTCAGAAAAAATTGTTTCACAATATGAAACGATTTACTATGACGTACTAAGGGATGACAAAAATGGAAAGATTTAAAAAAGCTAGTTCTATTATTGAGACATTAAAGCAACAAGGACATGAGGCTTACTTTGTTGGTGGGAGCGTACGAGATCTTATTATCGATAGGCCGATTGGAGATATTGATATTGCGACATCTGCTCTACCAGAAGAAGTGATGGCTATATTCCCAAGAAATGTTCCTGTTGGTCTTGAGCATGGAACTGTAATTGTTGTAGAAAATGGTGAGCCTTATGAGGTAACTACTTTTCGAACAGAAAGCGAATATGAAGATTTTCGAAGACCTAGTAGTGTTCAATTTGTTCGTTCATTAGAAGAGGATTTAAAACGTCGTGATTTCACGATGAATGCAATTGCTATGACAGAAGAAGGCAAAATGGTTGATTTATTTGCTGGACAGGAAGCCATTCAACAGAGAGAAATTGTGACAGTTGGAAATGCTGCGGATCGTTTTCAAGAAGATGCCCTGCGAATGATGCGTGGTATTCGGTTTGTAAGCACGTTAGGTTTTTCATTAGAAATGAAAACGAAGCAAGCGATTGAAACGCATGGGCATTTGCTAGAACATATAGCAATTGAGCGTATTACAGTAGAGTTTGAGAAACTGTTAACTGGTACATATTGTGTGAAAGGTCTCAAAGAATTAGTAGAGACGAAGCTATTTTCTCATTTGCCATATTTACAAATGTCAGAAGAGAGACTGTTAAAAGCTACGCAGTATAAATGGGATTCTTTCGAAACGGATATTGAGGCGTGGGCATTTTTCTTATATTGTATCGGAGAAGAACATCCATCTGTCTTTTTACGTCAATGGAAGTTTTCGAATAAAAAAATAAAAGATATTGTTGCAGTTTTATTGGCAATTCGTACTAGAAAGGAGAAGGATTGGGATACAGTCCTTCTTTATAAAACGGGAATTCATATCGCTGAAATGGCAGAGAGAGTATATGAAGCGATGATTGAAAGCTATAATCCTACATCTGTTGAACGAGTACAATCAATGTTTCATGCATTGCCAATCCAGGAGCGTCAAGAAATGAATGTGACTGGTAATGATTTATTAAACTGGGCAAACAAAAAGCCTGGTCCGTGGGTTGCTGAAATGCTTCAGAAAATCGAAGAAGCAATCGTACAAGGAAACGTAGTTAATGAGAAAGAGCGTATAAGGGAGTGGCTGCAAGGATGCAATCTACTATAAGAAAGCAGTTATTGCAAGTTTTTTCTGAAGCGGATGGCGAGTTTGTATCCGGCCAAACAATTAGTGATAAACTTGGTTGTTCAAGAACTGCTGTGTGGAAACATATGGAGGATCTCCGGAGTGAGGGATATGAACTTGAAGCTGTGCGCCGATTAGGTTACCGAATTGCAAGTAAGCCAGACAAAGTGACTGCTAATGAAATTCAGTTAGGGCTACAAACGAAGCGAATTGGTAGAACAGTGTATTTTGAAGAAACTGTTGAATCAACGCAGCACATTGCAGCAAAACTTGCTTATGAAGGTGCAGAAGAAGGAACTGTCGTTGTAGCAGAAGAACAAACAGCGGGAAGAGGTCGTTTAAGCAGAAAATGGCATTCACCAAAAGGAACAGGGATTTGGATGAGTATTATTTTACGCCCATCAATCCCAGTTCATCATGCACCGCAACTTACTTTGTTAGCGGCTGTTAGTGTTGCACAGGCAATTGAAAAATGTACAGGTGTAAACGTAGGAATAAAATGGCCAAATGATATTTTAATTCAAGGTAAAAAGGCTGTAGGTATATTAACAGAAATGCAAGCGGATCCTGATAAAATTAATGCTGTCATTATGGGCATCGGTATTAATGCGAATCAAAAGCAAGAACATTTTGATGAAGAAATTCAGCACATTGCTACTTCATTAGCGATTGAATCAGGTAAGCCGATTGTTCGTGCAGAACTTATGCAACAAATCTATTTACAACTAGAAAAATTATATGAAGAGTATTTACAAAATGGTTTCTCTGTCATTAAAATTCTTTGGGAAAGTTACGCTGTGAGCATCGGGAAAGAAATTACCGCTCGAACAATGAGAGAGACGATTACGGGTGTAGCAAAAGGAATTACAGAGGATGGTGTATTGCTTCTAGAAGACCATGAAGGAAAAGTACATCATATTCATTCTGCAGATATCGAAATTAAGTAAAAGAAGTTCCTCTTTTGGAACTTCTTTTTATTTCAATAGTTTTGAGGTGAATTTGTAACATGATAATAAATTCTTTTCATCTGCAATTCTCCTTTGTTAAGTGCTTTCTTCAATTAACCTGCATCATTAGTTTAAGGGTTATACTATACAGTTAAATGGATTACAGAAAAAATTAACTTGGACTTTTTTTAACATGCGTTGAAAAACATGTATCTTTTCAGGATTGAATTATCCATAAAAACTGTATAGCATATACTCTCGTATTAAATTTCATATACCGTAATAAGAATAAAAAATTATTTTTTCAAAAAAATGTAGTAATTCCTTTTTGTAGTTTGCTATAATTAGTTCGAATGTGGGCAGTATCAGAGCGAACTGCACCATGATTCGAAGTCATACGAAAAATAATAACTTGGATTCTGCCTTGATCCAATAACGGACTGGGACAGAGGGATGAATAATGCCGACTAACACACAACCCTTCTGCCCTTTTATGGCCAGAGGGGTTTTTTATATGATTTCGGCCATCTCCTCTCTCCTGCATAAAGGAGGAGTAGTTTTTGAAAACAAAAACAGATTTTTTGAAGATGAAAGAGCAAGGTGAGCCGATTACAATGCTAACGGCGTATGATTATCCATCTGCTAAATTAGCAGAAGAAGCTGAAGTTGATATGATTCTAGTTGGAGATTCTCTTGGAATGGTTGTACTCGGATACGATTCAACAGTACCTGTAACAGTAGAGGATATGATTCATCATACGAAAGCTGTACGCCGTGGAGCGAAAGAGACGTTTATTGTAACTGATATGCCATTTATGTCGTATCACGTATCATTACAAGAAACGATGGTGAATGCACGCCGCATCGTTCAAGAGAGCGGGGCACACGCACTGAAGGTAGAAGGTGCTGGAGAAGTTATATCGACGATTCAATATTTGACGAACGCAGGAATTCCTGTTGTAGCGCATTTAGGTTTAACCCCTCAATCTGTAGGAGTGTTGGGTGGATATAAAGTGCAAGGAAAAGATGCGGAGAGTGCAAAAAAATTAATAGAAGATGCAAAGAAATGTGAAGAAGCTGGTGCAATAGCGCTTGTGTTAGAATGTGTACCAATGCAGCTAGCAGAACTTATTTCAGAGCAACTAACAATACCGACAATTGGGATTGGTGCAGGACAAAAAGTAGATGGGCAAGTGCTTGTTTATCATGATCTTATCTCATACGGCGTAAATCGTGTTCCGAAATTTGTGAAGCAATATACGTCTGTTCAAGAGGAGATTGTACGCGGGATTTCACAATATGTTACTGAAGTAAAGACAAGGAAATTTCCTGAAGAAAAACATTCGTTCACAATGAAAGAGGAAGAATGCTTAGCGTTATACGGAGGAAAACAATAATGAAAATCGTAACTACAGTGCAAGAGATGCAGCAAATTACAAACGAACTTCGTGCAAGTGGAAAGAGTATTGGTTTTGTTCCAACAATGGGTTATTTACATGAAGGCCATGCTACTTTATTACGTAAGGCAAGAGAAGAAAATGAAATTGTAGTTTTAAGTGTATTTGTAAACCCACTACAATTTGGCCCAAATGAAGATTTAGATCGATATCCTCGTGATATTGATAGAGATGAAAATGTAGCAAAAGAAAACGGTGTAGATTATTTATTTTATCCGAGTGTAGAAGAAATGTATCCAGCAGAACAAACGACAACAGTTGAAGTTGTAAAGCGTACCGATGTATTATGTGGCAAACAAAGACCTGGTCATTTTGCTGGTGTTGCAACTGTACTAATGAAACTATTTAATATTACGCTGCCAATGCGTGCTTATTTCGGTATGAAAGATGCTCAACAAGTTGCTGTCATTGAAGGATTTGTAACTGATTTCAATATTCCAGTTACAATCGTACCAGTTGATATTGTAAGGGAAGAAGATGGTTTAGCGAAAAGTTCTCGTAACGTGTACCTATCACAAGATGAACGTGAAGAAGCTCTTCATTTATACCGAAGCCTATGTATAGCGAAAGAAAGAATTGAGGCAGGTGAACGTAATCCGGAAATCATTACAAATCTTGTGAAAGAGTATATTGAGACGCATACGAAAGGCACTGTAGATTATGTGGATTTATATGCATATCCGTCATTAACAATGGTAGAGAAAGTCGAAGGAAGGATCATTTTAGCTATTGCAGTTAAGTTTGAAAATGTAAGATTAATTGACAATATAACATTAACGGTTAAATAAGGGGGAGCATCTATGTTTCGCACAATGATGAGAGCAAAGTTACATCGTGCAACTGTAACGGAGGCAAATTTAAATTATGTAGGTAGTATTACAATTGATGAAGACTTAATGGATGCGGTAAATATTGTAGAAAACGAAAAAGTCCAAATTGTAAATAATAATAATGGTGCTCGCTTAGAGACATACGTTATTAAAGGGGAACGCGGTAGTGGTGTTGTTTGTTTAAACGGTGCTGCGGCAAGGCTTGTACAACCAGGGGACAAAGTAATTATTATTTGTTATGGGCTAGTTACGGAAGAAGAGATTCATAAACAAGAACCAAAAATTGCAGTACTAGACGATAATAATCAAATTATTGAAATGTTAGGTGCTGAAAAAGCGGGTACGATATTATAAGTAGAAAAGCTATCTCCATTGCGGAGATAGCTTTTTTGTGCATCTTTTCATTAAGATGAGATAAAACGTGGTATAGTAACATTATATAAATTATTGTTGTTTGAAAGGTAAGAAATTGAGGTGTTACATATATGAGTAAGCGTTATGTCGTTGTTGATTTAGAGACGACAGGGAACTCCTGGAAAGATGGGAAGGATAAAATTACCCAAATTGCAGCTGTTGTAGTAGAAGATGGAGAGATATTGGAGATTTTTTCGTCTTTTGTTAATCCAAAGAGAGAGATCCCACCATTTATTACAGAATTAACAGGGATTGATGAAAGTCTTGTAAAACAAGCCCCGTTATTTCAAGATGTAGCCCCGATGATTGTTGAGCTATTACAAGGTGCGGCTTTCGTTGCGCATAATGTTCACTTTGATTGGAATTTTTTAAATGAAGAATTAAGGCAAGCTGGATATACAGAAATACATTGTCCGAAAATCGACACGGTTGAATTGGCTCAAATTCTTTTGCCGACAGCCGATAGTTATAAATTACGTGATTTAGCTAAGAAGCATGAACTAGAGCACGATCAACCACATCGTGCGGATAGTGATGCTCTTGCAACAGCGGAATTATTTTTACAATTTTTAAATGAAATTGAAAAGTTACCACTTGTCACGTTGCAATCGCTTTATGAATTAAGCGATGTGTTCCAAAGTGATATAGCTGATGTGCTTTCTGAAAATATTTTAAAGAAAGTAATGCACGGTAAAGAAGATACAGCGGAGTATGAAATACATCGAAATATTGCGCTGAAAAAGCGGAACTATTCCTTAAACCTTGGAGAAACGTGTTCATCAAAGTTTGATGCTTTCTTGAATAAAACGATGGATAAATTGGAATCACATATGCCAAAGTTTGAAAGAAGAGAAAGTCAACAATTGATGATGAAAGAGATATATACGGCGTTAAGAGATTCTCGTTTTTCACTAATTGAAGCCGGTACAGGAACAGGAAAGACTCTTGCTTATTTGCTTCCTAGTCTTTATTTTGCAAAGAGAAAAGAAGAACCTGTCATTATAAGTACACAAACGGTACAACTCCAACAACAAATATTAGAAAAAGAAATTCCGTTATTACAAAAAATAATGCCATTTTCATTTGAGGTAGCTCTTCTAAAAGGAAGAAAGCATTATTTATGCTTACATAAATTTGAGTATGCTTTGCAAGAGGAAGAAAAAAATTATGATATGGCACTTACGAAGGCGAAGATTTTAGTTTGGCTATTGCAAACTGAAACAGGTGATCGAGACGAATTAAATATTCCTGAGGGTGGAAAGTTACTTTGGAATCGGATTTGTAGCGATGCGTATAGTCCAGGCGGTATGCAAAGTAATTGGTATAGTCGTTGTTTTTACCAGCGAGCGAAGAATAAAGCTTTATTTGCAGATATCGTTATTACAAATCATGCGTTATTATTTCAAGATTTTTCAAGTGAAGAACCGTTGTTTGCTTCATGCGAACATATTATTTTTGATGAAGCTCACCATATTGAAGAAGCTGCGAGTAGAACATTGGGTGAACAGTTCTCTTGTATGTATTTTCAATTGGTTATATCTCGTCTTGGGACGCTAGAAACAGAAGATGTACTCTCCAAAGTATATAAAATGATGAAAAAATCAGAGCAAGCATCTCGTTCAACTTTCCGTATGATAAGTTATAGTTTGAAGGAACTTAAGTTTGATGCGGATGAACTCTTCCAAATGTTACGTACTTTTATATTTAAACAAACAAAGCAAGAACAAGGAACGAATAATATGCCGCTCATCTATAGGTATAACCCAGAACTAGAAAAAGGTAAGTTGTGGGATAGTATTGTCGAATTAACAAATCGTTTTATATATGAATTAAGAAGGGTAGTAACTGCTCTTGAGAAGCAAGTGAATATATTGCAAAGTAAGTTAGAATGGGAGATGCATGTTGTAACAGGTGAATTTATGCATTTAATTGAGTTGCTGAGAAAGATGGCAGAATCATTACAATTACTCATATTAGAAAAGAATTCGTATGTAACTTGGATGGAGACTGAAACGAAAGGGACGATTCATTCAACAGTTCTATATGCACAGCCTGTTCATATTGGTGAAAGATTTGCGGATGAATTTTTAACAGAAAAAAAGAGTGTTATTTTTACATCTGCAACACTAACAATTAACGATACGTTTGATTATATAAAAGAGGAACTTGGTTTACATGATTTCGCTCCAAATACTTTAAAGGTTCCGTCACCATTTCGTTATGATGAACAGATGAAATTAATGGTTTCAACGGATGTACCTTTTATTAAGCAAGTAAGTAATGAACGATTTATTGAATCTGTATCGGAACATATTGCAAAGATAGCGAAAACCACAAAAGGCAGAATGCTCGTTTTATTCACTTCGTATGAAATGTTAAAAGAAGCGTATGCGAATTTAAAAAATAATGATGAATTAGAGGGTTATTTATTACTCACACAAAGTGTGAATAATAGAAGTAGAAGCCGTTTAATTCGAAAGTTTCAAGAGTTCGACAAATCAATTTTATTAGGGACGAGCAGTTTCTGGGAAGGAATAGATATTCCAGGAGATGCCTTAAGTTGTCTTGTTATAGTCCGTCTACCATTTACACCTCCTCATCAGCCGATGATGGAAGCGAAAGGTGAGTGGCTAAAAAATCAAGGTGAAGATGTATTCGCTAAATTAGCGCTCCCACAAGCAATATTACGTTTCAAACAAGGATTTGGCCGTTTAATTCGAACGAATACAGACACAGGAACGGTAGTAGTGTTAGATCGTCGTTTGACGAGTTCTTCTTATGGAAAACGATTTCTACAATCGATCCCTAACGTACCTCTTTATGAAGGACCATTAGAAGAATTATTAGTACAATTAGAAGAACCACCAAATGAATAAAAATGGAAGAAAAATACGCCTGAAGTATTTATAAACTTCGGGCGTAAAAAATGTGGGTAGGAGGAATTTTATTTTTCTTACTTCTTGTATACAAAATGTGTTGGTTTTCGACTTGAAACCTTTTTTTGCTGTACATGTCCTGCTATAATAGATGGGTGATGAAGCAGGGGTTGTAAAGAATGTACTCTTATTGTAACCGCATTGCGTTCTTCTATAATTAGAAATTTTTGTGTAACGGAGGAGTTTTTTCATGGAGAAGAAAATCGAAGTACTATCAACGACACGTATTAAATATTCGTCTGATTTGTATAAAATTGTTGATAGTTTGAATCGTACGTTAAAAGAGCAGGACCTCATGTTCGGACTAGCATTAGACGAAAAAGATAAAGAAACAGCTGTATTTACGATTTACAGAACGTAGTGATACAATGAAAAAGTGGATCTTTGCAATCATTATTGTTATCGTTGCTAGCGGAATATATGGGGCGTATGTTTATAATAAAGCGATGGGAAAGAAAATTCCCAAAGAGTCGAAATTTGTAGAAATTGCTAAAGAAAAAGCAAAGCTTACAAAGGTCAAATCTGTTGATTATTACAATGGAAAATCTGCATATATAGTCGTGCAAGGTACAGATGAAAAGGGAGAACAACTTATCGTTTGGGTGCCTGAGAAAAAAGGGGATACTGTAGTAAGGAAAAAGAGCGAAGGTATTTCTGAAAAAGAGGCTATACAAAGAACAATAGAGCAAGTCGGCAATGAAAGTAAGGAATCAAAAAGTAAGCCGAAAGAGATTATGAAAGTGAAATTAGGCTTTGAAAATGATGTACCACTATGGGAAGTTACATATATTGATGATGACAATCGTTATAGCTATTACTATCTTGAATTTAAAGATGGAAAATTTTTAAGACGATATAGCATTGAAAAATAGATGTAGGGGGAACTACAAATGAAATTAGCAAAGCGAGTAGCTGCTTTAACACCGTCTTCAACTTTAGAAATTACAGCAAAGGCACAAGCATTAAAAGCAGAAGGTCATGATGTAATTGGATTAGGGGCAGGAGAACCTGACTTTAATACGCCAGAACATATTATGGATGCTGCACATAAAGCGATGTTAGAAGGACATACGAAGTATACACCAACAGGTGGATTACAAGCGTTAAAACAAGAGATTGTGAAGAAGTTTACTCGCGATCAAGGAATTGCGTATGATCCGTCCGAAATTATTGTATGTAACGGCGCAAAGCATGCATTATATACATTATTCCAAGTGTTACTTGATGAAGGAGATGAAGTTATCATCCCAACGCCTTACTGGGTAAGTTATCCTGAGCAAGTAAAGCTCGCTGGAGGTAAGCCAGTTTATGTAGAAGGTCTGGAAGGCAATGAGTACAAAATTACAGCAGAGCAGCTGCGTGAGGCAATTACAGAGAAAACGAAAGCAGTTATTATTAATTCACCAAGCAATCCAACAGGAATGATTTACAGCAAAGAAGAATTACAACAGCTTGGAGAAGTATGTTTAGAACACGATATTTTAATCGTTTCAGATGAAATTTATGAAAAGTTAATTTATGGTGGAGCAGAATATACTTCGGTTGCCCAGCTTTCTAATGCATTAAAAGAACAAACACTTATTATTAATGGTGTATCTAAATCTCATTCTATGACAGGATGGCGTATTGGATATGCAGCAGGGAATAAGCAGCTTATTAAAGCGATGACGAACTTAGCGAGTCATAGTACGTCAAACCCTACTTCAATCGCTCAATACGGCGCAATTGCGGCATATGCAGGCTCACAAGAACCTGTAGAAACAATGCGTCAAGCATTTGAAGAGAGATTAAACATTATTTATGATAAATTAATTCAAATCCCTGGCTTTACTTGCATTAAACCACAAGGTGCATTTTACTTATTCCCTAATGTAAAAGAAGCTGTAGCTTTATCTGGATACGAAAACGTTGATGATTGGGCAAAAGCTTTATTAGAAGAGGAAAAAGTGGCTCTTGTACCAGGTACAGGATTTGGTGCTCCGAATAACGTTCGCTTATCATATGCGACATCTCTTGAACAAGTAGAGAAAGCATTAGAACGCATTCATACGTTTATGAAAAGTAAAGTGCAAGCTTAATTTTATATTTCATTCATGTAATATAAAAAACCTCCCTATTAATGGGGAGGTTTTTTTGACGAATTGTGGCAAAAAGAAATAGCTAAAGGTGTGTTATACTAGAGAGCGAGGTGTTTGGTGATGAAAAAGAAAATAATGTTACAGTGGTTTGAGCAGGGAAGCATTGCAATTCCAAAATTGCTTATGATGCATTATAAAAAATTAGGTTTAAATGAGACGGAATTTATGGTGGTACTTCATGTACACACATTTTTAGAATCAGGTAATTCGTTTCCGACTCCTTCAGAGATTTCTGAACGGATGACGATAACGGAAATGAAATGTATGGAAGTAATTCAAGTATTGATTCAAAAAGGTTTTTTATCACTAGAAGGTGGACAAAGATCAGAAGCGATGATGTGCGAAAGTTATTCTTTACAACCGTTATGGGAAAAAATATTACATTTCTTAATGGATGAATCAATAGAGGAAGAGCAAAAAGAAAAAAAACAGCTGCAAGTAAATTTATATACAGTATTTGAAAAAGAATTTGGAAGACCACTTTCGCCGTTCGAATGTGAAACGTTAGGAATGTGGGAGGACCAAGATCAACATCATCCAAATTTAATTCAAGCGGCTCTTAGAGAAGCTGTAATGAGTGGAAAACTAAATTTCCGATATATTGATCGTATTTTATTTGAGTGGAAAAAGAATGGAATTAAAACGGTAGATCAGGCTCAAAATCAAGGTCAAAAATTTAGAGCGAATCAACAAAGAACACAACAAATGACAAAACAAGAGACGAAATTTACTGGAAAAGTGCCTTTTTATAATTGGTTGGAGCAGTAATATAGGAGGAAAAATATGCTTAACAAAACGCAAATCCGTTATTGTTTAGACACAATGGCGGATATGTATCCAGAAGCACATTGTGAATTGGTTCATGATAATCCATTTGAACTTGTAATCGCGGTGGCGTTATCTGCACAATGTACGGATGTACTTGTAAATAAAGTGACAAGAAATTTATTTCAAAAATATAAAACACCAGAAGATTATTTAAGTGTTTCTCTAGAAGAATTACAACAAGATATACGCTCTATCGGATTGTATAGAAATAAAGCAAAAAACATTCAAAAATTATGCCGAATGTTATTAGATGACTATAATGGAGAAGTACCGAGCGATCGAGATGAACTTACGAAATTACCAGGTGTAGGAAGGAAAACAGCGAATGTTGTAGTTTCCGTAGCGTTTGGAATTCCGGCAATTGCTGTTGATACACATGTGGAGCGAGTGAGTAAACGATTAGCTATGTGTAAATGGAAAGACTCTGTGTTAGAAGTAGAAAAAACATTAATGAAAAAAGTACCGATGGATGAGTGGGGAGTTACACATCATCGTATGATTTTCTTTGGACGTTATCACTGTAAAGCACAACGACCGCAATGTGAGGAGTGCAGACTGTTAGAAGTATGTCGTGAAGGAAAGAAGCGAATGAAGGTGAAATAAAGGATGGAGCGAGTTATAGAAATACCGAAAGAATTTCACTGTTTACCATTTTTTGAAGAAAGTGTAAATTTAATTAAGTATCATACAGACAATTCTTTTGAAGAGATAATACAAAATACTTACTTTATATTTGATATTGAAAGACAGTATGAGCCATGGAAGGAAATTGAAAACAGTATTCCAGCGATGTTGAATGTATGGAAAAATAAGCATGAAGACATTGCTATACTGTTTCGAAATAGAAATAAGCAAGAGGCTGAGGGACCAATGATTCTTTTTGCAGCTCACTTGTTATCGGTTGTCTATTGGCTAAATGAACAACCTGTTCATAGTTTGAATGAAATGCAAATAAATACGAATAAATTAAAAGTACAACCTGTTAATTTTATGGAAAGATATTCATTCATTATAAAGAAACCGAGTAATTATCATTCTTATATTCAATTAGCGCAGTTGTATATCGAAATAGAAAAGCTGTATGTAAAGAAAATGATAACAAAAAAGAAGTCCGCTTCTCGTTAAGAGAAACGGACTTCTTTTTTTGTATATTAGGACTCTGTTGTAACAACAGCACCGTCTGCGTGAGGTGTATCTCCTCCGGTATTTTGGTGTTGCTGTTCTTGTTGTTTCTTAGCTTCTTCTTCAGCTTTTTTCTTGGCCTCTTCTTCAGCTTTCTTCTTAGCTTCTTCTTCAGCTTTTTTCTTAGCTTCTTCTTCAGCTTTCCTTCTAGCTTCCTCATCAGCTTTCTTCTGAGCTTCTTCTTGCTGTTTACGTTGTTGTTCTTGTTGCTGTTCTTGTTGTTTTTTAGCCTCTTCTTCAGCCTTTTTCTTAGCTTCGTCTTGTTTTACTTTATCTTCATTAGCCTTTTTCTGGGCTTCTTCATCAGCTTTTTTCTTAGCTTCTTCATCGGCCTTTTTCTTAGCCTCTTCTTCAGCTTTTTTCGCATCTGGAGTTCCGCCAGGCGCAGTGAAGGATGCACCAACTGCTGGGCTTGTGCCAGTGCCTTTTTTCGCTACTACAGAGAAGCTATAAGTAACACCTGGTTTAATACCACCAAGAGTAGCTGTCGTACCACTTACTGATAGGCTGCCACTTGAACCGTCAGTTGCTTTATAGCTGGCTGCATATGCATCAACTTCTGCTGGTCCAGACCAGTTTAGTGTAACTGTGCTAGCGCCATCAAAAGTGACATTCAGACCACTAGGGGCATCTACTTTAATTTGTTTAATTGCATCTTTTTTCGCACCTTTTACATATAATTCTCCGTTTATTTCTTGAACAGAAGAAGGACGTTCAAAGCGTGATTTATCTGTAGCGAATTTGCTCATCATTACTTGGAACATTTGCTGTGCAATTTTAGTATAACGATCACTAATGTAGTTTTCTGGACCGTTCTTTACGTAACCCGTCCATACAGCCATCGTATATTGTGGTGTATATCCAGCGAACCAGCTATCTCTGTTTGCATCAGCTGGAATGCCGTATTTCTTTAAATCTTTTGCATCAAAGTTTTGCGTTCCAGTTTTACCCGCTACGTCAACACCTGAAACATATGCTGTTGGTCCTGTACCACCAGAACCAGGTTTTACTACGTCACGAAGAACGTCAGTTACCATGTAAGCTGTATAGTCTTGCATAGCACGTTGTTCTTTCGGTTTAAAGCTTTTCTTTTTCCCGTCCGGGAAGGTTACTTCTTTTACGAAGTGTGGTTTATTGTAGTTACCACTATTACCAAAGGTTGCATATGCACCTGCTACTGCTAAGGGAGAACTATCGTTACTACCAATTGCAGTAGATTCATGTACTCCATTTTCAAATGTCATGCCTAAACCTTCAGCAAACTCTTTTGATTTATTAAGTCCAACTGTTTGAGCTGTCTTTAAAGCCGGGATGTTTAATGACTTCTTCAATGCTTCACGAAGTGAAACGTCACCTTTAAAACTCCCTGTAGCATTTTTAATCTTTGTGCCATCAGAATAAGTATATTCAGAGTCATTTAATTGATGATAAGTAGACCACTGAAGATTCTCAATCGCTGGACCGTAGTCGAAAATTGGTTTCATTGTTGAACCAACTTGGCGTTTTAAATCAGTTGCCATATTATGACCTTTGAAAGTGGACTTATTTTCTTTACGTCCAGCACCAATTGCTCGAACTTCTCCAGATTGTGTATCCATAAATACGAATGATCCTTGGAATTGATCGTTTGGATACTTAATAAGATTGCCATCCATAATTTTTTCAGCATAATCTTGAGCATCTTGATCAAGTGTTGTATGAATCGTTAAACCATCTGAACCGATATTTACATCAGGATATTCTTTTTCAACTTCTTTTACAACTGCATCTAAAAATGCTTGATACTTCATCTCAGTTATTTCTGAAGACGGTTGAAGGCCCTCTGTTACTGGGATTTTAACTGCATTATTCATTTCTTCTTTTGTTATATAACCATGTCGATTCATTAATGACAATACGACATTACGACGATTTGTTGCTCGTTCAACATTTTCCTTTTTGGTTGGATCATAAATGTTTGGACCTTGGGGTAAACCAGCGAGCATAGCAGCTTCATGTAATTGCAAGTCTTTTAAATCTTTACCATAATATTTTTGCGCTGCTGTCGCAATACCGTATGAACGGTTACCTAAATTAATCTTATTTAAGTACATTTCTAAAATCTCATGTTTAGAGTATTGTTGCTCTAATTTGTAAGATAAGTACCATTCTTGTACTTTTCTCTTAGCGGTTTTATCCATCGTTAGAAAGTAGTTTTTAACGACTTGCTGTGTAATCGTACTACCACCTTGGGAACCGAAACCACCAGTGACATTTTCCATAACTGCTTTTGTAGTTCGTTTAAAATCAATTCCATTATGATCATAGAAACGCGAATCCTCAGTTGCAAGGAATGCATTTTCAACTACTTTTGGAATTTGATCATAAGTAACATGTGTTCGTTTTTCAGCACCGTATTCATAGAAGAAATTTCCGTTTTTATCAAGAAACTTTGTTGATAAAGGATTAACAAGTTTGGATTTGTCTAATTTTGGAGCGTCCTTTACCATAACAAAGAAAGCGGAAACGCCGGCTACAAGACCAACGATACCAAGAAGTAGACAACCTATAAGGAATTTCTTGAAAAAGGAGCCTTTTTTCTTTGGTTTTTCTTCTTTATGTGTTTTTTTCTCTTGATTTTTCACATGATTTCGTTCTGTACGAGAACGATAATTATCTGACATTATACTTTCTCCTACCTTTCATTCTCTCCCCCAAAAGTCGAAAAAAGAGCCTTAGTGATGACTCTATCACGAAAAATAAACCATGTCTAGTACACGGATATAGTCAATCCGAGGGTGATAACCGCATGATAATAAGGATCCATGCTCTTCTATTTCTTCTTTCGTAATCGACTTGCGTCCACCAGTATTTTGACGATTCCAAAATGCAATAATATGTTTTGCATCTAGTAAATAAAATTCATCAAAAAGTGTAAATTTAATAATAACAAATGCAATTCCATTATGAGCAACCACTTGCTTCATATGTTCAATTTGATGAAGGTGGAAGTTTTGAAGTGGGAAACTAGTTTTATTTTTTGTTTCCTTTGCTTCAAAATCGATGTATTTCCCTTTGTATACACCGTTGTAATCTGTTGTAGAAGGTTGTTTAAAATACGCTTCTTTTACCACTGCAGCACTTCGAGCGGGGTAATCTACTTTTACAATTTGAAGAGGTGTAGGCTTTTTATGTACACATGCAATATTATGGGTTAAGTAATATTGATTTGTTTCATTCAATTCCTCTTCAAGGGACATACCTCTATTACTATAAGTATGTGTTTTTATAGGTGTTTTTTGAGGTTGTGAAGCTTGATTATACCTTTTTCCATTTGGGTAACGAATGGTCATAGTGTGTCCACTCCCAACTTGCTAAGAATTACTTACAAAGGTGATTATATCAAAAAATGAAAAAAGATGTGACCTTTTTGATGAAAGGTATGATGACTTATTTATGTTTACATGGAATGATTATATGAAAATTAAACAAAATCGAGAAAAAAAGTTTTGTACAGAGGAAGAAAGAGCAATCATTCGCAATATTAAAAAGAAAACAGAAATAGCTAATGTGGACAATATTTCTCGAACACAATCTTATCAAGAATATTATTTAAGAAATAGTGAAATCAGGTGGGCCTTTTTAGCGAGTATGGTTTCGAGAAATGCGGGCTGGAATATGACTGATTTAGAAGGGAGATATTATGCTACTGTTTTACCTAAAATGGTAAAAAAACATTTATTTATTCTGTACGAACAGGCTAATTGGATTATTTTTTTAGATGCATTTCCACAGCTATTATTGTATGAGGAAAGTAAGAAGAGACGTGCACCTCTCTTTCATTTGTTGCAATATTTCAGCGTATCAATTTTTATGGAAAAAGAATGGCTATTTTTCTGGGAAAGAAGAGATATAAATAGGCTTATGACAGCGCTTATTATAAATGAACAAAATAAAATTCAAAAACCAGTCATTGAGAACACATATTTTAAAAAACATGTATTCCATACTGCACTTTTTAAAGTACAAGAAAGATTTCATATTAGTGCAGTTATCTTCCCAACAATTGAAGGGAGAATGTATGGATTTTCGGTTTATCAATTTGAAACGTTACAACAGCGTATAGAACTAGGAAAAAAATTAGCATGGTTATTGTTTCATCCAATTTATAATGGTTCGTTTTATAAGTTTGCATTGCAAACTACACATACTGGGTCTAGAGAAGATTATGAAGTTTACGCAAAGGAAACTCGAAAGTCTTATACGCCAACACTTAGAGATATTTATCCTGTTATTTTACATGAAGAAATAAAAATGAGAGATTGGTTTTGTGCAAATATGAAAATGAATGTGCTATTTGTACTTGAAGAACCTAAAGGGGAAGTTAATATAACAGAATGGTATAGAAGAAAGAGAGAACAAATCTATAGGCTATCTATCGTAAATCGTTTTGCTAAAAGGATGGATGAGTTCATGATATAATAAAAAAGAAGTCCCGTCTTCCATTTTGAAGACGGGACTTCTTAATTTGAAACAATCCTGCTATGTGTGCTACAACTTTAATCTCAAAACGTAATGCTAGTAGGAGATTAAGGGTGACTTGAAATTTAACTGTTCGTAATAAAGTCTCGCTTTATGTAGCAGGGAAGTTTGGACCATCTAGCTTTGGATTGCCAGTCTCGGGTTTATTTTGTTGTTTGTTTTGGTTTTTCTTTTTTTCATTTTTGTTCTTTGCCATTGTAATACACCTCCTTTTTGTATTGTTACCATTTCTATAAATGACATACGAAATGATTTCTTTGACGAATAACAACTAGTTTTGTCATGTGGGCAGGAGTGGTGAATCATTCGGCGAAAATACATGACAAAGGAAAAGCAAAGAAGGAGGCGTTTTGTATATGGCGATGGTTCAAAAGGAAGATGTAATGAAAAAAATGGATCAAATGTTAAGTTCTCTCGATTTGCTGGAAATGAATATAGGGATTAGAATGAATCATGCATTAAAGGATGCGAGTGAAAAAATATGCAATAAGATAGAAATAACAGAAATGCATATTGAACATATGGAAAATAAATTAGTGCATCACGAAGAGAAAGGGAATTGGGTAAAGACATTTCAAAACGTCGTAGTGAGTGCATAATAAGGTGGGAAAGTAATGAAGAATGAAGCGTTAATACAGTCTTCAGAAAAACTCATGCAGTATAATAATGAAGCGAATGTAAAAAAGAGAGAACTAACCGAATACGACTTTTATAAGGATATGAAACCGTTTGTAGATATGGTAGATGAGGAATTAAAGAAGTGGAAAGAATTAGCTTATACGTGGATTAAAGAAGAAAAGCCAAAATATATACATGTACAGCAAATTGATCAAGTATACGATAATTTACAAACGAATGTGTTACAATGCTTTGTAAATAAAGGTAAAGGTAAACGATTCTTTGAAACACACCAAGCCATTTCGTATACTTTGCAAAATATAGTTGAGCAATGTAAATAACAAGAGGGAGAGCCCTCTTGTTATTTTTATGCTTCTGTCATTGTTGTGGGTTTTGTTGCGCCGTTTATTTCTAATTCTTTTATTAATGTTCGATAATCTGATATGCATATTTTTCCTTCGAGATACCAATGTCTCGCAAAGTCTAATAATTCATTTACATTCTCTGTGCAATACCCCTTTTTTTGAGAAAACGCTTGTTTTAAATCCCCTAATACCATGTTGATTCCTCCCCCATGAGAATCTTCTTCTTCATTATCATAGCATGGAAGGGTTTTCTTTTTTAATTTTTTAAAAATTTAAACTTCCGACAAAAATAGACAGATACTCCATCACACATATTATTTTATAGGTACATATTATATATGTAGAAACTTATGTGAAGGAGGAGAGAATGCATGTTTCAACAACCTAACGTATATCAGCAAACGAATCCATATATACAGCAAAATATGTACCAATATAATACGGATACATATTTACGGTATAATATGTATCCTTTCGAGCCTTATTATGGAAATCAAAATTATTATCAACCGTTTGAAGTGTCCTTTATGAATCAAGCTCAACAACCACAACAGCAGCAACCTTATGTGAATCAAGCTCAACAACCACAAGCTCAGCAACCATACATGAATCAACAACAGCAGCAGCCTTATATGAATTCGCAATATTATATGCCACCACCACCATCGCCGTATGCTAATCAACAAGCGATGTTTTATCCACCAAAACAACCGTATCCGACGCAGGGTAAGCAAAAGCAACAACAGCCAAGTCAGTTTTCTAGTTTTGTTTCTCAATTTAAAACATCAGATGGTAACTATGATGTAAATAAAATGATGAATACAGCTGGACAAATGATGAATGCGATGAATCAAGTGACAGGTATTGTAAAGCAAGTTGGAGGCTTTTTTGGTAAGTAATGTTGAAGGATTGTCTATAAAAACAATGTAGATGAAATAAAGGACTAGACAAATTTCCTTGTAATAAATGGGTATATATAACAAACGGCTTTCTCTCTTTTCTCATACTGTAAAGTGTAATCAGATTTTTTTTAACGAGAGAGGAGAGAAAAAACTATGCATCATTGTCATCCTTGCTTTGGAGGGCATAAGCCTACAGGACCTATTTGTACGACTGCTCCTGTCATTCATCCGACGAAACAATGCGTAACACACTCTTTTTCAACAACGGTGGTGCCACACATTTTCCCAACACATACAACACATGTACATCATCAACAAATTAAAAACCAAAACTTCTTCCCACAAACAAATTCAAATGTAAATGTTGTGGACCCAATCGACCCAGGATTCGGCGGCGGATGTGGACCGTGTGGTCATGGTCATCATCATCATCATCACCACGGTCATCAAATATCTCCATTTGGGCCGGGACCGAATGTATCACCGTTTGGACCAGGACCAAATGTATCACCGTTTTTACCAAACAATGTATCACCAGTAGGTCCAAATATCGGACCAAACGTTGGTGGAATATTTAAAAAGTAAATGATATGTTAGAACTAGCGAAATGCTAGTTCTTTTTTTGTAATTGGAGTGTTGATATGAAAGTTATTTCAGTAACAGGATATAAGCCATTTGAACTTGGAATATTTAAAAATGATCATCCAGGAGTGGAGTGTATAAAGAAAGCATTACACCGTAAATTACTCACTTTTGTAGAAGATGGTTTAGAGTGGGTTATAATAAGCGGCCAATTAGGTGTAGAATTATGGGCTGCTGAAGTTGTTTTTGAAATGCAAGTAGAATATCCAGATTTAAAATTAGGGGTATTCACTCCGTTTTTAGAACAAGAAGAAAATTGGAAAGAAGATAATCGTGAATATTACGAATTTATTCTTTCTCAAGCAGACCATGTTGATAGTATCACGAAACGGAAGTATGAAAGCCCAGAGCAATTTAAATTAAAAAATCAATTTTTTATTGAAAAAAGTGATGCGCTTTTAGCGGTATACGATGAAGAAAAACCAGGAAGTCCCAAATATATTGTAGAATCAGCAAAGAAAAAAGGGGAAATAGAAAATTATCACAGTTATTTCATTCTTTTTTCTGATTTACAAGATATAATAGAAGAGGAACAGTGGAATAATGCAGAGTAATATGTAATATAGTACTCGTATATATGATTGACAAAAAGCATTGTTTCTGAAAAAATTTAGTTAATGAAAGTTTTGGTAAAAATTTGAGGTGAAGAAAATGATTTCGGATAAAATTAAATTAACAGCGAAAGATATTTTAGAAAAAGAATTTAAAACAGGTATGAGAGGTTATCAGCAAGAAGAAGTAGACAAGTTTCTTGATATGATCATTAAAGACTATGAAGCTTTCCACAAAGAGTTTGAGCAATTAAAGCAACAAAATGCTCGTTTAAAGCGTGAATTAGAGGAACAAAAACTAGCTGTAACGCAAGTTCCACAACAACCTGTACAAACACCAGTTGCACAACCAGTTTATAACAACACGAATACGGATATTTTAAAACGCTTATCTAACTTAGAAAAAGCTGTATTTGGAAGTAAGTTATACGAATGATGTAAGGTGGGAAAAGGTTTAAGCATTTTACATAGAAAAAAACGTTGCAAAATCTTTTTGTTTCCACTATACTAATGGATGTCATAACGTTTGGGTAATCGCTGCAACGCCAACGTTGTAGAGGAAAGTCCATGCTCGCACGGCCTGAGATGGCTGTAGTGTTCGTGCCTAGCCAATTCATAAGCTAGGGTATTCTGGCTGTAAGGCTGGTTTAACGGCAGGGAAAAAACCTAAGTCCTTTCGGATATGGTTTGACTACCTTTAAAGTGCCACAGTGACGAAGTCCTTGAAGAAATGATAGGAGTGGAACGAGGTAAACCCCACGAGCGAGAAACCCAAATAATGGTAGGGGAATCTTTTCCAAGGAAATGAACGATGGGAAAGGACAGGTTTTATAACCTGTAGATAGATGATTGCCACCGGAGTACGAGGCGTGGGCCGTTTGTAGTACAAAGGAACAGAACATGGCTTACAGAACGTTATGAACCAACTATGAAATAACTCAGCTCTCCTTTGTTAGAGGAGGGCTTTTTATTTGTATGAAGTTATAAAGTATGAGTTAAAATGGTTAATGAGAAAATTTTTCGTAAAATGTAATGATTAATAGGACCAATTGCTATTAATTATTGTTTGAATATACATAAGAGGTGAATGCAAATGGGAAAAGTTACTTTAATTGCAACAGCGGCAATGGGTATTGAAGCGTTAGTTGCCCGAGAAGTTCGCGATCTTGGTTATGAATGTCAAGTAGAAAACAGCAAAGTAACATTTGAAGCAGATGAAAAGGCGATTTGTCGCACGAATTTATGGTTACGTACTGCGGACCGTGTAAAAATTAAAGTTGGCGAATTTAAAGCAACAACATTTGATGAGCTATTTGAAAAAACGAAAGCATTAAACTGGGGAGATTATATTCCAGAGAATGGCGAATTCCCTGTTATCGGTAAATCTTTAAAATCTGAATTATTCAGTGTTTCGGATTGCCAACGTATCGTTAAAAAAGCTGTCGTTGAAAAATTAAAAACAACATATAAACGTACAACTTGGTTTGAAGAAGATGGTCCATTATTCCGTATCGAGATTGCAATGCTCAAGGATATTGCAACATTAACAATTGATGCGAGTGGTGTTGGACTTCATAAACGTGGATACCGTATGGATCAAGGGGAAGCTCCGTTAAAAGAAACATTAGCTGCGTCTTTAATTAAATTAACAAACTGGAAGCCAGATCGTCCATTTGTTGATCCATTCTGTGGATCAGGTACAATTCCGATTGAAGCAGCATTAATTGGACAAAACATTGCGCCAGGATTTAACCGTGGTTTCGCATCTGACGAGTGGGGCTGGGTAGGTAAACAAAACTGGCGTGAAGCTCGTCAAGAAGCTGAAGATTTAGCGAACTATGATCAACGATTACAAATCATTGGATCAGATATTGATCATCGTATGATTCGAGTTGCTCAAGATAACGCAGAAGAAGTAGGCTTAGGCGATTTAATTACATTTAAACAAATGCAAGTAAAAGATTTCACAACAAAAGAGGATTATGGCTACGTTGTAACGAATCCTCCATACGGAGAACGTTTAAGTGAAAAAGCACTTGTTGAACAATTGTACAAAGAAATGGGACAAGTATTCCGTCCGTTAGATACATGGTCAGCATATGTATTAACAAGTTACGAAGCATTTGAGAAGTGTTACGGAAAAGATGCATCGAAGAAACGTAAACTATTTAACGGATTTATCCGTACAGATTACTACCAATACTTCGGAAAACGTCCACCGCGTAATTCATAGTATAAAACTCCTCTAGCACGCATATACTGGCTATTATGTAATGCGTAAAGGAGGAACTAATATGGATAGTTTCCAATTATCAATGATTCAAAAAGCTATTCACCGTACGTATGATGAGCTCGGAAAAGAAGTGGATAGCCAAGGTGTGATTGTAGATGAAATACAAAAAGCACAAGAAGAATATTTGTCAGCTCTTTCACATGAAACAGCGATTGATAAACGGTATTTAAAGTCATTAATATAGAAGAAAATTTTCCTTTTTCGAAAGGAAAATTTTTTTTCGTGCATTTCTATGTATTGTAACAGGGGAAAGTGACTGCATACAAATGAGTAGCGGTTGCTATATCTTTTTATAGAAAAACTTTTTGGTTGGAGGCTAAGGATGTTTACTGAGAAGAGATTACCATTTGAAGTAGGAAAACAAGATAATTTTTATGATAAGTTGAATGAGTGGATTGGAGATGTGTTTTACGACATCCTTCCAGAAAAAGGATTTGAAGAGCGTGATGAACAAATTTTTATGGCGTTTCAATTAGAGCGTGCTTTCCAAGAAAAGAAAGTAATGTTCGCAGAAGCGGGTGTAGGAACAGGGAAAACAATTGTATATCTTCTATATGCAATTTGTTATGCGCGTTATACTGGGAAACCAGCTATTATTGCTTGTGCAGATGAAACGTTAATTGAGCAGCTTGTGAAAGAAGAAGGGGACATTGCTAAGTTATCTGAAGCATTAGGGCTATCTGTTGATGTAAGGCTTGCAAAATCAATGGATAATTATTTATGCTTACGTAAACTTGAAGATGTTATGAGTGGACGAGCTCCAGAAGTAATTGAAGACGTATATTACGAGTTACCACAGTTTGTATTCGATCATGGTACGATGCAAAACTTTACGCACTATGGTGACAGAAAAGAATTTCCACTTTTAAATGACGAAGAATGGTCAAAAGTAAATTGGGATTACTTCCAAGATTGCTTTACTTGTGATTCTCGTCATCGTTGTGGACAAACTCTTTCTCGTGAACATTATCGTAAAGCAGCAGATTTAATTATTTGTTCTCAAGATTTCTATATGGATCATATTTGGACGTACGATGCTCGTAAGCGTGAAGGGCAAATTCCGTTATTACCAGAAAGTAGCTGCGTTGTATTCGATGAAGGACATCTTGTAGAATATGCAGCTCAAAAAGCTTTAACATACCGTTTAAAGCAAACGATGATGGAGCAACTATTAACGAGATTATTACAAAATGATATTCGTGAAGAGTTTGCACATTTAGTAGAAGAAACAATTTGGCAAACAGAGCGATTCTTTGATGTGTTACAAGAAAATAAAAAGGAAATTGCCGGTTCGGATCGTTTAGAAATTACTGTGACAGAAAAAGTAACAGCTGAAGCAAAACGACTTTATGCGAAAATTGGTGAAGTCGGTGATGCATTAGTATTTGAAAGTGAAATGCATACAGTAAATACGTATGATTTAAATATCGTTGATGAACATTTAGATGTGTTAGAACATTCACTTCGTCTGTTCATGCACGAGAAAAATGTAATTACATGGGGCGAAGAAGGTGATGGAGCCTTCACGTTAGTCATTATGCCACGTGCAGTTGAAGAAGTGTTACAAGAGAAAGTATTCTCGAAGAAAATCCCGTATATCTTCTCGTCTGCTACATTATCTAATAACGATTCATTCGCGTTTACAGCAAATAGCTTAGGGGTAAAAGATTACTTATCATTCTCAGTTGCCTCACCGTTTGATTATGAGGAGCAAATGGCAGTAAACTTACTATCGCATACGAAAGAAAATGAATGGGAAAGAAAGTGTCAATATACACTTGAAAATATACAAAAAACAAATGGACGTACACTTGTATTATTCCGTACAACGCAAGAGCTTGCAGCGTTTAAAGAATATGTAAGTAAAGAACAAATGTCAGTTCCGTTCCTATATGAAGGGGATCAAGAAATTAGTCAGCTCGTTTCTCGCTTCCAAAATGAAGAAGAGACTGTACTTTGTGCCGTTCATTTATGGGAAGGTTTAGACATTCCTGGTTCATCATTATCACATGTTATCATTTGGTCATTACCATTCCCTCCAAACGATCCGGTGTTTGAAGCGAAGCGTAAACATGTTAATGATCCGTTCTGGGATGTAGATGTACCATATATGATTTTACGTCTTCGTCAAGGCATCGGTCGTTTAATTCGTACGAGTGACGATAAAGGTGCTATTTCAATCTTCTTATCTGATACAGAAGATGAGAAAGTGATAGAAGCGGTGAAAAACGTACTACCGGTAGAAGGTAAAGAATTATAAGGAGAAAGCTTGGCGCTTGCCAAGCTTTTTTTCTATTATAAAAGGAATTTAGATTTTCATGTCGAATTAAGTTTGAGGTAGAAAAGGGAGGTTTTTATACGATGACAGTAGCTACATATGAAGTAGAAAAACAATTTTTAACATATGTGAAGAAGATACAAAATTACGGAGAAGCATTAAGCTTAATGTTTTGGGACTTAAGAACAGGTGCGCCTAAAAAAGGTGTGGACCAGCGTTCAGAAGTAATTGGTATGCTTTCATCAGAAGTGTTTGCTATGTCGACTTCAGATGAGATGGGAAATTATTTAACAGAGCTTGAAGCTTTAATAAGTGAAGACAAACTTTCTGAAACGACGAAGAAAATGGTTGAAGAGTGTCGTAAAGAATATGATAGAAATAAAAAAATTCCACAAGCTGAATATGAAGCGTATGTGAAATTAGAAGCGAAAGCGGAAAGTGTGTGGGAAGAAGCCCGCGAAAAATCTGATTTCGAAATGTTCCGTCCGTATTTAGAACAAATAGTTGAATTTAAAAAGAAATTTATTACATATTGGGGTTACGAAACATACAAATATAATACATTATTAGATATGTATGAGCCGGGTATTACAGTAGAAGTGTTAGATCACGTATTTGGTCAACTTCGTGAGCGTATCGTTCCGCTTGTAAAAGAAATATCGGAGTCACAAAAGAAATTAAAGACAAGTGCTTTATCAGAACATTTTTCAAAAGAAAAACAAAAGAACTTTACATTAGAGCTATTAAAGCAGTTGAATTATGACTTTGAAGCAGGTCGTCTTGATGAAACGGTGCATCCTTTCGAGATTACATTAAATAGAGGGGATGTTCGTATTACGACACGCTATGACGAAAAGGATTTCCGTATGGCTGTGTTTGGAACAATTCATGAATGTGGTCATGCTGTATATGAACAAAATATTGCAGAAAAATTTGGAGGTACACCCCTATGTAGTGGAACATCTATGGGTATTCATGAGTCACAATCGTTATTCTTTGAGAACTTTATCGGTCGTAATAAATCATTCTGGAAGAAAAATTATGATTTATTAAAAGAGTATAGCAATGGTCAATTCAATGATATATCAGTAGATGAGTTTTATGATGCGATTAACGAATCGAAGCCATCGTTCATTCGTATAGAAGCAGATGAGCTCACATATCCGCTTCACGTTATGGTTCGTTATGAGCTTGAGAAAGAATTATTTGATGGTACATTACAAGTGAAAGATTTGCCAGCGGCTTGGAATGATAAGATGGAAGCATATTTAGGAATTCGTCCGGAAAACAATGCACAAGGTGTATTGCAAGATGTTCACTGGGCTGGTGGTTCATTTGGATACTTCCCATCTTATGCGCTTGGTTATATGTACGCAGCGCAGTTTAAGCAAAGAATGTTAAAAGATATTCCGAACTTTGATGCATTATTAGAAGAAGGAAACGTAACGCCAATTCGTGAATGGCTAACTGAACATATTCACCAATATGGTAAAACGAAAAAGCCACTTGAAATTTTAGAAGATGTAACAGGCGAAGGGTTAAATGCAAATTACTTAGCAGATTATTTAGAAGCGAAGTATAAAGAAATTTATGAGTTATAAAAAAAGAGCTGCTTAATTGCAGCTCTTTTTTTAGGGGGATAGAAGAATGGTTTATACATATACAGTAATGATGCAAGAAGAAGCAGAAGAAATTGCATATAACTGGCATTATGAAGGGGAATATTCCTTTTACGATATAGAGGCAGATGAAGAAGATTTAGCTGAGTTTTTACATGATGAGAGTAGAGGGGATTATACATTTTCTGTAAATGAAGATGGCATTCTCATTGGATTTTTTACTGTTTGTAAAATAAGTGATGGAACGGTTGATATAGGTCTTGGAATGAAACCTGATATAACTGGAAATGGATTTGGTTTACAGTTCGTAAATGCTGGACTAGCTTTTATTAAAGAAAAATACGGATGCAATTATATAACGTTATCAGTAGCGACATTTAATAAAAGAGCTATTAAAGTATATAAAAGGGCAGGATTTGAAGCGGTTGGAACGTTTATACAGAAGACGAATGGTAGTTGTTTTGAGTTTTTGAAAATGAATTATATATGTAAAAATGATTAAAAACAGAAGAATATCCTTCCGTTTTTTTGATGTAGAAATAAATCATACTTTTTGTAATTGGAAGTTTTGAAATTTTGGAAGAGGATGTGTATGATTGAAGTTTAATAGTAAATAGCAAGTTTAGTAAGGAGAGACAGCATGAGTATAATTAAAACGAAAAATGAAATAGATGTAATGCATGAATCTGGAAAGTTACTTGCTTCATGTCATAGAGAAATTGCGAAAATAATGAAACCAGGTATTACAACAAAAGAAATTAATACGTTTGTGGAAGCATATTTAGAACGGCATGGTGCAACGTCTGAGCAGAAAGGGTACAACGGGTATCCATATGCGATATGTGCATCTATAAACGATGAAATGTGCCATGGGTTTCCGGTGGATGTACCTTTAACTGAGGGCGATATTGTAACAATTGACACGGTAGTAAACTTAAATGGTGGTCTTTCAGATTCTGCTTGGACGTATAGAGTTGGAAATGTTTCTGATGAAGCAGAAAAGTTGTTGTTAGTAGCTGAGAATGCTTTGTATAAAGGGATTGATCAGGCGGTAATTGGTAATCATGTAGGAGACATTGGCTATGCAATTGAAAATTATGTAACAAATGAAGGTTTTTCTGTCGCAAGAGACTTTACGGGACATGGAATCGGTAAAGAGATTCATGAAGAACCAGCAATTTTTCATTTTGGGAAACAAGGACAAGGGCCTGAGCTGCAAGAAGGAATGGTAATTACAATTGAGCCAATTGTAAATGTAGGTATGCGATATTCGAAAGTAGATTTAAATGGATGGGCTGCAAGAACGATGGACGGGAAATTATCAGCGCAATATGAGCATACAATTGCGATTACAAAAGATGGGCCAATCGTTTTAACGGCGCTTTGAAATAATATGTAATAGTTTACAAAACTCGAACGAAAATGATATTTTGATAAAATTTGTACGTGTTTTGTTAATAAATACTTTTCAAAGTATAAAAAGTGCGTTATAATCCATCTATAAAATAAATAGTTAGCTACACTCATATAATCGCGGGGATATGGCCTGCAAGTTTCTACCGAAGTACCGTAAATACTTTGACTATGAGTGAGGACGAATATATTTGCTTGTTTAGCATTCTTTTTTGCGAAACTCCAAAAGCGCGTCTCTCACTTGTAACGAGTGGTGGCGGCTTTTGGAGTTTTTTTATTGCATAAGAGGGGGAACAAACATGAAAGTATTACAAGAAAAGATTTTGAACGAAGGAAAGGTTTTATCTGGTGACGTATTAAAGGTAGATGCTTTTTTAAACCATCAAATTGACCCAGTACTTATGCAAGAAATCGGAAAAGAATTTGCTAAACGTTTTAAAGAAGAGAACATTACAAAGATCGTGACGATTGAATCTTCAGGCATTGCACCAGCTGTTATGGCTGCATTAGAGCTTGGTGTAAAAGTAATTTTTGCAAGAAAACGTAAATCGTTAACGTTACAAGATAATATGTACGTTGCAAACGTATATTCATTTACGAAACAAGAAACGAATGAAATTTCATTATCTCGAAATCATATTGATGAAAGTGATCGCGTTTTAATTATCGATGACTTTTTAGCAAACGGTCAGGCTGCTTTAGGGTTAATGAGTTTAGTAGAGCAAGCAGGAGCCAGTATTGCAGGAATTGGGATTGTTATTGAAAAAGCATTTCAAGATGGAGGAAAGAAGCTTCGTGAACAAGGCGTTCGTGTTGAATCACTAGCAGAAATTGCATCATTTGATAACGGCACAGTTACATTTGTACAGCAAGAAACTGCGGAGGTGAAATAAACGATGAAGCAGCATCCATTTAAAATTGCATCGCTTGGTATGCAGCATATGCTTGCAATGTATGCTGGAGCAATTATCGTTCCGCTTATTGTGGGCGGCGGACTTGGTTTAAATCAAAAAGAGTTAACATATTTAGTCTCAATTGATTTATTAATGTGCGGCGTTGCGACAATTTTACAAGCATTATCAAATCGCTTTTTTGGTATAGGACTTCCCGTTGTACTTGGTTGTACATTTACAGCGGTTGGACCGATGATTGCGATTGGAAAACAATACGGTGTGTCTTCAATTTATGGAGCAATTATTGCTGCTGGGTTATTTGTTGTTATTTTTGCGAAATTATTTGGAAAACTTGTAAAACTGTTTCCACCTGTTGTAACAGGATCTGTAGTTACAGTAATTGGAGTTACACTTGTTCCAGCTGCTATTAATGATATGGCTGGTGGAGTAGGAAGCAAAGATTTCGGAAGTCTTGAAAACTTAGCGTTAGCATTTGGAGTGTTATTATTTATCATCGTTATGTATCGTTTCTTTGATGGATTTATCCGTTCCATTTCTATTCTATTAGGTTTGTTGTTCGGTACTATCGTTGCAGCGTTTATGGGGAAAGTAAGTTTGCAAGCGGTTGGAGAGGCTGATTGGTTCCACGGTATTCAACCATTTTACTTTGGTACACCAACCTTTGAATTAACACCAATTATTACGATGATTCTTGTTGCTTGTGTAGGGATTGTAGAAGCAACGGGTGTATACTTTGCATTATCTGATATTTGCAATAAAAAAATCGGTGAAAAAGAATTAACAAAAGGCTATCGTGCAGAAGGATTAGCGATGGTGTTAGGTGGCATTTTCAACGCATTCCCATATACAACATACTCTCAAAACGTAGGACTTGTTCAATTAACTGGAGTAAGAAATCGCGTTATTATTTACACGTGTGGTGGTATGTTAATCGTTCTTGGTTTCATTCCTAAAATCGCAGCTATTACAACAATTATTCCGAAATCAGTACTGGGTGGTGCGATGTTAGCGATGTTCGGTATGGTTATGGCATATGGTATTAAAATGTTAAGTAGCGTTGATTTTGGTAAACAAGAAAACTTATTAATCGTTGCATGTTCTGTTGGAATTGGGCTTGGCGTAACAGTCGTTCCTACATTATTTTCACAACTTCCAGAAAGCATTCGTATTTTAACAGATAACGGAATTGTACTTGGAAGTGCGTCAGCAGTACTTTTAAATATCGTATTTAATATGGTGCCGCAGCGCAAAGTGAAAGTAGAAGAAGAGCCAGTATCTATGCAAAATGCAGTAAGTGAAGCGTAAAAAAGCAAGGTCTCGTTATGAGACCTTGCTTTTCTTTTTAAGTGGCATCATTTTCCCGTAAGTACCAAGACGCCAAATGTACTCAAGTGGCCCGTATTGGTAATGTGAAAGCCACCAGCGGCTAATAAAGATTTGTAACGTGTAGAAACTAATGCAGAATATTGGTCCAACCCATAATGGAGAAGGATAATCATTTTTTAATAATAGCCCGAATACAAGCAATATAACAATTGTATGCGAGATGTAATTTGTTAATGCCATTTGTCCAACGTATTGGAATGGACGTAATACTGTTTGCCATTTTTCTTTTTGTAATAAACGCATTAACGTGACAATGTAGAAGATGAACAATGTCTTTCCGCTAAACATTGTAAAGACCTGCATATAAATTGGTTCATAAAATGGTTTTGATAAGAAGTAACGGACCATGAAGAACCACATTGGTAATGTTAAAATGAACATAATAATTTGCCATTTTTTAAGCTTTGGATCTAACTCTTTCGCGCGGCGGAAAATATCCTTTTTGCCGGCGTATAAACCAAGTAAAAACAGCCCAACTGTTTCTGGGAGCATGAATACGTTGAGTCCAATTCCATCAGCATAAAATGCATGGAAACGATTTTGGATTTGTGACACCCAGTCTTCAAGTGGCATGATAGGTAAGGAGAATCCTAATTCTGCCTTTGGAACGAATGCAATCATAATACCTACGATTAGCATGAAAAACTGAAAAATACTCAATAAAACGATAGCCCATATTAAAATAGTACGAGGTTCTCTCTTATAAAATAAAAATAAGAAAAATCCAGCAATCGCATAAGTATGTAAAATGTCTCCGTCCCATAAAAGAACGTAATGTAAGAAACCGAATAATAATAAAATAAGTAAGCGGCGAACAAATAAAATTTTCGGATGATCTGTTTTCGCTTCAGCACGACTCATAAAAATATAAAAACCTAATCCGAATAAAAACGAAAAAATTGTATAAAATTTCGTTTGAATAAACATATCGTAAAATAGGCGAATGTAGCTGTCTATCCCTTCGTAAATTCCTGAAAGATCACGTGAGTCAACCCCGGCGATAACAGGCCAATTCACAAGAAAAATACCTAGTACAGCTATTCCTCTAATAATATCAATGGAGTGTATCCTCTCGCCTTGTGTGAGATTTTGTGTCATTTTTTTCCTCCTTGTTAAGTAATTCCCTTTTATTATACAAAATGTAAGATGGAGGGGATAGGGGATATTTCCATTTTTTTAAACTGTTAAGTTATGTAGGATGAGATATAATAAGATTGCACAACAAGTTTTAACCTTCTTCAAAACAGGCGGTAAAGCTCCTTCTTATAAGGAGCTTTCTTTATGAAAAGTGTTGATAATGATTCTCTTTAATGATACACTGTATTCAAAAGTGATAATCATTATCAAAAAAAGGTTGGTGCGTAAGTATGGTATATGCATTAGTAGCAGGTACAGTCGCTGTATATGCAGTTATTGCGAAGTATGTTTTAAATGGAGTAGGAACAGCAAAATGAGTGATATGACATAAAATCCCTTTCATTTGTAAAAAGAATGAAAGGGATTTTTTATTTTTAATGAGAATATGCTGAAAATTTAGTATGATAGTAAAGTGAAACTGTAATCATTGGGTAGGTGTAACTCTCACTGGTTATGGGCTCGCAAATAGCGGGGAAAAGTATATACATCTTGGATAAAGGGGAACAAGGGGATGACAAACATAGTACAGACAAACGGTATGAAAAAACTTGTTTGTTTTTATGAAGAGTGGCAAAAACACGGCGATGCAGAGAATAGTTTAAAGTTGTTTGAGGTAATTCAAAAATATAAACAAGAACAGCTTATGATAGCGTTCTGCGGTCACTTCTCTGCAGGGAAATCAACGATGATGAATCATCTATATAAAGCGCAGTTGTTACCGACAAGTCCAATTCCGACAAGCGCTAACGTTGTCAAAATTGAAAAAGGAATGGATCGTGTTGTTGTAACGGTTAAATCTGGAGAGCAGTACGAATATGACGGTGCATATTCAGCAGAAGAATTAAAACAAATTTGTAAAGACGGCGATGAAGTAATTGGTGTTCATATTTATCGAAACGACGCGCCAATTCCTGAAGGGGTTATGTTAGTTGATACACCAGGGATCGATTCAACAGATGATGCCCATCAATTAGCGACAGAATCGACACTTCATCTGGCAGATGTCATTTTTTATATGATGGATTATAATCACGTCCAATCGGAAGTGAATTTACAATTTGTTAAAGAATTGAAACAACGTAATAAAACGGTTTATCTCGTTGTAAATCAAATAGATAAACATAAAGAAAATGAATTATCGTTTGAGAATTATAAAGATAGTGTAAAACAATCATTCTCTAACTGGGATATTGAAGTAGGTGGTGTTTATTATACGTCATTACGAATGATGAACCATCCACATAATGAAATTAGAAGCTTAGAAGCGTTAATTACTTCTATTATGAAGGAAAAAGAGCAGTGTGTAAGGACTGGAATGGAGCGAGAAACAGAATATTTAATGGGGGAACATTTCTCGTTTATTGTTTCTGAAAATGAAAAAGCTCTTTTGAAATATGAGGAAGAGTTAGCATCACCACTTTCTATTTCAGAGGTAGTTGAAAAGAAGGAAGAGCTAACGGAAGCGAAAAATCGTGAGGCAAGTAAAGAATCTCATGTGAGAAACGAATTTATAAAAGGTTTACAAGCTATATTAGATAACGCTTATTTAATGCCATTTGAAATGAGAGAATTGGCAAATGCATATTTAGAAACGAAATTAACAAAATTTAAGGTCGGTTTGCTATTTTCGAAAGGAAAGACGGAGCAAGAAAAACAAAGACGTGTAGAGGCGTTTTATTCTGCCCTTCAAAAAACTGTTGAAACGCAACTTGATTTTCATGTGAAGGAATTTATTGTAGCCTTCTTAAAAGAAGAAGGATTGTTCACGGAGGAAATTGGGAAAGACATATATGGGTTAGAAATTGCTTTCGGACCAGAAATGTTGGCCGAAGTAATTAAACAAGGTGCAGGTTTCACAGGTGATTACTTACTTCTTTATACAGCGGATGTAGCGAATGAACTGAAGAAACGTTATTTTATAAAAGCACAGCAAATTTTTGATAAAAGTGCGGTCGTTTTGAAGCAAAAGGTGAGGGAAGCAGTTGCTCGTATTGAAGAAGAGATTGAAACATATACGATGTTGCAAACGGCGAAAGAAACACAATTACAATACAGTAACAATTTGGAGGCATATGAAGACTATTTACGAAATGTTTGGCACGATCATGTTGCTACGCCTGAAGGGTTGCAAATAGATGAGATATTGCAAAGGGAGACACAAATTGTTAGTGAGAAATTTACACTACAAGAACAGGAAATCGTAAACGATAACGTAGCGGTTCATGAGGAAGAGCTAAAAGGAACGGCAGCTTTAAATATTCAACGTATATTAGAGAAAGTGAAAAAAGCCGAAACGATATTAGAGCCATTACCAGCGTTGAAACATGTACAGCAAGAGGTAATAGAGAAAAGAAGACGTGTGGAAACAAAACAATTTACAGTAGCGTTATTCGGGGCATTTAGTGCTGGGAAATCATCATTTGCCAATGCCTTACTCGGTGACAAAGTACTTCCTGTATCACCAAACCCGACGACGGCAACGATTAATCAAATTTTGCCGGTTACAGAGGAAAAACCACATGGAACAGTAATTGTTCAGTTTAAATCAAAGCAAGCGTTATTAGAAGATATGAAAGCTGTTTATAAGCTGTTTCATTATGAGATTGCTACGTTAGATGAAGCGTTAGCACAAATTGATAAAGTTATGAAATATCCTTCACCAACTGGGAAGCAAAAAACAACATTTAGCTTTTTACGAGCGGTACAAAAAGGGTATGATGCAGTTTCTACTTATTTAGGAGAACAAGTACAAGTTACATTAGAAGAGTTCTCTGATTATGTAGCGAATGAAGAGAAATCATGCTTCGTTGAGTATATGGAACTTTATTATGATTGTGCTTTAACAAGGCAGGGAGTAGCGCTTGTAGACACACCTGGAGCGGATTCTATTAATGCTCGCCATACGGATGTTGCATTCCAGTATATTAAAAACGCAGATGCTATTTTATTTGTTACATATTATAACCATGTATTCTCTCGTGCTGACCGTGAATTTTTAATTCAACTTGGTCGTGTAAAGGATACTTTTGCCCTTGATAAAATGTTCTTCTTAATTAATGCGGCGGATTTAGCAGAGTCTGAAGAAGAACTTGAAATGGTAAAAGGTTATATCGCAGATCAGCTACTGCAATACGGTATTAGAAATCCGCGTTTATTTGCAATTTCAAGTTTATGTGCGCTTGAAGAAAAACAAAGAAAGAATGTTGAAAAAGAGAAGTATGGTATTTTACAAAACTCTGGGATTACTAAGTTTGAGGAATCATTTACGTCCTTTATGATGAGAGATTTAATGCTTGTTTCTGTGCATGCTCTATACGGTGCTTTGCAAGGGGCAGATCAGCTTTTAGTAAACATGATAAAGGGTGCAAAGCAGGGGAATGAAGAGAAAGAGAAGCAAACGAAAAAATATGAAGCAGAGCGTGATCAACTACTTCATATCATTTCATCATATAGTGTACTTGCTGAAGAACAGGCGATGCAAAATGAAGTGAAAGAGTTGCTTTATTACGTGCAACAGCGCCTATTCCTACGCTATAACGATGTCTTTACTGAATTTATTAATCCGGCTTCACTTCGAACGGATGGAAATGTGAAAACACAATTGCAACAGTGTGTTATGGAATTAGTAGCATTTATTCAGCATGATTTATTGCAAGAAATGCGTGCGACATCATTACGTCTTGAAAAATGGATAGACGAAGCGATGAAGCGTGCAAAGGACGAAATTGTAGTGAACTGTAAAGTGGAAAATGAATCAATTTCTATGAATGGAACAGTGGAGTATGAATATAAAGATATTACACATAAAGAACCGTTCCCTTCAGTTGAAATAAAAGATTTCAAAAAAGCACTGGCACATTTTAAAAATGAGAAAAGCTTTTTTGAAAAGAATGACAAAGCTTTTATGCAAGAAGACGCTAAATCTGTATTAGAACCGCTCGTATCAAACTATGTAGCTGATGAAAAAGATTTATTTGTTCATCATTATAAGCAAGAGTGGGATATGAAGTGGAACTTATTCCAAAAAGTGATGCAGCAAGATGTGATGAACTATTATGAAAGTATATTGTTTGCATTGGCTGAAACGATCGATGTATCTCTATATGAACAAAGTAAAGAACAATTGCAAAAGCAGTTAGTAGAGATTGAAAAAGAAATTTATGTTATATAGTCGTTATGAGAAAAAGATTCGTTCAATTTTCTTTTGCAGTACAGTATCTAAAGATTTTACAAATCCAGCAAATTCATCGGTAGAAATCATATGAGTAAGAACGAGTCGTCTGCCATCTGGTGTTTCACCGCATAAGACGAATGAAGAAAATTCATATGTTTTGTTTTCAACTACTAATTTTGGATAGGAATACGTGTCGCTTTTCTTCTTCTTTCCATCAATAGAGATGACGTTGCATTTTTTCTCATTGTTGTCCATGGTGAATCCCTCCTTTCTATTACTTATGGTAGACAAGGAGGGTTTAGAACAATAGAGAAGGGGGAATTTTTTATGTCTGTTGTAATAGAACGTATTCCAAAAGAGGCTATACCGAAGTCTTTATTGCTACTTGCTGATCCAAGTGAACGGCAAATAGCTACATATGTACAAAGAGGATTAACATACGTAGCTAAGCAGGGGGGGAGCGTTATCGGTGTATATGTTCTTTTGGAAACAAGGCCAAAGACGATGGAAATCATGAATATTGCGGTTGCAGAGCATTTACAAGGAAAAGGGATTGGGAAGAAGCTATTAAGGCATGCTGTAGAAACTGCTAAAGGATATGGTATGTCAAAACTTGAAGTTGGTACAGGCAATTCTAGTGTTTCACAACTTGCTTTATATCAAAAATGTGGATTTCGTATTTTTTCTATTGATTTTGATTACTTTTCGAAGCATTATGAAGAAGAGATTATTGAAAATGGGATTGTATGTCGTGATATGATCCGGCTTGCAATGGAATTGAATAAAAACGTATAACTATTTAGGGGGAAGAGAAGATGGAAGTACATAAAGCAATTACAGCACATTCTCGTAAACAAAATGAAAGTGTAAAAGCATGTTTACAATTAGATGCACAGCGTGAAGCAGCTATTGAAGCTGCTGTATCTCTTGCGTCAAATGGGAAAGAATTTTCGGTTGATGTCATTAATGTTGTAACGAAGCAAATTAATGATCTTGCAAAAAATGGTGTTACACTAGAGCGTAAATATGTTACAGAAGAAATGGTTATGGAGTATGTAAGTCGTTTGAAAGAGAAAGAAGGTCGTTAAAGATGATAGTTACAGTCGAATGGTTACGTGAGCATATAGAAGATGAGAATGTCCGTATAATCGATTGTCGTTTTGATTTAGCGAATCCTAATTGGGGTAGAGAAAAGTATGAAGAAGGACATATTCCTCATGCGTTATATTTTGATTTGAATTTAGATTTATCAAGTCCTATAGCAGAACATGGTGGCCGCCATCCTTTACCAAATATTGAGGAGTTTGCAGACAAGCTTTCGGAGGCTGGTATTGATGAACATACGACAGTAATTGCGTATGATAGTCAAGCCGGTGCAAATGCTGCTCGTTTATGGTGGTTATGTAACTATGTAGGACATGAGAAAGTATATATAT
The DNA here is from genome assembly GCF_001595725.1 of Bacillus thuringiensis. Lineage (GTDB taxonomy): Bacteria > Bacillota > Bacilli > Bacillales > Bacillaceae_G > Bacillus_A > Bacillus_A thuringiensis_K. The sequence goes on from NZ_CP014282.1 coordinate 1,490,130, forward strand.
TAGATGGTGGTTTCCCGGCTTGGAAAGAGAATGGACTACCGACAACAACGGAAATTCCTGTTGTTATACGAAGAACATTCAAAACAAACATACAAGATCATATGCTTGTATCGATGGAAACAGTAAGAGAGAATATCCAGGCAGGTGCAGATGTTACATTAATTGATTCAAGAGAGCCAAAACGTTATGCTGGTGTAGAGGAACTTGTCGATCATAAAGCAGGTCATATTCCGACAGCAGCAAACTATTTTTGGAAGGATGGAATGTTGCAATCAGGACAATTTAAGAATGAAGCTGAGCAACAAGAACGATTCCAAAATCTGTCGAAAGATAAGGAAACCATTGTATATTGTGGTTCTGGTGTTACGGCATGTCCAAATATCATTGCGTTAAAATTGGCTGGATTTCAAAATGTTAAATTGTATGTAGGTAGCTGGAGTGATTGGATTTCTTATCCAGAAAATCAAATTGCAAAAGAAGAAGATTAATCACTTGCATGCAAAAATAATTTGTATTAAAATAAGGTCACAAGCAAGAGATTGCTCGAAAAACTTTGTATTTTACACATTAGAAACAATGTGATAATATAACGACAAGTAAATAATACATCCTGCGGTGTGCGTAACTTATTTATGTCTAAAACCGATGTTAGTTATACGGAAGCTCAATATTTAGCGACCATCATCAAGCCTTCCTTGTGGAGGAAGATGTACGGTAACTGTGAGGGCATCCACCTGCGAGTAGCGGGTTTTTGGACATTTACGAGGAGCGGCACGTGCGGGGGTCTTATTTCAACTAACCTTATATCTAATTCCTACGGTGTACGTAGCTTATGCATGTCTTAAACCAATAAGTTTAATATGGAAGTTCAATATTTAAATGTAACTAACATGCCATCTTTTTAAGAAGGAAGTTACAAACATTTGTGAGAGCATCCACCTGTGAGAGCAGGTTTATGGACATCTAGAGAGAACGGCATATGTGGGGCTATATAAAAAACCTTACGTTTTATACGTAAGGTTTTTTTGTTGTATAGATATATCAATATTATCTTGATTCACCTGTGAAGTTTCCGTAATAAATGTAGCACTTTCTGTCTTCATCAATCTCTCTAGAATCCAAGGAGAATTCCATAGACATGCCGTCTCGTTGAATATATATAATATCTGAATGAAGAGATGGTAAAATTTCTTCATAGTTCCATACATCTTGACTATCTACTATGTTTGAACTCGTTTCACTTAGTTCTCTAATTTCAAATCCGATGTGGGAGTATGTAGGGTCTGAAGGGTCATTGGCGAAAACTTCTTTTTGAATATAAATAACTGCTGTTCCGTCTGGATCAACCGAAGTTGCAGTAACAACATAAGTATTTTTCTCTTTAATAAAATATTCACAAGTCATGCGTGCGATAATTTCAGAATTAGAAATATTGGCGTAGTTCCATAAAGCAGGATACCCTTTCGTTTCATCATTAAGTCGATATTCTAAGCGCATTTTATCCCTCTTCTTCCTTTTTCTTCTACTTTATCATGCTATCCTATATAATAGGAATAGAAATTAAAAAGGGGAGTGCGAAAGTGACAAAAACGAAATGGCTAGTAGGTGGTGTCGTAACGTCTTTAATGACTGGCACTTTATTTGGTTGCGCACAAGATCTTCCCCCAAAACCGAATGATAATAGTTGTTCTGATTGGGATTGGGATGATGAACTTGGGGTATGGCAGTGTGATGATAGTAGTTCAGGTTATCGTGGGCATTATTTCTATGGTGGGCGATACTATCAAAATAAATCCTCTTTTAAAAATTCATCGGCGTTTAAATCGTATCAATCGTCTGCTGAATTTAAAGGTGGAATTGGGAGCGGTTCAAAGGGAGGATTTGGGGGCTAAAATATGTCGCAATACATAAGGGATCGAAAAGAGTTTTATTTGAAATATCCAAATTTTTGGTCGGATTTATATGAATGTGAGTATAGTTTGTTTCATGTTTTTTCTATAACAAATCAGACTTTGGAACAATTACAATTGGCGACTGAACGAATGGGAAAAATATTTTTTAAGACTGCTAGACTTTTGCGTAATTTAAGTGACGAACAGCTTCTTGAGCTTGGTTTTCCTCCTGTGAGCTTATCTTTCATTAGAATGAAAGGGCTTTATCCTGAATCTGTAATTTCGCGATTTGATTTTGCTGTAACAGAGGATAACCAAATCAAAATGCTTGAGTTTAATAGTGATACACCAACTTTTATTGTGGAATGTTTTCAAATGAATGGGAAAGTATGTGAAAATCTAGGTTATGATGATCCAAACTCGGATCAAGAACGATTACTATCTTCTGGTGTTACGAAAGCTGTAATGGAAGCGACAAAGGGATTAGACAATCCAAATGTTGTTTTTACAGCACATCATGAACATATTGAGGATTGGAATACGACTATGTATTTGAGTCAGTTATGCCATGTTGAAAATAAAGTAGTGCCAATGTCAGAACTTAGAATTACAAAAGATGCTCTAATCGATAAAGATGGGGCGAAGATTGACGTTTTATATCGCCAAACATATCCGATAGAAGATTTAATTGAGGATCAAGATTCTGAAACAGGAGATTTGGTAGGTGTGGAACTGCTGCAACTTGTAAAAGCCAGAAAGCTTTTTATAATAAATCCTTTGTCAGCATTTTTACTTCAGCCAAAATCAATTCAGTGTCTTATTTGGGGGTTAGCAGAAGAAGAGGCCTTTTATACAAACGAGGAACAACAGTGGATTAAAGAATATATGTTACCTACATATTTAGAACCAGATTTATTTTTAGGAAAAGGTTCTTTCGTTCAAAAACCTTCATTTGGTAGAGAAGGAGATACAATTACGATTCGCGATAAGGATGAAAATATTATGCTTCAAAATGCACATCAAACATATAAAACGTCACTGCCAATATTTCAAAAGTATACAGAACTTCCAGTCGTATTCTTGGAAACAGAAAAAGGGATGGAGAAACTGTCGTATGTGTTTGGTTCTTTTTTAATTGCTGGAAAAGCGAGTAGTATCGGTATTCGCGCGGGAGAAAAGATTACAGGAAATGAATCGTACTATTTACCGGTAGGTATAAAAAGGAGGAGGAAAAATGATTAATTTTTTATTATATTTAGCAGTAACACTCGGACTTTTATGTATTGGTCTGTTCTTGATGGAAGTGACAACGAAAGTTAAGGAATTTAAGTTAATGGCTCAAGGGAATAAGGCGGTAAGCTATGTGCTTGGAGGACGATTACTTGGGTTAGCTATTGTTTTATATTCGACAGCAGCTAATTCAATTTCACTTCTTGATATGATTTCGTGGGGGGCAGTTGGGATTTTGGCTCAAATTATTGTCTTTTATTTAGCTGAGTGGCTTACACCACGCTTTAATATAAACAAAAGTCTCGAAGAAGATAATCAAGCAGTCGGTCTTTTTCTTATGTTTTTATCGCTTTCAATTGGGATTGTAATTGCTGGTTGTATAACTTATTAAAAACTTTACGTTTAAACGTAAAGTTTTTTATTTTATCCCGCTATTTACAGGACAGCCCGATTGGTGAGGGCTAATAAACAGTGGGGATAAACACCCCCCACTGATTAAAGTTTCACTTTATATATGTTAGTTTGCCATACCTTTTGAAAAAATTGTAGGCTACGGTTGACATCTATTTTAAATAAGAGTAACATTTTCAATGTAATGAAAATAAGTCTCTGTTAGGTGAGGCTCCTGTATAGAGAAATGCTACTGCCCAAAAATGTCGAGAGACGCCAATGGGTCAACAGGAATGATCGAATTAAGGTTTTTCTTAACGTAGCTGGTAATGTACCTATGCTATACAGTGCTAAAACTCGGTGAGGGAGAGGTCCGTAGATTTCTAATTATATTAGAAATCGTTTATTTGTGTATGTAATGGCCGCTACTCTCTTAAGGGTAGGGGTCTTTTTTGTTACCAAGCTATGAGTAATTTCATAGTATAAACTATAAAATTAAACGAGGAGGTGAGGAGCATGTCAAATTCTGACTCGGTTCCGTTACCCATATACTTCAAATCAAAAATATATGATGTAGGCAGGAAACGATTTGTTCCTCCCTCTATATTTATCACGATGTAGCGTTTATAAAGCGCGAGACACTTTCACAGTAAAGTGGATAAATTGAGAAACAAAGCGTTTCTTCCTATGTTGTAAAGGAGGAGACGATAATATGTTATATGCAAACAAAACTGTGGGTAACACGTCATATAAACTAAGTAAAAAATCAATAAAAGAACAAATAATGCTCCAAAAAAATAAAGATTTATTAATTGAAATTGCAACAAGAGATGTCAAATCTGTATTTGCATATTTTAAAACAACAAGAGACGGACTATCAATGAAAGAGGCACAAAAACGTATTCAAGTATATGGCCGAAATGAACTAACTTCCAAAAGAGCACTTCTTACAGAAGTCATGATGAAGCTTGGTGGCATGATTCCAGGTTTTTCAAAACAACGTGTGTGTGATGAATTACAACGTGAAACGATTACTGTATCTAGAGTAGAATGTTCTAGTAGTACAGGGCTAAATAGTGAACTGAAAATGATGGAGATACCAGTGCGAGAACTTGTACCTGGAGATATGATTTTTCTTTCGGCTGGAGATGCTGTGCCAGCTGATGTACGTATTATTTATGCAGATGACTTATTAGTGAATGAGTCTGTGTTAACGGGAAACGAAGCGAATATAGAGAAGTTTGAGAGCTGCTATCACCTTGAACGTAAACGATTTATTCCATTAAAACGGATGAAAGATTATAATCCACTTGAGCTTGAAAATGTATGTTTTAAAGGTTCGTATATCGTTAGTGGAAATGCAAAAGCTGTCGTTGTTTCTACTGGGAAAAATACGTATTCAGGCATATTGCATACTTGTTGTAGTAGAACGTCTTAATGTGTTAATGATGCTAAATATACAAAAACAATGTATAATAGACAAAGTTGAGCAAAAACGTAGAATGGTAATCTATTTATATAACCTTACGTGATAACGTAAGGTTATTATTTTTTTAATAGGAGAGGAATTATGAAAAAAGTATTATTAGTTGATGGTATGGCACTATTATTTCGTGCTTTTTACGCAACAAGTGTCTACGGACAATTTATGAAACGACAAGATGGAACCCCTACCAACGGGATTCATGGTTATATGAAACACTTATTAACAGCTACGCAAGCGATCGAACCAACACATATCGTTACATGCTGGGATATGGGAAGTACGACATTTAGAACAGAATCGTTCTCGAATTATAAAGCAAATCGTGCAGCGCCACCAGAAGAATTAATTCCTCAATTCGATTTAGTGCAAGAAATGACTGCGAAATTATCCATTCCAGTTATCGGTATGAAAGGCTACGAAGCGGATGATTGTATCGGTACGCTTGCAAAACAATACTGCAATGAAGCTGAAGTTTATATTTTAACAGGTGATACAGATTTACTTCAACTTGTTGATAAGAACGTTACAGTTATGCTTCTGCGTAAAGGAATTGGAAATTACGAATATTACACACCGGAGAAAATCATGGAAGAAAAAGGTGTAGAGCCGTGGCAAATCGTCCATGCAAAAGCTTTCATGGGAGATACAAGTGATAATTATCCAGGTGTAAAAGGTATCGGTGAAAAAACAGCGTATAAGCTTATTCAAGAGCACGGAACAGTATCCGCTGTACTAGAAAATGTAGAATCATTAACAAAAGCGCAGCGTACGAAGATTGAAAGTGATTTAGAGAACTTAAATATTTCGTTACAATTAGCCCAAATTCACTGTGAAGTTCCAATTTCATGTTCACTAGAAGAAGGATTACACACAATGGATGCAGAAAAAATTAGATTTGTTTGTGAAGAAATGAATTGGGGAAGACCTGAAATATTAATAAATATGCTATAAATAGCTTGGAAAGAGGGATGTTGCATAAGTCGAACTTTGACTTGGTAACACCTTCTTTTTGTTTTTGTAAACAGTATTATAGTAAATAAAATTATGTCGAACTCAATTTTAAATATATAAATGTTTCGACAAAATATAATGAAGTAAATTAATTTCAATATAGTTTTAGATAGTCTCTTTTTGCGTGTTCACAAAGTTGTCAGAAAATAAATAGAATTTTCATATGAAGTTCAAATAGAATTCACAACAATCAATTATTATAAGAACACACAGATAATTCTTTATCTTTTATATAAACCATCCCCCAAGGAGGACAATGAAAATGAGAAAAAAAGTGAGAAAATCTTTTAAACAATTATTAATTGAAAATAAACAATCACTATTAAATAATAAAGAAAATATGAAAGAAATTGAAGAGAGAATTGAGAAACGACATGTAGCATATAGTGGTGCCAGTAATTAAATAAAATAAAATAAAAAAGATAGCCTATGTAGGCTATCTTTTTTATTTTATATTGAAAAAACGCTATTCAGCTCTTTAATTTTGTAAATATGCAAGATATTTTTATAGTGTTTTTCTATCAATATTACTCATTTTTCGAGGTTGAAATTGGTATATACCAATTTTTAGGATTCGCTATTCATAATATTACAAAAAATGTTACAATACACTCAAATTTATACTATAAAATCATTTTAATATGAAAAATTGGAATGAAAAGAAAGGAGAGGAATATGAATAAAGATGTCGCTTTGAAATGATTATTATCATTTCATTAGGAGTTGATGTAAAAAGATGAAGAGATACGAGGAATTGGATTCTATAAGAGGGATTTCTTCATTAATAGTAATGATCGGTCATCATTTAATGATTTTTTTAGCATTTCAAAATTACAGTTATGGAGATAATAAACCATTTGTTGTGTACCTATTAAAAGAAACGCCTGCTCGTCTTATTTTTAGTAGTGGTAACGAATCTGTTATTATCTTTTTTGTTTTGAGCGGATTTGTTTTGTACGAATCTATTCAAAAAAACTATAGTAGTTATGGGGCATACCTTTTAAAACGTATATGCAGAATATATATTCCCTATATTGTAGCACTAATTATAGCTATTATATGCCAGGCTACAATTAGTGAATATGGTATTTCTTATTTAAGTGAATGGTTTAATCGCTCATGGACGATTGAAAGCTCTTCAAGCTTAATAGCGCAACATATTTTATTGGTTGGGAAATACAATACAGATGCATATAACGGTGTGATTTGGTCACTTGTCCATGAAATGCGAATATCAATAATTTTTCCGTTAATTTTGATGATTTGTTTACGAAAAACGTTGAGGTGTTCATTACTATTATTGTTTAGTTTAAGTATATGTTCTGTTGTAATATTATTTTTGTTTCGTTCGGGCTTAACATTGACAAGCTATGCATTAACAGTGCATTACACGGTGCTGTTTTTACTAGGAGCACTAGTTGCGAAGTATAAAAACAATTTAATAGTTTTTTATAGTAATTGTACTAAAAACACGAAAATTGCATGGTTTTTATTTGCGATTTTACTTTTTATGTATGAAGGACTTATTGGAGAAATTAAAGTGCTCAATAATTTTATATTTCGAGACTACGTAGTGGCGATAAGTGCAAGTCTATTTGTCATATTAAGTTTGTCAATATCAACTTTGTCGTCCTTGCTACGTAATAAATACTTGTTATATTTGGGGAAGATTTCTTACAGTCTTTATTTATACCATATTATATCGTTGTTCTCCCTTATATACATGCTCCATGAAATATTACCATTGCCTATTATTTTAATTTTTTCACTTGTTTTTTCGTTTATACTTGCAGTACTTTCGTATGTATATGTAGAAAAGTTTGCATTCAGAGTCGGAAACTATGTAACAAAACAAGTGGACAGAAAGAAGAGAGAGTTATCTGTAAAGAGTGACTTGCAGGATGTTATTCAGAAAAGGGCGGTGAAATAATTGAAGCAAGAAATGAGTATAAAAGATTTTCAACAATTATTGAAAAGAAGATTCGTAACGATTATTTTAACGATGTGTTGTTTAACCGCTTCTTTAGTTCTTATCTCAATGTATGTTCTAAAGCCGTCATATCAATATTCAACGCAAATTCTTGTTGGGAATTTAGATGAGTTTAATAAGGAAAATTCAACAAATAAAACACAAGAAAATAAGCAACTAGTAACATCGTATGTTGATATTTTAAAAAGCCCATTAATTATTTCAACAGTCAAAAAAACTTTGAAATTAGAGCAATCAAGTCATGAATTAGCACAAAAAATCTCGGTTGTGAATACGGACAACTCACAAATTGTAACTGTTACAGTAAAAGATTCCAATCCGAAAGTCGTGAAAGACATTGTAAAGACATTGGCAGAGCAATCACAACAAAGTTTTCAACAGTACACAAATGTACAAGGTGTGAAAGTGTTGACGGATCCTGAGTTACAGGAACAGGCTGAAAAATTGTTTCCAAAATTTCAACTAATCATTCCTATTTCTTTAATTGTTAGTTTTTTTGTTGGGGTAGGTTTAGCTGTATTTCGAGATTATTTTGATGAACGTATATACACGGAACAAGATTTAGAGAAAATAACAACAGTCTCTGTTATTGGTCACATAAATATGAAACCGAATAGAAAAAAGAAACCTACAGAGGTTGATAAACAATCATCTATATATCGAGGTGAACATGTTGATGTTTAGGACAAAGAAACAGCTGCCATTCGATCTGCATGATGATCTGATGAAAGAACAGTTTTATACGGTGTATCACGAGCTAAAAAAATCTGGAAAACAACTGTTCACAGTTAGTTCAACGAAGGACAGAGGGGTTGTTGCCTCGCTTATAGTAAATATGGGTCTAGTGTTTGCGGAAATGAAGAAAAAGGTGTTACTTATTGATGTGAATTTTTCTGATCCTAAATTACATGTATTATTACAAAGTGATCACATGATAACAGTAAACGATATAATAAGCTCTTCCCCCTGCAATTATGAATCTTTTTCTAGTAATTTGTCTAAATACTTATATTGTATTCCTGCAAAAAAAACAGTACACACAGGGACCCCCTTAGTTGCTATGGATGAATTTGATAATGCGATTGCTAAGTGGAAAGAAGATTTTGATTACATTTTCTTTTATTCTTCTGAAGTATTTGATCTTCCTGCTACGCACATTATTGCAGGGAAATGCGATGGAGTGGTCTTAGCAGTTAAAAAGCGAAAAGATTCACTACGTACAGTGCAAAAAGTAATAGCGGATATAAAGAGGAAAGAATGTGAATTAATAGGTATAATTTTATATTCTTGAATGTGGGGGTAACGATCCATGATTCGTGAAACAAATCAAGCCAAGTTGTATACGATTCCGGCTCAAGAAAAGCCTAGTATATTGAATCGAAGTGTAAAACGCTTGTTTGATATTATATTTTCAATCATATTGTTACTATTAACAATACCAATTATGTTGTTCTTTTGTATTATGATTACTTTAGAAACATCAGGTGCTCCATTTTACTTTCAAGAACGTTTAGGTATAAACGGGAAGAAGTTTAATGTATTTAAATTAAGGTCGATGGTAAAGGATGCTGAAATGAACGGACCACAATGGGCAAAAGAACATGATCAAAGAATTACAAAAGTTGGATTGTTTATAAGAAAAACGAGAATTGATGAATTACCGCAACTTTTAAATATTTTAAGAGGAGATATGTCTTTTGTAGGCCCTAGACCAGAGAGAGAGTTTTTTTATAATGAGTTTGATGCGTATATTCCAGAGTTTAAGGAACGTTTAATAGTAAAACCAGGATTAACAGGATGGGCACAAATAAATGGAGGGTATAATCTTGATCCAAAGGAAAAGTTGAGGCTGGATATGGAGTATATTGAAATGAAAACATTTCGGATGGACATCCGTATTTTATGTAAAACCGTTTTAATTGTATTGAATGGTAATGGTGCAAGATAAATATATATGTAAACAAACAACATATGTAAGTAGGTTACTTGCAAAGGAGAACTGGTATGGGTAGATCTATTCTAAACAATATTATCCATCTATTTTATAGTACGATTTTAGCTAACCTTCTTCAGGCCGTCAGTTTAATTGTTTTAGCAAACTTTTTTAACACACAACATTATGGGATGTTTAGTGTTGCCATAGCAGTGACGTTTGTTATGTTATTTTTTACAGACTTAGGACTTAGTAATACGTTTCTTCGAGAAGGGGCAAAGGATGGAGCAGATTTAGAGCAGATTTTATCATCGTATATAAAAATAAGGATGATTCTACTTATTTTTATTTCTATCATCGGTTATATTGCTATTCATTATATGTATGCGGATAAAAATTTAATTTATATGATGATAAACGTAATGTTTTTCATGTTAATAGGATTAACTTGGCAAAACATAGGGGTTTCCTATTTTCAACTGACGGAACGAATGAAGTATATAGCGCTCATAAAAGTTGTATCAGCATCAGTTGTCATTATAATTACATGTTTTTGTATTTTCGGAGAGTTACCGGTGTATGTAACAGCTCGCTTATATGCTTTTGGGTATATGATCGGTGGTGTATTCAGTATATATATCATGAGAAGAAAGACGAAAATGAATATGAAAGTCGTAATTCATAAAGCGTTATTTTGGCAATTAACTCCCTTTATTATTAGCGGTTTTTTAATAATGAGTACGCCACAATTAGCGCCTATCTTGCTTAACTATACATTGCCATTAAGTATGGTAGGTGTTTTTGCAGTGGCGTACCGGATGCCGGCAGCTTTATATCAAGTACCAGGGGTAATTGCAGGTGCATTTTTTCCAGTGCTCTTTAAGCATTATAACCAGAATAATTTAGAAGCGCATACGAAATTAAATTTGCTTCAAATTAAATCAATGGCGATTGTAGGAATATGTATGACGATTGGTTTATATCATTTAGCACCATACTTTATTTCTATATTTTTTCATGAAGAATGGAGCAATGCAGTAGAACCACTCCAAATATTATCATTTCTTATTGTGCTACAAAGTTTAAATATTGCCATTGCTGACGGTTTAACGACGAGTGGATGCCAAAATAAGAGAACTGTTGTGCAGTGTGTAGCATTGGTGATAGGTGGGGTTATGCTTTATAGCTTTAGTAGTCTTGGTGGAGTGATAGGAGCGGCATACGCTATGGTTTTATTTGAAATTGTCGCTTTAGTGGGATATATAGCGGTAAGTGTAGTGAAGAAAAAAATTGTATTCCAAATTGTAATGCCGTATACAATTTATTTTGGTGTAACCTTTATTGGAGTGCAATATATATTGCATACATATCATTTAATTGCGCTTGTTCTTAATATACTAATTGTAGTAGCTGCCATATTCCTATATGATTATGAGCTAAAAAAACTTCTTCTTTCTTTTATAAGAAAAATACGCAAAAAGGATTATATTACGAAACAGGGGATATAGCCTATGGAAAATAGTATGAAAGTATCGATGGGATGGATTATTCTTCTAATATTATTTGTTATGTTAAGTAAATACAATTTATATATTGGATTTTCATTGAAAATATATATGATTTTTTTAGTCATATATTTTTGTTTAACAATTAAAAACTTTCATATTCAAAAGTTATATTTTCATGAAGTTATATTTTTACTGTTTTATTTCATTTATTGTTTAAGTGGAATTCTTTCTATGTATTTAAATGCTAGTATTCGTATGATTTTTGGCGTGCTACTCGTTTTAGGATGCTATTTTATAATGAGGAATTTATTGGGGAATACTGAAATAGTGGTACTTGAATCATCTATTGCTTATGTAGGAGTAGTATTTAATATTGTAAGTCTAATACTCTATATAATCGGTTTACAATACTTTAGTTTATACGGTGGAGAAGAGAGAGAAATTTTTGCTGGTTTATTAGTTGATAGAGGATATCCACGGTTAATTGGATTGCTAGATGATCCTAACATTTTTATTTTCTATAATACAATATTTTTTATGTACTATATGACTAATTTACAAAATATCACTAACATCCTAGGGTTAATTTTATGTGTTACGACGAGTCTATTAACCTTTTCAAGGGGTGGTATATTAGCGCTTGTGCTTGTCGTTTTTGTATATATATGTATGTCTAGTTTCGCTAAAAAAATAAAAATAATTATGAGTTTAGTATTGTTTAGTGTAGTTATTTTTAGTTTATCGAATAGTGTAATGGGGGGGCAATTAGATGACATATTAAATAAACGAATCTCTGATTTTTTCCATGATAATGGAAGTGGTAGATTTACATTATGGGAAGCTGCTTTTAAATATTATTTATCCAATCCATATATCGGAATCGGTGCTTTTAACTTTTCGAATTATTATGAGTATCAATTTAATGAAAAATTGTATGTACACAATACATTTTTAGAAATTTTGTCTGAATCGGGTACAATTGGTTTTCTTCTATATAGCGCGTTTTTATTCATATTAATATTCAAGCTAGCGCAGCATACTTTGTTTCGTGAAAAACCATACCTTCTATTGACTATGATTGCATTTTTATTTCAGATGATGTCATTGTCACTCATTATTAACGAAGCGTTCTTTTTATTTTTAGCAGTTGTTGTGAAGTATATTTCAATATATGAAGGAAGGGGAAAGATAGATGGTAAAATGTCTATCAGCACATAACGAGCCGCCTTATGTTTCTGTAATAACACCTTCTTATAATAGTATACGATTTATAGGTGAGACAATTTTATCTGTACAGAATCAATCGTATGAAAACTGGGAAATGATTATCGTTGATGACGGTTCAACCGACCAATCTGCGGAAAAAATTAAAGAGATAATAGAAGGAGACTCACGAATTAGATTATTATCATTAAAAGAAAATGTTGGTGCTGCTAAAGCTCGGAATTTAGCGATCCAAGAGGCAAGAGGAAGGTATATTGCCTTTTTAGATAGTGATGATATATGGTTGCCGCATAAATTGAAGACACAATTGTTATTTATGGAAGAAATGAATATTGCTTTTTCATATGCGTCGTATAGTTTAATTGATGAAAATGGTAATGAACTAAATCGCGAAGTGAGTGTACCAAAATCTGTTGACTATCATTATTTAGTAGGAAATACAATTATCGGGTGTTTAACAGTGATGATTGATCGTGAAAAAATTCCGTATGTAGAAATGCCTAGTATACAGCCGGAAGATACAGCGTTATGGCTGAACTTATTACATAAAGGGTATGAAGCAAAAGGGATACAGCAAGTGTTAGCAAAATATAGAATTGTTACAAATTCTGTTTCTAGAAATAAAATTAGAGCAGCTTTCCGGTATTGGAAATTGTTAAGGGAACAAGAAAGACTGAATTCGGTACAAATTTTTTACTATTTCAGCAAGTATGCTTATCATGCTTATAAAAAAATAAAATCAATGTAGTTGGGAAGACGCAATTATGAATATACTGTTGATGACAGATAAATTGATAACTGGCGGAGCCGAGAGCTATTTCTGTAAATTGGAAAGTAATTTGCGTTATGAGGATTTTAAGATTTATACAGCTGCAGGTGATGGAGAACTATATGAATCTCTTACTAGAAAAGAAAATTTCATCTTACTTAGTCGATGGAATCATTTGAGGAATATTTATTATTTACGAAACGAAATTTGTAAACGAAAGATAGAACTTATTCATGCAAATAGTTTGCGAATGGTATTATATGCTTTGCTACTTCAAAAGTTTATTAAAAAAAAGATGAAAATTGTTTATACGAAACATAATGTAACGATATTAGAAAAGAAAATGCCAACGCTTTTTCGTTATTTCATGAATAAATATGTAAACAATATTATTACAGTAAGTGAGTTTGAAAAGAATAATTTAATTTCAATTCATGTAGCAGAAGAAAAAATAAATACAATTTATAACGGTGTCGATATTGAAAAGTTTTTATTCCAGCAGAAAAAGAAAGAATCTACATATAAAATAGGGATATTAGCTAGATTATCCAAAGAGAAAAACCATCTACTATTTGTCAAAATTGCAAATGTGTTGAAAAAGAGAAATGATTTTATGTTTTATATTGCTGGTGATGGACCAGAGAAAGAACCGATTATGAAAGAAATAGAAAAATATGGATTGCAACAGAGTGTAAAGATGCTAGGAAATATTTCTGAGCCGCATGAGTTTATAGGGAATATGGATGCCTTACTTTTATTATCTTTTCGTGAAGTGTTTCCAATGGTAGTAATTGAAGCAATGGCTACAGGGACACCAATAGTTTCAATAGATGTTGGTGGAATACATGAAGCAGTAATAGATGGAGAATCAGGTGTTTTGATATCTGAATATTGCGAATATGAATTCGCGAGTGCGCTTGAGGAACTACAAGGGAATGAAGAAAAGGTAATTGCTATTAGACTAAAAGCACGAGAGAAAGCAATGATGTATTTCTCGTTAACTAAAATGATAGAGGAAACGAAAAATATATATGAATTAAACAAATGACCGGGTAGGTCGTTTGTTTTTTTTATTATAGAAACTTTTAAGAGACAACTCACATATTATATGAAAAAGGTAATATGAGGAGTGAATTTATTTTGTCACAATATATTTCTTCCCAAGAAGATTGTGTGCCAGAAAGTAGCGTTCACATTAATTGTTTTGGCGCAGTTCCAAACTCGGGAAATGATAGCTCATTAGCAATTCAGCAAGCTATTGATTATTGTGTAGCGAATCGAATTTCGACGGTTAGAATTACCGGGGTAAATACGTACAAAATTGTAAAGCCGATTGTTATTAAATCAAACGTAAGATTAGAGTTAGATCCTACCGTAACGCTGCAAATTGATGGAGATTTTAATGCATTTGAGCTACAAAGTAACGCTTCGATAGTTGGTGGTACTCTTCAAGTTATAAATCCATTGTTTCAATCTGTTGTTATTTATGTTTCTGGTTCACAACAAATCGAAGTACCTAATCAATCTGTTATATCAAATATAAATATAGTAAATGCAACCCCATCGTATAAAGGAAAGGCTATACATTTTTATTGTCAAAAGGCATGGGATTTTATTAGTTTCTTTCAAGTTAAATTTATTCAAATTAAAAACTTTCAAACTGCAATACATTTGAAGACAGAATATATAAATGATATCAATACACCTTGTTGGATTAACGCCAATGTATTTCAATCTATATTTATTGATGGATGTGTGTATGGGATTGAAGTAGATGGAAATAGTGATTTACCAAATGAAAGTTCAGGAAATACGTTTCATGATATTCAAGTACAATGTAGACAACAAACGAAAAAAGTAATTCGTTGCTCAGGTGCGTATAATACATTTGATTGTATGATCTGGGATACGTACCGGATGAGTAGTGAACAAATTGTCATTGAATTTTCTTCTAATTCTCATCGTAACTACCTTTTTTCAAATCTGCTTTCGACAACTATTGTAGATAAAGGGCAATATAATGTTTGTAAGTCTACCTATGAAGAATCTCTTCGAATTCAGTTACCGATTACGTTAAATAAACCTCACTTAATAGGCAATCAAGATGATATATTAGTAAATGCTCAGCAAAAGTATATTGTTAAGCAAGTAAGTGGGAAAGTACCGTACGGTGGAAATCTAGCAAATTGCTTTAATTTAATAGATGAACAAAGTGTAAACTATATTGACGTTCCAGATAGTAATCCAGTTGTTATTGAACTGGATTTTACGAAAAAACCAATACAAATGTTAAATTGTTTCGGAATGTATTTTGGATGGGGAGAGAGTCCAAAAAAAATTAAAATTGAATATGCATTAAGCGCAACTGGAAATTGGGTTATCGCATCGGATGTTCCATTAAATGTAGGCGATACAATTATATCGAATATGAAGGCGAATCAACTATATAAAGTAAGAATTACATTAAGTGGTTATTCTCAAGATCATAAGCGTTTTCGAATTAATCGTATCTTTGCAAGATCTTCTCTGGAAAACGGGAATGCTTGGTTAGCGACAACTGGTGGCAGAATGTTTGGAGATATTGAAATAGAGGCAAGTAAAGGTATAATCATGAAGACTGCTAGTGGAGCGAAATGGAAAGTTACTATTAATGAAGCTGGTCAACTTATTACGACTAAAATAACTTGAGAGGGTGTTTAAGTGTATATTCTTAGACAAGTTACAACGTAGTGGGATATAGGTAATGAAAAAGAGATTGTAATTTGGTTTCAACCAAACTACAATCTCTTTTTTGTTTAAATTACTTCCACCAAATCCAAGTCCAAAGGTAATTTCGTACATTTCGAGGAGTAATGCGAATGAAGCGTTCACCGTCAAAGAAGCAATTTAAATTTGGAAGTGTTTCATCTGGATTTTCTGGAACAAAGGTGACGATGTTTTCGTTACTTGTAACGGTTACTGTAATTGGTGGGTCGGTAGGCGATACTTGAAGTTGTAACGAAATATTGGCCGTATTTTTAAATTCTTTATTAACAGGTGGGCTTATTACTTGTACTGTGAATGACACGATAATTGTTTCGTTTGGTTCCAAATTAGTAGCGACTAGGAAACCGATATTCGGATTCGCTAGTGGAGAGCGTTCACCGTTAATAAAGACAGTGCCGTTTATAAATTGTAAACCTGCTGGAATGGTATCTTGTAAAGAAATATTTGAGAGTGAAATTTCGGAAGTATTTGTAACACGTACCATATAATCAAAATATTGATTTAAATAAACTGAGCTGACGGAAGCGTTTTTCGTGACTGTTGCAGTTACAAATTGAACTGGTATACGAACGATATTTGAATTAACAATGAAAGTAACAATTGGATCCTGTGGTGTCAATTGAAAAGCAGCGGTAACTGTTGCAGAATTTATAATTGTACTGTTTGAAGGAATAGAAGTTACGAGAACTTGAAATGTTATAGTTGCTACTGAATCTGCGGGTAAAGAGCCGATATTAATACCAGTATCTGGTCGGATGTTTGGAACGGGAGTACCGTTAATTGTTACACTGTTTTCTATTAATGTTGTACCAGCTGGAATCATATCTAAAACGGAAGTACTTACTGTAGGAATTGGGGAATCATTAAATGCCTCTAATGTGAATGTAATAACATCTCCTATAATGACGATAGATTTGTCTGCTGTTTTCTCAATGCGAACTATTGGATTAATGATTATCGTTGTAACAATATTTGTTTGTTTTGTAACAGTATTTATTTGCCTTCTAATCGTAATAGGTGGTTCGGTTGGACCGACAATAGACGTATAGGAAATAGTCGCATCGTTATTGATTCTAGATTGAAGAGTAGAAGAAGAAATTTTCACTTGGAACGTAATAATAACAGATTCATTAGGAGCAAGATTTCCTAACGTAATACCATTTTCAGGGTTCTCATTAGGCTGATTGATTCCGTTAATCGTAACACTACCAATAACGAATGTCGTATCTACTGGTGCCGTGTCTACTAGAAGAAGATCTTCAATAGTGATATTACCATTATTCGTAATAGTAATGGTGTACGTTAAAGTTTGACCAGGCAAGGCGCTCGTGAAATCAACAACCTTTATCGCAACGACATTATCATTTTGGACAGTTGTAGTGACAGTATTTGTTGTAGTTGTATTCGTAACAGGTGCGTTATTTGGGTTGACTATATAGTTAAAGGTAGTAATTGCATTGTTGTTGAGTTCATTTGGTGTTGGGATAGAAGTTACAGTTACTTGGAATGAAACTATTGCGTCTCCACCAATAGGTATAGTACCAATTGGTATGCCGCTTACTGGATTCACTCCTGGAAGGATTTCTCCGTTTACAATGACGCTATTTTCTATAAACGTAGTACCTTGAGGAATAATATCTTGAATAATTACATCATTTACTGCAACATTACCGGTTTGATTTAGTGTAAGCGTATACGTTAACGTATCACCAACCGTTGCAAATGCAAGATCAACAGTTTTATTACTATTCAAATTCGCATGATTAATTTCTGTTGCTGCAGCTGATGAAATAATGGTTTCCGTAATAGGTGGTCGATCTGGTAACGTGTATTCATATTCAATTGTACTCGTGTTAGAGATAGGATTGGTTTGTGGAATCGAGGTGACCCGTACTTGGAATAGAACAGTTGCTCTCGTATTAGGCGGAATGTTATCAATTTGTATACCGTTAAGTGGATTGTCATTTGGACGAGCGTTTCCGTTCACAATAACACTATTCTCTATAAAGTTCGTATTTCCTGGGATGCTATCTGTAACAATAATGTTTTCTATTTGTATATTTCCGTTATTTATAATGGAAATTGTATAAGGGATGATTGTTTGTAGGTCAGCATATTGGATAGGTGTTGTTTTTGTCGCAATTACATTAGCAGAAATAACTTCAGTGAAAGTAATATTACTAGTCGATAGTTGTTCCTCGCCAGTAATTGTATAACGAGAAGTTGATTGATTTTGAACATAGCCGCTGGCTGGAAGAGCTGCGACAGTAACAGAAAATGTGACTGGGATAGAAGTGTTAGGAGCAATCGTTCCTACAAGTATACCAGCACTTGGATTGGCATTAAGCTGAGGAATGTTATTTACTAAAACGCTACTGTCAATAAAGGTTGTTCCATCAGGTATATTGTCTGTAAATACAACAGCAGTTGCATCCGTATTCCCCGTATTCGTTAAAGTTGTTGTATAAGTTAAAATGTCACCAATCGTTACAGAGGTCAAATCAACAGTTTTAAGTGAAACGATATCAGCATCATTAATTTGAACGAAAGTAGTATTGGAAGTAGTCGATTTTTGAATTGGTGCAAAGTCAGGATTGAAAATAAAGTCGTAGACGATGTTTGCAGTATTAGGTGTTGGATTTACAGCAGGTAAATTCGTAACTGAAACTTGGAATGTTATTGTAGCTATTTGACCTGATGCGATATTAGGAATGGAAAAGCCGATATTCGGATCTGCTGCAGGAAGTACAGTGTTGTTAACTGTTACACTTCCCGGAATAAATACCGTTCCATCTTCTATAATATCAGTAAAAAAGATGGAGTTAGTTGTAGTGGATCCGTTATTTTGAATGGATACTGTATATTCAATGGTTTCATCAATGTTAGCTAATACAGTATTAGCAGATTTTGTAGCAATAAGAATAGCATCAATAAATTGTATATTTGTACTATTGGAAGAGGTCGTTTCTGAAATTGGTGGGGCGCTTGGGTCTGGTCGATACTCATAGGGAATGACAGCGATATTATTAATGTTATTTTGTGGCGGTATAGAGACTACGCTTACTTGAAAAGTAACAATAATCGTGTTATTTGGAAGAATTATATCAAGATTGATACCGGTAATTGGATTTTCATTAGGCCTTGGTATGCCATCTACAAGTATGCTATTTGGAACGAATGTGGTGCCAGCGGCAATTGCGTCAATAAGGAGAGTATTTGTAATAGGTACTGTACCAGCGTTTGTAACTGCGATTGTATATGTGATGATTTGACCTATGCGTGTAATAGATCTGTTAGCGGATTTAATTGCACTAACATTTGCCGTCCGCACTTCAGTATTTACTGCATTTGATAACGATATGCGCTGAATAATAGGAGAACTAGGATCAATTTGGTATTCGTACGAAGTGTCTGAAATATTAATGACTGCATTGCCCTCTGGTATATTTGTAAGTTGTACTTGGAATGAAATAGTGATTGTTTCATTTGGTTGTATCGTGCCGAGAGTTACTCCGTTTTCAGGATTCACGCCAGGCTGAATTACATTATTTATTGTTAAGCTATCTTCAATGAATATAGTACCTTCTGGAATATTATCAACGAACACGGTATTGTTAGTTGGAACGGTTCCTATATTTTGTAGTGTATTTGTGTAGGTAATCATTTGCCCGATTGATACGAAAGTTACATCCGCGCTTTTAACAGAAATAATATTTGCATTTTGAAGTGATGTTGTAACAATGTTAGAATTTGCAGAGCGATTTACTGGTGGGGCTGTAGGAATGCTTACATATTGGTAAATTGCTGAAGATTGATTTGCAATTTCGGTTTCAGTAGGTGGATTATTTGTTTGCACTTGAAATAGTATCGTTTTGGAACTGTTAGCAGGAATGGTTCCAATCGGTATTCCATTTTCAGGATTTACACCTGGCTGCAGGACGCCGTTAATTGTGACACTATCGGGAACAAATGTAGTCCCAGCTGGAATAGAGTCTGTGAAAATAATATTTATTGCGTCAACATTACCGATATTTTTCACTTCAGAAATATAAAGTATAGTTCCGCCAATATCTACAGTTGTTGGATTGGATGTTTTTGTAATTACCAATTGTGCTTGCACGAAATTTGTAATGACGATATTACTAGTAGATGTTTCAGTAATAGGCGGTTGCCCTGGGTCTGGCTGAATTGTATAAGTTGTGTTGGATTGATTTGTAATTGATTCTTGCGAGAATGGATCGTTAATAAGAATTTGGAAAGAAATAAGGTGAGTAGCGTTTGCTGATAAGGTAGGTAAAGTAACACCAGCATTTGGATTGGCACCAAGCATAGCTGTTCCATTAAGTGTAAAACTATTTTCTACGAATGTAGTACCTTCCGGAAGAGTATCTGAAAATATGAGATTTGTAGCTGGAATATTTCCGGTATTTTCTAGTGTTATCGTATAAGTTAAAATATCTCCTGTTGTTGCTTGTTGTGCATTGACTGCTTTTAAAGAAAGAATAGTCGCGTCCGAAATTTGTGTGAAAACTGGATTGGACGTAATTGTTCGAGAGATGATAGGAGCAGTTGGATCAGCGATAAAAGTATAGTCAATACGGGCTGTATTAGAAATAGGATTCACGTTTGGAATGAATTGAACGATAACTTGAAATGTGACGGTGACGATTTCTGAAGGTGAAACGGAGTTTAATGGTATTCCTATGTTAGGATCGGTACCTGGAACAGAAACGCCATTAATGGTAACACTATTCGGAATAAATGCGGTTCCTTCTGGGACCAAGTCTATTAAAGTAACTGTATTTGCAGTAGTATTTCCGTTATTTTGAACGACTACTGTGTAAGTGATTGTACCGTCAGTAGATTGTACGAGAGAATCTGTACTTTTAATTACGGATAACGATGCATCAACAACAGCTGTATTAACTGTATTAGACGAGGATGTTGCTGTAACTGGAGGTTGATTTGGATCGACGATATACGTGTAACTTGTAATGGCTTGATTGATAATTGCTCCTTGCGGTGGAATAGAACTAGCGACAAATTGGAACGTAATAGTAGCAGAATCACCTGGCGCGATAATACCAACTGGAATACCGAGAGTTGGACTTGCATCAGGAAGTGAAATTCCATTTAGCGTAACACTATTTGGAACAAATAATGCGCCCTCAGGAATGCCATTAATGAGTAATACAGAGTTTGCAGGGAAGTTTCCAGTATTCGTTAATGTTGCTGTATACGTAATTACTTCCTCGATAGATACAATTGAACGATTTGCTTGTAAGACAGTTGTAACAGTTGCGTTATTAATTTGTGTTGAAGCGCTATTAGAATTTATCGTGCCTGTAACAGGAGGAGAGGCCGGATCAACGATGAAAGCGTATTGAATAGATGCTACGTTTGTAATCGGATTTGAAGGTGGGGTTGATGTAACTATGACTTGGAAAGTAACAGTTAAGGAGCTACTCACGCTAACTGTTCCGATATTAACTCCGTTATTTGGATCTGCCCCTGGAATGGTACTTCCATTTACAGTAAAACTATTTTCTACAAAAGTTGTTCCTGCTGGAATCGTATCTGAGAAATTTACATTCGTAGCGTTTGTATTACCGCTATTTTGAATTAAAACTGTATAAGTGATCGTATCGCCAATATTCGCAAAGGCAGTATTAGCAGTTTTTACAGCTGAAAGGATTGCTGAATTAATAGAAGTAACGAAGACGTTCGTTTCCACATTTCCAGGTTGAGCCTGTAATGCATTTCCTACGTTATATTGGAAGTTTACAAATCCTAAGTTTTGGAGCTCTGGTGTGAATGTTGTTGGGTTACTTACAATTTGAACTTGGAATACAATTGTTACAGTTTGATTTGGAATGATCGTATTTATGCCAATACCGTCAATGATAGAAGCGGATGGTAACGGAGTGCCATCAACAATAACTGATCCTGCAACAAATTGTGTCCACAATGGTATCGGGTCTGAGAAAATAACGTTATTGGCAGGAATATTTCCAGTATTCGTGATCGTAGTTGTATACGTAATCGTATCACCAATCGTTGCAAAAGCTTTATCTCCAATTTTAGTGGTAGTTAAAATAGCACTTTCAATTGTTGTTGTAACACTATTTGAAGTAATGTTTTTTGAAACTGGAGGGTTAGCTGGATTGACGATATGTTGGAAATTAACGCTAGCTTGATTAGTAATTGGATTTATAGGCGGAATTTCATCGGCACTAATATGAAAAGATACGATGACAGACTGGTTTGGCGCGATATCACCAATTGGAACGCCTGTAATTAGGTCTGCATTTGGGATAGTAGTTCCATTGAGTGTAAAACTATTCGGTTCAAAGGAAGTTCCGTCTGGAATCATATCGGTAAAAATAACATTCGTCGCACTAACATTTCCGCTATTTGTAATCGTAACGGAGTAGATAATATCTTGCCCAATATCTACCGTTGATACATTTGAATTTTTTTGTGCAGTAAGGATAGCGCTATTAATTTGTGTTGTCGTTGTATTAGATTGATTAGAAGTTGAAATGAACGGCTGGTCGGGATCAACAATATAACGATAAGTGGTAAGAGCTGAATTAGAAATAGGGTTGTTGATTGGTAGGGTTGTAACGGTAGCTTGGAATGTGATAATGGCTGCAGTACCACCGTTAATTGAACCGATATTTACACCAGTAGATAAATCAGCATTTGGAATGGTTTGCCCATTAACCGTGAAACTGTTTGGAACAAAAGTTAAATTGCTATCAAGTATATCGATAACGGTAACATCAGTTGCAGTCACATTTCCTGTATTCGGGAGGTTAAGTGTAAATGTTATTGTATTACCAACATCCGCAAAAGTAAGATCTGTTGTTTTTGTACTTATAATATTTGCGTTGTTTATTTGAAGAAGCGTAGTGTTGGAAGTAGCCGCACTTAATACTGGAGGATTAACAGGATCAACAGTAAACTCATATGTCGTTGATGCAGTATTTGGTGCTGGATTAATAGGTGGAATGCTGTTCACTGTAACTTGAAAGGTGATACTATATATTTCATTTGGTGGAAGTGCTGCAAGTAATACACCGTTATTCGGATTCGCGTCAGGTTGCAAAACACCATCGACAGTTAATGTGTTAGGAACAAATGTGATTCCACTTGGTAATACATCTTTGAATACAATGTTGGCTGCATCTGTATTCCCTATATTTGAAATAGAAGTAGTGTAAAAAGCAGTTTGCCCGATACCTGCAAACGATACACTTTCATTTTTCGTCATGGATAATAGTGCTTCTTTAATTTGCGTTGAAACAGGATTGCTAATTGAAGTTTCTGCATCAGGCGGTGAGACTAATTGGTACGATGTTGATGAGAAATTTACAATGGGGTTTTCCGTTGGTAATGACGTTACAGTAACTTGGAACGAAATTGTTACTGTAGCCCCAGCTGTTATAGTTCCGATATTTACACCGTTCACTGGATTTGCGCCACTTTGAGGAATTCCATTAATAGAAAATGTGTCTGCAATAAATGCTGTTCCGTTCGGTACGGTATCTGTGAATATAACATTTTGTGCGGATGAGTTTCCATTGTTTGTTAAAGCGACAGTATAAGTGAGTGTGTCTCCAATACGACTAAAGGATTTATCGACTTGTTTTAATGAAAGAATGGTAGCTGTATTAATCGTAGTGAACACTGTGTTTGAAGTAACCGTCCTTGAAACAATAGGGGCATTAGGATCAGCGATAAATGTGTAAGAAGCAGTAGCGGAATTGGCAATAGGATTTTGGGCTGGTGTAGAAGTAGCAGTAACTTGAAATGCTATAGATATTGAGCTGTTAGGAGCAATTGATCCAATCGTTATACCGGTATTAGGATTGAGTCCAATTTGCTTGATATCATCTATTGTAACGCTATCAGTAATAAACGTTGTTCCATCTGGTATAAGGTCAATGAAAGCAATATCTGTAGCGTTTGTATTACCACTATTCGTTAAAATGGTCGTATAGGTAATGGTATCACCTAGTGTTACAAGTGTTTGATCGACGGATTTAATCATCGTTATGATAGCATCTAATACAGGGTTTGTAACGATATTCGTTGAAGTAGAAGTTGTAACAGGAGTTCCGTTTGGATCGACAGTATAAGAATATAAAATGGTATCATTCCCCATAATTGAACTTGAAGGGGGAACAGAAAGAACATTTACTTGGAAAGTAATGGTTACTGTTTCACCAGGAGCAATATTTGGTATGTTTACTCCAAGTGCTGGTTGCACACCAGACTGCTGAATTCCATTTATTGTAACTGAATTTGGTATAAATGTAGTACTAGCTGGAATGGTACTTGTAAAAGTTACATTTGTAGCTGGTGTATTTCCTGTATTCGTAATAGTCGTTGTATACGTAAGTGTATCCCCGACGGAAATAACCGATTTATCAACAGTTTTTGTTGTAGTTAATATTGCGCTATTAATGGTCGTTGAAACCGTATTTGATATAGTTGTTTGTAATACAGAAGGTTGGCTAGGATCAACTACATGTTCAAATTGTACGGAACTAAAATTAGAAATTGGATTTATACTTGGAATATTTGTAACAAGAACATTGAGAGTAATAACAGTCGTTCCACTTGGATTTATATTTCCAATCTGTATTCCGTTCCCAGGATTTCCAATTTGCTGTGTACCAGAATCATTTGTTAAAGTTCCGGAAATAAATGTTGTTCCTTCAGGTAAAATATCCGTAAAAATTATATTTTGTGAAGTGACATTTCCAGGATTACTTAATGTAATTGTATAAGAAATTGTATCGCCAATCGTAGCGAAAGTTTTATCTACAGATTTGATTGCCACAACTTCCCCAGAATTTATTTGTGTCGAAACAGAATTAGATGTCGTACTTCGTGAAATAAGTGGTAAATTAGGTCCTGTCATAAATTGATAATCAATGAAAGCACCGTTTACAACTGGTGAATTTGGCCCTCCAGGTCCGATTGTAAAAATAGGATTTGGAATACTAACTACTTGCACGCGGAAGGTAACGTTTATAAAATCTCCTGCAATAATATCCCCAATTGGTATCCCGTTTGCTGGATTTACTCCAGGTAATAAAACCCCGCCTACTCGAACGCTATCTTCTATGAATACTGTATTATTTGGAATCGAATCTGTAAACATGATATTCGTAGCAGTCGTGTTTCCTATATTTTCTAATAAAACTGTATACGTTAAAAATGAATTTCCAGGTGCGATGTCAGAAAATAGTCGATCCACACTTTTCGTTGCTTGTATAATTGCTTCATTAATTTGCACTAAAGTTGGATTACTAGTAGCTGTTTCTGTCACTGGTGGCTGGTTAGGATCAACAATGATAGAGTATGTCGTACTAGATTGATTTAAAGTTGGATTTGTAGCTGGTATTGAGCCGACGATCGCTTGAAAACTAACTATTGTCGTTCCTCCAACCGGAATTGCGTCTAAAGAAATCCCGCTATCTGGTCTAAATCCAAGTTGTGGGATAGTATTAATTTGTACGCTATCAGGAACGAATGAAAGTTCAGGTGGTAATATATCGATAAAAACAGGTGTGTTTGCGGTAGTATTTCCGCTATTAATGAGCGTAGTTGTATACGTAATTGTATCTCCAACAGCAGCAAAAGCACTGCTTGCAGTTTTTGTTGCGATAACGGACGCAGTATTTACTTGTGTAAAAGTTGTATTGGATTGAACTGTTCGTGAAACAGGCGACTCATTTATATCAACAATAAAGCTATATTGAAGCGATGATTGATTCGGAATGGGATTAGGATTTGGAAGAGTTGTAATATTCACTTGAAAACTAAGTGTAACCGATGCATTTGAATTCAAGTTACCAATAGTAATACCGTTTTGTGGATTTGCATTCGGGATTGTTACACCATTTATCTTAAAGCTATTTGGGACAAAGGCGGTACCATTTGGAATGGAATCTGTAAAAACAATGTTATTAGCGGTAGTATTTCCTGTATTTGTAACAACTGAGGTGAATGTAATCGTATCTCCAATTGTTGCGAAAGTTGTACTAGCATTTTTATTTATTACTAAAGTAGCGTCAATAATCGGTGTAACTGTCGTGTTTGTAACGGTACTACCAACAGCTGGTGTTTCAGTTGGATTCACTGCATATTCGTAGTTTACAAGAGCATTATTCGTTAAAGTTCCACTAGGTGGAATAGCGAGAATTTTCACTTGGAATGTAATGAAAGTAGTGCCTCCTGGTGAAATATCGTCTAAATGAATACCTAATGAAGGGTCTAATCCAGGTTGGGAAATGTTATTGATCGTAACGGAATTGGGGATGAAGGATGCACCTGGTCCAAGTCCATCCGTTAAAACTGTAGCACTAGCAGGGATATTTCCTGTGTTCGTAACTGCAATCGTATAAGTAACGATATCTCCAATTGCAGCATTCGGTATGTTTACTGATTTCGTAGCGATAATCGTAGCGTTGTTAATTTGAGTTGTTATTACATTACTTGATGCATTGGCGGATGCTGGAGGTAAGTTCGGGTCTACGATATATTGGTACGTTGTGTTACTTTGGTTCGGGATTGGATTCGGATTCGGGATGGAGTTTACTTGCACCTGGAACGAAATTATCGTATTTGCATTCGGATTTATAGGATCAATTGCTATTCCATTCGTTGGATTTACATTAGGCAGTATATTCCCGTTTACTGTTACACTATTTGGAATAAAAGATGTCCCGCTTGGAATTGCATCGGTAAAGACTATATTTGATGCAAGTGTGTTCCCGTTATTCGTTAAAGTAGTCGTGTACGTAATAATATCATTTACGTTCGCAAACTGTTTATCTGCAGATTTTGCAGCGGTAATCGTTGCATTATTAATAATTGTCTGTACAGTGTTAGAGGCCACGATCTGCATTACAACTGGTTTGGATGGATCGTACATGTATTGGAATGTAGTGCTCGATTGATTCGTAAGCGGATTTGGACTAGGAATAGTTGGTACAAAAACCTGGAATGCAACAGTACGTGATGAATTTGCTCCAATTGTACCAATTAAAATGCCGTTAGCAGGATTTGCATTAGCTATAGGGACACCGTTAATCGTTACAGTATTAGGAAGAAAGGTGGTACCAGCTGGAATGATATCTGTAAACGTTACATTAGAGGCGGGGATATTGCCGCTATTCGTTAAAATTGTTGCATAAGTTATGACATCGCCAACATCAGCGAAATTTGTACTTGTTAGTTTCGTAGCGACAATATTAGCAGTATTAATTTGTGTAGCTACGATATTGCTAATAGCGTTCCTGACAACAGCAGGTAAATTTGGATCTGCGATAAAGCTATATTGAAGTGCAGCACTGTTTTGAACTGGATTTGGTGAAGGTAAACTATTTGCACTAATTTGGAAAACAATTGTTGTAATGCCGCCTGCTGGAATCGTACCAACTTGAAGGCCGGCACTTGGATCCGCACCTAGCTGTAAAGCACCCCCTATAAAAATACTATTTGGTACGAGAGTCGTACCAGGTGGAAGTATATCGGTAACGACTACATTATCTGCTGGAGTATTTCCTGGGTTAGCTAAGGCAATTGTATATGTGATTGGTTGCCCAACATCAGCGATAGTTAAATCTACATCCTTGAAAATAATTACATTTGCTAAATTAATTTGTGTACTTACAGTATTACTTAAAGATGTTTCTATCGTTGGTGGATCTCCTGGGTTCAAAATAAAGCTATACTGTGTACTAGATGAATTTATTGTTGGATTTTGTGTTGGTAAAGAGGTGACAGTTACTTGATAAGAGACGGTAAGTGAGCCGTTAGCAGGAATAGAAGGTAACGGAACACCGACATTTGGATCGACGTTATTTTGGAGTACACCATTAATAAGGAAAGTATTTGGGATAAAGGTAGTACCGTCTGGATTCGTATCAACAAAAGTAGGACCATCAGCGGAAACACTTCCTGCATTTGCCAAAGTAACGGTATAAGTTAATACATCCCCAACAGTAGCAAACGCTCGATCCACTGCTTTGGTTGAAACGACATTTGCGTCATTTACTTGAGTGAATGTAGTGTTTGAAGTTGTGTTCTTACTTACAGGGGAAGCATTAGGATCCACGATAAAGTTATAGGAAATAGAAGCGCTATTTGAAATAGGGTTTGGATTTGGGATGCTAGTTATTAATACTTGGAATGAAGCTGTAATTGTAGTATTAGCATTGATACTATCGATATTGATGCTAGCTGGTGTAACGCCTGGTTGAGTAACATTGTTAATCGTAACACTGTTTGGTATAAAGACAGTACCATTCGCGATTGAATCGGATAGTACTACATTGTTCGCCGCAACATTTCCATCGTTTGTAAGAGAAAAGGTATAAGTTAAAACATCTCCAACTTCCGCAAATGTTTTATCTACAGACTTAGTAGCCTGAAGGTTTGCTATTCTAATTGTTGATGTAACAGAATTAGAATTTGTTGTTTTTGAAGTTGGTGGCACACTTGGATTTACAGTATATAGGTAAGAAGCGAATGCATTATTAATGATAGGATTTTGGGCAGTAATATTGATGACTGTTACTTGGAAAGAAAGAGTAAAAGTAGCTCCGCCAGGAATTGTTCCTATAGGTAAAGCAATGAGAGAATCTACATTTTGTAAAACACCGTTTAGTGTTACAGTACCAGGAGTTAATATCGTTCCATTTGGTAGTGGATCTGTTAGTTGCACGTTAGTTGCAGCTGTATTTCCACTGTTTGTAATAAGAATTGTATAACTGATTGTTTCGCCAATTGTAGCAAATTGTTTATTTGTTGATTTTGTTACTGTTAAATTCGCATTGTTAATTTGAGTAGAAACAAGATTAGAAGAAATGTTTTTTGTAACGGGTGATTGGCTAGGATTGACGGTATATTGATAAGAAGCGCTTGAACCATTAGATATGACATTCGACGCTGGAATTGTATTTACTACTACTTGAAATGAAACATTTTTTGTTGTGCCAGTTGGAATAGATCCTATATTCACACCAGTAGCGGGATTTGCTCCAACCTGTGTCGTACCATCTATTGTTAAACTGTTGAGAACAAAAGTTGTTCCAGTAGGAATGACATCTGTAAAAATAACGTTATTCGCATTCGTATTACCTGTACCTGTAAAGGAAACAGTGTACGTTAGTGTATCACCAATATCTGCAAAATTTTTGTCTACTGCTTTCGTCATTGTTACAGTAGCATTATTCACTTGAGTGGAGACAATATTCGTCGTATCAGTCCCGCTTACTGCCGGTTGATTTGGCACAGGAATGTATTGATAAGTTGTTGTACCACTATTTAATATTGGATTTGTTTGCGGGATAGAAGGAACGAATACTTGAAATGAAACCGTAGTCGTAGAATTAGCAGCAATAGATCCAATTGATATACCAGTAGCGGGATTTGCGCCAGCTTGAGTAACCCCGTTAACAGTTACACTCCCTGGAATGAAAGTAGTCCCGCTAGGAATCGGATCCGTATATATAACGTTCGTTGCCGCGATATTTCCTATATTAGCTAAGGCAATACTGTAAGTTAACGTTTCACCAATATCTGTAAAAAGTTTGTTGACTGATTTTGTGCCATTAATATCTGCGAGGTTAACTTGTGTTCCAGCAGAGTTGCTTGTTGCAAGACCGTTAAAGGTTGTTCCTCCGGCGATTGGTGTATATTGAAATGTAATATTAGCAGTGTTAGAGATAGGATTTTAACTTGGAAGAGAAACGACAGTAGCTTGGAAAGTTACTGTACGAGAAGCACCATTATTAATGGTTCCGAGAGATATACCAGCGGCCGGATTTGCGTTCGTTTGTGGGACATTATCTATTGTTACAGTGCCAGGTATAAAGGAAGTACCGTTAGGGAGGATGTCTGTAAAAATAACGTTATTGGCAGGAAGAAGTCCGGTGTTAGGGATAGTAACTGTATAAGTGAGAACGTCTCCAATTGCCGCAACACTTTTATTTACGCTTTTCGTTGCTTGAATATTAGGTGAATTTATGTTGATTTGTAAACCGACTGTATTCAACATATAAGCGTCTCCGTTAGTCGTTAAACGGATTGCGGCGGACACTTGAGAATTTGTTAAATAAGGAGAAATATCAATAGAAGTAATGTCCCAACCTTGCCGGCCTGCGGAGATATTTGTGCTTGTAGCGGCACTTTGATTGCGCGTTCCAAATGTCCCAGTTGTATCTAAGTTTCCTGCAGCATTATTCACTTGAGAACCGAAGAAGTTATTTACAGCATTATTTGGCCCAGATAAAGCATTTAATGAACTGAAATTTGGTCCAAATAGCGCTTGATCCCCTGTTATATCTGCATCTCCTTCAATAGAACTTAAAAATAATCTCCCGCTTACAGGTCCTCCTGAAGGTGTTAAGAATCCAGAAACAGCTACATCTGCACTACCAGTATCAGCAGAAACACGGTTTCCAGCTACGTAAATTGTTAAGTTTCTTGCTGGTAATGTCCCGTTTTGATAAGCGACGATAAGCGTCCATCCAGCTGAATTAATTGTTCCATTAGAAGCATCTATAGGATCTACAAGTCCAGGGACAGCTCCCGTAGTATAAGAACCAGAGCCTCCAGCTTGAATAAGGGTTGTTACGTCTGCTGAACGAGTGTAAAAGCCAAATGTAATAGAATTTGAAACGAAAGTTTGATTTGAAGCTGTAACAGCTGAAGGAGTAATCAAGTATGTTGAAACAGGTGTTGTAAAAGAAACCGGGTTTCCTAATACACTCGTAATGTTTTGATCACGAGATAAATAGTTTCCACCCCAAACGAGTTCTGCGTAAAGAATCGTACTACCAGCAGGTATATTTAAAAGAGCGGTAGAACTATTTTGTGTATAGTTTAACGTTGTACCAGCAGGAAAAGTAGGTACTTGTAAAGCAGTATTTGTAGTTGCGAATGCACCAATTGCTCCGATTGTACCAGCACGGTTTTGATTACTAATTTTACTTAATCCTAAAGTATTTCCTGTAATAGCGAGTGCGCCGTTAGTGGTGGTAGAAAATCGATTCGTAATGGGCATGTTGTCACCTCATTTCCAATATAGTCTTGGTCAAAATAGGATATGTGTGTGACAAATAAAGGGAAACATGTACAAGTTGATTTGATAATAATGATTTAAATGTCTAGATAAGGGGATGGATTATGATTGAATTAGAAATGAGGGTAGAACGTCTTAGGAAAGAAAAAATAGAGGACATTGTAGCGTTATCTTCTTATATTGGGTGGGATTATAACAGGGAAGAAATTGAGACTATTTTTAGCTCAGGTATTGTATACGGTGTGTGGAATGAGAGGGAGGAACTCATTGCTAGTGCGGCAATAATATTATATGAAGAGAAATTAGCATCTATCGGAATGGTCATTGTACATCCGAATTATAAGGGACGCGGGATTGGAAAGACGATAACGAATGCATGCATGAAGAGCGTATTGGCTCAAACTGCCATTATGCTTATTGCTACAGATGAGGGGGAATTTTTATATGAAAAATTAGGATTTAGAGCAGTAAGCTATGTTTCTAAATACATATGTAACTCGTACAATGTGAATGATTATTGTATAGAAAATGAAGATTATATAATGAATTATCAAGAGTGTGATTTAGAAGAACTAATAAAATTAGATGAATATGCGTTTGGAACAAATAGAAAAGAGTTTTTAACGAAAAGAATTATGCAAAGTGAACAGTGTATCGTTGTAAAGGATAAGGAACAACATGTACTAGCATATGGTTTAAGCGTACAAACACCAGAAAATAAAATAATAGGACCAGTCGTTGCTAAAAATGATGAAATGGCGATGCGAATTGTACATTATTTAGCAAGTGAACATCATGGTAAATTAAGAATTGATGTACCAGAGGGGAAAAACGATTTTATGAATGAATTAGAGGCTGTTGGCTTTCAAAAGGTTAATACACCACCAATTATGATGAAAAATAGCGATCAATTATTAAAAAGGAATAATGAGTTATATAGCATTGCAGCGCAAATTTTTGGATAAAAAAGAATCCTTCTGAATGAAGGATTCTTTTTCGTTAATCACGATATTGATCATGAATAGGTACAAAAAGGTCTTCCTCGACATCCCTAACAACTGAAAAATGATCCACATTATAATGTCCATGTAGAATTTTATTATGATGAGCAATAATTTGCTCTGCAGATAATACGTTAGAATCAGTTGTGGAATGACCATTTTTAATTAATGTAACGTCACATCCTTGTACAGTCGCAGTTCTAACTGCGGTGTCGATACAATGCTCTGTTTTACATCCACCGATAACGATATGGCCAATCTTCTCTTCTTTTAAAAGTTCAAGTAAAGAAGTGCCATAGAATGCGTTCGTTGCTGCTTTATTAATAAGGATTGCAGACTGAGGTACTTGAATTTCATTATGTACTTCAAATCCCTCACCGCTACCAGAAGCAACATCGATATCTCTTACGAAAACAATAAGGGCATTTGCATCGATTGCTTTCTGCACAGCTGTATTTAGTGTGGATAGTAACTCGGTTTTACGAAAAACTGCATTTTCTTTTTCATTTCCATCCATTAACTCTTGTTGCGCATCAATAATTAATAGTGCTTGTTTCATTTTATATCCCTATCCCCTTTAATATAAAATAAGTTACCAGTTACATATTCTTTTATATTGTAAGGAAATCCTCTATCGTCTACTTCGGATAGATTTACAAAGTTGTCATATAAATTTCATTCTCATAGCTTGTAAAAACATGTATGATAGGAGATGGAGAATTTTTGAGTAGGTGGGAATAGCATGCAAACAGTAGAAGATTATCTTTCATTCTTACATACGAAAGGATTTAAACTATCAGAGGAAGCACAAGGGTTTATTATGTTCGGACAAGGATATACGGGTGCATCTGATGGAATTGTGAACGCGGCAATAGAAGCGACAATTAAACATCAGTTACAGTTTGATGGGAGTTATTTTGTTGCGTTATTAGAACGATTGAAAGAAGAAGAGATTACAGATAAAAAAAGCGCTAAGGCTTTTATGCGGAAGTTACAAGCGTAACTTCACGCAGCCTGCGCTTCTTTTTTTGTTTTGGAAGGTAATTCAACAAACACCATGCCTAGGAAAATACAGAGGCATCCGATAATAGCGGAAATAGAAAGTTGTTCGTTTGCAACGAGAACGCCTGTTAAGGCAGCGAAAACGGGCTCCATTGCGAAAATAATGGCTACTCTCGTTGGAGACGTATGTTTTTGCGCTGATGTTTGAATGAAAAAAGCAATGGATGTTGCGAATAGAGAAGTTAGAAATAGGGCGAATAAAAAGGAAGAATTCGTCCATAGTGCTGCTGAAAGTAATTTTTCCCAATCTTCAAACAAAAAGGCGCAAATAGAAGAAAACATACCGACAGCTAACACTTGCGACGTACTTAACAATAAAGGTGATATTTTCTTAGAGAAGAAGCCATTAACAAGAATATGAGCAGCGAAAGCAACCGCGCAACCGAGAACGAGTATATCTCCAATGTTTAATTGAAATGAATCACCAGCTGTTAATAAGTATAAACCTGCTGTTGCTACAGCAATGCCCATTACGATAAAAATAGTAGCTTTTTGTTTTAAAAAGATAAAAGACAAAATAGGTACCATAACGATACTAAGCCCTGTTAAGAATCCTGCTTTTGAAGAAGTTGTATAAAGTAAGCCGAATGTTTGTAACACATAGCCAACACATAAAAAGAATCCAACGATTAATCCAGCAAGGCTACTCTGTTTTATATCTTGTTTTGAAGTTTTTTTTGCGAAAATCATTTGAACGAATAATAAAATAATTCCGGCGAATAAAAAGCGAATACCATTAAAAGTAAATGGACCAACGAAAGACATAGCATTTTGAACGACAACAAACGTAGCTCCCCAAATAAAAGAGACAAATAATAAAGCAAGAGGAGCAATCCAATCTTTTTTCACACTCATACCTCCGTTAATTTTGTAAGATAGCCTTTCTAGCTAACTCATCAGCAACTTTATTTTGACTACTTGGAATCCACTTAATAAAAAAGAGGTCGAAATTTTTTATGTACTGCAGTGCTTCTTCTAATAAAGGTGCAAACATTTTATTTTTTGCGTATTCTTTTTCGACAGCTCGCTCGACAAGTTGCGAATCTGTACGAAAAGAGACAATGTTATAATTATGCTCCGTGCAATATTTTAATGCCGCAAGTAAAGCGTGGTATTCTGCTTCATGATTGGACATTGTCCCGAGGGGTAATGATAATTGTACAGCTGGTTGAACCCCTTTAATAAATACTCCCGCACCAGAAGGACCAGGATTTCCTTTTGATGCACCATCAATATATACTTCAATCAAAATGAGAAACCTCCAAATGATAAGATGATCCCCTACTTATATGTTTCTTTGAAGTAGGGGATAGAGTAATTAGCCGATTGTAATGCTATAACGACATGTAAATGTTTCATTCGCTTGTAAAGATTGAATTCCTTTTTTTTCCTTGAAATCTTTTGCTGGAGTTACTTCATCGGCAATTCCGTACCAAGGTTCAATACATAAGAAAGGTGCATTATCCCCTGATGTCCATACGCCGACAAATGGGAATCCATCAAATTCTACTTTTACAAATTTATTATGTTTATGAGAACGAATCGAAATTTCATTCGTATTCATATGTTCAAAAATAAGCGCATCATTTTTGAATAAATCATATGTAAGTGGCAATTCATTTGTATTTTCAGCGATTAATTGCTTTTTGTTTGAAAGATAAGGTCCTTCTAATACACTGGTTTCTAAGTGTTCCGAACCATTAAACGATAAGTGATAATCTGTAAATGATTCACCGTCCAATAAAGGCAAGTTGAATCCAGGGTGTGCTCCGATTGAGAAGAACATCTCTTTTGAAGAAGGATTATTTACTTCATATGTTACATGAACACTTTGTCCGTCTAGCTCATAAGAAACGAGTAATTCGAATTCGTATGGGTATTTTTTTAATGTTTCTTCATTACTAGTAACAATATAAGTGATTTTCGTTTCACTTTGTTCTTTTACAGAGAATGTAAGATCACGAGCGAAACCGTGTTGTGTTAATGAATATGGTTTACCGTCTACGTAGTATGTATTATCTACTAATCGGCCGACAATTGGAAATAAAATTGGTGCGCGGCGCCCCCAATAAGTAGAATCGCCTTGCCATAAGTATTCAGTGTTATCTTCTTTTAAGCGAACGCTTTGTAATTCTGCACCTTTGTCAGAAATGGAAACGATCACTTTTTCATTTTGAATTGTTGCTGTCATGAAGTGAAACCTCCTAAAACTTTCATATGTTTTATTATACGTTGTCTAAAAGAAAAAAGGTAGTTCACGATAGGAATCTATTGACGAAAGAGGGGCTACCACGTAAAATATAATCTTGTTGCTAAAAAAACGAATAACGTGGTTCGAAACCATCCCACGTAAAAAAACTAAGGAGATTTTGTCATGAATATTAGAACTTTAGTCGGTAATGGTATTTTAGCGGCATTATATATTGCTGTTTCTATGCTTATTCAGCCATTTGGCTTTACGAATGTACAGTTTCGTATTTCAGAGATGTTTAATCATCTTGTTGTATTTAATAAGAAAGCAATTTACGGAATTGTATTAGGTGTATTTTTAACGAATCTCTTTTTCTCACCTATGATCGCTTACGATTTAGTATTTGGAGTAGGGCAATCTATTCTTGCATTAGTTGCAACGATTATTTCTATGCGATTTATTAAAGGTGTTTGGGCTCGTATGATTTTTAATACAGTTATCTTTACAATTACAATGTTTATGATTGCAATTGAACTTCATCTTGCATTGGGTTTACCATTTATGTTGTCTTGGTTGACATGTGCAGTTGGTGAATTTGTTGTCATGGCGATTGGTATGCCTGTAATGTACTGGATTAACAAGCGAGTACAATTTGAAAGATTTATGCAATAGATGAAAGAGTTATTCCTATAGGGATAGCTCTTTTTGTATGTAATCACATTGAATATAATGCTGTGACTATTGATACAATATAATAAAATAAAGTGAGGCTTTCATTAGCTGGCTACATATAAGAAGTCTTATATAAGGGGAATCTAGTATGAAATATAAAATTCATTGGTTGTATAAAACAAAGCGCGGTTTGCAGACGGAATTAACGACAGATTATATGAACATAGAAGAAGTACTTCAATTTGCAGAGGATTTTGAGAAAACGGGTAGGGTGAAAGAACTACTATTTTACGATGAAATGGATGCCGAATGGTCATTAAAGGAAATGAAAAAGCTGAGTAAACAAGTGGAGGAAGAGCCTCAAGAAATATACGTTTATTTTGATGGGGGGTATGATGTACAAACGAAAGAGGCTGGCGTTGGTATATGTGTGTATTATAAAAAAGGAAATACAAACTACCGCATTCGCCGCAATGCATATATAGAAGGT
The DNA here is from genome assembly GCF_001595725.1 of Bacillus thuringiensis. Lineage (GTDB taxonomy): Bacteria > Bacillota > Bacilli > Bacillales > Bacillaceae_G > Bacillus_A > Bacillus_A thuringiensis_K. Next base: position 1,526,851 of record NZ_CP014282.1, read on the forward strand.
ATATATGATAATAATGAAGCGGAATATGCATCATTATTATACGGTATGAATATACTCGAGGAACTAGGGATTAAGTATGAAGCAGTTACACTTCGCGGAGACTCACAAGTGGTACTGCAGCAATTAGCCGGAGAATGGCCTTGTTATGATGAACATTTAAATCATTATTTAGATCAAATTGAACAAAAGGCGAAGCAAATGAAATTAAAACTTGTATGTGAGCCGATATCTAGAAAACAAAATAAAGAAGCACATCAATTAGCTACGCAAGCATTAGAAGGAACAGTTATTGATAGTCATAAAGAAATAACCGAATAGAGAGGTGCAAAGGTGGATAAAAAGCAACTCATTACAGAGGTAAATGACTTATTAGAAACGTATTGTGAAGGGTGTTTTTTGCGAGAACATAATCGAAAGACGAATAGTAAGTATTACGCTCATTCATTTTGTATCAGGCAATGTACAGTTGGAGAAACGTTGAAAAAGTATGGAGAACAGCTGTCATGAAAAAACATCCAGAGAAAATTCTCTGGATGTTTTTTAGTGCTTCGCTTCATTTAATTGATGCTCGCATTGACTTAATTTTTTTTCCTCATTCATCAGAAACGGCTCATCTAAATCTGTTGCAACAGACTTCATAATTTCAAGCTGAGAGCGAGCGGCTTCTACAGCAGTAGTAGCATGCTCTAATGTATCTGGATCCATTGAAATTGTTGCTGATCCTACCATTTTTTGTGCTGTTTCTACACGAAATTTCACTTCTTCAAAATCATTTACTTCTGATCCCATTAATAATTCCTCCTTTGTATAGTGCGCATTTCACATAGTTTTTGCTCTGTAAAACGGAAATATACAAAGGAATAACAAAGGAGGTTACCAAGTAAGGTAACCTCCTGTTATATGTTGGATTAAAGTTTTACTACGTTAGCAGCTTGAGGTCCGCGGTTACCTTCAGTAATATCGAAAGATACTTCTTGACCTTCTTCTAAAGCTTTGTAGCCGTCTCCTTGAATAGCAGAGAAATGTACGAATACATCGTCAGCGCCTTCCATTTCGATAAATCCAAAACCTTTTTCGTTGTTAAACCATTTTACTTTTCCTTGCATGTTACAATTCCTCCTAAAAGCGTTTACTATTTTCATTTAGTGAAATTCATTTAAAAAAATAATATAAACTAAAAATGCTATATTCTTGAATATTCTGCTAAATGATTAATTTAAATATACACGAATTGGGAGAATTTAGTCAAGTAAGCGATTTTATTTTTTTGTATTTTTAAATAATTTTTCAGTCAAATTTTTAAATAGGTATAGGACAGACCGAGTATGTAATATTCTTAATTGAATGCTATACATAATGAGGTGAAAGAATGAATAAGTCTTACTTATTAGACAATGAAGGAATGAGAACGAGAACCGATATACCGGATTGGGTTGCAAAAGAATTTGAGATTTTTTCAAGTGTCGTGTTAGAACCAACTTTTCCATGTTATTTCGGTTTAACAGCTTTGAAAAAGAATGAACTTCGTTATTCATTTCTTTCTCATAATGATTGGAGTCATTTGCCACATACAATGTTATCTTTTTTAGAGTTAATGAAAGAGAGGCCGATTGTAAGAAGGGGCTTTTTCCTTTTTGTAGAACCGGAATGTGAAGAACAATCACTCGAATATTACCGTGATTCCTTTTGGAAAGTGTTACAGTATTTACATGAAAACGATAATCAAGCATGGCCAAAGCAAATTCCTGAAGATCCAGACCATTATTTATGGGAATTTTCATTTGGTGGTGAGCCAATATTCGCATTTGGAAATGCGCCAGCTTATAAAAAACGAAAAACTAGATATTTAGGGAATTCACTCGTTATTGGGTTTCAGCCACGCACTATTTTTGATGGATTAGAGGGAGATCATCCTAAAGGAGCATATTCAAGACAAATGGTCCGTGAGCGAGTTGAAAAGTGGGATCAATTGCCGAAACATCCTAACATTAGTCATTATGGTGACCCAGAGCATCGCGAATGGAAACAATATTTCATAGGAGACGATGTAGAGCTAATAAAAGGGAAATGTCCTTTTCTTCATAGGATAGAAAAGTAAGAGCCATCACCTAGATGGTTCTTTTGTATATTTTGGATAAAAAAGGGTATTTTATTATGAAAGCTAGTCTATTTTTTTAATTACATCATTAACTAGTAGTAAAGAGAGTAGAAAGGATAGAGCGATGTTTGGAGCAATTATACAGCAAATCGTATTAGGTATATCATTGGCTGCGCCAGTAGGGCCAATTAATATTGAAATGTTAAAACGAGGAATCGAACGTGGGTTTTGGCACGCTTGGGTTGTTGGAATTGGCGGAATGACTGCAGATGTTTTATTTATGCTTCTCATTTATTTCGGTTTATCTTCTGTGTTTATGTATACATATGTACAAGCCTTCATGTATTGCACGGGTTTTTTCTTGTTATTTTATTTAGGATTTCAAAGTGTAAAACAAGGAATTTTCCACTCGAATATGGAATATAAAAAAGAAGAGGTAGGTGGCCTTAAGCAATCGTTTATGGCAGGATTTTTAATTGCGATATCCAATCCATTAAATCTTGTTTTTTGGTTTGGTATATACGGAAGTACACTTAGCTCATTACTTACGAAGGTAACGAAACAAGAAGCTTTTTTATACAGTCTTTGCATTATTGCTGGTATTATTTTATGGAATTTAAATATTGCTTTTTCTGTACATTTTGGAAGAACTTTATTAAAACCAAAAGCGCTTGGCTACATAACAGCCGGAGCAGGTATTATTTTAGTATGTTACTCTATACATTTTGCATACAAAGCTTTACAGTTGTTCACATAAGATTGAAGGGGAGATTTTTATGTATCGAACCACTATTGAAGGAAAAGAAATTATAATTACGTTAGCGCCAAAAATCCGAAAAGAAATTACTGATAGAGATCCACTATATGAAACGGTATTTCATAATGCAGCAAGATTGTTACAAACAAAGCAACCGACGTTTGCAGTAAATCATGAAATATTGGGGCTTATTATTGGAGAAGTGCAAAGAGGAGAAGTAACAGTGTTTGCAGTGGAACATATTATTCCGAAGCAAAATATATTTGGACCAAACAATTTTTTCTCGACAATAGAACAGCAGGCAAATTTGTAAAGTGAATAGAATAAGAATAGAAAAGAAATAGTCGTAACGATATGTTGCGGCTGTTTTTTTGGAAAAGGGGAAACAAGATGAAGAAAGTGGGGAAAGAGTTCTTTTTACAACATGATATCGTTATTATGTATAGCATTCTATTTATTTTCATTATTATTTTAAAAATGCAATTTTTTACGTGGTTTGGTATGTTAGCATGTATGGTTGGGATTGCTTTCTATACACTTAATGAATATATGACACATCGTTTTTTATTCCATATAAAGCCACCTAAAAACACATTTCTATTAAAAATGTTAAGAAGATTGCATTATGATCACCACGTATATCCAGATGATTTAAAACTTTTGTTTTTACCTGTTTGGTTTAGTATACCTAGTTTTACTATATATTTGCTTATAGCATATGGTATTACAAAAAGTGTTACTATTACACTTTCATTTGGAATCGGAATGATTATTATGCTACTCGTTTACGAATGGAAACATTATATTGCCCATAGACCGATTCGTCCCGTCACTAAGTTTGGAAGATGGTTAAAAAAACAACATATATTACACCATTATAAAAACGAAAAGTTTTGGTTCGGTGTTTCAAATCCAGTATTCGATTTTATATTTGGAACACTTAAAGACGGAAAAGAGGTTGAGTTAAGCGAAACAGCTCGTAATTTAGAAAAGGAAAAAAAGACAAAAGTAGTGCGTTAAGCACTGCTTTTGTCTTAATGAGGAAAAAATAAGTAAGGTGTCACTTTATGTTGAAAAAGTATATTAAAAATTTAGGGGAAATTGCCGAAAAATGTCTATCAAAAAATCTTTGCATGAATGCACGGATTGTCTACAATAAGTATAAGTTTCTGAATATTTATAAAATTTAGTCTTTAGGTATGCAAGGGGGAAGTGCATTTCAAGTAAGAGAGGGGATCGGTTAATGAAACGAGATGATACGTCAGCACGTAAGTTGCAAAATGAGGTGAATTATACAGAGGTTGTTCAGTCAGAAGAATTTCAATTGCTATTAAATACGAAAAAGAAGTTCATCGTTCCAATGAGTATTTTCTTTTTAAGTTTTTTTATTGCGTTACCTATATTAACATCGTATTCAAAGGTACTCAATACACCGGCATTCGGTGATGTTACGTGGGCATGGGTATTTGCATTTGCTCAATTTATTATGACGTGGTCATTATGTATGATTTACAGCAAAAAAGCGGAATCCTTTGATAAAATCTCACAAAACATTCTGCAAGATATGCAAAAAGGGAGGGGATGACTTTGAATGTAACCGCTTTTGCACTATTTTTAATCATCGTACTTGGTACACTCGTCATAACTTATTTTGCATCGAAGAAAACGAAAAATGCGAGTGAGTTTTATACGGCTGGAGGGGGATTAACTGGTTGGCAAAATGGTCTGGCTATTGCGGGAGATTATATGTCTGCTGCGTCCTTTCTTGGTATAGCTGGGGCGATCGCGTTAACTGGGTTTGATGGGTTCTTTTATAGCATCGGTTTTTTAGTTGCATACTTAGTTGTATTATACTTAGTTGCAGAGCCGCTTCGAAATTTAGGAAAGTACACGTTAGCAGATATGATTGCAGCGCGTTTTGATGCGAAAAAAGTTCGCGGAGTTGCAGCGCTTAATACGATGACGATTTCGATTTTTTATATGATTGCACAATTAGTTGGGGCTGGTGCACTTATTAAATTATTATTAGGAATCGAATATACGACATCTGTTTTAATCGTTGGTACATTAATGACAGTGTACGTTATTTTTGGCGGAATGACTGCGACGAGCTGGGTTCAAATTGTAAAGGCTGTATTACTTATGGCTGGTACATTTATTATTTCTGTTATCGTTTTCGCAAAATTTAATTTTAGTGTGACTGAAATGTTCGCACAAATGAAGACAGCTACACCGTTAAAAGACTCGTTTTTAAACCCAGGAGTAAAGTATAAAGATGGCCTTGATACGCTATCTTTAAATTTAGGACTAGTTCTTGGTACAGCTGGATTACCACATATTCTTGTTCGCTTCTTTACAGTTCGTGATGCAAAAACAGCACGTCAATCTGTAGTATACGCGACGTGGTTAATTGGCGCATTTTATATTATGACAATTTTCTTAGGATTTGGGGCAGCGGCATTTGTAGGGAATGAGGCAATTATTAAAGCAAATCCTGCTGGTAATATGGCAGCACCTTTATTAGCGAAAGCGTTAGGTGGAGATTTCTTATTTGCTTTCGTATCAGCCATTGCTTTTGCAACGATTTTAGCTGTAGTGGCAGGCCTTGTATTAACAGCAGCGTCAGCCTTTGCACATGATTTTTATAATGAAATTATTCGCAAGGGGAAATCAACGGAAAAAGAGCAAGTTTCAATGGCTCGCTATGCGTCTATTGGAGTAGCGGTATTATCCATTATACTAGCGTTATTTGCTCAAACATTGAACGTAGCATTTTTAGTTTCATTAGCATTTGCAGTTGCAGCGAGTGCAAACTTACCAGTTATATTATTCACAATATATTGGAAGCGTTTCAATACAGCGGGTGCCATCTCTGGTATGATTGTTGGTCTCGTATCAGCTATTGTTCTCGTAGCGTTAAGTCCGAATGTTTGGAATCCTGTAGCTGGAAAAGCTATATTTGTTGGAGAAGCGATATTCCCATATACGACACCTGGAATTATTTCGATCCCGCTCGGATTCCTTGCAGCGTATTTAGGGACCATTTTATCTAGTAAGAAAGAAGATGCGGCGAAGTTTGATGAAATTCTTGTGAAATCTAATACTGGTCATGGTATTAGTGATGCGTCTTCACATTAAAAAAGAGGGGCTTTTCGATAATAAGAAAAGCTCCTTTTTCTTTTGTCATTTTATTGTAAATAATACTGCTTTGTAAGTAGGATTTGTCTTAATTTTGTGGAATGAAAATAAGCAGGGAGAAATTTAAATCATCATGGCACCAGCGCAGCTTTTGTGAAAAATAAGTTGTTATGGAAGGTGGAAGAAATGATGAAAACGAAACAGACTGATGAATTATTAGCAAAAGATGAGCAATATGTTTGGCACGGAATGCGTCCCTTTAGTCCAAATAATACAATGGTAGGGGCAAAAGCAGAAGGGTGCTGGGTTGAAGATATACAAGGGAAAAGATATTTAGATGGTATGAGTGGTCTTTGGTGTGTGAATAGTGGATACGGCAGAAAAGAGCTCGCAGAGGCAGCTTATAAGCAATTACAAACATTATCATACTTTCCGATGTCACAATCGCATGAACCGGCTATAAAGCTTGCAGAAAAATTAAATGAGTGGCTTGGAGGAGAGTATGTTATTTTCTTCTCTAATAGTGGTTCGGAAGCGAACGAAACAGCTTTTAAAATAGCAAGGCAATACTATGCGCAAAAAGGTGAAGCACATCGTTATAAATTTATGTCACGTTACCGCGGGTATCATGGAAATACAATGGCAACGATGGCAGCGACGGGACAAGCACAGCGTAGATATCAATATGAGCCATTTGCTTCAGGCTTTTTACATGTAACGCCGCCAGATTGCTATCGTATGCCTGGAATAGAAAGAGAGAACATTTATGATGTAGAATGTGTGAAAGAAGTAGATCGCGTTATGACATGGGAATTAAGTGAAACGATTGCAGCTTTTATTATGGAACCAATTATTACGGGTGGAGGCATTTTAATGCCACCACAAGACTATATGAAAGCTGTTCATGAGACGTGTCAAAAACACGGTGCCTTGCTCATAAGCGATGAAGTGATTTGTGGTTTCGGACGTACAGGAAAAGCATTTGGATTTATGAATTATGATGTGAAGCCAGATATCATTACGATGGCAAAAGGGATTACGAGCGCATATTTACCGTTATCAGCAACAGCTGTGAAAAAAGAAATATATGAAGCATTTAAAGGGAAGGGAGAATATGAATTCTTCCGTCATATTAATACATTTGGTGGAAATCCAGCGGCTTGTGCATTAGCACTTAAAAACTTAGAAATTATGGAAAATGAAAATTTAGTTGAGCGCTCTGCACAAATGGGCTCGCTTTTATTAGAGCAATTAAAAGAAGAAATTGGAGAGCATCCACTTGTTGGGGATATTAGAGGAAAAGGTTTACTAGTTGGAATTGAGCTAGTAAATGATAAAGAGACGAAAGAGCCAATTGATAACGACAAAATTGCAAGTGTTGTAAATGCTTGTAAAGAAAAAGGGTTAATTATAGGGCGAAACGGTATGACAACAGCAGGATACAATAACGTCTTAACATTAGCACCACCGCTTGTTATTTCGAGTGAAGAAATCGCTTTTGTTGTTGGAACGTTGAAGACAGCGATGGAACGCATTTAATGAATGAAGCGAGCTGTAGATTACAGCTCGCTTTTGTTTAGTAGGAGGAGTTTTTTATGGAGAAATATGATCCTAGTCAACATTATCACATCGGATATTATGAAGATGGATATGATTTGGAAGTGACAGCGTACAAAAGAATAAATGAACCAGTTTGGGATGCTTATATTCCGCACTATGAGGCAGACGGTTTTTATAAGAAAGTGGAGGAAATGAAACTAGGCGAATATATAGATGATTATGGCATTAAGGTGTATTCATTTAGTAATGATATCGATGATGAAGAAGCTCGAACTATTTTTGAAAAATGGTTAAAAAAGCACGAGATTGTTTAAAGATAAAACAAAAAGGAGATTGCTATTTTATAAGATAGCAATCTCCTTTTATTATAGTAAACTTATTTACTTGCTTTCATTCATTGCTTTATCTTTAGCACCAAAAGTGTATTTTAACATTGGTGGTGTAATCATTGTAGTTAAAATAACGACAATAACGATTGCTGTAAAGTAATCTTGTGCTAATAGACCTGAAGAGAGTCCTGTTCCTGCGATGATAAGTGCAACTTCACCACGAGAAACCATACCAGAACCGATAATTGCAGAAGACTTTGCATCAAATCCAGTCATGCGTGCACCAACACCACAACCAATTAGTTTTGTTAATACAGCGATTACTGTTAATGCTAGGATGAACCAAATTTGATTGCCAATACCGTCAAATGTAATATTCATACCGATACTAACGAAGAATACTGGAACGAACATAGCGTAAGCAATTGGTTCTACTTTCTTTTCTACTTCATGTTTGTAGTTTGTTTGAGAAATTGCAATACCAGCAGCGAAAGCACCAATAATACCAGCAATTCCTAATAATTCGCCGAAATATGCGAATGAGAAACAGATGATAAGAGCTGCGCTCACGATAGACTCAGATACGCGTAGTGGTGATAACCAACGCATAATCGCTGGTACACCTTTCCATCCAATTAAAATAATAGAAGCGAAGAATACTACTTTCTTCAAGATAATCATTGTTAAGTTAACATCATCAGTGCCTAAGAAGCTCATTGCGAATGCTAATAAAATAACAACAAGAATATCATCAAATACAGCGGCTCCAAGCATCGTCGTACTCTCACGTGTTTTCATTTTACCTAAATCACGAAGTGTTTGAACGGAAATACTAACACTTGTCGCGCACAGAAGTAACCCTAAGAATACAGCGTTTCCTTGTTCCATTCCCATAACAAGACCGGAAACGTAACCACCTACGAATGGAAGAATGATACCCCCGAGTGCAACTGCTAAAGAAGAATTGCGATTTGCGTTTAATTCATCTAAGTCTGTTTCAAGTCCTGCCATAAACATTAAAAGAATAACACCGACATTACTTAATTGTGTTAGAAGCTCTGAATTTTCAATCCAACCTAATATAGCTGGGCCGATAACGATACCGACAATTAATTTACCTAGCACAGAAGGTTGACCTAATCTAACACTAAGATCACCAGCAAGTTTTGTACTTAATAAAATAAGTGCAATTTGAAAGAAAAATTCGAATTCCATCTGATCCTCTCCTCGTCATTTTTAGTTTTATCATACGATTTCTCGGAATTTGCCTAATGAAAATATGTAAAACCCATTAAACAAAAAGGGTCTGATTACAAGTTCTTTTGAACTCGTAATTTGAACCTGTAATTAATATATAATAAAATTTATTAAAAATCAATGAAAAAATAGCAGATTTTCATGATGGAATTTGATTTAGGTATGAAGGGAATGGCTATATAATAAGAAGAAATAAGGCAACATTTTTAATGAATTGGAGAAGGAAACATGTTATTAAATAAACGTTTTACAATTGGAGAAATGGCAAAAATGCATAATATCGCAGAATCTACATTAAGGTATTATGATGAAAAAGGAATTTTTCATCCGTCCATTGTTGATCCTCAAACGAATTATCGTTATTATACAATCGATCAATTTTCACTGTTAGATACGATTAAATTTTTACGCCAGTTAAATATTCCGTTAAAGGAAATTAAGAAATATATTGATGAAAGAAATCCAGCATACGCACTCAATTTACTGGAAAAACAACAAGAGATGATGCTGAAGAAACAAAGAGAAATTGAGTATGCTTTGGCGAAAATGGAGCATAGAATTCATTTAATTAAGGAAGCAACAAAAGCAAAAGCTGAACAAATGGTAATAAAAGAGATCCCGCAGCGAAAAATAACAGCTATTGCGGTTGCCCCGAATACGACGGATGATATGTTTGAGTACTACATTCATTCGTTGCAAAAAAATATGAGGCAAATGGATGATAGCTTATTTTCTGGAGATATTGGTGTAACTGTTGCGAAAAAAGGGTTAATGCAAAATGAGTTTCAAGCATATAGCAGTGTATTTATTCTTTTGGATTATATGCCGTATGAAGTGCATACTTCAGATGAAATTAAAGAAGGTTTATATGCTTGTTCTTATCATCATGGACCGTATGAAGAAACAGATGCAACGTACAAGGAGTTACTTACATACATTGATAAAGAAGGTTACGAAGTACATGGAGATTCGATTGAGATTGGATTGATTGATTGGTCTGTAACAGAAGATCCTGAGGAGCAAGTAACAGAAATTCAAATTCCTATAATGAAAAAACAAAGCAATAAGTTATAGGACTCGTATAATTACAAATGAGCATCAAACGCGATAATTAAGTCACCTATTTTTTAATTCTCTATTGACCTTAAAGTTACTTGAAGGTTTAAACTAAGAAAAGAGAGTTGAAAAAAAGGAGCATATTAGAGTATGGAAGCAACAGAAAAATTAAGAGAAAAACCAATTAAAAGTTTATTTATTTCTTATTTAATACCAGCCGTCCTCGGAATGGTATTAATGTCAGTGAATATTGTAATTGATGCGGTTATGATTAGTAGAGGAGTTGGGGCGAACGGTTTAGCAGGAGTGAACGTGGCTATTCCAGCCTTTTCGATTTTCTTCTCTATTTCATTATGGATTGGAATGGGCGGGGCAACGTTATATTCCATTGCATTAGGTGAAAATAAACGAGAGAGAGCGAGGTCTATTTTTACTCAATCAATGACGGTAGCAGTTGTTATCGTAGGTGTTTTAGCAGCGATTTGCTTATGGAGAATAGAAGATTTAGCATACTTATTTGGTGCAAATGAAGTAATTTTACCATATGCGTTAGACTATTTACACGTATTATTAACATTTGGAATGATATACGTTTTAGAAAATATTTTAAGTACATTTATACGAAATGATGGAAATCCTAATTTAGCAATGGCTGGTCTTGTTGTAACGGCTGTATTAAATATAGTGTTTGACTATATCTTTATTTTTATCTTTGGATGGGGCGTAACAGGTGCTGCCTCAGCGACTATTCTTTCGGCAGCGATTGGTTTCCTTGTATTATTAACCCATTTCTTTAGAAAAAGTAGTATTTTAAAGTGGACGAAATTTCATTTTGAATGGGATACTGTCAAACAAATTATGGTGATTGGTTTCCCAAGTTTTACAGCAGAAAGTACGGTTGCAATCGTAACGATTGGTTTTAATATCGCATTTGTCCAATATGCAGGAGAAGTAGGAGTAGCTTCCTATGCGATGGTGAATAGTATTCATGCAATGACATTACTATTATTCTTTGGTGTTGGAGCAGCATTACAGCCAATTGCTAGTTTCCATTACGGGGCAAATTTATCAGAGAGACTTCGTGAAGGATTGAAGTTTGCTGTGAAAATTGCTGTTGTCCTCGGAGGCTTTGCGATAATTGTCGGATTATTCTTTGGGAAATATATCATTGGTTTATTTGATGTTCAATCTCCAGAATTATTGGAGTTAACCTTAACAGGTATTAGTTTATTCTTTATCCAATACGTATTTTTAGGTTATAACATTGTGTATGGAGAGTACTTCCAATCAGTGCGACAAACGAAGAAATCAGTACTTATTATAATGAGCCGAGGATTACTATTTATTATTCCATTGTTATGGATTATGCCGAAATTATTTGGTATAAATGGAATTTGGCTCGTTATGCCAGTTGCAGAAGTAATGACAGCGGTTATCGTATTTACGATGAATCGTATGAAACATCCTGTGCCATTAAATATGGCAGGAGAGAAAGAAGCGATATGATGAAGAAAATCCCCTTAAGCAATTAAGGGGATTTTCTTATTCCTTTAAACTAATCGCAAAAGATCCATCCGTTTCTTGAACAGAAGCAAAGGCAACGTTTTTAATATTTGTAATTCCTTTTTCTTTTAATTCTTTATATAACCATTTTTCATCTTTATGTATTAACTTTAAGTTATCATATTGAATTTGTGAATCGACGATAAGTGCAATTGGTAATCCAGCATACTTAACTTCTATGTTTAAATCTTTTGGAGTTAATGGTACAAGTTCTCTTTTTGGTAAAATACTAATAGCGCCGTTCGCTTCTAAAATAGCGTATTCAATTTCATGAACACTTGGATATCCTGCAACGCGAAGATTAGAAAGCAATTCTGCAATGGGGTATCTACTTTTTTGTAAGTTCTCAAAAATAATATCACCATGTTTAATTAAAATGATAGGGTGTCCGAGAATAAAACGATTTAGTTTGTTGAATAGGCTTAATTTTGTAAGGAGTAAATGTAAACATGTGATAACAACCATACCGAGAAATGCTTGTAAAGCACCAGAGACGGGTATGGCCTGGAAAGCTAAATAAGATAAAAAAATTATAGCCCCAAAATCATGAGGAGTTAGTTGCGCTAACGCGGATTTACCGAGTAACTTAAGCGATAGTAAAAATAAGATGAAAAAGAACGACACGTTACATAAAAAGAGAAGCAATAGAGACACTCCTTCGTGTAAAGTTGTACTTACTATTCCCGAAAGTAATATAAATATTACCTTTCAGAGGATAAATTAGGGTTTATTGGAATTTGTCTGTATACAAACAAATAAATGGATATTATTATGAAGGAAGTAAAAGAAAATAGGAGTATATGAATATGAGAAAGAAGAAAATAATGAAGGGCATTTTAGGTGTTATAATGATTTGCGCCGTGTATGCGGGGTTTTTACAATATCACATTTATAAGCATGGGCATATGAATGCAACCTACGATGCTGATTACATAATTGTACTAGGATCGAAAGTAAATGGGACGAAACCATCTTATTCATTGCAATATCGTATTGATAAAGCAGCTGAATATTTAAAATCACATGAGAAAACAATCGCTATCGTATCTGGAGGACAAGGAAAAGGTGAAGACATTTCAGAAGCATTAGCAATGAAACAAGGATTAATAAAACAAAACATCGTAGAAGACCGCATTATAATGGAGGACAAATCTACGAGTACAGATGAGAATATTACATTCTCAAAACCGTTAATTCCAGCCGATATGAAAAAAGGTATGATCGTAACAAACGATTTTCACATGTTTAGAGCGAAAAAAATAGCGGCCAAACAAGGTTTACAATTAGAAGGTCTTCCGGCAAAAACACCGAAACCAATCATCATTCCATCGAATGTACGAGAATATTTAGCAATTACACAGTATTGGTTTATGAATCGAATATAGTGAAAGTGATCCCGTCTGAAACTCAGACGGGATTTAGTTTGAGGAAAATCTTACAAATATGTCACGTTCGTGAAAGGTAAAGCGATAGTTTCTAGAATGATTTCCTGACATAATGAAGGTAACAAAAAATATTTAGAGGTGAATCGGATGAAAGGAAATAATATTTTATCTTCGTTATGTTATTTTAGTATCTTTTTTGCACCATTTTTACTACCAATTATCGTGTACTTTGTTGCAGAAGATGAAGTGAAGTATCACGCGAAAAAAGCATTTTGGTCACATGTTTTCCCATACGCAATCTTATTTGGAGGACTAGCAGTATCAGGCATGTACGGTTTAGGGTTCAATCAATCTGATGGTGCTGGAATTGGAATGGCTATCACATATGCAGTGTTCATTCTTGTAGGGATTTACTACTTCATTTGGAATATCGTAAAAGGTATTAAAGTTTTGAAAACGGCGTAATAAGATAAGTATAATTTCATTTACCGTATTGATAAACGTTTTAAAAAAGGGCAATTCAAAAAGAATTGCTCTTTTTGTGCTTATAAGTTGTGAAAATTGAAAAAAATATGTTAATTTTTCATTATGAAGAGAAAAAAGGAGTGATTTTCATGAATGAGATCATACATAAGATGGAGCAACATGTTTCAGTTCGTAAATATAAAGAAGAATCAATTCCGAAAGATGTAGTAGAAAAGATGGTGCATGCTGCGCAACATGCAGCTTCATCACATTTTGTACAGGCGTATTCTGTTATATATGTAACAGATCAGCAATTAAAGGCTAAACTAGCAGAGCTATCCGGAAATCGCCATGTGAAGGACTGTGCAGCATTTTTTGTTTGTTGTGCAGATTTAAAACGACTTGAAATTGCATGTGAAAAACATAGTACAGAGATAAAGCATGAGGGAGTAGAAGACTTTATCGTTGCGACGGTAGATGCTTCACTTTTTGCGCAAAACTTAGCATTAGCGGCAGAATCATTAGGATACGGTATTTGTTATATTGGTGGTATTCGCAATAATCCGAGAGAAGTGAGCGAATTGCTTCATTTACCGGATAAAGTATATCCTGTATTTGGAATGACAGTCGGTGTACCAGATGAAGAACATGGAGTTAAACCACGTTTACCAGTAGCAGCAGTTCTTCATGAAAATGGATATGATGAACAAAAATATGATGAATTACTAAACGAATATGATGAAACGATGAACGCGTATTATAAAGAAAGATCATCAAATAAGAAAAGCGTAACATGGACGGAATCCATGAGTTCATTTATGTCTAAAGAAAAAAGAATGCATATGAAAGAGTTTTTAAGTGAAAAAGGATTAAATAAGAAGTGAGTAAGAAGGCAAACCTGACGTATAGGTTTGCCTTTTTTGGAGGAGAAATACCTAAGGCCAGAAAGTTGTTTATTCTTTCTGAACTTAGGTATTTTGTTTGTTATCATATACATAGAAATAAAAATTAATAATCTTTTACAAAAGTGATAGAAAATGAGAATGAAATGCCAATAGTAAGTAAAAGCGGCATAATAGCCGCTTTTTATCGTTTTATTTAGTAATTGATTTGAAATACTTTCCTTATGAAAGAAAGATTATTGCTAATTGTAAACTGTCAATAAAGTTATTTAAGTTTTGATATGGAATACCCCGCCGGAAAATACAGCAATAATTTCGTTTGAACATATCTGTTATTGCACGATCTAAAGCATCTTCTATAACAAGTTCAAACTTTCAATAAGAAGATAACCCCCTGTACAACTTAAAAGAATGTACGTAAATATTTTAAAAATCCGTTGATTAAGCCATTTAAAAATGATTTGACCTATAAACAAACCTAAAAATACAATTGGAATGGCATAAAAACTTGATTCCCAAATGGTTTTGTTTGTGCCAGTAAAGAGTATTTGAGTTACTAGACTAATGAAATATATAAACAGATAAAAAGCTAATGTAGTTGCTCTTAACTTCTCTTTTTCAGTATTAGTTCCTGTAAAATAAAGTAACAGGGGTGGACCTGGCATACCGATACTTGTCGTTAAAAGACCAGATAATCCGCCAACTATGAAATCTCTAGATTGTGTTGATCTAACCTTAACGTTGCATATTAGCAACAATGTTAATAGTAAGAGTAGGATGCTAACTGCTAATTTAAAAGTGTTTATGTTAACGGAAATGAAAATTAAAATGCCAAAAGGAACACCAACTATACTTCCAAAAATAAACCTTTTCAGTAGAACAAAATCAACGTCCATTCTTATTTTCCAAATGAGTGAAATGGAGATAATTAAAGATAAAATAATGTTTATTTGTATAGCTTCTTGTGGTAGAAATAACATAAGTAAGAAAGGGGTTGCCATTATGGAAAAGCCAAAACCTGTACTTGCTTGCAGAATAGAAGCCACTAATATAATACATATGAAAATGAATGTGATACTCAAAACAGCCCTCCTATTTAATCAAGTTTAACTAGTTAAAGTCTATTATTTAAGTGCAATGTTTCACAAACTTATTTGTATTTTAACATAAATATCTAGTTTTTTCTCAAATAGTGTTGCCATATAAGGCTCTTTAATTAAAAAATCTGACTTGTATTTTTAAACAATTTTATTATGGGGAAACAAATAAGGAATGGGATCAAAATGTATTGATTATCATTAAATTATTCACTGAGATCCCCGCGATAAAACAAGAACAGCCATATAAAACTTACAAAAATACAGCATGTAGCTAATAAACTGCCAATCATTTGAGGAGAAAGAATTTCTAACAGTCCTCCTGTAAAAAACATCGATAACTGAATAAGAGATGCGTAAATGGAATAATGGAATGAAAAAACAGCTCAAATATGAGCTGTTTTTCTATAGTTTTTCGTTCATTTGTCAAGGATAGGATATATTAATATCCGTATCCACCGCCACCCCAACAGCTACATCCGATGATGATTAGAAGGATGAATAGTACGATAAGCAAAGCAAATCCACCGCCGAAACCAGCGCAACTTCCACCATAACTCATATGTTTTCCTCCTTTTATTAAGTTAATCTATATGGTTCATGGACTACTATATACAGTATGTTTTTTGTATAGAAAACGAGCCAGTCTCATTTATAATTAGACAAATGCCTGTAGATTCATTAGGATTGTATGTTAGTGATTTGTAAATAAATCTTTACGTAATCCGTAATTTAGGCATAGAAAAATAAAAAATTGTAAAAAAAACCATTTTTTTATTTTTTTATGAGAGAATATGTACTATAATTTTACAAGTAATATTATGGGAAAAGGGAGTTTTAGTATAGAGATGGAGATGGGACAATTACAAAATAAAATAGAAAACAAAAAGAAAGAGTTAATTCAACTTGTTGCGAGGCACGGATTGGATCATGATAAAGTTTTGTTATTCAGCCGAGATTTAGATATACTAATTAATAAGTTTATGAATATAAAAGACAAAGTGCATAAATAAAGAATTTATAGTTTTTTATATTAAGATGTTTAACAGAAAGGGGAGGACAGTAATTGGAACATTTACAGGAAGAATTGTATAAACAAATAAAAGAAGAAAAAGGTACAGTTACAATTTTCTTAAAGAGTGGCGTTAGAATAGTAGGAGAAGTTGTTGGAGTGGATAAATTTACAGTTTTAATCTTAGTGGATGGAAAACAACAGCTTATTTATAAGCAGGCTATATCAACAATAATGAAATAAGACACTCTTGTTGAGTGTCTTATTTCATTATTGCTTGCATGCCTCAACATCAATGCCGGCAGCAATTAACTTCTTTTCTCCATCTTGTTCAATAATTTTTTGTAATTTAGATAGGAAAGAATCAAAGTTTGTATGCTTTGCTACTTGGAACGTCATTTTATGTTCAATTGGTAGCCACGTATCAATATCAGCTTCGTTATGTTGGATTTTCACCTCAAGTTTATCGAGTGCATTAGCAACTTTTGCTTCGTACGTTTCTTTCGCTTCAAACTCCATCCATAAGTCATATAATTCCTCGCCGAGAGAACCTGTTAACGTTTGTTTAATATTTAAAATAGCCTCTAGTTCATTTTTTTGTTTTTGTAGCTGTAATTCGTGACTATTCATTGTATCAAAAGCAGGAATATCACCAGCTTCGGCTTCGACTAGGTCGTGAATAATAACCATTTTAAGTAATTTCTCAATACTTACTTTTTGATCCAAATAAGGTTCAACTAAAATGGCCATTAGAGACATACGCCATGTATGTTCGGCAACACTTTCTTGACGCCCGTTGGAAAGCCAGCTATGTCGCATTTCATATTTTAGTTTTTCTGCTAATGCAATGACTTGTAAAATGTTGTGTTCCATCGTCATCCTCCTCATTTATTCATACCATAATTCTAATATAGAAATGAAATGTGTCAATTTCATGAGTATATTGCGATAAACAGATGATAAGCGTATAATACATGTTATATGTGAAAACGTATTATTAAAATAAAAAAATGTTATATAAAAATGGAAAGGAAAGGGCAGAAATATGGGAGAGAAAAATCAAGTATTAGCTAGACCACAAAGAAGAAAAAGGAAGTTTGATATTTCTAGCCCAGTGGGCATTATAGTAGGTTTCATTATAGTGATAGCGGCAATTATGCTTGGCGGCGGTGGAATAAAAGCTTTCAAAAACTTTTTAGATGTTTCATCTATTTTAATTGTCATAGGGGGAACTACAGCGACAATTGTTGTGGCATATCGATTTGGAGAAATAAAAAAATATACGAAAAGCATTTTTACTGTTTTACATAGAAGAGAAGAAGATTTAGAACAGTTAACGGATTTGTTTGTCGATTTTTCGAAAAAGTCTAAAAAGCACGGCTTACTTTCTTTAGAGGTAGATGGGGAGCAAGTAGACAATCCTTTTATTCAAAAAGGAATTCGATTAATGTTAAGCGGTTACGATGAAGATGAATTAAAAGAAGTGTTATTGAAAGATATTGAAACGGAAGTGTATGAGTTAAGAAAAGGAGCAGCATTATTAGATAAAATTGGTGATTTTGCTCCAGCTTGGGGAATGATTGGTACGTTAATCGGTCTTATCATTATGCTCCAAAACTTACAAGATACATCGCAAATTGGTACAGGAATGGCAGTTGCGATGTTAACGACATTATATGGGTCTGTACTTGCGAATATGATTGCAATCCCTCTTGCGGAAAAAGTATATCGTGGTATTGAAGATTTATATACAGAGAAGAAGTTTGTAATAGAAGCAATTTCAGAATTGTATCGTGGACAAATCCCTTCTAAATTAAAGTTGAAACTGGATACATATGTATACGAAACAAAGGTAAAAAAGGTAAAAGGAGCAGCCTAATATTTCAAGGAGTGGTATGATGAGTAAAGGACCGCAAAAGGGATCGCCTCGTTGGATGACGACTTTTACAGATTTAACGATGTTATTATTAACTTTCTTTGTATTACTAGTTGCTACATCAAAGCAAGATGCAGTAAAATTGTCAAAGATGCTTGAAAAGTTTAGTGATACGGGGCAAGTAGATGCAAAAGTAATGGAAAATACAATACCGGATATTTCACATGAAAAAAATGATGAAAAAATGATTTCAAAAAAGAGAATGGATGAATTATATAAGAAGTTAAAAGCGTATGTAGATAATAACGGTATTAGTCAAGTGAATGTATATCGAGAGGATACAGGGGTAAGCGTCGTTATAGTAGATAATTTAATATTTGATACAGGCGATGCGAACGTTAAGCCCGAAGCGAAAGGGATAATAAGTCAATTAGTTGGATTTTTTCAATCCGTACCTAACCCCATTGTTGTAGAGGGACATACAGATAGTAGACCTATTCATAACGAGAAATTCCCATCTAACTGGGAGTTATCTTCAGCACGAGCGGCAAATATGATTCACCATTTAATTGAAGTGTATAATGTGGACGATAAAAGGCTAGCTGCGGTAGGATATGCAGACACAAAGCCAATTGTACCAAATGATTCACCGCAAAACTGGGAAAAAAACCGTCGCGTTGTTATTTATATAAAAGAGTAGTATATTATTATTTTAATAATAAAATACTAAAAATACGAAAATTCTTTTAAAAAAATATTAAATTTTATCATTTTATTTTGTATAATGAGTGAGAATGATAAGGTGAAATATTAAGATATATTTATACATAGAAGGAGAGAATTAAAAAGAATGGCACATAAAATTTTAGTAGTAGATGATGCGATGTTTATGCGAACGATGATTAAAAACTTATTAAAAAGTAATGCTGAATTTGAAGTTATCGGCGAAGCAGAGAATGGGGTAGAAGCAATTCAAAAGTATAAAGAACTTCAACCTGATATTGTAACATTAGATATTACTATGCCAGAAATGGATGGGCTTGAAGCATTAAAAGAAATTATTAAAATTGATTCAAGTGCAAAGGTTGTTATTTGTTCTGCAATGGGACAACAAGGTATGGTATTAGATGCAATTAAGGGCGGGGCAAAAGACTTTATTGTAAAGCCATTCCAAGCGGATCGTGTAATTGAAGCTTTAACAAAAGTAGCAAATAGTTAATATAGAAGGGGTGCCACAAGGAATCAAAACAGTGATAGCGGATCGACGTGTGGCCCCCTTTTTTCTCATTGTAAAACACTAAATTGTTATACATAAATGAAATGTTTGTTAGACAGGTAGGGGATAAAAATGCAAACAGATCTATTAAATATATTTTTCGAAGAGTCAGAAGAACATTTACAGTCGCTAAATGAAAATGTGCTAGTGTTAGAACAAAATCCTGCTGATATGGATGTTGTAGGAGAAATATTCCGATCCGCCCATACATTCAAAGGTATGTCTGCGAGCATGGAATTTACGGAAATGGCTGATTTAACGCATAAGATGGAAAATGTGTTAGATGAAATTCGTCATGGAAATATAGTTGTAAATGCGGATATTATTGATGTGATTTTTGAGTGCATTGATAATTTGGAGAAGATGGTTGCAGATGTGCAACAAGGTGGAATGGGCAATATAGATGTAGTCTCAACTAAACAGAAATTAGAAGCATTATTGAACGGCAATGTAGAAACTCCTACGGAACATATAGAGCAAAATCATATAGACAACGATGATGCAGTTTCGCATGAAGTGCATATAACAGTTGAACAGCAGGCAATTTTAAAAGCAGTACGTGCCATTATGTGTATTGAAGCATTGCAAAATGTAGGGAATATACAAAAAACAGCTCCGAGTATTGAAGAAATTGAAGCAGATGCTTTCGGATTTGAATTTACAGTATTTATGGATACGGATTGTAGTATAGAAGAATTGAAACAAGTAGTACTTCATGTTTCTGAAATTGAGAAAGTGGAAGTAAAGCAAGGAGAACCTATATCGAGGGAAGTAGCTTCTAAAAAAGTCGTTACACAAGAAGTTGTGCAAGTAGAAGAAAAGCTACAACCAGCTGTGGTTACGCAAGTAAAATCACCGGTAGAGGCAACGAATCAACCTTCAAGTGCTATGCCGGCTAAAAGTACTACAAAAACGAAAAATGCTAAAGTGGAGAATCGTTCAATTCGTGTTCAATTAGAGAAAATCGAAAGATTAATGAATATGTTTGAAGAAAGTGTAATTGAACGTGGGCGCATTGATGAATTGGCTCAAACGATTCAAAACAAGGAGCTAATTGAACATTTAAATCGATTAGGCGATATTTCAAAAGATATTCAAAATGTACTATTAAATATGCGTATGGTGCCGATTGAAACTGTATTCAATCGTTTCCCACGTATGGTACGTATGTTAGCGAAAGATTTAGGGAAAAAAATCGATTTACAAATTACAGGTGAAGATACTGAAGTAGATAAAATTGTTATTGATGAAATCGGTGATCCGCTCGTTCATTTAATTCGAAATGCAATCGATCACGGTGTAGAAACTGTTGAAAAACGACGTGATGCAGGTAAAAATGAGACAGGTACGATTAAATTAGAAGCCTTTCATAGTGGAAATCATGTCGTTATTCAAATTACGGATGATGGAAACGGTATTAATAAAGGGAAAGTATTAGAAAAAGCGATTAAAAATGGCGTTGTAACTGAAGCGGATGCGAATAGATTAACAGATCGTGAAGTGTTTGATCTTATTTTCCAACCAGGATTTAGTACAGCTGAAGTTGTATCAGATCTTTCTGGACGCGGTGTCGGATTAGATGTTGTAAAACATACGATTCATAGTTTAGGTGGGCATTTAATTATTGATTCTGAGGAAGGAAAGGGAAGTACATTTAGAATTGAACTTCCATTAACGTTATCTATTATTCAATCTATGCTTATTCAAACAAATGATAAGCGTTATGCTTTACCTCTTGGAAATATCGTTGAAGCGATTCGAATTAAGAGAGAAGACATCCAATCCTTACAAGGAAAAGATGTGTTAAATTATCGTAATCAAATTATTGAAGTGAAACATTTAAGTACTGTATTTGGTGAAAAAACAGTAGATGAGGCGTTTGCGTCATATGATGGTCAAATGGTTCCTGTGTTAATTGTTCGTAACACACATCGCAGCTATGGACTTATTGTAAACACAATTATCGGTCAAAGAGAAATAGTCTTAAAGTCATTAGGTGACTTCTTTGCAGAGAGTTCTAACTATTTCTCTGGTGCGACGATTCTCGGTGATGGACGAGTGGTCCTCATTTTAAACCCAGAAGGTTTATAATAGGAATGAAGGAAAGCTCCCCACTTGTATACAATTGGGGAGCTTTTTGGCTAATCGTTACGAATCTAATAATGGGAATACATACATATTAACGTTTTATATAATAATTTTGCTAAAATAAAATAAGAGTTTATATTATTTGATAGAAAAACAGAAATGAGGAGGCAGGGAAAATGCCTGAGCAACACACAAAAGGGGATACGAGCACGATTGTGCTAGAAAAAGAAAATGAGCATTTAACGCCCCAAGAATGCGATATTCTTGGCGAAATTGCAAATATATCATTTGGTTCAGCTTCGACTGTATTATCAACAATTTTAAATAGGCAAGTAAGCATTACTGCTCCTCGTATAGAGTTGGTAGATTTATATGATTCAAGAGATGTCGAAGTTCCACATGTTGTATTAAACATTCATTTTACAAAAGGATTAGATATGGAAAACCTTCTTGTTCTTAAGCAAGATGTTGCATTGTCCATTGCTGATTTAATGATGATGGGAACAGGTGAAGTGGAGGACGGAAAAGAACTTGGTGAATTAGAGCTAAGTGCTGTACAAGAAGCGATGAATCAAATGATGGGATTCGCAGCTACATCTATGTCGGAATTCTTCCAAGATACAGTAGATATGTCTCCGCCGACGATTAAAGTTGTAAAGTTATCAGAAGAAATGGAGAAAATCTCTGAAATCGATGGGAATCATACGATTGTTAAAGTATCGTTTGATTTAAAGATAGATAATCTTGTAAACTCTAAACTTGTACAAATTGTTTCAGTTGAGCATGCGAAACAAATGGTAAATAAATTAATGCAATTATCTGGTGGAGTAGAAGAAACAGACGAACCAGCAGAAGTAGTGGAAACTGAGATTGTAGAAGAACAAGTTGAAAAAGAGCATTTAACACAAGAAGAGAAAGATGTTCTTGGTGAAATTGCAAATATTTCAATTGGTTCCGCTTCAACAGTATTGTCAACGCTTTTAAATCAACCAGTTACAATTAGTACACCAAATGTGGAAGCAATCAATGTTCGTCATTATGATGGAGTACCAGTACCATTTGTTATTTTAAATGTCGACTTTGTTGAAGGGCTAAAGAATGAGAATGTATTCGTATTTACGAAAGATGTTGCCTTAACAATGGTAGATTTAATGATGATGGGAACAGGGGAAGTTGACCCAGAAAAAGAGCTTACTGAATTAGAACTGAGCGGTATTAAAGAAATTATGAACCAAATGATGGGTCATGCTGCTACGGCGATGTCAGAAATGTTTCAAGAAAAAATGGACATGACGCCTCCAAATGTTAAATTTGTAACGTTAAAAGAAGAAATGGAATATTTGGGAGAGTCAATGGAAGTGGACGAACTCGTTCAAATTACGTTCAATCTTGAAATTGGCGATCTGCTTCAATCGAAGATGTATCAAATTTTGCCAATTTCCGAAGCGAAAGAAATGGTAAGGCGACTTCTGTATCCGATGGTGGAAGAAGAAGAGATTGCCACAGAAGAAATTGAAGAAGAAAAAATTGAAGAAGAAAAAATTGTAGAACCAGTTGTGCAACCTATTGAATTTAAAGAAGTAAAACAAATGGAACCAGTATATATGGACACGTCCATTCTACAAAATGTAGAAATGAATGTGAAATTTGTATTTGGAAGTACAGTGAAAACGATTCAAGATATATTAAGTTTACAAGAAAATGAAGCAGTTGTACTAGATGAGGATATTGATGAACCGATTCGTATTTATGTAAATGATGTATTAGTGGCGTATGGTGAACTTGTAAATGTAGATGGATTTTTCGGAGTAAAAGTGACGAAATCGCTATAAGGCATTGAAATAGGAGTTTGAACTAGTAGATGAAAAACGTAAAGTTTTTTCTAATGAGTTGGCTATGCATACATGTGTGCTTGTTCTTCCCCTTGCAAAGTCAGGCTGAGGAACAAATTGAGCCAGATCAAAAAATAAATGAAGTGAATGTACAAGAAGAAAATAAGGAATCTCAAAAATCTTCAGAGCAAGTGGAAACGAAACAAGATGAAGAGAAACAAAAAGAAGCAGAACAACAAGAAGTAGTAAATAAACAATTGAATGAAAGAAAGATAGAAACAGAACAGGGAATTATTACAGTAAATAAGCCGGAGCTTAAAGTTGGCGAAGAAGTGCGAATTGCTGTAGAACCAAATGGGAAAAACATTCAAAGTATGAAAGGTATATTGCAGTTACAAAAAAATGGCGAGCAATATGCGCAAGAAAGAATACTATCTTTTGAGTATGATGAAGAAACGAAGAGTTGGGTTGCTAACTATAAAGCAGGGGATTTTGATTTGCAAGGTGATTGGAATCTTCAGCTCGTTCAAAGTTACAAAGAGAATGAGAAAGAAGAGATCGTAAAAAATGAAGTGAAAGTCCCGCTCATTCGTATTAAAAATGAAACGCCAACTATAGATAAAGAATTGCCAAAGTTACAGAAAGTTACTATTGATGAAGTAAAAGAGAACTTAGTTGAACGAAAACAGGGAGATTCTATACATATACGAGTAAAAGCGTCAGATATAGAATCGGTTGTAAAAGAAGTGCGCGTTACATTAAAAGGGAAAGAAAATAAAGAGCTTTCGTTTTTATTAGACTACAACAAGCATGATATGGATTGGCAAAAAGTATTTGAAATAACAGAAGCATTGCCGGCTGGGCCATACGAATTACTTGTAGAGATAATAGATGCAGCAGGTAATAAACTTGTTGAAGAAAGTGAATATACCATTTCTGTTTTGGCGCCAAAAAACGAAGATGATAAAAAGATAGCAGAGAAAGAGAAAGAAGATAAATTAGATAATAAACTAGAAAATGAATTAGAAGATAAGAAAGAAAATGAGAAGCAAGAAGATTTGAAAGTCAAAAACCCGCTTCCAGAAGAAAAATTGCCAGTTGTTCAAATTCCGAAGCAAGATGAGAAAGTAAATAAGTTTATAAAAGAACCGTTGAAAGAGAAAGAGGAATTTACTTACGTTATAAAAGAGCCGTTCGAAGACAACAAGGAAGTACATAAGGCGAAGGACCAAAAAGAGAAAAATAACAAACAAGTTGTCTCTAAAAAGAAAGAACAAAAAGAAGAAACGAAAGACAAGGAAGAAGAAAAAGGTGAACAGGGAGTACAAGCTTCGGATGTATTTACTATCATGTCAGGTTTGTTCGTACTGTTTTTAGTTTTAAAGAGTAATAAAGAATGGGGCTAATTATTTCATAGTAGTGGAGGCGCTTAAATGGAGATTAAACGTACGACAATTGAAGATAAGACGCTACAACCATTAAAACAGCCTGCAGCTATTTCGGAGCATGAAATCCAGAAAGAACGAAAGCGTAGCAATTTAGTGTTTACTGGACAGTCTAAAATTATTTCGAAAAATAATGAAATAGGTATTTTACTTGCAAGTTTAAGTGATGGAAAGATTATGAAGGAAATGCTTTCTAAAGAGATGGATACAGTGTTACAACTTTTTAAAAAGTTACATACATTATCTCAAGAAGGAAAGCAATCAGAAAAAGTGTTTGAACAAGTAATTAGAAGCCTACAAGGACTTATTAAGCAGGCGCATATAAAGGAACTTCCTTTGTTAGATGGAACATATGATTTCGCTGAAGTGCAACTATCATTTGGTAGAAAAGTACATATTCCTTTACTAGATGTAAGTGCACTCATCTCTAGAGTGGAAAGTGATTCTTCAGAAGGAAATATAAATTTGATGGTAACGGTAATTACTGCTTATATAACAAAATTGTCTAACGAAACGATTTTAATTAGCGTTACAGACCGCATTGCTAAAGATCGGGATGTAAGTGTATGGAGAGCGCTTGCGGAAATGAACATGACACAATTGTCACAGGCGTTGAAACAAACGATGCAAGAACATAAATGGTCTATGACGTTTCTTTTTCTCTTCATATGGATTGTCGGTATTATTTTAATTCGAGTTATGTAAAAAGGTCGTCACTCCATTGTGACGACCTCTTTTATATTTTTTCGTAGAAGAATGTATCGAACCGCTGAAGATTGTAACGTTCGGGTGTTAAAATTTGTTCCGTACTACCAACAAATAGTACACCGCCTTTTCGTAAAGAACGACTAAATTTTTCGTAAAGTTTTACTCTTGCTTCTTCTGTGAAATATATCATTACGTTACGACAAATAATCAAATCATAATTTGTATCGAATGACTGCATTAAAAGGTCATGTTGTTTAAACGAGACGTTTTGTTTAATGTTTTGATGCAATGAATATATATCATTCTCTTTTGTGAAATGACGTTCTTTCAAATCAGTAGGTAATTCCTTTAAAGAACGTTCTGTATATTGACCGCGTTTTGCGGTTTCTAAAATATGAAAATCAAGATCTGTTGCTTGAATTTCAAAACGAAATGGAGCTAGATGCTTTGATAAAATTAAAGAGAGTGTATATGGTTCTTCACCAGCAGCGCAAGCGGCACTCCATACCTTTAATTTTCCGCTATTTTGTTCGAGTAATTTTGGTAGTGCTTTCGACTCTAAAGTTTGCCATCGTTCTTTATTTCTAAAAAACTCTGAAACGTTAATTGTAATATAGTCAATAAAATTTAAAAATAAATTTTGATCAGCGCGTAATTTGTTTAAAAAATTAGTGTAGTTTTCGAAGCCTTTTCTCGAAATGAAAGCATCGATTCTACGGCGCATTCTATCTTGTTTATATGAAGCGATGTCCATATTGAATTGTTGTTTAAAACTTGCGATAAAATGATCATAATCTTGTTCAATTATCATATTTACAATGGGCACAATAATGATATTGTGCCTCCCCCTTTACATCATACGAATTTTTTGTTCAAAGCTTTTTTTCATTTGCTTTTCATGTAATCCTGGTAAATCATAAATGACAGCATCAATACCTGCTTCTTTTGCAACATCGACAGGGATGACAGATGTATGTTTGTCACCATTATAAAAACAGAGAACTAAATCAGTGTCTTCAATAATTTGTTTAACAAAAAACATATAATCTGATCGGTAAATGGAGTCAGAAGGATGATCAAAAGCAACATATTCGGCTCCGTGTTTTTTTAAGTAATCAACGACTTCTTGAAATTCATCTGTTATTGCTTGCAATGGTTGCAGCGTGTAAAGGCATAAATTTTGAGCGAGTCTTTCATTCTCAACGAAAAAACGAAGAACCTCATTTTCAATAGATTTATAACATAATATGTAAATTTTATGTTTGTGAGCATAGTCAGTTAAAAATTTTTTAATTTCTTCTTGATCTAATGCTGTTAATTGATTTGAACCACAAAGGAAAATATTCATAGAATTGTGCCACCTCATGCTAAATTGTAACATATCTTTTATAAAAAATAACTGCAAAATATTACTGTTCAGAGTATAATTATAAATAACTGGATTTTACGATTAAGTTTAGGAAGAAATAAAAAAATAAATAGGTGATATATATGCTACGTTCTATCTCGCATAATCCAATTTTATCGCATATACCGCCTGCTACTCAAATGCCGAAAGAAGCAAATGTCAGGACAGGGCTTGCATTTTCGGATAATTTGCATGCAGATCCGAAAAAAGATAAATTGCTAGAACAAATGGAAGCGTTTGTCGATAATATTGGAGAAATTAAAGAGAAAATTGAAATGGAATTAACGCTTGATAATGTAATGGAATACAAAAATACAGTAAAATCATTTTTGAATTTTTACGTTGATAATGTATTGCAGTATAAAGATGTCATGTCTCGTCACCCGCGTTACGGATATTCACAGAAAATGACGATTGTGAAACAGGCAGAAATGGGATTGAATGAATTAGAAGATGTTATGAATTTAATTAATACGAAAACAGGACATTTAGAAATGTTAAATCAAATTGGAGAAATCCATGGTTTAATTGTGAATTTAGTCTTGTAAAAGAAAGGAAGCTATATGTACATACAATTATATGAAAAACTCGTTATTATTCAAAAAGCGTATGAAAATATTCAAACGCTTGGAGAGCAAATATATGAGAATTTAAAAAATAAAAATGTAAATGCAGTTCAAAAGTTGCAAGTAGAGCAATTGCAGTACATTGATGGTTTAAAAGGGTTATCAAGCTCATTTGAAGAAATGGTTGTTCAGTTCTGTAAAGAACAAGGAGTTGAATCGTTTCGTGTAAGTGCGTTATTTTCGTATTTTTCTCAAGAAGAAATCGAAAAAATGGAAGAATTACAAAAAAACGTAACTGAATTAGAAGAGAATGTAAAAATGATTCTTTTGAAAAATCAATATTACTTAAACGTACTATTAAAAACTACAGAAAGTATTGTGGATTCTGTTTCTGAATATAACTTAGAGCGAAACAATAATTCGCAAATCTTTATGAACGAACTATTGTAAAGGAGAAGTGAAGCTTTATGAGATTATCTGATTATAATACACCGCTATCGGGCATGTTAGCGGCTCAAATGGGGTTACAAACAACGAAACAAAACTTGTCTAACATTCATACACCAGGTTATGTTCGTCAAATGGTGAATTACGGATCTGCTGGAGGGAGTAAAGGGTATGCACCAGAACAAAGAATAGGGTATGGTGTACAAACGTTAGGTGTTGATCGTATTACAGATGAAGTGAAGACAAAGCAATATAATGATCAAATGTCACAGTTCTCTTACTATGCATATATGAATTCTACTTTGTCGCGAGTAGAGTCTATGGTAGGAACGACAGGTAAAAATTCATTATCTAGTTTAATGGATGGGTTTTTCAATGCTTTTCGTGAAGTTGCAAAAAATCCGGAGCAATCAAATTACTACGATACATTAATTGCTGAAACGGGGAAGTTCACAAGTCAAGTGAGTCGTCTTGCGAAAAACTTAGATACAGTGGAAGCACAGACGACAGAAGATATTGAAGCGCATGTTAATGAATTTAATCGACTTGCTGCTAGTTTAGCAGAAGCGAACAAGAAAATTGGACAAGCTGGTATACAAGTACCAAATCAACTATTAGATGAACGTGATCGTATTATGACAGAAATGTCTAAGTATGCAGATATAGAAGTATCGTATGAAGCTACAAATCCTAATATTGCAAGTGTTAGGATGAATGGTGTTTTAACTGTAAATGGTCAAGATACATACCCACTTCAATTACAGAAGGATAAAAAGCCAATGTCTGTACAAATATCTGGAACAGATATCCCATTAAGTGGTGGAACAATTTTATCGGCAATTGATACGAAAGCAAAGATTACAAATTATAAAGATAATCTGAATGAGTTTGTAAATTCGTTAAAAAAACAAGTGAATAATACTATGAAGAAAGAGCTTTTTGTAGGAGAAGATGCGAAGAAGCTTGAATTGAATCCTGATTTTATAAAAGATATTTCAAAAATGAAAATTTCGGCTGAAACTGCCAACAACCTTGCGGTTATTACAGATAAAGGCTATAAGGATGGACTTACATATAAGCAAGCCTTAGATCAATTTTTAGTTGGTGTAGCCTCTGATAAAAGTTCAGTAAATGCATATCAAAATATTCATAAGGATTTATTAGAAGGTATCCAGCAAGAAAAGATGAGCATCGAGGGCGTAAATATGGAAGAAGAAATGGTTAATTTAATGGCCTTCCAGAAATACTTCGTGGCGAATTCTAAAGCTATAACTACTATGAATGAAGTGTTTGATAGTTTGTTTTCGATTATTAGATAAGTAGTAGTCATGTATAGTTGGTAATTGGAAATATTTAAGGAGGAGATAGAAATGAGAGTATCTACATTTCAAAATGCAAACTGGGCAAAGAATCAGTTGATGGATTTAAATGTGCAACAGCAATACCACCGAAATCAAGTAACCTCAGGGAAGAAAAACCTTCTTATGAGTGAAGATCCACTTGCAGCAAGTAAATCATTTGCGATTCAACATTCATTGGCAAATATGGAGCAAATGCAGAAAGATATAGCGGATTCGAAAAATGTATTAACACAAACTGAAAATACTTTACAAGGTGTTTTGAAATCTTTAACAAGAGCAGACCAGTTAACAGTACAAGCGTTAAATGGTACAAATAGTGAAAAAGAATTGCAGGCTATTGGTGTAGAGATTGATCAAATTTTAAAACAGGTCGTCTATTTAGCGAATACAAAAGAACAAGGTCGTTATATTTTCGGTGGTGATAGTGCAGAAAATCTGCCATTTACAGAAGATGGTACGTACCAAGGTGGAAAAAATGATGTGAACTGGAAACTAAATGACGGTTATGAATTCAAAGCGTTCCGTAACGGAGAAGCATTATTATCCCCGGTTATAAAAACGTTAAAACAGATGAGTGAAGCGATGAAAAACGGTGACCAAAAAGCATTAAAACCGTTATTGGAAGAAAATAAGCAAAACTTAGATGGCATCATTAACCGTACAACTGAAGTTGGTTCGACAATGAACACAATGGAGACGTTTAAAACAATTTTAAACGAGCAAAATGTAGCACTTCAAGAAAACCGTAAAGAAATTGAGGATGTTGATTTAGCTGTCGCAATTTCTGATTTAGCTTATATAAACGCAACATACGAAGCAACATTAAAAGCTGTTAGTACGATGAGTAAAACGAGTATTTTAGATTACATGTAAATGATAAGGAGTGAAAAATATGGCAGGGACAATATCTAATTATGGTGACAGACAGCAAATATGGAATTTAGGAAATAACATAATAGATACAAAGAAGTTAGTAGATTTAGAGTTACAAGCATTGGAAATGAAAAAATCACCATACACTACACAAAAACAAACGTTAACAAATGAAAACAAAGTTTATGCGAGCATGAAAAAAGAGTTTGCAAATTTTGTGCAAGTATTCAAAGATTTAAACACATTTAAAGGTGATGAAAAGAAAACAACTTTATCCAAAGATGGTTTTATGACAGCGCAGGCGGATGCTGCTGCAATTCCTGGAACATATACAATTACAGTAGAGCGAGTAGCAGAAAGGCATCAAATAACTACAGCTCCACTTACTCCCCCAAAAACTCCTGAAGGTACGGAGCAAAAATTTAGTTTAGATTTAAAACTTGGAGTAGATGATGTATTTCAGATAAATGGAAAAGAAGTTAAAATTTCAAAAGATATGACGTATAAAGACCTTGTCAATAAGATAAATAATGGGAATTATGGTGCATCAGTATATACATTAGGAGATCAACTATTTTTCACATCAACTACTGCAGGAAAAGAGGGAGAGCTGAAATTAACAGATGGTGCCAATGGCTTTTTACAAAATATAGGACTAGTTACTTCTGCGAAAAATACGGATGGAACGAATGCCATTGCACATCAAGTGACAGGAGCAGTAAATGCAGAATATACAATAAACGGAATTAAAGGAACTAGTAAAACAAATAAGATTGATACAATTCCAGGATTAACTATTAACTTAGAAAAGGTAACTACAGAGCCAATTAAATTAACTATCGAAGATTCAGATATAAAAAATTCGATAGATTTAATCAAAAAAATGAAAGATGAGTATAATAACGCTGTTAAAAGTTTAGATTTATTTTCTGGTGAAAATGGAGTAATGCAAGGGAATAATGTTTCATTTGCTATCAGTAATGCAATGACAAGCATTTTTAAATTTTCACAAGATGATAAGTATTTATTTTCTTTTGGAATTCAGATTGATAAAACAGGAAATATGACTCTTGATGAAGAAAAATTGAAAATAGCTTTTAAAGAGAATCCAGAATCTACAAAACAATTTTTCTTTGGCTTTAATGGTATTGGTCATGATATAGATAAAAAGCTTGAGGGAATCTTTGGAGATGAAGGGATTATCGGAAAACGCTCTAAAAGTATTGAAAAGCAAGTGACTGATTTAGAGAGAAAAATTCAAGATATTGATACAATTAATAAGAAAAAACAAGAATCAATTATTGATAAATATGCAAAGTTGGAAAGCCAGCTAGCATTGCTTGATAGTCAGCTGCAGACAATCAAAGCAATGACAAAAACCAAAAGTGATGATTAATGAAAGTTGAGGAAGTGATTATATGCAAGCATGGCAACGTTATATGCAAAATGATATTATGACGAGTAATCCGATTAAAAATACAATATTTATTTATGAAAGATGTATCGTAGAGTTTCGTAAATTAGAGGAACTTTTAAATACATTTAAACTTCAAGAAGGAGACGACCTTCTTGAAAAGTTAGAACGTATATTTGAAGAGTTGAAGCTTCAATTAAATCCTGATATTTCAAAAGATTTATATGACAGTCTATTTGGTTTATACGATTGGATTAGCATTCAAATTCAAACGATGAAAGTAACGCGTGAAGCAAAAGACATTGATGCGATTGTACAAGTGTTACAAGATTTAATAGACGGTTACCGTGGAGCACTTGAAAATGAACAATGATATTTATCGAACGTTTGTCAGCTGTTTTAATGAAATCGGTGAATTACAAGTGTCAGATGAAGAGTTTGCTGAGAAGAGTGAGATGTTAAATCGTTGGATGATGACACTAGATGAAGAAAAACGTGCACAAGTTGCAGCAGAAGTAAGCCCATTCATTATTAAGGCAGCGCAGCATATTCGAGATAAGCAAAAGATTTTGGAAGAAATGATTATGGAAAATGATGGGCGAATGAAGGCTAATTCATTTTACGGTAAATATTAATAATAACATCTGGAAACAGATTCCCCTTTTAAAAGGGGGTCTATTCCTTCGGTTACATAAAGAACTCCGCTGATTGAGGTTTCATTTTATGACTGTGATGAAATAATAATTGTAATCTAAATAATAGAAAAATGGACTTTAGTTTGTAGTTTATATATTGAAATGTTCTATAGATTACTATGTGTATACAGTTTTTTGCATTCTTTTTTTATATTTTTGTATTTTTCTAAAGACAACAATGAAAAAATGGAATAAAATATGTAAGGGTACATAATAGTAAATATTTTAATAAATGCATATAAGAAAATAAATAATGAAGTGAAACTTCTATCAGTGGATCATTACGTTAGAAAAGGAAGGGTGTGGAATATGCCAGATTTAGTGAGTGATGTAAGCCATTATATGAATTATTTAGTGACGAAACGAAATACTGTTTCTAGTAATATTGCAAATGCGAATACACCTGGCTATAAAGCACAAGATGTAACATTTGCTGAGCAGATGAATAAAAGTAGTGCATTATATAAAAACAATGCGGCTGATTTAAAGAGTAATCCAGATTTATATCAAACGAATGAAATGCACTTGCCGACAGTAAATACGAAAAATACATATGCAAAGATTCAAACAAAATCAATGCAAACGAATAAAGACGGAAATAGTGTGGATGTAACGACAGAAATGCTAGATTTAATGAAAGCAAATCAGTTATACGGTATTTCAGTTAACGCAATTAATACACAATATGCAATTAACCAAGCGGCACGCGGACGTTAAAAGTAGAAGGAGAGACAACGGATGTTTCAGGCAATTAATGCAAGTGGCTCAGGACTAACGACAGCGAGAAAGTGGATGGAAGTTA
This sequence comes from Bacillus thuringiensis, assembly GCF_001595725.1. Taxonomy (GTDB): domain Bacteria; phylum Bacillota; class Bacilli; order Bacillales; family Bacillaceae_G; genus Bacillus_A; species Bacillus_A thuringiensis_K. The sequence goes on from NZ_CP014282.1 coordinate 1,560,261, forward strand.
CTTCTAACAATATTGTAAATGCAAATACGACGGCGGCTCCGGGGGCAGATTTATATGAGCGTCGTAGTGTGGTGCTAGAATCAAACAATAGTTTTGCAAGTATGCTAGATGGGGCTCCTACTAACGGAGTAAAAATAAAAAGTATTGAAGCAGACAAAACGGAAAATTTAGTGTATGATCCGACGCATCCGCACGCAAATAAAGAAGGATATGTACGTTATCCCAATATTGATGTAACTGCTGAAATGACGAATGTAATGGTTGCTCAAAAAATGTATGAAGCGAATACGAGTGTATTAAATGCGAATAAAAAAATGCTTGATAAAGATTTAGAAATCGGCCGAGGATAAGGGGGAAGATAGTAATATGAAAATTCAACCAATGTTACATACACAACCATTTGGAGCAATTCAGTCAATTGGTGCACCGAAAACTTCTCAAACATCTGTAGCTCCGGAGAAAAAGTTTATTGATTTATTGGAAGATATGAATCAAACGCAAAACAATGCGCAAACAGCAGTATATGATTTACTAACTAAAGGGGTAGGAGAAACACATGACGTTTTAATTCAGCAAAAGAAAGCTGAGTCTCAAATGAAAACAGCTGCTCTCGTACGTGATAATCTTATTGAAAATTATAAGTCACTAATTAATATGCAAATTTAGGAAAGTGGACGGGTGTGTTTAAATGGAAAAGATGAAAAATGTTATCCAATCGTTAAAAACGTGGCATAAGTTAGTAATTGGTGCTGCGCTTTTAGCGATTGTAACAGGAGCACTTTTATACTTCACCTTGCCAGATAAATATGTTGTTGTATATCAAAATTTAAATGATACAGATAAACAAGAGATTACAGCAGAATTATCGAAGTTAGGTGTCGATTATCAATTAGCGGCCGATGGTTCGATTCGTGTGCAAAAGAATGATGCTCCATGGGTTCGAAAAGAAATGAATGGGATGGGCTTACCGTTTAATTCGAAAAGCGGTGAAGAAATTTTATTAGAAAGCTCGCTTGGTTCAAGTGAACAAGATAAAAAAATGAAGCAAATTGTCGGTACGAAGAAGCAATTGGAGCAAGATATTGTAAGAAACTTTGCGACAGTTGAAACGGCAAATGTTCAAATTACATTGCCTGAAAAAGAGACAATTTTTGATGAAGAAAAAGCAAAAGGAACAGCGGCGATTACGGTTGGAGTGAAACGTGGCCAATTGTTAACAGCTGATCAAGTTGCAGGTATACAGCAAATGATTAGTGCAGCAGTTCCTGGTGTGAAGGCAGAAGAAGTAAGTGTTATTGATAGTAAAAAAGGTGTTATCTCAAAAGGTACAGATGAAGCACATTCTAGTAGTTCCTCTTCTTACGAGAAAGAAGTAGAGATGCAGCACCAACTTGAAGGTAAATTAAAGCAAGATATTGATGCAACGTTAATGACGATGTTTAAACCGAATGAATATAAAGTGAATACGAAAGTATCTGTAAACTACGATGAAGTTACACGTCAGTCAGAAAAGTATGGTGATAAAGGTGTACTTCGTAGTAAACAAGAGCAAGAGGAAAGCTCTACTGCGCAAGAAGGGGCAGATACGAAGCAAGGTGCTGGTATTACAGCTAACGGTGAAGTGCCAAACTACGGTACGAACAATAATCAAAATGGTAAAGTTGTCTACGATAATAAAAATGGCAACAAAATTGAAAATTATGAAATAGATAAAACAGTTGAAACAATTAAGAAACACCCAGAATTAACGAAAACGAATGTTGTTGTATGGGTAGATAATGATACGTTAGTAAAACGTAGAATTGATATGACAACTTTTAAAGAAGCAATCGGAACAGCGGCAGGACTTCAAGCTGATCCGAACGGTAACTTTATAAATGGTCAAGTTAACGTTGTAACTGTTCAGTTCGATCAGCCGAAAGCCGAAAAAGAGAAAGAGCCAGAAAAAAGTGGTATAAACTGGTGGTTATTCGGTGGAATTACAGCTGGCTTATTAGCAATCGGTGGTCTAGTATGGTTCTTATTAGCAAGACGTAAGAGAAAGAAAGAAGAAGAGGAATATGAAGAATACTTAGCAGAAGAGGAAATTGCTGCAAGTAATGAAAGTATCTTGGAAATTCCTGAAGAAAAAATAGTGCCAGAGCCAAAACCTGAACCAGAAGAACCGAAAGAACCAACGTTAGATGAACAAGTGCAGGATGCTACGAAAGAACATGTAGAAGGTACTGCAAAAGTAATTAAAAAATGGTTAAATGGACAGTAAGGGAGGAACAATGATGTTAGATGAAATCTCCTCCAAAGAAAAAGCTGCCATCCTTATTCGTACATTAGAAGAAGGGGTGGCAGCAAAAGTCATTGAATATATGACAGCTGAGGAAAAAGAAGTATTACTTCGTGAAATCGCAAAGTTTCGTGTATACAAACCAGAAACGTTAGAAAATGTACTAGGAGAGTTCTTATATGAACTAAATGTAAAAGAATTGAACTTAGTCACTCCAGATAAAGAATACATTCGTCGCATATTTAAAAACATGCCAGAAGACGAACTGGAAAAATTATTGGAAGATCTTTGGTATAACAAAGATAATCCGTTTGAGTTCTTAAATTCACTTACAGATTTAGAGCCACTTCTTACAGTGCTTAATGATGAGTCACCACAAACAATTGCAATTATCGCTTCTTATATTAAACCGCAACTTGCGTCTCAATTAATTGAGAGATTGCCAGATCATAAGCGCGTTGAAACGGTAATGGGTATAGCGAAACTAGAACAAGTTGATGGTGAGTTAATTAATCAAATTGGTGAGTTGTTAAAATCGAAATTAAATAATATGGCATTTAGTGCAATTAATAAAACTGATGGCTTGAAAACAATCGTAAATATTTTAAATAATGTTTCACGAGGTGTTGAAAAAACAGTCTTTCAAAAGCTGGATGAAGTCGATTATGAGTTATCTGAGAAAATTAAAGAAAATATGTTTGTCTTTGAAGACTTACTTGGTCTTGAAGATCTTGCGCTTCGCCGTGTATTAGAAGAAATTACAGATAACGGTGTTCTTGCGAAAGCACTTAAAATTGCAAAAGAAGAAATTAAAGAGAAATTATTTACATGTATGTCTTCAAACCGTAAAGAGATGATTCTAGAAGAATTAGATGGCTTAGGACCGCTTAAGATGACGGATGCTGAAAAAGCGCAGCAAACGATCACTGGTACAGTGAAAAAGCTAGAGAAAGAAGGAAGAATTATCGTTCAAAGAGGTGAAGAGGATGTCCTTATTTAAAAACAGAATTCCGAAGAATTCTGTTTCTTTTTCTGAAGAAACGTATGAATTACAATTTCCAAAACCAGCTTCAGTTCAAATAGAAGAGGAAGAATTACAAGCTGATCATGCAGAACTTCGCGCCCAGCAAGAATCGTTACATATGGAAATGAATCAGCTAAGGCAAGAGAAGCAAATGCTAGAACGAGAGCGGCAGCAGTTATTACAAGATAAAGAACAATTTCAAATGCATATTCATGAGCAAATGGAACAGATGGAAGCAGCGCGTGTGCAATTTCAAAAAGAACAACAAGAAACAGCGTATGAATGGACAGAGTTGTTATGGGATCAATCTTTTCATCTAGCAGAAAAAATCGTGAATCAAGCGGTAGATTCACGATTGCTTGATGTGTTACCTATTTTAACTGGCATCGTGCAAACATTGCCAACTTCGTTTGAAAAATTAATCATTACAGTACATCCAGAAACGTTTGAACGTATTCAAGAAGAGAAGGAGAATACGAAAGAATATTGGTTACTACAATTAGTAGAATGGAAATATGATTTCTCCCTGCAGTTTGGTGAATTTGTTCTGGAAGAAGAGAAAGAGTTCTTTGAATTTAAATTTGCACCTATATTTGCGAAACTTCGTCAGAAATGGGAAGAAGAGAAGTTATTTGAGGAGCAAAATGTATGAGCCGCCTGTTAATGAATGAGAACGAAAAATGGAATAAGTTCATTGAAACACCGCTGTATACGAAAGTAGGCAAAGTTCATAGTGTACAAGAACAGTTTTTCGTAGCAAAAGGGCCGAAAGCGAAGATCGGAGATGTTTGCTTCGTTGGAGAACATAACGTCTTATGTGAAGTGATTGCCATTGAAAAAGAAAATAATATGCTACTTCCATTTGAACAGACAGAAAAAGTATGTTATGGAGATTCAGTGACATTAGTTTCAGAAGATGTTGTTGTACCACGTGGTAATCACTTGCTCGGAAAAGTGTTAAGTGCAAATGGTGAAGTGTTAAATGAGGAAGCTGAAAACATTCCATTACAGAAAATAAAACTAGATGCACCGCCTATACATGCATTTGAACGTGAAGAGATTACCGATGTATTTGAAACAGGAATAAAATCAATTGATTCTATGCTAACAATTGGTATCGGTCAAAAGATTGGTATTTTTGCTGGGTCAGGTGTTGGTAAATCAACTTTACTTGGAATGATAGCAAAAAATGCAAAAGCTGATATAAATGTTATTAGTTTAGTAGGGGAACGTGGCCGGGAAGTAAAAGACTTTATTCGAAAAGAGTTAGGCGAGGAAGGGATGCGAAAAAGCGTCGTTGTTGTAGCGACGTCAGATGAAAGTCATCTTATGCAACTTCGTGCAGCGAAACTCGCAACGTCTATTGCTGAATACTTCCGTGATCAAGGTAATAACGTATTACTTATGATGGACTCTGTTACTCGTTTTGCCGATGCACGAAGAAGTGTTGATATTGCTGTTAAAGAATTACCGATTGGTGGTAAAACACTGTTAATGGAAAGTTATATGAAGAAGTTGTTAGAGCGGTCCGGAAAAACACAAAAGGGATCTATAACAGGTATTTATACGGTGCTTGTTGATGGGGATGATTTAAATGGTCCTGTACCAGATTTAGCACGTGGTATTTTAGATGGACATATCGTATTAAAGCGTGAGCTTGCAACGCTTAGTCATTATCCTGCAATTTCAGTATTAGATTCAGTAAGTAGGATTATGGAAGAAATTGTTTCGCCACATCATTGGCAACTTGCAAATGAAATGAGAAAGATTTTATCAATTTATAAAGAAAATGAATTGTATTTTAAGCTAGGAACGATTCAACAAAATGAAGAAAATGCTTATATTTTTGAATGTAAAAATAAAGTAGAAGGCATAAATACATTTTTAAAGCAAGGTCGATCGGATAGTTTCCAATTTGATGATATCGTTGAAGCGATACAGCATATAGTATAAGGCCTCTGCATAAGAGGTCTTATTTTTTTGTTTTTTAATATTTCACAGATTTTTTTGGGAAAAAACTATATAATAGAAAAAGAGAACGTTATAATAGAAAGGGGTTATGAAAACAGGTGGATAAACAGCAGTACGACACAATAAAATTGCAAATAAATCAAGAAAAAGAACATATTTTAAAAGAAGTGTATGAATTAACAGCTGAAAAAAGAAAAATAGAACAAAAAAAAGAATATGATTTATATGTTGTGAAATCGCGTAGTAAAGTCGTACAAACTGGGCAACGTATTATGGCTGGCATGCTTTCTTCACATACGTTTTCACCTGAAAGAATAGAAGAATGGAATCGAAAAATTAAAAAAACGGAAGGTTTTATTCAAAAAAATGAAAGCCTTTTAGAGCAAGTAAAAGAAAAAGAACGTGTCATTGATGAGATGTATCAAGAAGATTGCAAAAAGCTTGCGAAAGCACAAGAAAAGCTGGAAGAAAAAATGCTTCTGGATTTGAAAATGTGTATGAATGGATGAGGTGAATGTAGTGATACAGTCTGTATTACCGGTGCAACAAAGTTTACCTCCGCAAAAAGAAAAAGGGCTAGAAGTACAATCAAAAAATGAAGATTCTTCATTCGATCGTACGATGAGAATGGAAAATAAAAAACAGCCGCAAACGGAGAAAACGAAACGAGAAGAAGCACCAAAAGAAGAGAGAAAAGATTATATTCTTTCTAAAAAATCGGTAACGGAAGAAGAACCTATTGTAAAGAAAGAAGAAAAAAAAGAGACAGAACAGTTGTTATTAGCTGTATCTGAGCAAATGGTTGCAATTGAGCAATTACATGTGCAGCCGGAATTGTTATATCAATACATACAAAAAATACAAGAGCTATATAAAGAATATGGCAATATTAAACTTAATGAATTACCTGCAGCTGAATTACAACAATTACAAGAACTTCTTTCAAATATGAATATCAAAAATGCTATATGTTTAGAAGATACAATGCAAATGGTATTAGACAAAATGAAGATGCCAGAGCAAGCGATGCAAGCATTGAAGGCTGTAGAAACAGAAACTTGTAATATTGCAAAGAAACAAGAAGAATTTAAAGATGTAGATCTTTCGAAAGCTGAGAGCGATGATGCAAAGGTAGAGTTGCCAGAAGTTGATGCATTAAACGATTCGAGCTCTGCAGGTGCAGAGTTATTAAATAAAACGACGAGTACCGAACAAATAGGGAAATCAAATAGTGGTGCTGAGAAAGTTTCATTACCTGACTTAGGAAAGAAAATGGAAGCGCAAGTAGAAGCCTTGCAAAAATTTGTAGTGAAACAAGAACGTGTTTTATTTCAGTTAAATCCAGAAAAACTTGGTACATTAACAGTGTTTATGAAAAAACATGGAGATCAAATTGACGTTCACGTAGAAATGGAAAAACACGAGGCGAAAAAACGTGTTGAAATCATTTTTGATGAATTGAAATTAAAGTTAAAAGAAAAAGAAATCAATATTCAAATTAGCTATTCAGATAAAGATGAAAATCGTAAAGAACAGCGAGAACAAGAGCAAAGGCAAAAACAGAAATTAGCAAATACAAATCATGAAAAACAACAATCAACAGAATTTGCGGGATTATTGGAGGAATAACGCGTGCCAACAGTTGGATTAAATACAACGAGTACAAATCATATTCCGTTACAAGCAGGGGCGCAAACAAAAAACGCATCTGTAAATGGTGTGCAATCGCCAGTTCAACAAACAAACGGAGTATCAGCAAGTAATCAAAAAACACCCGGTATTATGGATAAAGATGATTTCCTGAAACTTTTTTTAGCGAGCTTTCAACATCAAGACCCGTTTAATGCGATGGATATGAACCAAATGATGAATCAAACGGCTCAACTATCGCTTATGGAGCAAGTACAAAATATGACGAAAGCAGTAGATAAACTACAATCAACGATGTATACGACAGCTCTTGATGGTGGGATGAAATTTTTAGGAAAGTATGTTAGAGGTATAAACAATAAGGGGGAGCAAGTGACTGGTCAAGTGGAAACAGTTCGACTTGCCGAAAATAACGATGTACAACTTATTGTTGATAATCAAGTTGTCTCACTTCGTTTTGTAGAAAGGGTTTCAGATAAACCGATAGCAGAAACAAATCCAGAAGATGAGAAGAAAGATGATATAGAGAAAAATGAAGAGGTTAAGCAAAATTAATAAAAGGAGTGTATATAGGTTATGATTAAAGCGTTATATACGAGTATTACAGGGATGAATGCGGCACAAAATGCATTAAGTGTTACTTCAAATAATATTGCAAATGCACAAACAGTTGGATATAAAAAGCAAAAAGCTATTTTTGATGATCTGCTATATAATAATACGGTTGGTTCACGTGGGGATGGTGCTTATGCTGGTACGAATCCAAAGAGTATCGGTAACGGTGTAAAGTTTAGTGGGACATCTACAGATTTTAGTGATGGTTCTATTACTTTAACTAGTGATAAGATGGAGACAGCCATAGAGGGAAATGGTTTATTTTTAGTTGGCGATCGTAATAGCGGAAATGTAGAGTATACGAGAAAAGGGTCTTTCGGTGTATCGAAAGATAACTATGTTACAAATACAAGTGGTCAGTATGTGCTAGGGTATGGTGTGAAAATAGGAACTCAAGAAATAGATTTTTCTTCACGACCAAGTCCAATTCATATTCCAATGGGATCAGCTGTTGGTGGGATTCAAACAGATAAAGCAACAATAGGTGGAAACCTTCCTAGAAATCAAAATGCATTATCTCACGAATTCACAGTTTTTGATGAGGAAGGGAACTCGTTAACGTTACGTGTAAATATTAAACAAAAGACTACAAAAGAGACTGTAGATGGTAAAGAAGTTGAAAAGCCTGTGCCAGGTGAATATACGTATACAGTTTCTGTAAGAAATGATTCTAAAAACGAAAAAGAGTTTAAGCCGGTTGAAGGCATGACGGGCGAAAAAAATCTTAAATTTGATACATTAGGAAATCTAAAGGAGACAGATGAAGCTGTACAAAAAAATCCAGTAACTGGTGAAATTACTAAAGGTGGAACGGTTAAAATTCCTTTTGGTAAGGGACTGACACTGGACTTAAGTGGTTTAACAAATTATCCAACAGGGAAAACTATTTCTACAACAGAAGTAACGGGGCGTCCAGCTGCAATTGCAAATGACTATTCAATTTCTGACGGTGGTTTCGTTATGATGAGATATTCGGATGGTAGTATGAAGGTTGTAGGACAACTAGCTGTAGCTACATTCCCTAATTCAGGTGGATTAATGAAAACTGGGAATGGTAATTACATTGCCACACCATCAGCAGGGATTCCAGGGATTGGTGTGGCAGGTGAGAATGGTGCAGGTAATGTAAGAGGTTCAGCAAAAGAAAGTTCAAACGTAGATTTATCTGTAGAATTCGTTGACTTAATGTTATATCAACGTGGATTCCAAGGAAATGCGAAAGTAATTAAAGTGTCAGATGAAGTATTAAATGAAGTTGTAAACTTAATTCGATAATGTATTATAAAGAAAGATCGTAATGTAGTAGAAAGGGTTTTTATTCGTATGACAAGACAAGAACGAATTTTACAATTGCCATTTTTCGAGAATAAACGTGAACTTGCTGAGCAAGTATTAAAAACAGAACAAGAAGAGCATGTATATTTACCAGATCAATTTGAAATTAAGCAAGTGCCTCCGTATTCATTTGGCGAAAAACAAGCAATCATTGGCCGTATCCATGAGTTTTATTTCATAAGTGTTGGTAGCGGTAGCGTTTGGAAGTATCAACTGTTTAAGGATGAGATGAAGTGTCGTGAGTTTTTTGTTATGTTGCCAAATATTACGGATCAGCAGATAGCGTTTTGGTTTAATAACATAGAGTTATTGAAAGGTTCTTAAAAGCACTTTTTAGGTTTTGAGAGAGGACCTGGCGATGTTTTGGAGCGGTTAGTGCCTAATAGAGTCCCGACCGATGTGCAAGACCAGAGATATGTAGCGTTACTAGAGTAGTGTGGTAGTGTAAGAAGTGGTAATATAAAATAGTTTTAAGTTAATTTAAGGTAGTTGTAGTATACAATTAGACTGAATTTCTATAAAAGGAGAGGTGAGGAGGATGGCGCAAAATAAGTATCGCGTTACATTCATTTCGCCGAGTGAGGTTGAGCAGCGGACTGTAATGGGGGCGAATAGTTTGCCAGATTTAATTCGTAAAGTAGAAAGTATTATCGCAGATCCAAATGGTTATTTTGTAAATGATAAAAAAAATAATTGCTATTTTAAAGTGATTAAAGAAAATGTTACGTTTATTCAATATGAGTTACTATTTTCGGATAAGGAAATTCATATTGAAAAATTAAAACATATAGCACCGGTAGTATTAAAGCGATTATTCGAAAAAATAAATGACCCGGAATTATATGCACTCGCGCTACTTGATGTTGATATAGCAACGAAAGAATATGTGCTAGCAGAAATGAATTCTGAGCTGAGAATAAGAGTAGAGACGGAGCTTTCGAAAAAATGGGAAGCAATGCCGACAGAAATTGTAGGGGCGCAAGAAGTGTTATTAGAAGCACTTGCTTCGTTTATACAAGATTAATTGTTTTTTTATAAAATGAATCGTTCGACTATCTATATTTTTTATATAGGTAGTTGACTTTTCCTCTTTTATAAAGCTTAATAATTAGATATACGGAATTAATGGAAGGGGAGCGACACCTTTATGTCACAAGCACAAAGTATTTTATTAGAAAGCGGAACAAATGAATTAGAAATTGTTACGTACACTGTTGGTGAAAACCTATTTAGTATTAATGTTATGAAAGTACGTGAAATCATTAATCCATTCCCTGTTACAACTGTGCCAGAATCTCATCATGCAGTTGAAGGTGTTGTTCAAGTACGTGGTGAAATTTTACCTGTTATTAACTTGGCAATGGCTCTTAATTTAAAGTCAACAAAGCCACTTGATCAAACGAAATTTATCATCTCAGAATTAAACCAAATGAAAGTTATTTTTCGCGTTGATGAAGTGCATCGTATTCAACGTATTTCGTGGGAACAAATTGATGAACCAGCTTCATTATCTATGGGACTAGAAGAAACGACATCTGGTATTGTAAAACTAGATGGAAAAATCATCTTACTATTAGATTATGAAAAAATTGTATGTGAAATTAGCGGCACTGGTTATGACAATAAATCAATTGCAGGATTAGAACAAAAAACAGATCGAGCTGAAAAAGTAATTTACATTGCAGAAGATTCAGCGATGCTTCGCCAAATATTAGAAGAAACATTATCATCAGCTGGATATACGAAAATGAACTTCTTCAGCAATGGTGCAGAAGCGTTAGCGCAAATTGAAAAATTAGCGAAAGAGCAAGGCGAAAAAATGTTTGAACATATTCACTTGCTAATTACGGATATTGAAATGCCAAAAATGGATGGACATCATTTAACGAAAGTGGTTAAGGATAGTGAAGTAATGAATCGTTTACCAGTCATTATTTTCTCTTCATTAATTACAAATGAATTATTCCATAAAGGTGAAGCTGTAGGAGCAAATGCTCAAGTAAGTAAGCCAGATATTCAAGAGCTAATTGGTTTAGTTGATAAGTTAGTGTTGTAAGAAAAGTACTTTTTTAGCTGGAATAGAGGAACTAGCTATGTGTGGCAGCGGTCAGTGCCTAATAGAGACCCATGCGATGTAAGACCAGAGATATGGAGTGTTTTTTAGGTAAATGGGACGAGAGAGCCGCCGAGATAGCTTTAGAAGAAGTGAGACTTCGATTGAGGATTTGAAGACTGGGTTTATAACTCTATTCTGTTAGAGAGAGGAAGGAATTAGCCAATGCTACATATGGCTAATTCCTTTTTAGTATTCTATACTTTAAGCTGGTAGAAAAATGAAAGGTTTCTTGGGTGTTTGTCGCTGTATGTGTGAATAATCTTTATTTAGAGATTTTTAATTTAAAAATATAAGTGAACGTATTTTTTTGATTACTTTAGTAATATTTCGTGGTAACGCAAATTTTTTCGGTGAAAAAACATCCAAAATACCATATAATATAATTAAATGTAATTAATATGCAATTTTACATATTAATAAAAAAACATTTTCCAAATTTTTATACTTTCTATACATTTTTGTATGTTTATTATTTGACAGATAATTTCGAACTGTTATAATATGGATATGTAAAAATTGCTATTTTCTTAAAAGACATGGGAGTCAGATGAGAATTGTGAAAGGATGAGGGGGAGTGGCACAGATTATGTATCACCACACAGCAATTAATGTATTAGGTCTTTTACAAAACATGTCAAATAATAAAATGAACGATATGCAACTAGAAGCGGAATTAAAAAAAATAGAAAAAGAATTCCAAGTAAAGTATGAAGAGTTAGTTGATTTACATAATAGAATGGTATTATTTCAAATAGATATAGAAAAAAATGGCGGGATGCGAGCATATGAAAAATCAGCAATTACATGGCTGAAGTCTGAACTAGAGCTACTGTATGAAGTGTATCAATTTTGTCAACGTCACGGTTTAAACATTTTAAATATTTCAAAATACTTAAGTAAAAATGAACTAAATCTTTTTCCAAAAACAGAAAGTCAATTGCAAAATACGTATTATAAATTGAAAAAACGTGAAATACCGTTTGAAAATATTGAAAAACAAAAACCAGGACGAAAGCGAAAATATATACCAGTAAAAGAGACAATCGTTGCAAGAAAACAAGAAAACGAGTACGAATTAAAAGAAGAAATCCAGCATAAAGAGGATGAAAAAAATCTTGTAACAGTTATATCTGGTATCGTTGATAACTTTGAAACAATTAATCAATGTAGTGAAAGGAAAGAAGACGAACTACATCAGTTTATGGAAGGTATTTATAAGCTTTCTAGCATGGCAGCAGGGCGTTCTAGAGAAGCAAAGAATACACGTAGTCTAGAAGGTGAATTGCAGTCGTTACAACTGGAAAATGAAAGGCTAAAAGGAGAGAAAGAAGAGCTTGTACAAGATATTAAAGGTATGACGCAGCTTTTAATTCATTTCATTACAAGTTCGGATATTGATCAAATACGTAAATTACCAACTTTCGTACAAGATTGTAAAATGGAATTACATAAACTAGGTCTATATAATGCACAAGACGGTAAAATGAAAATAATGGTTGACCGTAGCGGACAAGTTATGACGGTAACACAGTAATAAAATTTGGGTACAAAATAAAAGGGAGATACATAGTTTATATGTATTTCCCTTTTATTTTGTATGGAATCGTTCCAAAGAAGGAAGATTAATTTTTATGATTGTAGTAGTTTAGAGACCATTTGCGGAATTTGGTTCGCTTGTGAAACCATACTAAGTGCAACTTCAGTCAATAATTTGAACTTTAAAAAATCACTCATCTCCTGTGCCATGTCTGCATCTTCAATTAGAGATGCAGCATCTGTTAACGCCATACTTTGATTATTTAAATTTTCAATATTGAACTGTAAACGATTTATCATAGCTCCAAGATCAGCGCGATGAAGTGATACATTTTGTAAAGCCTCTTCAATTTTACGGATAGCCGTTCTTGCTTCTTGTTCTGTTGAAATCTTGATGTCATGTTGTGTAGTGGAAGGGGGAATATGTTTCGTCATATTCATTGTATGACCGATATCGTCTAATGTAATAGGACGGTTTTGACCGTCAAATACGGATAAATCATTAAACTCAGTCATCTCGCCAATATAGCCACTTTGTTCTATTAAAGACTGAAACTCTTTGCTCAGTAAATCACGATTTTTATTTGAATTTGTACCATTAGCAGATTGAACAGCTAAATCAAACATACGCTGCAAAATATTCGTCACAGTTTGAAGAGCAGCTTCTGCCGTGCGAAGCATCGATATCGCATCCTCATTATTACGAATCGCCACGCGCATACCACTTGCTCTCGCATACATACGAGTCACAATTGCAACATTAGCGGGATTATCCGAAGCGTGGTTTAACTTCTTACCATACCAGTCGCCAAATGCTCCATTGCAACATTCATACGTTTCTCATTCTCATACAACGACTGCCTAGCATTCATACTTAAAACATTCGTACCAATACGCATAATAGACACTCCTTATAGATTGATATAGTTAGTATAGTTTAATCTAATAAACAGTTATGGAAGGATAGAGGGGCTTATGCTTATTTACTGTTTGTGTTTTAACATAAGAGGGAATCAAGATAAGCATTGACCGCTTCTATGCACCGCAGATGCTCTCTTCCACATAAAAAAGAAAGTTTTATAAATAATCTATCTATATAGAAAAAATAAACCTCTCCGCAAGCAGAGAGGTTTATTCATGAAATTAATTCAAATGGCTTATTGTAATAATTTAGAAACCATTTGTGGAGTTTGGTTAGCTTGAGAAAGCATGCTGATGCCTGCTTCGTTTAAAATTTTGAATTTTGTCATGTTAGACATTTCTTTTGCCATATCAGCATCTTCAATTTGAGAAGCAGAAGCTGCCATATTAGTAGCTTGGCTCGTTACGTTGTTTAAGTTATGGTCTAAACGGTTTAATTGAGAACCGAAAGTTGCTCTAGCGTCAGCAATATTTTGAATAGCATCGTCAAGTTTTGTGATTTCATCTGCTGCAGTTGTAGCATCTAAAGCCTTACCTGTTCCTACTGCTAAAGTAGCGGTTGTTAATTTCTTTGTTTCAATAGCTGCGATTGTCATTGTATCACTTGAAGCATCAGAAAGTTGAATCGTGATATCTTTACCATCAGTACCTTTATTTAAAAATGCATTACCATTGAAATTTGTTTTGTCAGCAATATGATCAATTTCTTGTGCTAATGCTTGATACTCTTTGTCCATAGATGCGATATCTTTATCGTTGTTAGTACCGCTTGATGCTTGTGTTGCAAGATCACGCATACGAAGTAAGATGTTTGAAACTGAACCTAATGCAGCGTCACCAGTGCGTAAAGCAGACATAGCGTCTTGTGTGTTACGTGCTCCAACGTTTAATCCGCCTTCTTTCGCACGCATACGAGTAGCGATAGCTAAGCCAGCTGCATCGTCAGCTGCACTGTTGATTGATTTACCGCTAGATAAACGGTTCATAGAAGTGTTCATTTTGTCTTGGTTTTGTCGCATGTACTCTTGAGTACGCATGCTGTTAATGTTTGTATTAATTCTCATGTTAAGAACCCCCATTAATTTTTAATTATTTAAAAGAAAACTCTTTATATACTACAGAGAGTATATGTTCAAATGGCTTATTGTAATAATTTAGAAACCATTTGTGGAGTTTGGTTAGCTTGAGAAAGCATGCTGATGCCTGCTTCGTTTAAAATTTTGAATTTTGTCATGTTAGACATTTCTTTTGCCATATCAGCATCTTCAATTTGAGAAGCAGAAGCTGCCATATTAGTAGCTTGGCTCGTTACGTTGTTTAAGTTATGGTCTAAACGGTTTAATTGAGAACCGAAAGTTGCTCTAGCGTCAGCAATATTTTGAATAGCATTGTCAAGTTTTGTGATTTCACCTGCTGCAGTTGTAGCATCTAATTTCTTTGTTCCATCAGTTGCTATTGCTAGAGTATCAGTTGTTAATTTCTTTGTTTCGATAGCTGCGATTGTCATTGTATCACTTGAAGCATCAGAAAGTTGAATCGTGATATCTTTACCTTCACCAGGATTAGTGCCTTTATTTAAAAATGCGTTACCATTGAAATTTGTTTTGTCAGCAATATGATTAATTTCTTGTGCTAATGCTTGATACTCTTTGTCCATAGATGCAATATCTTTATCGTTGTTAGTACCGCTTGATGCTTGTGTTGCAAGATCACGCATACGAAGTAAGATGTTTGAAACTGAACCTAATGCAGCGTCACCAGTGCGTAAAGCAGACATAGCGTCTTGTGTGTTACGTGCTCCAACGTTTAATCCGCCTTCTTTTGCACGCATACGAGTAGCGATAGCTAAGCCAGCTGCATCGTCAGCGGCACTGTTGATTGATTTACCGCTAGATAAACGGTTCATAGATGTATTCATTTTGTCTTGGTTTTGTCGCATGTACTCTTGAGTACGCATACTATTAATATTTGTATTAATTCTCATGTTAAGAACCTCCATTGTTATCTTGAGTTTTTAGTTATATATAAATCTCTTTGTAGACAAAGAGATTTATATAATCAAATGGCTTATTGTAATAATTTAGAAACCATTTGTGGAGTTTGGTTAGCTTGAGAAAGCATGCTGATGCCTGCTTCGTTTAAAATTTTGAATTTTGTCATGTTAGACATTTCTTTTGCCATATCAGCATCTTCAATTTGAGAAGCAGAAGCTGCCATATTAGTAGCTTGGCTCGTTACGTTGTTTAAGTTATGGTCTAAACGGTTTAATTGAGAACCGAAAGTTGCTCTAGCGTCAGCAATTTCTTGAATAGCAGTGTCAAGAGCTGTGATTTCAGTTGCTGCAGTTGTAGCAGTTAAATTCTTAACTGCATCATCGGGATCAGTTCCAACTGCTAACTTATCAGTTGTTATAGACTTTGTTTGAATAGCTTTGATTGTCATTGTATCACTTGAAGCATCAGAAAGTTGAATTGTGATATCCTTCCCACCAGTACCACCTAAAAATGCATTACCATTGAAATTTGTTTTGTCAGCAATATGATTAATTTCTTGTGCTAATGCTTGATACTCTTTGTTCATAGATTTGATATCTTTATCGTTGTTAGTACCGCTTGATGCTTGTGTTGCAAGATCACGCATACGAAGTAAGATGTTTGAAACTGAACCTAATGCAGCGTCACCAGTGCGTAAAGCAGACATAGCGTCTTGTGTGTTACGTGCTCCAACGTTTAATCCGCCTTCTTTCGCACGCATACGAGTAGCGATAGCTAAGCCAGCTGCATCGTCAGCGGCACTGTTGATTGATTTACCGCTAGATAAACGGTTCATAGAAGTGTTCATTTTGTCTTGGTTTTGTCGCATGTACTCTTGAGTACGCATGCTATTAATATTTGTATTAATTCTCATGTTAAGAACCCCCATTTTTTTATATTGATTTTTCTGTTAATTGTTAAACGTAAATATGCAAAAAAATCAATTTCGAGATTAATTGTAATCCTTGGTGTATATCGTGTCAACGAATAATTGTAATTAATGAATATAAAAAAATGATAATTTCCTATTTGTTCATTTTTTTATTACAATATTATCAAAAGGATTATTGCAAACTTTAAAAAAAAACTCTAATATTAGATTATCTTTGTTTACCGAAAAGGTGATATTATGTTAGTTGGAAATATAGTAAAAGAAGTGCTTGCATATAAAAAAGGACAAATTCAGCAAAAGCTAAGTAGTCCACAAGCATTTGTTAGTAGTCGTTTTCAAGAAAAGTTGCAGAGTGAACCTGTGAAGGAGACGAAGGCTACTACGCAACCGGCAAAAGTAGAAGATATGAGTCAGCCGGTACAATCTACGAAAATAGAAACGGTTGTTAATAAGCCGGAACAATCTATTAATAAAGTAGATGAAGCGAGTAAGCCCGAAGAAAAGGGTGAAACGAAGAAAGCAGATGAAGTGCAAGTTGCGCAAAAAGAGTTTGAACGACGTTTCCCAGAAACGAAAAATGAGGCTGCTGATACGTGGGGATTAACGAAGAAGTATAATATTCAAAAAATACGTTCTTCCAATGAAGGGAAGTATGAGGATATTATTGATCGTGTAAGTCGTACATATGGAATTCCGAAAACGTTAATTCAAAAAATGATTGAAGTAGAGTCTAATTTTAATCCGAAAACGGTGTCACATGCAGGTGCGATGGGTCTTATGCAGCTTATGCCAGCGAATGTGAAGGAGATGGGTGTGAAGAATCCCTTTTCACCAGCTGAAAGTATTGAAGGTGGCGTGAAAGAGTTAAGCGGTTATTTAAAGAAAAATAACGGCGACTTAGTATTGGCACTTGCTTCTTATAATGCTGGTCCTGGCAATGTGAGAAAGTACGGAGGCGTACCGCCATTTAAAGAAACGCAAGGATATATTAAAAAAATATTAAATATCGACGTTTCAAAATAAGAAGTTTCATATATAGAGAGAACATGAAATTTTCGTGAACATGATATGGGAGTTGGCTAGATTTGAAATTACAAGATGATATTCCGTTAACAATTTATTTTGAAATCGGAAATACGAAAAAGAAAATTGAAGATCTGCTTCATATTACGAAAGGTACATTGTATCGTCTTGAAAATTCAACGAAAAATACGGTGCGTCTTATGCTTGAGAATGAAGAGATTGGAACCGGAAAGATTTTGACGAAGAATGGAAAGATGTACGTTGAAATCGTTGAATTGAAAAGGTAGGGAGGGGATTGTCATGAGTGGCGAAAAATTAAGCCAAGAGCAAATTGATGCCCTGCTGAAGGCGGTAAATGAAGGCGAGGAAATGCCAGCTTTCGCACAAGAAGCAGGAAAGCAAGAGAAATTTCAAGAGTATGATTTTAATAGACCAGAGAAGTTCGGTGTTGAGCATTTACGTAGTTTGCAAGCGATTGCTTCTACGTTTGGAAAGCAGACGTCACAGACGTTATCAGCGCGTATGCGTATTCCAATTGAACTAGAACCTTCAACAGTTGAGCAAGTTCCATTTACGAGTGAATATGTGGAGAAAATGCCGAAAGATTATTATTTATATTGCGTAATTGATCTCGGTTTACCAGAGCTTGGAGAAATTGTTATTGAGATTGATTTAGCATTCGTTATTTATATTCATGAATGTTGGCTTGGCGGAGATAGTAAGCGTAACTTTACGATGCGCAGACCGTTAACAGCGTTTGAGTTTTTAACGCTTGATAATATATTCTTGCTTCTTTGTAAAAATTTAGAGCAATCATTTGAAAGTGTTGTTGCGATTGAACCGAAATTTGTAACGACGGAAACAGATCCGAATGCATTAAAGATTACGACAGCGAGCGATATCATTTCATTACTTAACGTAAATATGAAAACAGATTTTTGGAATACGACGGTGCGTATCGGAATTCCATTCTTATCTGTTGAAGAAATTATGGATAAGTTAACGTCTGAAAATATTGTCGAACATTCTTCAGACAAGCGTAAAAAGTATACGTCTGAAGTGGAAATGAAAGTAAATCAAGTGTACAAACCTGTTCACGTTGCAATTGGTGAGCAGAAAATGACAATGAGTGAGATTGAACAAATTGAAGAAGGCGATATTATTCCGCTTCATACGAAAGTTTCGGATGAATTACTTGGTTATGTAGATGGAAAGCATAAATTTAATTGTTTTATTGGAAAAGATGGAACGCGTAAGGCGCTCCTATTTAAAAGTTTTGTAGAGTAGGAGGATCCATATGAAGCATGAAGTATCTCCCGTGTCATTAATGGGATTAGAAGATTTTGCAGGAAAGCGAAATGAAGCAGGTAAAGCACATATCGATACTGTTTCAGATATTTCGATTGAACTTGGTGTAAAGCTTGGAAAGTCATCTATTACACTTGGTGATGTAAAGCAGTTAAAAGTTGGCGATGTTCTGGAAGTAGAGAAAAACTTAGGACATAAAGTAGATGTGTATTTAAGTAATATGAAAGTCGGCATCGGTGAAGCAATCGTAATGGACGAGAAATTCGGTATTATCATTTCTGAAATTGAAGCTGATAAGAAACAAGCGGCGCTTATGAAAGCGCAAAGTCAAATGCAAGATAAAGAGTAGAGGAGGAGTCATATGTCGTATATGACGACCTTATTTCAAGTCGTTTTACTGTTTGGTGCGCTCGGCTACGGTGCATATTATATGACGAAAAAGACGCGCAAACAGCAGTTTTTTAAGCAGGGTGAAAATGGCCATATTCAAGTAAAAGACGGTGTGTATTTAAATCATCAAACGAGTGCCTTTTTATTTGAAGTGGACGGAAAGCAAGTGTTCACTGTTATTAGTAATAACGGTGTGCAGTCTGTGCAATTAACCGGAACAGGAAATCAGTTTCAACAAGCACTAGAAGACGCGGTGAAGAGTGAAACGAAAAAAGTAGAGGATCCATCATGAGAATAAAGAAACAGTTATCATTATTAGCCGTTATTTTCGTATTTTCTATCGTTTTTTCAATTATTTTTGTAAATCCAGCGTATGCAGCCCCGAACGGTTTTATTAATTTCGAAAATGGAAAAGAGTTTACGAGTAATTCAAGTGTACAACTATTTGCGCTCGTTACCCTTTTATCATTATCTTCTTCTATCGTTCTATTATTTACACATTTTACTTATTTTATGATCGTTCTAGGGATTACACGTCAAGGACTTGGGGTAATGAATTTACCACCAAACCAAGTGCTTGTTGGACTTGCATTATTTTTATCACTCTTTACGATGCAGCCTGTACTCGGGCAACTGAAGAGTGATGTGTGGGATCCGATGACGAAAGAGAAAATAACAGTAAGTCAAGCTGCGGAAACGACAGCTCCTATTATGAAAGAATATATGTCAAAGCATACGTATAAGCATGATTTAAAAATGATGCTGAAAGTACGCGGAGAAGAGTTGCCGAAAGATTTGAAAGATCTTTCACTATTTACGCTCGTACCATCCTTTACGTTAACGCAAATTCAAAAAGGTTTACTAACAGGGATGTTCATTTATTTAGCGTTTGTATTTATAGATTTGATTATTAGTACACTTTTAATGTACCTCGGGATGATGATGGTACCGCCGATGATTTTAAGTTTACCGTTTAAAATACTCGTTTTCGTATATTTAGGTGGATATACAAAAATCGTCGACATTATGTTTAAAACGGTCGCCTGAAGCGTTTGATGCTATGTGATAGGAGTCATATAAATGAATACGTCACCAATTATAGATATTTTTCAAACCTTTTTTTATAAAGGGGTTATGATTTTAATGCCGGTTGCCGGCGTAAGTATGATTGTCGTTATTATCATCGCTGTCATTATGGCGATGATGCAAATTCAAGAGCAAACGCTGACGTTTTTACCGAAAATGGCGAGTATTGTCCTCGTTATTATCATTTTAGGTCCGTGGATGTTCCAAGAGTTAACGACGCTTATTTTAGATTTATTTGATAAAATCCCATCGCTATTGCGTTCGTACTAAGATAGGTGAACTGAAATGAATATGGAATTATGGGCGGCGACGTTTTTTGCGTTTTGCCGCATTACTTCATTTTTATATTTTTTACCGTTTTTCTCAGGACGATCTATTCCAGCTATGGCGAAGGTTACATTTGGGCTCGGTCTGTCGATTACAGTTGCCGATCAAGTTGATGTTTCTCATATAAAGACGGTTTGGGATGTAGCTGCTTATGCAGCGACGCAAATTGTCATTGGATTATCTCTTTCAAAAATTGTAGAAATGCTGTGGAACATTCCGAAAATGGCTGGACATATTTTAGACTTTGATATCGGTTTATCACAGGCGAGTTTGTTTGATGTGAATGCAGGATCACAGTCTACTTTACTTTCAACACTTTTTGATATGTTCTTCCTCATTATTTTTATTTCACTTGGCGGCATTAATTATTTCGTTGCCACGATTTTAAAGTCGTTTCAATATACAGAGGCGATTTCAAAATTGCTGACGACTAGTTTTTTAGATAGTCTACTCGCAACGCTATTATTTGCGATCACATCAGCGGTTGAAATTGCTCTTCCGCTTATGGGAAGTTTATTCATCATTAACTTTGTTCTAATTTTAATTGCAAAAAACGCTCCGCAATTAAACGTTTTTATGAATGCATACGTAATTAAAATTACGTGCGGTATTTTGTTTATTGCGATGAGTGTACCGATGCTCGGTTATGTGTTTAAAAATATGACGGATGTATTACTTGAAGAGTATACGAAACTATTTAACTTTTTCTTAACGAAGTAGGGGGACGCGCATGGCAAAGGATAATAAAACAGAAAAGGCCACCCCGCAGAAGCGTAAAAAATCGCGTGAAGAAGGGAATATTGCCCGGAGTAAAGATTTAAATAATTTATTTTCCATTCTCGTATTAGCAGTTGTCGTTTATTTCTTCGGAGATTGGCTAGGGTATGAGATTGCGAATTCCGTAGCGGTGCTGTTTGATCAAATTGGAAAAAATACAGATTCAACCGAGTATTTTTATTTAATGGGGATTTTATTACTGAAAGTATCGGCTCCGATATTAATACTCGTATACGCTTTTCATTTATTCAATTATATGATTCAAGTCGGGTTCCTATTTTCTTCTAAAGTCATTAAACCGAAAGCATCACGTATTAATCCGAAAAACTATTTCACGAGAATGTTTAGTCGTAAAAGTTTAGTAGATATTTTGAAATCACTGTTTTATATGGGATTAATCGGTTACGTCGCTTACGTTCTTTTTAAAAAGAATTTAGAGAAAATCGTGAGCATGATTGGATTTAACTGGACTGCGTCACTTACTGAAATTATTAGGCAAATTAAATTTATTTTCTTAGCAATTTTAATTATTTTAATCGTTCTTTCTATTATTGATTTCATTTATCAAAAATGGGAGTACGAGCAAGATATTAAGATGAAAAAAGAAGAAGTGAAACAAGAGCATAAAGATAATGAAGGGGACCCGCAAGTAAAAGGGAAACGAAAAAACTTTATGCATGCAATCTTGCAAGGAACAATTGCGAAGAAGATGGATGGCGCAACGTTTATTGTAAACAACCCGACTCATATTTCGGTCGTACTTCGTTACAATAAACACGTTGATGCAGCACCAATTGTCGTTGCAAAAGGGGAAGATGAGCTCGCGTTATATATACGAACGCTTGCCCGTGAACAAGAAATACCAATGGTGGAAAACCGTCCGCTTGCTCGTTCTTTATATTATCAAGTCGAGGAAGATGAGACGATTCCAGAAGATTTATACGTAGCTGTAATTGAAGTTATGCGCTATTTAATTCAGACGAACGAACTTGAAGTATAATAGCGCGTTTGGAGGAGATCTCTTTGTTTAAGATAGAGTCTGCAAGAACCTATTTTTCTATCTTTTTAGCAGCGTCATTCGTAGTGGCGCTCTTAATTCCACTTCCACCATTTATACTTGATATCATTATCGTTTTTCTACTAAGTATGTCAGTGCTTATTTATATGCGAGCGACAAGTATTAACGAGTGGGATGAATTAAAGTCATTTCCAACGATGTTGTTATTAATCGGGATTTTCCGCGTATCGATTAACGTTTCGACGACGCGAGCGATTTTGACAGATGGAAATGCAGGTCATGTTATTGAAGAGTTCGGCCAGTTCGTAATTGGCGGAAACTTATTAATTGGTATCGTTATTTTTACAGTATTAATCATATTCCAGTTTATTGTTGCAAACGGTGCGTCTCGTACAGCTGAAGTAGCAGCTCGTTTTACACTTGATTCTTTACCAGGGAAACAAATGTCTATCGATGCTGATTTAAACCAGCGTATTATTTCAGAAAAAGATGCACAAGCAAAACGAAAAAAATTAAATATGGAAACAGAGTTTTATGGGGCGATGGATGGTGCCGGAAAGTTCATTAAAGGGGACGTTATTTTCGGGATTGTCATTTTATTCGTAAACATTATTTTTGGCTTAATTGTCGGCATGATGCAGCAAGGCATGAGCTTTGGTGAAGCGGCTCTTCATTACACGCAGCTAACTGTCGGGGACGGAATCGTAAACCAAATTGGATCGCTTATGCTTGCGATTTCAACTGGTATTATCGTAACTCGTGTATTTGACGGTTCACCGGATACAGTAACAGAAGGTATCTTTAAAGAGTTATTAGCGCATGAAGTCGTTGTATATGCGCTCGGTGGTTTATTTATCGCAATGGGTATTTTTACTCCGCTACCGTTTCTACCATTCGCACTCGTTGGCGGAACAATTATCTTCTTAGGCATTCGTAATAAAAATCGAATAAAGAAAGAAAAAGAAGACGAGCTTCAAAAAGAAATAGAAATGATTCAAGGCGAAGATGAACAACTGCAACAAGTAGAAGATTCATTTGGAGTATTTACGGATAAATATCCAATTATAGTAGAACTCGGTTTAGATTTAGCAGCACTTGTAAAGCAAAAAATTAACGGGGAAACAGCGCGTGATAAAGTTGTTCTTATGAGGAAGTCAATTATTACTGACCTTGGTATTAACGTTCCTGGAATTAACTTTAAAGATAATACGAGTTTTAGACCACGCGGACGTTACATTATTCGAATTAAAGGTGCGAAGGCGGCTGAAGGTGTTTTAAAATCAGGTTATTTATTAGCACTGAAAACACCAAACGTAATGGCTGATTTAGATGCAGAGCCAGCGAAAGATCCAATTTTCGGTGAAGATGGATATTGGATTTTAGAGCATATGGTGCAAGATGCACAAATGAAAGGCTATCAAGTGTTAGAGCCACTTAGCATATTAATTACACATTTAGATGTTGTCGTTAGACGTAATCTTCATGAATTAATTCAGCGCCAACATGTAAAAGACTTAATTAACTCGCTTGAAAATGATAATGGCGTTCTATTAGAAGAGATTAAGAAAAAAGAAATTGATTTATCACTCGTTCAAAATGTTATTAAACAACTTCTAAAAGAAGGTATTTCTATTCGTGATTTACCAACAATTATTGAAGGTATTATTGACGGCAAAGAAATTTATCAAAACCACGTGGATGGTGTAACATCATTTGTTCGTGAATGTATTTCAAAAGTTATTTGTGAAAATGCGAAAAATCCAGACGGAAAAATATATGCAGCGCTCTTCTCTGATTCAATTGAGTTAGATGCTGATGTTGTGAATAATTCATATCAAGGTTACTTATTAAACTGGGATTTAGATTTAGAAACACGTGTCGTTGAGCAAGTGCAGCGCGTCTTTAAACAAGCACGTTTAATGGGAAGAGAACCAGTGTTATTAACACGTAGAAAAGATTTTAGATTTGCGATTGTAAGACTGCTAGAACGTTATCAAGTGGAAGCACAAGTACTTTGTATTAGCGAATTAGCACCAGAAATTGTTGTGGATCAAATTGCCTATATTGAATAGTAGGGGGTGAAGTAATGGAAAGTACAGAAAAGAAAGAAGCGTTAATGCGAATAAAAGCAGCTTCGAAAAATGAATTGTATCGAAAATTATTTGACCAATATGGTACAGATTATTATTATGTTGTCGATGAAAGTGTAAAACGAAATATACCGTTTTTTTGGAAAAAGGATTATGAAATGTTAGTTGCTTTTCCAGAAGAAAAACAGGAAGAAGTGAATGAAGGTACAGCTCAATTTCATGAACAGTTAATGGATGTTGTGAATGATCCTTCAGAACAAATTGTGAAGGCGAATGGAATTCAATCAGTACTGCACAATTTAGAAAACGTAACGACTTCTATGTCATACGCGGCGATGCAAACAGGAAATAGTGAAGAATGGGCAAGAAAAAAAGAGAAACTATTAAAGCTGTTTGAAAAAGGAATCGTCGTTGTGAAACCGATGAAAGAAACGGAAGTAACGAAAAAGAAAAAAGTTGTGAAACAAGTCGTTCCAGTAAAGAAAGAAGAAGTAGCTCCAAAGAAAGAAAATCAAGAATCTGTACCGTTTATTATTCAAAAAGTAATTCGGATGCTAGAACAAAACGATGTGGAACAATATTTCATTCATGCATATGCTGAAAAGTTAAAAATAAAGTTTGAAAATGCAACGATGATTACGGAAGAAGAAGTTATCAGGTACATATTGGAAGATATGAAATCTCATTTTAATACGGAAAACGTCTTTGAAAAAGAAGTACAAACAATTGCATTAATAGGTCCAACTGGCGTTGGTAAAACGACGACACTTGCGAAAATGGCATGGCAATTTCACGGTAAGAAAAAAACAGTTGGTTTTATAACGACCGATCATTCGCGCATAGGGACAGTGCAGCAATTGCAAGATAACGTAAAGACAATTGGATCTGAAGTAATTGCTGTGCGTGATGAAGCTGCAATGACAAGAGCGCTTACGTATTTTAAAGAAGAAGCACGCGTCGATTATATTTTAATTGATACAGCCGGAAAAAATTACCGTACGTCAGAAACAGTGGAAGAAATGATTGAAACGATGGGACAAGTAGAACCAGATTATATTTGTTTAACGTTATCAGCTTCTATGAAAAGTAAAGATATGATTGAAATCATTACAAACTTTAAAGATATTCATATAGATGGTATTGTGTTTACGAAATTTGATGAAACAGCAAGTAGTGGCGAATTGTTGAAAATTCCAGCAGTATCATCAGCTCCTATTGTATTAATGACAGATGGCCAAGACATAAAGAAAAATATACATATCGCTACAGCTGAACATTTAGCAAAACAAATGTTACAAACATCGTAGAAAAGAGGTGAAGAATAAGGCGCTTGCCTTATTCAAACGAATATGAACGGTCTTTATATAGGTTCTATGGGCATGATGAATTACATGCAGCGCATTAATGTTCATTCGAATAACGTTGCAAATGCTCAAACGACAGGATTTAAAGCAGAAAATATGACGTCTAAAGTATTTGATGTACAAGACACATATCGCCGCGGAGATGGGGCGGTAACAAATATCGGTTCGGTCGATTACGCTGTAGTACCAGCTGCAACGCATGTGAATTTAGTACAAGGAAATATACAAATGACAAATAGCGCTACAGATTTCTTTTTAGATGACGGCGCGGCCGGCACAACATCATTTTTCGTTACTTCTAAAAATGATGAAACGTTTTTAACGAGAGATGGTAGTTTCACATTAAATAGTGATCGTTATTTACAAACATCTTCAGGTGCTTATGTGATGGATGTTAATAATGAGCGTATTCGTATTCCAGAAAATGTTGAATTCTTCGTATCTAATAATGGAGAAATTTATAGAGAAGTTAACGATGGAACTTTGCAAAAACCAGATATTAAGAGAATAGTAATTGCACAGTTACAAACAAAAACACAGTAGATGCAGAAACGAATGCACGTCTCGTGCAACGTGAAAACAAAAGCTTTACACTAGCAGAAGGAAACATTGCTAATTTACCGAACGGAACAGGAATAGTAAAAAATCATATGCTAGAAAAATTCAAATGTAGATATGACGAAAGAGATGGCCGATCTTATGACAGATCAAAAGATGATTCAAGCATCACAGCGTGTTATGACGTCATTTGATAAAATTTATGAAAAAGAAGCGAATGAAATATTGAGATAGTGGACTCCTAATAAAGGAGTCTTTTATTAATTTTAAATTTCAGAATTATCAATTGACTTTACGGAGCTTCTTTTTTATATTAGTAGGTATAACTATAACTACTAAAGAGGTGAGAGTATGGCAACGGCATTATATTTAGAAGATGCATACAAAACGAGTTGCGAAACAGAAGTGATAAGAGTAGAAGGGAATAAAGTATTTGTAAAAGAAACAATTTTCTATCCAACTGGTGGAGGACAGGAATGTGATACGGGTGTCATTGTACAAAATGGGTCTGTATTTGAAGTTGAAAAAGTAAAGAAGGAGCAAGGAGAAATAGTTCACTATATAAAAGACGAAGCACAAGTAAAGTTAGGTCCAGTTAAATTAGAGATAAATTGGGAAAGACGTCATAATTTAATGCGTCATCACTCTTTACTGCATCTTATCGGAGCTGTTGTTTATGAAAAGTATGGAGCTCTATGCACCGGAAATCAAATTTATCCTGATAAAGCACGTATCGATTTTAATGAGTTACAAGAGTTATCGAGCGTGGAAGTAGAAGAAATTGTTGAGGAAGTGAATAAACTTATTAAGCAAAATAAAGAAATTTCCACTCGTTATATGAGCCGCGAAGAAGCAGAAAATGCTGTAGGAATGATTAAAACAGCAATAAATCTCCTGCCAACTACCATCCAAGAAATCCGCATTGTTACAATTGAAAATTTAGACGAACAAGCTTGTGGAGGCACACATGTGAAAAATACGAGTGAAATAGGAACACTTGTTATTGATAAAGTAAAAAGTAAAGGGAAGCAAAATCGTCGTTTTGAAGTAAGGGCGATTTAGATTGTGAGGGGTTACCGATGGATGAAATTATAAAGGAATTACAAAAGTTAGGATTTTCCCAATATGAATGTAAAGCGTATATTGGACTACTAAAACATTCCCCAGTAACAGGCTATGAAGTGAGTAAACAAACAGGAGTACCTCGTTCTATGATTTACGAGGTACTCGGTAAGTTAATGGATAAAGGAGCGGTGCATATTGTACCTTCTGAACCAGTTAAATATGTACCAGTACCAGCTACCGAATTAATGAATCGAATGCGAAAAGACTTTGAAAAGTCCTTTGAGTTTTTAGACCAGAAATTAAATTGTTTAGAACAAGAGAGACAAATAGATGTAATTTCGCATATTCGTTCAAATGATCGTGTTTTGAAAGAAATATGCAATATAATTAGTAGAGCTAAGGAAGAGTTATGGGTTTCTTTATGGGAAGATCAAGTGCATGAAATTGAACCATACATTCATCAAAAGGAAGAGGAAGGCGTACATATATTTTCAATCTTATTTGGAGCTCCAGAAACAAAAATAGGAGCGACATTTCACCATAATTATATGACGCCCCACGTTGTTGAAAAGAGAATGGGTGGTCATTTAACTGTTATTGCTCGTGATGGAGAGGAAGTATTAATTGCGAAATTCTCAAATGATAGCACTTCATGGGCCGTTACAACGTATGACCCAGCGCTAGTTCTCGTTGCTACAGAGTATGTGCGGCACGATATTATGGTTGAAGAAATTACGAAGGAATTTGGAGCTGATAAGTTAGATACGTTATGGCGTGAAAATATAGATCTAGTTCATGTCGTAACAGGAAAACGAACTTTAGAAGGAATGGAGGATGATAAGGATGAGTAAAGCTCAGGCACATGTAGCTTTGCAGAGCGATGATACATTTCAGCAAGGAGTAAAAGATTGTTTACCAACTGTATTTGGTTACTTGAGCATCGGTATAGCAGCTGGTGTAATTGCAAAAACAGCAGGTTTTTCTATCATTGAAATTGCATTTATGTCCACTTTAATTTATGCAGGTTCTGCCCAATTTATATTAGCTGGTATGTATGCAGCCGGTGCTCCTGCTTCCGCAATTATTTTTACTGTATTTTTTGTTAACTTGCGCCACCTTCTTATGAGTGCTGCACTTGCACCGTACTTTACGAAAATTCCTCTATTTAAAAACTTACTAATCGGTTCGCAAATTACAGATGAAACTTTCGGCGTTGCAGTGCAGCATGCAGCGCAAAAAGGATATTTAGGTGAAAGATGGATGATTGGGCTTAACGTAACAGCGTATTTAAATTGGATACTTGCTACTATTATTGGTGGGCTATTTGGTGAGTGGATACCAGATCCACATACATACGGGATGGATTATGCATTACCAGCGATGTTTATCGGATTATTTGTACTTCAGCTCATAAGTAGTAAACCAAAGCTAGCAATTCATTTAAGTGTTGCAATTGTAGCGATTATTATCGCATACGTTTCACACCTATTTATGCCAGATAGTATAGCAGTTATTATCGCAACATTACTAGCTGCGACGATTGGAGTGGTGATTGAAAAATGGAAATGAGATTAGATGTATTATTACTTTTACTAGCAGCAGGAGCTGTTACACTCGTGCCACGTATTTTACCTCTACTCGTATTTAGTAAACTACAAATTCCAGACTGGGGTTTAAAATGGTTAAATTACATACCAATTGCGATATTAGCAGCACTTTTAGCACAAGTTTTATTTATGCATGAGACGATGCAGTGGGATTATCTTATTGCAGCAATTCCAACATTTCTTGTAGCGATATATACTCGTAGTTTATTAGGTACAGTATTAACGGGAGTGGTTGTGATTATTTTGTTACGTTTCCTTTTCTAAAAAGGATTACGCTCATATAATAGCGAAAAGTGTAATAACATGAAAAATATAGGGGTGGTGTTATGATACTTTTAACGATAGGAGCAATTTTGTTAACGTTGTTTATTTTCTTTATTATCGGTTTCGTTACGTTTATGATGTTTGTTGATAAGGCGACACCTCAAATATATTATACACCTTGTGAATCAGTGACAGTGAAAACTAAAGGTAAACATAGAAGGAAGAAAAGTTGAACGTTGGCTTTTCTTCCTTCTTCTATTACATCCCGGAAAGAACTAACAACAATAACCCAAATAAAAAACTAGTCAAGGAAAGAAAACCAATACATATTGAGAATACACGATTATTTTCCCATTCGCGCCAGAAAGTTATAAAACCTAAAATACAAAGGAAAAACCAAATGGGTAGGAATAGGAACTCACTAACTTTCTCGGGGAGTAGCGAATAAAAAGTTGTTACATATAAGATCCAATTAGTAAAAAATAAAATGCAAACGATAATAGATTGTAAGTAGGGGCGGTTGAAAAATCTCCCTTTTTTTACGGTTATAAAAATGATAGTTAGCACTGAGAAAAAGGCAATGAATATGAAAATAAGTAAGAGTAATGTAAGTGTCATTTACATCTCCTTTATAAGAGTGTTTTTTACAAGAAATGAATCTATTACATTATATGCTTGTTTTGTAGAGTGTCCGTTATATTTTTTAGTATACGGATTTAGAAATCCATGTTCACCGTGTAGTTGTTTTATTTCTAATAAAGGATTATTTTGTTGCTGCAATGTGTGAATGAAAGAGGATACTGAAAAACTAGCTTCTTTTTCAGGGAATATAAGTAGTGTAGCGCATGTAGGCTTTATGTGAACATAGTCGCGTATACGAGAACCGTAACATCCGATAATAAAATTTATTTTCGGATTGTTACTACATAGCCATGAGATGGTAGCTCCAACACTAAAGCCGATAAGTCCAATATGTGTATAACTACTAGAAAGATGAGAAATGAATTCTTCAATTTGCTTTTTTCCATAATCAAATCCAATATGATTTACAAAATGTTCATATGCCTTTTCTTCATCACGATAATGAAATGCATGTTGTAAGTGTAGAAGATTAGGACAGAATACGTCTATATGAGATGAAGTAAAGTGCTGGGCAACGTGATGCATATGGTCGTTCACACCATATATTTCATGAACAATAACGAGAGCTAATTTTTCCTTCATAGTTATATTGTGCCTCTTTGAGACTTAAATTCTTTCTCAACAAGGCAAATACGCAGGTGGAAGTTTTCATACCATTGCTCACGACCTCTTTTTTTCGCTTCTTTATGTAAGGCGTTCTTTTTCCAATTTTCAATTGCATCAAGTGATTCCCAATAAGAAATTGTTATTCCGAGCCCAGAATTACCTCGTGCACTTTCTACACCTAAAAATCCAGGTTGTTGCTTTGCGAGTTCCTCCATTTCTTCGGCAACGGTATTATAGTCAGTTGTATCATTTGATAAATTAGAAGTGAATATCACCGCATAATAATGACTCGCCTTTTGTGAAGCATTTTCCATATAAATTTCCCCCTTTTAATAAGTATTTTAGCATGTAAAAAAAAGAAAAGAAGCACTACGCTTCTTTTCTTTTTTTACGCTGTGAATTTTAATCCAGCATATATTTTACGACCTTTTTTTTGAATCCAACACACTTGTGCATTTCTCTTTTGAATATTACGTTCCTCCATTGTTACTTGTATAATTTGGTCAATAACAAGTGGGATGTTCGTTTGTACTTGGCATCCACCTGTACTATAGTCGATAATAGTCGCTTCAATCGGCATCCCATTCATATGCAATGTTCCAGGAGACATCAGTTGCTCACGTATATGTTGTCTGCGAAATTGTCTTGGTGCTTTTTTTGTGTTTTTTATGAAAGATGCAATTGCTAGTGTAAGAAATGCTTTATCGTACACCTTTTCCACCCGGTCATTAACCGGTTTACTAAATAAATGAAGAATGAGTTTACAATATTGCTCATGGGATACATCATCAAATGATACACCAACTTGTACAGAATTTTCTTGTCTTTGAATCCATTTTTTTGTACTATGAATCTTTTTTACCTCGCCAAAAGATAACGTATAGGAAGATAGACTTGATAAAGTTTCAAATGGAATGGAGGAATCTAATTCAAAACGTGCCCCCGTTTCACTAATATCAAGGACATTGCAAGAAATGATCATATCTTCGGCATATAAAGTACCTGGTAAATTTACTACGAAACGTTCTGAATTTCGAAAACGCGGTCTTTCAAATGCTACAAATAGTGAAGTGACAATAGCTATCCCGTTGTATAGTACCCAGAAAATATTAATATATAAACTTTCTCTTTCAATATGATATTGCTCAGGATATAAGAACATAAGTGTTGCACGAATCAGTGCAATAATTGTTAAAATGAGTAATATGAGATGAGGAACGCTTGCAATCCATAAAAAATGCCTTGTATTATTTTGAACTCCTTTTCTTGTCACATGAAATTGAAATTTTTTACGTAAGAAAGTTTCTGATAAAATAGCAAATCCCATATAAGGAGCCATAGCAACTTCGTACACATGACTCCACGTAGTTGTTCGTTTTTTATTAGAAACAGCTTTGAAAATAAGCTGTGATGTTAAAAAAGCAGGTGCCCAGAACATGAATAAGTGCATGAAATTAATTTCTAAACTATAAATATCAAATATTAAAAATAATAGCGGTGCTAGTAAAAATATCATTTTATAAACACCGAAAAACCAATAATGGATTCCATCTGCATATAAAAGACGCTGCATAAAAGATAATCCTTTTATAGTGAAAGGATTCCATTTTTTTACGACTTGAATATTCCCTCTACACCAGCGGTCACGCTGTTTTAATAAATCACTAAATGTTTCTGGGGATAATCCAACAGCAAGTGTTTCATTGACAAATATAGTTTCCCATTTGTTAGCTTGTAGTAGCATACCAGTTGCCATATCTTCAGTAATAACTCCAGTCGCAAATCCTCCAATTTCTTCAAGAGCGGTGCGGCGAAATAGGGCGTTACTACCAACATACATCGTAGCATTAAAGCGATCTTTTCCTTCTTCTAACTGGCGCATAAAGAAATCTTGTTCATTGGCGATGTTATCTTCAAAAAACAAATTATATTGGAAAGGATCAGCATTATAAAAAACTTGTGGTGCTTGTACGAATACAACATTATTTTTAGAAAAATAACCAATCGTTCGCTCTAAAAAGTTAGCTCGTGGTATCATATCAGCATCCATTGTTACGATAATATCACCTTTTGAATGAAGCATCGCATGATTTAAATTTCCAGCTTTTGCATGCTTATTTTCTGTGCGAGTTATGTGCTGAACAGAAAACTCTGCCGCAAGTTGCTTTACACTTTCACGGCGCCCATCGTCACAAATATAAATGTTTAGTAACTCTTTCGGATAAGAAATCAACGTACAAGCAGCTACAGTACGTTTTAACAAATCGATCGGTTCATTGGAAGTTGCAATAAATATGTCGACAGTAGGCAGTTTTTCGAAAGTGGATAATGGTACTTCTTTCCGTTTATATGGCTTCCATGAAACAATGCTGAAAACGATAGATTGTAAGTAACCAGCCCATTCTGTAATTAACAATATAATACCAGCGATAATACTTATGAGATTAATAGTTGGTAACGAATAAAAAGTTCGCCAAATAAGATAAATAGCATTACAAATGAGAAATAGAATAATAAGTAATTTTTTTGAGCATAAATATTTGTGTGCAAGGGCGTAAGTCATAATGATTACGAAAAAAATAATGCCTAAACCTTCGTATATAGAAAGGCTCATACAATTCCTCCTTTATGTATAGAGTAGGAAATGAAAAAAACTTTATATTATTCATCTATAAAGATTTATTTATTTCCAAATCATACATTATCACAAAATATAGGTTTATAGTATAAATTTTACATTTTCTTATTATAATCTTAAAAAATTAGAAGAAATAATAGTTGTATTTTTGATTCATAAGAAAAATGCCACTTCAAAAGAGAAGTGGCATTTCTTATATTTCCTCTAAGCTATTAACTGGAACAGTTAATTCGCGTCCTGGGTTTTTTACTTCATATATGCGGGCGGTTTCATTGCTTTCATCGACGTGTTGAATCATAACAGGCATGCCTTGAAAATTGACATTGGCTTGTTCTGCTGACATAGAAAGCTCTATTGCACGTTGTATATTCATTTATATTCCTCCCATCATTATTATCTTTGCTAAAAAAGAGGAATAATATACCATTTAGAGACATTCTTAAAGTTTTTGTATTATTTGTAATGTTTCTTTAATAAATGAAGTGAAGATGGAATCAGGATAACCATCTATCGTTTGAACTGCTTCTTTTGCTTCTTTCAGAGCAGCTGGTTTATCTTGAAGTTCTATATGACACAGGGCACGATATGATCCAGCTGTTAATAACCATGACTGATCAAGTGGATGACTCATATAATCTGGAATATTAGCACGTTTTAATGTTTCCAAAGCTTCCTCGTAACGTTTTAAACCATACAGAGATTTTCCTTTTTCAAGATAATACAATCCATCGTCTTGAAAAATCGGTACATCTTTTAGTTTTTCTCGGAATTGTTCTAAATGTTCTAATGCAATTGTATATTCATTTGTAACGGTATTGTAGTAATAAGCTTTTAATATATCTATATTTGCAGCGGATAAAGTATCTTCTGTAAAAATGGCAAATTGCTCCGATTTTTTTATGTAATATAAATATCGTTCTTTATCGGTTGTAATGATTTTTTGATAAGATAAAATACGGTAAAATTCATCTGTTTTATAATACACTTGATGTTTTTTTGAAAATGCAAGTGCATCTAAAATGATTTTTTCACATTTTTCATAATTACCATATGCGAGTAAAATAATTGCTTCTTTTAAATATAATTGTATATGTGTAATAAGATCCATTTCTAAATTCTTCCTTTTATATTCATCGCGAATTTTGGTAATCAACTGTAAACATTCTTTATATTTTTTCCGTTTGTAGAGCATATAGTAAAACAGTAATTTCGTTTCAGTACTTTCGCGATACAAAGTATATTTTTCAAATATAGAAACAGCTGTTTCAACGTAATATTCAATATTGTAATCGTTCATAATAGCCGCTCCAGTTAAGAACTGTTTATATAAACGTGCTGTATTTAAAGTAAGGGGTAGTTCTTTTTGAACGATAGGTAGTAAAGTCTTGTAAACTTCATCGCATTTATTTGATTTTATTAATGGCTCCATTTTTTGAATGAGTTCCACAATTTCTTCTTCATCTTCTTCTAATAAAAAGCTCGTTTCACATTCAAGTTTTTCCGCAATATATTGTAATGTTTTCATAGAAGGTGTAGCTTTTCCATTTTCAATTTGACTAAGCATACTTTTTGTCAGTTCCGAACCTGCCAGTGCTGTTTGCGTAAGCTTTTTTTCTTTTCGTAATGCTTTAATTTTTTCACCGAGAGTTGCCATATTATTGCTCCTTTATATTTAAGAAGTTTAATTGTATTTAACTTTTTGTTGTGAAAATTGGGAAGTTGATTATATAATAAGTTTAACACAATTTAACTTTTAAGGGGAGAGAGTCAAAAATGGGAGATATAAGTATAGGACAACATGATTCAAGAATGAAGATTGCAACTAGAAATATCATTTTAATGATGATTGGAAAAATGACGTCTTTATTAGGCTCAGGTATTTATACGTTCGCAATGGGGTTATATGTATTAAAGACTACTGGTTCAGGGATGGGGTTTGCAATTACGCTCGTTTGCGGATCAATTCCAAGGATGATCTGTGGCCCAATTGCTGGTGCTGTAGCAGACCGTGTGAATCGAAAATGGCTTGTCATTGGTACTGATTTATTAAGTAGTTTAACGATGCTTAGTATGTTTATTCTTGCTACTATATTTGGACCATCACTTCTTTTTATTTATATTTCAGCAGCATTATTATCAATTTGTGCAAGTTTTTATTCCGTTGCATTAACTTCGTCTATTCCGAGTTTAGTAGATGAAGGACGTATTCAAAAAGCGAGTGCTTTAAATCAAACGGCGGCTTCTTTATCAAATATTTTAGGGCCGATTATTGGCGGAGTTGTATATGGTTTCTTTTCAATTCAGTCGTTCTTTTTGTTAAATAGTATTACGTTCTTTTTAGCGGTTATTTTGCAATTGTTTATTGTATTTGATTTATATAAAAAAGAAGTGGCTGAGAGTACAGAGCATTTCTTGACGAGTATAAAAGAAGGGTTTTCATATGTAAAAAGACAACGTGAAATATATGGTTTAATAAAAATAGCATTGTGGGTAAACTTTTTTGCGTGTGGTCTAACAGTTGCACTTCCATATATTATCGTCCATACATTGCATTTATCTTCAAAGCAACTCGGTACTGTAGAGGGAATGTTAGCAGTTGGGATGTTAATTGGTGCAATTGCGTTATCAGTACGTAAAGAAGTGAATAATCCGTTTCGTTCTATTTATACTGGACTGTTTTTGTTTGCAGGTTTAAGTTTATGTACAGTCTTTCCGTTGTTAGTTATCATTCCAAAAGTAGCAAGTTTTATTTACTATATTGCTTTTATGATGTTAACTGGTATAGCAATTATGATTGTAAACATTCCAATGCAAGTACATATGCAAAAAACGACAGATCCGAGCTACCTAGGGCGTGTGTTTGGCCTACTTGAAACAATTGCGACTGCAATCGCACCACTTGGTATGATTGTATATGGACTACTATTAGATATGTTGCCAACTAGCATTGTTATGATGACAATAGGCGGAGGTTTATTGTTAGTTGTATTAGTTGGAGTAAAGCAACATATGGCGAAAAAACAAGTAGATGTGTCCGCTTAAAAATAAGAAAATAATAAAAATTTGACTTATCATTATAAAAATGACTAAATTAGTATTTTAGTTTTTGAAACTCTTTTTCATGTATGTTAAAGTAAAGTGAGCTTGCAAAGAAAAGGAGACAACAGCATGAAAAAATTAAGTTTTGTTATGCTTTTTCTGTTAGTCGTGATGGCTGGATGTAGCAATTATGACACATATATTGAAACAGGTATGCAATCATTGAAAGATGAAAAATATAGTGATGCAGCAATGTGGTTTGAAAAAGCAGAAAAAGAGAAGTCCGGGAATGAAGCGAAATCATATAAAGAAATGGCCGAGAAAATGGATCACGGAGCAACAGCATTAAAAGACGGTAAGTATTTAGAAGCGAAAGACATTGCAAATGAAGTGTTACAAATGAAAAAAGACGATGCACTTGAAAAAGCTGTAACATCAAATGCAGAGAATATGCTTCAAAAAGCAAAAGATGTGGAAGAGAAAGTAAATGAAAGAGTGGCAAAGCGTAGAAAGGTAGAAGAAGAAGGAATCGATAAAATTATTAAAGCTGTCGATAGTATAGATGAAGTGAAAGAAAAAGAGAAGAAAGTATCAGAAGCATTAGATAAGGCTGAAGAGGCGCAAGCAAAAATTGAGGCAAAGAAAAATAAATAGATTTATAGTTTAAAAGGCTGTCGTGCATAACGACAGCCTTTTAATTTTTTGTTGCAAATGAAGTGATGCTCTGTAGTAAAAAAGAAATGATTTTAGAATTCCATCTGTCCTCATGATGAATCGTATAAATATTACGCTGAAATTCAAATTCAGGGATTGGTATATAGCATAGCTCATTTCGTTGTATTTCTTGTTCGATAGCCAGTTTAGAAATCAAGGCAATTCCATTACCATATTTTAAAATTTGTTTCATCGTTTCTAATGAGTCTAATTCAATTTCTGATTGGAATGTAATGTTGTGCGCTAACGTCCATTGTGTAAGTAAGTCTCTCGTTGTAGATGGATTACGATGCAATAGTATGCGTTCCTTTTTGATATTTTGTAACGATACATTGTCTTTCTTTGAAAAATGATGTTCTTTGGAAAAAGCAAGAACAAGTGTATCGGGCATTATATTCGTTTGTTTTAAAAGTGGTTCATCAAATGGAGCAGCGGAAATTATCCCAAGATCGATTTCGTGATTTTGTAGCATCATTCGAATTTCAGGGGCTGTTTTAACTAGTAGTGTTATTTTTATATTGGGAAATTCACATTGAAATTGATGAACGACTTCTGGCAAAAGATAAGTCGCTGGTACATAACTAGCGCCGATTGTTATAGCACCTTTATGAAAATCTTTAAACTCTTGCGTGACACGTCTAGCTTCTTTCATAAGTGCATCTATTTTACAAGCATAATGGTGCAAAGCCTCACCAGCCTCTGTTAAGAAATACCTTCCAGAACGTAATTCGAATAAAGACACACCGAGTTCTTCTTCTAAGCTTTTTATATGAAATGTAATAGTTGGTTGTTTAACGCCAAGTTTTTCTGCAACGATTGTAAGCTTTTTGTATTTCTTAATAAGTACTACAATTTCTAATTTTAAGAGATTCATTATGAATTGCCGCCTTTTTATTTTAACTATAGAAAAAATCTATAGAAATAAATAGTTTATTAGAAGTTTTTTAATTTAATCTTTACAGTACATTAACATTCAGTATAAATCTTCCATATAGAATGAAAGCAGGTTAAGAATGAGGGGAGAGAGGTGAAACGATGGATATTATAATTAGTGGATTAGAAAAAACATTTGGAAAAACACAAGCGTTAAAGCCATTGCAGATTGTAATGAAACAAGGGGAATTCACTACACTTTTAGGACCTTCAGGATGTGGGAAAACGACTTTACTTAGAATGATAGCAGGACTTGAAGACCCAGATAAGGGAGAAATATATTTTGGAGAGCAGTGCATGTATTCTGCTACAAAAAAGATAAAGACATCTCCTCATGAACGGAATATCGGTATGATATTTCAAGATTTTGCTTTATGGCCGCACATGACTGTTTTTGAAAATGTTGCATTTGGTTTAAGGGCTACAAAACAAACGAATCATTTACGAGAAAAAGTAGAGGATGCGATAAAGCGAGTTCGCCTGCAAGGTATGGAGAAAAGGTATCCACATGAACTTTCTGGTGGACAGCAACAACGTGTCGCATTCGCTAGAGCAATTGTAACAAAACCTCATTTTATTTTGTTTGATGAACCGCTAAGTGCACTCGATGCAATTTTGCGAGAAGAAATGAGAATAGAGCTTATGGATATCGTTCATTCCATTGGTTTAACTGCACTGTATGTCACTCACGATCAAACAGAAGCAATGTCAATGTCAGACCAAATTATTGTCATGAAACAAGGAGAAGTATTACAAAAAGGAACACCGGAAGATATTTATGTGAAACCGTCTCATGAATTTGTTGCCAAATTTGTTGGTAAGGCGAATTGGCTTGTAGAGGGTGAAAAAATGATTCGTCCAGAGCATGTGAGTTGGACAAAAAATGATGTGTGCGAAATGTATACAGGTGAAATTCAGCACGTTATATATGTAGGAGAACGTTATGAAGTGAAAGTAAATATGGGGACTTTAGGCATCTGGACAGCCTATCACAATAGT
Source organism: Bacillus thuringiensis (assembly GCF_001595725.1). Taxonomy (GTDB): domain Bacteria; phylum Bacillota; class Bacilli; order Bacillales; family Bacillaceae_G; genus Bacillus_A; species Bacillus_A thuringiensis_K. The sequence continues at coordinate 1,599,083 of NZ_CP014282.1, forward strand.
AAGCTAAGCATCGGGAAACCAGTATCTTTATATGTGCCAAAAAAATGTATTCATCATATAGGGGGAGAATCGTATGAAGAAATTCAGTTCGCTTAAGTCTTTATTTGTATGTACTTTACTATTTTCTACTGTAGTAACAGGTTGTAGTTCAAAGACAGGTAATGCAGATGCAAAAAGTGAAAATACGAATGAAAAGAAAATTGTTGTATATAGTGCAGGGCCAAAAGGATTAGCAGAAAAAATTCAAAAAGACTTTGAAAAGAAAACTGGTATAAAGGTGGAAATGTTTCAAGGGACAACTGGTAAAATTTTAGCGAGAATGGAAGCTGAAAAGAAAAATCCAGTCGTTGACGTTGTCGTACTCGCTTCCTTACCAGCGATGGAAGGATTAAAGAAAGAAGGTCAAACGTTAGCTTATAAAGAGGCGAAACAAGCTGATAAGCTGCGTTCTGAATGGTCAGATGATAAAGGACATTATTTCGGGTATAGTGCTTCAGCATTAGGGATTGTGTACAATACAAAAAATGTGAAGACGGCGCCTGAAGATTGGAGCGATATAACGAAAGGAGAATGGAAAGGGAAAGTGAATCTTCCAGATCCAGCACTTTCAGGTTCAGCTTTAGACTTTGTAACAGGATACGTGAAAAAGAATGGACAAGATGGATGGAATTTATTTGAGCAGCTTAAGAAAAATGAAGTTACAGTAGCAGGAGCAAACCAGGAAGCGTTAGACCCAGTTGTAACAGGTGCGAAAGATATGGTCATTGCGGGTGTTGATTATATGACGTATAGCGCAAAAGCAAAGGGTGAACCTGTTGATATCGTATATCCAAAAAGCGGAACAGTTATTAGCCCACGTGCAGCGGGGATTATGAAGGATAGTAAAAATGTTGAAGGTGCAAAAGAGTTTATTGATTATTTGTTATCCGATGATGTACAAAAACAAGTTTCTAAAGCGTATTTATTGCCGGGTAGAACAGATATAAAAGCTGAAAATAGACCAAATGTAGAAGAGATTCCAGTATTAAATATTGATTGGAAAACAGTTGAGAAAGAGCAAGATGAAATAGGAAAACAATTTAAGAAAGTATTTCAATAAGATGGTGATTCCATGGTAAATCGATTCGTATCAGTAAGACAATTTGGAATGACGGTAGCATTATTACTTGTGGCGATGTTAATCGTCATTCCACTTTTTCTTATTTTATTTTCTAGTGTATATGAAAATAGCAGTTGGAATTTTTTAAAGCCTTTTGAAGTGATGCAGAGTGGTGGATTAGCTGGAATTTTTCTAAATTCGATGCTTCTAGGTGTACTCGTTGTAATAGGAGCTACAATATTTGCATTTCCATTGGCATTTATTATGAGCAAAACAGATGTAGGAAAGTATAGTAAGTTAGATATTGTTTTTATGATTCCATTTATGACACCGCCGTATATTGGATCGATGGGCTGGATTTTGTTCATGCAACCTAACGGCTATTTTGAACAATTTTTCCCGATGCTAAAGACAGTTTCATCATCGTTTTTTAGTTTAGGAGGTATGGTATTAATTATGAGTCTGCATTTATTCCCATTCCTTTATTTCATGCTGAAAAACACGTTACTTCAGATTGGGAGTAGTAAAGAAGATGCTGCAGCAGTTCATGGCGGAAGTTTTTTCTATCGCTTAAGAAAAATAATATTGCCGTTATTAGTATCAAGTTATGTAATGGGTGCTTTACTCATTTTCGTAAAGACGATTGCTGAATTTGGAACACCGGCTACATTCGGACGTAGAATAGGATTCCACGTGTTAACATCAGAAATCCATAAATTTATTTCGAGTTGGCCTATTGATTTTAGTAGTGCAACAGCATTATCTTCTTTATTACTTAGTGCTTGTATGCTCATTTGGTATATGCAAAATGTATTGAATCGAAAGTATTCATATGCAATGGTTAGTGGAAAAGGTGTGAAATCTAAAAGATATACTTTGTCTATATTTACACGTGTTGTAGCATGGATGTATGTAATTGGCTTATTAATCGTATCAATTGGAATTCCATACTTTTCTATACTTATTGCATCTTTGTCAAAATTAAGAGGCGACGGTTTACATGTAAATAACTTTACAACAAGCCATTATGAGGCATTGTTTACAATGGGATCTCCGGGATTAGAGGCTTTATGGAATAGTTTTCTTTTTTCACTAGTAACAGCGATTATTGCGGTAATGATTGGAGTCTTTTTGGCACTTATGATTCGAAAGGGGAAAAAAAACTCTGAAAAATGGCTTGATATGTGCGGTATGTTACCGAATATGGTACCAGGAATCGTTATGGTTGTAGGTCTTATTCTATTTTGGAATTCACCATATATGCCTATGTCAATTTACAATACACCAATCATGGTTATCGTAACGTATGTTGTTCTGTTTTTACCTTACACGGTGCAATATGTAAAATCATCACTCGGACAAATTGATGATTCTCTCATGCAGGCAGGAAGTGTTTTTTCTGGAAATTATATTTATATTTTTAGAAAAATAATATTGCCTCTTATTATCCCAGGCATTCTTGCTGGATGGGCGATGACATTTACAATTTCGATAAGAGAGTTAGTAGCATCGCTTCTCGTATTACCTCCATCAGTAGAAACGTCAGCAACGTTTATTTTTGCTCAATTTGAACAGGGTGAAGTATCTATAGGCATGGCGATGGCCGTTGTTTCTGTTGGACTTACAACAATGTGCTTATTACTGCTGCAACATATGGAGCAAAAGCGAAAAGGGGTAGCATGATGAGGGTAGAAGTATGGGGAGGAGCAGGAGAGTACGGTCGCTCTTGCTATTTTGTAAAAAATAAAGAGACGAAAATAGTATTTGATTGTGGTATTAATCGATCTTATGAGAATGGTTATCCAAAAATAGAGAGAGAAGCTGTTCCATTTTTAGATGCGGTATTTTTATCACATATTCATGAAGATCATACGATGGGTTTACCTTTATTAGCGAAGTATGGCTATAAGAAAAAAATTTGGACGACTCGTTATACGAAGGAGCAACTGCCGTTATATTATGAAAAATGGAGAAACTATAATGTGATGCAAGGGTGGAATTTACCTTATAGCGACCAAAATATAAAAGATTTAAATTATGTATGTATTGATGAGATTAGCAATCCAAATGAATGGGTACAAATTACTCCTACATTGCGGTTTCAGTGGGGGTATAGTGGGCATGTATTAGGAGCTGTTTGGTTTTTAGTTGATATGTGTAATACATACGTATTTTATTCAGGCGATTATTCAGCAGAGTCTAATATACTACGAGCTAATTTACCTGAGAAATTGGGCCACAATATAAAAGTTGCAATTGTAGATGCCGCTTATCACACAGATGATGTTTCGCAAAATGAAAGATTAGACGACCTATGTGCAGAAATTGAACGAGTTATGCAAAATGAAGGAATAGCATTATTACCGCTGCCACAACTTGGTAGGGCGCAAGATATAGTATTGTATTTATATGAACGATATAAAGAATTTCCGCTTATAGTAGATAAAGAAATTTTGGCTGGATTTGAAGAGATGTTCGTATATAAAGATTGGATAAAAAATAATGAAGAACTTAAATGGATTATGGAGAGTTTAAAAAGAAACATAATAGTGATGGATAATGACATTAGTATGCAAAATAGTTACGGAATAGTTGTAATGAGTGATGCGAATATGCAAACGAAACGAGCACAGTTATACTATGAACAGCTTCGGAATGAAAAGCGGAATGCCGTTATTTTTACTGGGCATATTGCGAAAGGGAGTTTTGCAGAAAAAGTTATGAAAGAGCATGTAAGGAATACATGTAGGGTGAATCGAGTTTCGTATAAAGTTCACCAAAGTATAAGAGACGTTAAAAAGATGTTAAATACATTATTACCAGAACATACGGTGCTAGTGCACGCTTTGAAAGAGGATACGGATCGATTACAACAGAAGCTAAGTACAGCAGGATATGAAAATGTATATTCACTTGCAATGGAACGTATAGAAGTCATTTAAAATGCAAAGGGGATAGGTATATGAAAAAAGTATTTGTATTCGTAAGCATTTTCTTTTGTTGTTTCCTTTATAACGTTAAGGAAGGGTTTGCTGCTAGTCCAATGAAACCTAGTTTTGAAGTAAAGTTATTATTGAAGCCAGAACAAGTATTAGGTGATAACAAAGAGATGAAGCAAGAGGTGCTAGAACATTTCCAAGCTGGTACAAAATATGAAAGAATACAAGTGCAATTTTTAGATACTGCAAATAAAAGTTTAAGTGAGGAAGGTTGGTTCGCTAGAATTCGAAAGAAAGAATTTAGTAAAGATTTTGAACTAACATATAAAAAAAGATATCCTATTCCAAATGGTGTAATTCAAGATGCACTAGAAGTAGCTAAAAAAGAAGGATTCGATAGTAATACGGATAGTTATGAGGCGGAAATAGATTGGGGATTTGAGAAGAAAACATTAAGCATTTCAAATAAGAAAAGTTACAGTGCTAAAGGATATGGAATACTTGATTTACCAAATAAACAAGCTGCTCAAAAAATGTTAATAGAAAAATTACCAGGGAAAATGAACAAATGGTTGTATACAAATTGGGGAGAAGAGATGTTAAAGAATTCCCGTATTTACGGTCCTGTATTAATGCAACGATATACAGGAGAGTTTGAAAACATAAAAGCAAATATTGAAATTTGGCCATTAAGTAATACCGGAAAATTAGAAGATGACTTCGTAATAGAAGTGTCATTTAAAACAAATGAAGAAAGTATTGCGACAAAGCAAAGGGAATTATTAATGGCGAGTTTAGAGAAAAAAGGCTGGTTGTTACCGAAAGATAGTTTGAAGACAGAGCTTATTTTTCAGTAAATGAGAAAAAAGGAATCCATATTTCGTGGATTCCTTTTTCTAATATATGAGTATTAAGCTAAGTCAGCTGACACGAACATATCACTATTTTGAAGGTTTTTAGAGCGTAAACTATAAGCAACTACCTTCTTTTTATATTGTTTTACAACATCAACATGCTCTTCATGACTATAAATATAAAATGTGAAATCTTTTTTACCACGTTTTGCATTGATAATTAAAGGAGTACCCTCATTGTGTGGCGGTGCATAATAGCGATCTAAAAATAAACCTTCGTTAAAATCATGAATAATTTTTGATTTCTTTTCGCCTACTAAGTTATTTCCGTTCATTGTAACAGTCACATTCTCTTCTTCCAGTTGTGGATGTGTTTCAAAGCGACTAATAATGGATTCAATAACAGAGTTAGGAAGGCTAGAAACGATAATTTTAAATGCTCCAAATACAACTAACATTACAATAAACCAAGGCGTCATAGTATATCATCCCCTTTATTCTATTTAATAATATAACTCATATGGTAATAGTACATATGGTGAAGTTTTGTATAATTTGTGAAAAATATGCCATTTTTACGAACGAAATATTAGAAAAATCAATTTTGTTACAAAAAGTTGAAATTGAAGTATTTTAAAAGAAAAAGGTTTATAATAAAAATATAACTAATAACCACATTACTAATTATAAGGAAGTGTAACTATGAGTACTGTAGCAATTGTATATGGTATTATTCTTTCCACAATTATTGTTTTGTTTTTTGTTGGGGTTTCACGTTATATTCATAAATGGAAAGAAGGCGTTGCGAAATTAAATCACATTGAAGAAGAACTTAGTGATTTAATGTTACATCATGGTAAGTAAACATTTATTTTTTAACTAAAAAATGTGAAGAATATCACAAAACGTGCTTTCCTAATGAAGGCATGTTTTTTTGTTATGTGAAAGTTAGACATATTCATGAGATTTTCCATACAATACAGTGTGAAATAAAATAATGATTCTTTGTGTGTAGGAAGAGTCAATATGTTTTGTATAATTTTGTAATTTCATTCGGTATAATTATGATATAGAAGGAAATTTGTTAGAGGAGGTATATTGTGAACATATTAAAGATTATAGGAATTGTTGCAGGAGTCATTATAGTAGCCGTTATAGCTTTCTTTGTTATTATGAAGTACTACTTGTCAAAAGAAGATCCGAATTACGTATTAAAGTACATAAAAGAACATAAAAGTGATAAAACATGTTCATTACTGATTAGAAAAAATGGGGAAATACTAACATCTATAAATGAAAATGTAAAATTGCCTTTAGCGAGTACAGCAAAAATCGTAATAGCAGTTGAATTTGCTAAACAAGTATCAGAAGGGAAAATAAGTAAAGATGAACAAATTTCATTGCAGGAGCTAGAAAAATATTATGTTAAAAACACTGATGGTGGAGCACATCCTGACTGGTTAGAAGATGCCAAAGTGAGAGGATTAGTGAAAAACGGAAAAATTTCTTTAGAAGAAGTCGCTAAAGGGATGATTCATTATAGTTCTAATGCAAATACAACATATTTATTAGATAAGCTTGGATTAGAAAGAGTAAATGAAAGTATAAAAGAGTTAGAGCTTACTAGTCATGACAAGTTCTCTTCGTATACTGCTTCACTATATATGAGAGGGTATGTAGAAAATGAGCTTCATGAGCCAGAAAATCAATCATTAGAAATGATACGTAACATGTCAAAGGATGAGTATAATAAACATGTGTTACAAATTCATGAATGGATGAAAGATGAAGAAGCATGGAAGAAACGGGATATCCCATTAAAGGTAGATATGGAATTTCAGCGAATTTGGTCAGATCGATTAGTGGGTGCAAACGCTAAAGATTATATGAGTATAATGGAAAAGATAAATAGTAGAAATTATTTTCCAAAATCAATGCAAGAAGAGATCGAGAACATTTTCAAAGGAACAGTTAAAAATAGTAAGTTCGAATATGCTGGTCAAAAAGGTGGTTCTACCGCATTCGTATTGACAAAAAGCTTGTATACTACAGATAAGAAAGGGAATAAAGTAGAAATTGTCATTATGTTTAACGATATAGAAGATCAAGTTTCATATCAAAAACTGAGAAATAATATAGATTATTTTATTCAAGATGCTATAACAGATGAAGAGTTTAGAAATAAATTATAATGAAATAATTTTATTATGTAAACAAAGGGGCACTTATGAAAAGTGCTCTTTTGTAATACAGGATTTTCCAATCTTATTATTGAATATAGATGGAAAATAAGAAAGGAGGTTAAAAAATGACAACAATATATTTCGTTCGCCATGCCCATTCTACATATACAAAAGAAGAACGGGAACGACCTTTATCTGAAAAAGGGCACTGTGATGCAGAAAATGTAACGCATTTATTAAAAGATAAACATATTGATGTTGTTATTTCTAGTCCTTACAAAAGAGCAATCCAAACTGTACAAGGAATTGCGAATACATATAAATTATCAATACAAACTGAAGAAGATTTGCGTGAAAGATTATTGAGCACAGAGCCAGTATCAAATTTTAATGATGCTATGCAGAATGTGTGGAAAGATTGGAGTTTTGCATACGAAGGCGGAGAATCGAATACTGTAGCACAAAAGCGCGCTGTAATATGTATACAAAATATATTAAGAAAATATGAAGGTAAGAATATTGTAATAGGCACGCATGGAAATATTATGGTATTACTAATGAATTATTTTAATTCGAAATATGATTTGGAGTTTTGGAAAACACTTCATATGCCTGATGTGTATAAATTAAATTTTGATAAAAATCGTTTCATTTCTGCTGAAAGAATAGAGAAAACAGGTCATCGGTTAAATATTTTGTAAAAGTTTATCAAAAAAAGAGGAAAGAGAGAAGTTATTGTAGAAGTATGACTTTGTAACATAAAAAATATATGTTAAAGGAGGCTGTTTACATGTTTGAGAAAGAGAAAGAAGGGCTTATTGAAGTTCACAACGTATATGAAATTGCACCAGCAGATGGAACAATTATTGGTATGGCAACAGAAGAAGAAATGGAAATTGCTGCTGAACTAGAGCTGCAGTACTATGCCCATTCTCGTTTGCTAGAAGCAAATATTCAGTTAGACGGTTCCTCCTATAAAGAGTTACTTCAGGAGTTCCAGGAGTACGAAAGAAAATCAATGAGCTTTTGGCGAGCAATACATAAGCGTTTAGCTGTGCCATGGGCATGGGTATTACGTATTGATGTTGCGAATGGCCCTATTTATGTAAGTAATGGGAATGCGTATTACGAAGAAATCGATGATGAAGAAGATTATGAATAGATAAGTAAGGAAGCAACTTTAGTTGCTTCCTTTTTTTATTTATAGAGATTGAACAGCCTCAATAATAATATCAGGCCGATCAATTTCGATTCCGTGACCAGCATGTTCGGCAAGTATATATTGGCTATGTATGGAGAGTTGTAATTGTTCATGGATCAGTTCTTGCCACATTGATTCAAGTTGTGTCGCTTCCTCTTTTGGCATGCCACCCTCAGTCAACTGATTAATAGAATAATGAGGATCTCTACCGATAACGATTAATGGTATTTCTAATGTTTTATATAGCTCTTTTAGTGAGAGAGCACAGTTTTTCCACTCTGATAATTCAGAAGCTGTCGCTTTATATAGTGGAGGCGAGGTAGAGAATTCAATTTGCTGTTTTGATTGATCGGTGAGAATAGGTTTTAGTTCATTATAAAGTGTGTCTACATCCATTTTGGAATATATATTATATTTTTGAAACCAAACATCATCAGAATCAATTTGATCAGAAATTGGTAAATGAAGTTCATCTAAACAGTGTAAGTTCATCGAAGTAGAATCAACTAAAATAAGTGCTTGCAGCTTATCTTCATGTAACATCGCAAAATGTTGTGCACATAAGCCTCCATAGGAATGACCGATTAGAATAAATGGCTCTTGAATAGCTAGTTTGTTTAGTAACATATGTAGCTCTTTTGTAACTTGCCTTATTGTACGTGGCTGATTTCCTAGCTCACTTTTCCCGTAACCTGGGCGATGGTATGAAACGACTGTAAAGTGCTGTGAAAGCTTTTTTATAATAGGAAGCCAATCATAAAATGAGCAAGTCATTCCGGTTTGAATGACTACAGTTTGTTTACCACCTCCTTTTATATGTACTTCTATATTTTGCCCCATTATTTCTACAAATTTATGAATGTTAATTCCTCCTAAGCTTGAAATAATTTTTGACAAGCAAAAACGATACACCAAACACCTATACCGAGTAGGACAGATGTACTAAGTGTAAATGAATTTTTTAAACCAATATAGACAATAAATAATAGTAGTGCTGATGCGGGGAATCCATATAATACCCCTAAAGCAAATTCACTCAATTCTTGTTTATTCCCGCCTTCAAATGAAATCCAAAATAGACTAAGTAAACTCACGAGAGGAAGGGCAGCAATAAAGCCACCTATCGTACTATAATGTTTGGCGACTTCAGTAATAACGCCGATAATAAGTGCCGAAACGATTACTTTAACGAGGAAATGCATATTTTGCCTCCTTCGCTAATAAGGAAAATGCTTTTTCAATTAATTGTTGTTCTTCTTTTGATAACTGTGATTCTAATATTTTTATCTTTTCTTTATCTAGTAAAGTATGTTTTTCTAATACTTCAATTCCTTCGATTGTTAATGTAAGGTTTACCACTCTTTCATCTTTTTTATTTCTCTCTTTAACGATGAAACCCTTTTGAATAAGGCGCTTTATATGTTCAGATGCTGTGTTATGAGAAAGACTAAGCTCAGTAGCGACTTTTCCAATTGTTATATCTTTCTCACGAGAAACGATTTGTAAAATACGAATTGCTTGGTGGGAAAGGTTGTCCTCGTATTCGTATCGTAAGTGATAATAAATGCTCTCCCAATGTTGATTAATGTTGTTCATAATAATAAATCCCCTTTTTATATCGTATAGTAAGATATATTCGTCATTTTAGAAATAAAATCCTTTTATTTGGATAAAAAATGTTGAAAAAGTTTATTTTTATTGAAATATAAGGTAATCTATGTGTAAAGGTATACATTTAGCAAGAGAGAGGATGATAGCTGTGAATACATTCAAATGGATGAGTCATGAACAGATGTATGTAGATGAAATACATGTTGAAAAATGTGGTCCTCTTTCAGTCGGCGTATATGGGGGAAATCAAGAAAGTGATGCATATGAACGAGGAGATGCGGTGCTTGCTTGGTGGGATCCTGAATTACAATTTGAATTTGTTATGATTTTTGATACACACCACAAAACAAAAAATATTGATTATATAATAGAAGCGATTTCAGAAAGAAAAGAGAAATTAAAAGAGTTATTTTCCTATCCAATACATTTAGCTTTTCATCATACACATATGTACTTATTAGCGTTATTTACAGATGAGTTATTTATTAAAAAGTGTGATCAAGATGATGAGGAACTCGCTTGCTTAATTTGTTTACGAAAAGGCGAATTTTTATATTGGTTATCAGTTGGTGATTGTTTCGCGTATTTATTCCATTCTGAGAAAACAAAAAATGGAAAAGGACGATTAAATAAACGGAAAAATTACGAATATATTGGCAGGAAAAATATTTTTGCAGCAAATACACCTTGCTTTACGTCAGGTGTAAGAGGATTAGAAAAAGGAATGAATCACATTGTAATGGCAACAGATGGCATTTTAGAGTGTGACAAACGAAAGTTTGATGATGATCAATCTTTAGTAGAAGTATTACATGACGGGAATAGCTTACAGATTGAGCCAGTATTAACAAATGTACTGCAGTGGAAAGGTAGAGATTGTGCCACGATTATTGGATGGTCTATTGATACTGATAATAAACAATGTGCTAATTAATATAAAAGGAGTTCAAGGCTTTTATCCTTGAACTCCTTTTTGTTAAGCAATATGGATATGATATGTTTTTAACCATTCATTTACTTGTAGCATATACTCCATGGCACTTCTTGCTTCAAAATTGTTAATCTCTTTATTACTTTGATCAGCAATTGAAAGTAAGATGGAATGATTAATAAGTGAGAAAATAGGATTGTTTTTATTGTTACACATATCAAGTGTTAAATTACGGATTGTTTGTAAGTAGTGTGGATCTTGTGAAGTTGGATAAGCGCTTTTTCTTCTATTGCGTACATCGTCAGGTAAAGCTGGTTGTAGTGCTCTACGTAAAATGCCTTTTTCGATATTATCAATACTTTTTATGTTGAAAGGAACATTCCATAAATATTCAACTAATCTATAATCGCAAAACGGTACACGAACTTCAAATCCAACAGCCATACTCATACGATCTTTACGGTCAAGTAAGAAAGGAAGGAATCTTGTTAAAAATAAATAAAACATTTGACGTTGTTTCGCGGATTTTTTACTTTCGCCTTCAAGAGTAGGTACTTCAAGTATCGCTTCTTGGAATCGTGTATCAATATAGTCTTCTAGATTACATTGGTTACTTACTTCATTTAGTAGAAGAGGAGATGTATTTTTCCAATTTGTTAGCCAAGGAAACTTATCTACATATAGTAGTTCTTCTTGATGAAACCAAGGATATCCACCGAATACTTCATCAGCTGATTCGCCGGATAAAGCTACGGTCGCATCTTTTTTCATTTCGCAAAATAGTAAATATAGTGAAGTTTCCATTTCACCAGCACTCGGTAAATCTTTCGCATGAAGGGGAACGAATAAGTGATTTGCTAATTCTTCAGCATTCACAATAATATCATGATGCGCTGTCCCTACATGTTCAGAAACGCGTTTTACCCAAGGTGCGTCTAAACCAGTGCGAGCAAATGTCAGTTCGAAATCTTTTGCGCTATTTACAAAGTCAACAGAATACGTATGAAGTGTTTTATTTTCAGCAGCAAATTCTTTACCCGCAAGTGCAGTAATACCGCTAGAGTCTAATCCGCCTGATAACATACAAACGAGAGGAACATCGGCAATTAATTGTCTTTTTACTGTATCTTGTAAAATAGATAAAATATGCGAAGATGTATCTTCTATAGAGTCTGTATGGAACTTACTTTCTAAATTCCAATACTTAGTAACTACTTTTTTATGACGTGTAAATGTTATAGAATGTCCAGCACGTACTTCTTGAATATGTTTAAAGACGCCACATCCTGGAGTGCGAAATAAGCCTAATCCAAATATTTCATTTATTCCATTCGCATCAATTTCAGCAGGGACAGATGGATGCGCTAATAATGCTTTAATTTCAGAGCCGAAAATAATACTGCCATTTCTTTCTGTAAAAAAGAGTGGTTTTACACCTAAATGATCTCGTGCTAAAAACAATTGTTGCTTCTGATCATCCCATAAGGCAAAAGCGAAAATTCCGTTTAAATGTCGTACGCAGTCTTCTTTCCATTCTAAATAAGCATGTAGTAATACTTCTGTATCTGAATGTGTTTCAAATGCATGCCCACATTTTTGAAGCTGCTCTCTCAGTTCACGGAAATTATAAATTTCTCCATTATAAGTAAGAGCATACGTATAATCACCAGCACGAAATGTTTTTGGCTGCGTTCCTCCTTTAGGATCTATTACGATTAATCGGCGGTGTGCAAAAGCTGCGCGAGGTGAAAACCAAAATCCTTCAGCGTCCGGACCACGATGCTGAATACTATTTGCCATCTTTTTTAAAATAACATGTTGATTTGAAAGGTCTTCTTTCCAATCTACCCAACCTGTAATTCCACACATAAATATCTCATCTCCTAATTTAAAATAGTAGATTAACGAAATAAAATGTACACTAAGTTAAAGGATGACTATATAAATAGTGTACTACATGAATCAAATTATAGACTTGAGAAAATTTTCTTTGAACGCATAGTTATGTGAGACAATGGCTAAGGAAAAGTATTCCATTACATACAAAAAATAAAAAAGATGAGAGAAAAAATTTTCTCAGACGTTATATAGGGTGTAAAAGCTTTTACAAAACAATAAGGGGAATCGCTACATGAAATCAAATGAGAAAAATTTTATAAAGAGATTACAGCGGCAAAAAGAAGACGCGTTAGAATTTGTTGTCGATACATACTTACCACTCATAAAAGGAATCACGCATAAAGTTCTTCTTCCAGTTCAAAATGATGGACTCATAGAGGAATGTGTAAATGATATTTTCCTATCCATTTGGAATAACGCAAATAAATTTCATGGAGAGCCGAGTGATTTTAAAAAATGGATTGCAGCGATTGCGAAGTTTAAAGCAATTGATTATTACCGGAAATCGACTAAAACAGTAGAAATCATTTCAGATGAGTTTCATATCAGTACAGAAAAATCAGCGGAAGACGAATTAATCGTTATGGAAGATAGGGAAGAATTATTGAAGCTCATTAATCAATTAGAACCGCTAGATCAAAAGGTGTTCATTATGAAATATTTATTTGGTATGAAGACAGAGGAAATAGGTGACCAGTTAGGATTAACTCGGGCAGCAATTGATAATCGAGTGTACCGGGGGAAAAAGAAACTACAACAAAATGCTACGAATATTAGTTTTGGAGGTAGTGTAATATGAAAGACATTTATGAACTATTAAATGATATTGATATAGATGAAAAAGAACTAGAGGAAATTGAGACTTCTGAAATCGAAAAGGAAAAAGTAAAACGAAATGTAAAACAATCGATACGTACGAAGAAAAAGATGAAAAGTTGGAAAAAAGGTGTCGCTGCTGCATCTATTTTAGTAGGATTATCAATTGCAACACTCGGTATCGGATTTCCTACATATGCTGGGGGATTGCCAATTGTAGGTGACATATTCCGATTTTTAGATAATGGTAGAACAGGGTTATATGAAAACTCTAAAGCTGACGCAGGGAAGATAATGGAGCCTCATTATAATTATAAACAATACGCTACAGTACTAAATATGACAAAAGAAAGCAAGGGAATAAAGATAACGATTAATGATGCGATTTTTGATGGGAAGACAATATCAATAAACTATTCTATAGAAAGTAACAGAGATTTAGGCGAGAATCCAATTACGTTGGATTTTTTAACTATTAAAGGAGCAGGTGCCCAATCAGGTAGCAATAAAATTACTAAAGTCGCAGATAGAAAATATACAGGTTTAATCAAAACAAGTAGCGATCTAGTTGGTAGTAAAGAAACTATAGTAAATGTTGAATGGATTGTACAAAGTATAGCCATTTTAGAAACTGAAGAAGAGATAAAAGGGGATTGGAATTTTAATATTAATCTAAAAGGAATAGAAAATAAAGAGCAATTGATTGGAGGTAGTACAGAAAAAGATGGTGTCAAAGTAAATATGGAGAGAATGGAAATAACACCAATTTCGTTTATTCTATACTACAACCAAGAAGTATCTCAAGAGATAAGGGGTGTATGGGATGGAGTAGATGTCGATTTAGAAGTGAGAGATGATTTAGGTAATCAGTATTATGGAGAAGGAAATGGAGGTTCAGGTGAAGATTCTTATAATTTTAATTGGAGTAAAACATTCCAACAACTTAATGAGAACGCTACTAAGTTAATAATAACACCTCACGTTAATTTAAGAATCCACACTTCTGAAAATTATGAATCGGTAACAATAGTTGAAGGACAAGTAAAGGAGCGTTTTGTACCTCGAAGACTGGGAGGCAATCAGGCTATTGTGTTAGATAATATTGTAATCGACTTAAAGAAATAAAAGAAAGACTGCCTAAAACCATTAGGCAGTCTTTTTTACATCAATAACTAGTTACGAGTAACGCATGCGGATGCTGCGTTTTATATTCATCTTTCCACGGAATGTTTAGTTGTTCCCACGATTCGCCGCTATCATTGGATTGAAAGACGCCATTGTTATTTAACGTGTAGAACGTATGTGGTTCGGCTTCGTTTGTAGCAAACATCGAAATGACTGTACCGATTGCAGATGGTAGTCCTTGTTGTACTTGCTGGAACGGAGTATCTTTCGTTTTTCGATAAATATAAGATTCATAAGGGATACGATGATGAGCGAGATCAGCACTTGGCGCGGCAGAAACGAGAATCGTATCACAATCAGCTGGATCAATTGCCATGCTGTATAAATAATGATGTTCAAGTCCTGCACTACATGAGATCCAGCTGTTTCCATTGTTATAACTCTCAAGATAAGCACGATCAGGTCCGCCCATAAATCCGTCACCACATGATGCATAAAGGCGATTTGGTGCTTCAGGGTGCATAAGTAATTGATGAGCATCAATAGGAGCACCGAATTTTTTATCAATCCATGTATGCCCTTTATCGTTACTTTGAATAACAGCACCAGCTTCGATTGAAACGTGTATTGTATTAGGGTTGTTTGGGTCAACTGTAATCCAGCGTACGTGATGGGTAAAAGGTCTAGGCGGAAATGCCCACGTATAAGAAGATAATAATGATTTCATATTTTTAAGTTCAGTCCACGTTTCACCACCATTTTCAGAGCGAAATAAAGCGCTTGGTTCTGTGCCGACATAAACGACACCATATCCGTTAACTTGTTCATTAGAGCTTATTGTTATGGAAGTGATAGAGGAGTGCAAAATACCATCTTCTTTAGGGAAATCAAAGTAACGATAAGAATCTCCAATTGGTCGCCATGAATCCCCACTATCGTCACTTAACCATAGACCTCGTCCAAATGTTCCGCAATATACACGGTTTGGGTGGAACGGATCAACAGCGATACAGGTAGGTTGCATACTTTGTAAGTGATAAGTCGTTTCATAGTTATCATTGTGTTCTTTCACTACAACAAGTTCACGTTCCATACAGAGAAATAAACGTTTCATTTAAGTAACCTCCTTAAAAATTCTTTCATTAGTAAACAATATGAAAATAAAAAAGAAGTAGTCTTGTTTTATTTGAGAAAAAGGGATTGTTTAAAAAATAGCGAAGTGTGTATACAGAGGAAGCGGGCGTTTACAATCAGTCAATTCGGGATAAAGATGGGGAGTTTGTTTCATACTAACATACAGATATTGTACTTAAAGGAGTATAAGTATGGGACATTCGCATGATCATGGTCATTCAAAAAATAAAAAGGCGTTACTAATTGCCTTCCTACTAACAACAAGTTTTATGATTGCAGAAGTTATTGGTGGATTTGTAACAAATAGCTTAGCACTACTATCTGACGCGGGGCATATGCTAAGTGATGCAGTATCTTTAGCTTTAAGTTTACTTGCGTTTAAGCTCGGAGAAAAAACAGCAACAACTGTGAAAACATATGGATATAAGCGAGTCGAAATGTTAGCAGCATTATTTAACGGTGTCGTTCTTATTGTCATTTCGGTATACATTTTTATTGAAGCAATCCGTCGTTTTAAAGAACCAGTTGAGATTGCTAGTAATGGGATGCTCATTATTGCAGTCCTTGGTCTGCTTATTAATATTTTATCAGCCTGGATATTAATGAGAGGCGGAGATGTGAAAGGTAATTTGAATTTAAGAAGTGCTTTCCTGCACGTACTAGGCGATCTATTGGGTTCCGTCGGAGCGATCATTGCTGCATTACTTATTAAATTTTTCGGATGGACTGCTGCAGATGCGATTGCTAGTATTCTTGTGTCTATTTTAGTCATTATTAGTGGATGGCGTGTAACACGTGATACGGTTCATATATTAATGGAAGGTGCACCACAGCACATAAATGTTGAAGAGGTAAAAAATACATTATTAAATATTACGATTGTAAAAGAAGTTCATGATTTGCACATATGGTCTGTCACATCAGATTTTCAAGTATTAACATGTCATCTTATTATTAAAGGGAATGAAACGCAAAGTGTATTAAAAGAGGCTACGTATGTATTAAAGGAGAAATTTCATGTAGAACATGTCACCATTCAAGTAGAAATAGATGGTGAATTTAATCATGATGAGACAACTTGCAAAGTATGAAAGAAAAAGGATAAGAAAAAGTGTCATAACATTTTTCGCACGGCATACATATATATAATGTGGCCACAAATACTTTGCAAGGTAAATATTTCATGAAATTACTTTACTTATAAAGAGTCATCTTTTATAATCAGAAGTGGTAATTGATAAAGATTATCATTTTCAATGATCGTAGAAAGGAGTTTTTTAAAAGATGAGTAGTCAACTCCGTTTTGCTGTTGAAAATCGTAAGAGGCATTTAATTGATGAGTTAATTGGAGCAGGTGTGTTTAAGATTCGCGACCGACAATTATACGAGCTGTCTTTAGAGGAATTGGAAAAAGAGTACGAAGATATGGAAGATTATGCAAATATCCAGGCATAGCTATATAGATTAGTAAAAGGAGAACTGGTTACGATTTTGTGTAACCAGCTCTCCTTTTATTTCGTAGAAATTATTTTTTGTATTTCTTTCATGGGACGGAGCCAGTTTTGGGTCATTATTTGTTCCATTTGTTTTTCGTCCTGCTTCTGTAATGCTTGAATGATAGAGTGATGTTCTTCAATAGATTGACTTGCTGGAACAAAGTTTTGGAAAAACAAATATTCAAGACGTAAAACGTGAAGTTGCATATTTTCTAGAAAGGGTTCAATATATTGGTTTTTAGCAATAGAAGAAATTGTATTGTGGAATTGTATATCTAATTCTAAAGCTTGTTTTGCGTTTTTTTTCTCTATAGATTGCTGAAAATGCTCATTTATTTCAGAAAGTAGTTGAATATCAGCGTCTGTAATGTTTTGAAGAGCTTGCTTTCCTATAATAGAGTGAAGACCAGCCATCGTTTCATAAATGATAGATACGTCGTCTAACTTAATAGGAGCAATTTTCGTTTTTTGCCCTGGTACCATTTCCACTAATCCAGAAAGCTCTAATATTTGAAGTGCTTCTCTTACAGGTGTTCTGCTTACTCCTAGTGCCTCAGCCAATTCCCCATCATTAATTTTTTCATTGGGCTTCAGTACACCTTCAATAATCCAATTTTGTAGTTGATTTAAAACGAGTGATTTTGCTGAAACTCTTCCTGGTTTTATATAATTTTGAGGGACAGGCATAGTGAATTCAATCCTTTCATTGTATATTTTCCTTTTTTACATGAACAAGCTTTAATTTTTGTTTCCCTTCATCCGGCTTTTGGCTTAAGATGAGTACCATTACAATGACACAAAAAGCGCCTAATAACTGAAAAGATTGAAATGGCACTTGCAATATAAGTACAGAAGAAATAATAGCTGCGAGTGGTTCTGTGCAACCAAATAATGTTGTTTCTTTCGGAGTCAGGTATCGTATGCTGTCTAAGTATAAATAAAAGGCAATAAGTGTCCCGAAAATGACGACAAATGTGATGAGCGGTAGGGTACTTAGTTTTACATATTTCATAGTTGATAATAAAATGAATTCGTTTGTAGAAGTAAAGTGTACAATCGTTACACCAATACCCCCAATAATCATGCCCCATCCAACGATAACGGAGGAAGACCATTTTTCTAACAATTCCTTTGAATATAAACTATAAAAAGCGAGAGATAATCCAGATAAAATCCCCCAAATAATAGCTGGTGTAGAAACAGCCAAGTTATGAACAGACCCGTTTGTTAGTAAGAGAAAAGTACCTACTAATGAAAGGGTAATTGAAATGAAATCAATTTTTGATGGACGAACGTTCCATTTGAAAAGTAAGTATACAGTGATGAATATAGGAGCTAAATATTGTAATAATGTTGCCACGGCAGCATTTCCTTCTTTAATTGAAGCGAAATACGTATACTGTACAGCAAGCATACCGAATAGACCGAACAAAATCATTTTAATAGCATCAGATTTTTGTTTCCAAATGCCAAATATCTCTTTTTTTCTCGTTCCGAATGAGGAAATAATGAGCAAAATAATTCCAGATATAAGTAAACGGATCGTAACTAACCATTCGGTTGAAACATTGTCATATTGAAAAAGTTGTTGTGCAGCTGTTCCAGACAAGCCCCATAAACAAGCACCGATTACAACCATAATGATTCCTTTTAAACGATTCGAATCCATAATGTATAGAGTCCTCCTTTCAAGAAATATATCGTATACAATATGCAATATATCACGAAAAGAATTAAAAACAAACTGAAATTTCTTACTTAATGTAAAGTTGTTATTCAAATTAAAGATGTGTGTTAGATCAGAGAACGATAAAATAGAAAGGCTTCCGTTTACAGAAGCCTTTCTATTTTGAATTATGAAGTATAAGTAAAAGCTGGAATAGGATCAACAAATATATCCCAATCTTGTTTCATTTCTTTCTCTGTTAATAGACAACTATCTAATGATTGTTCAATTAAAGAACGGTTCATATCAATTCCGATAAATACGAGTTCGGTTATTCGATCTCCATATTGTTTATCCCAGTTTTTCAATACTTCTGGTTCTTCTGTAAACATTTGATTTCTTTCAGTTTCAGGTAATGCCGCTATCCACTCACCGGCTCCTTGAATTATAATAGAGGAACCTGCTTGAGATAGAAGCCCTATCATATTATTACGAGATGCCAGCCAGAAGAATCCTTTCGCTCTTACAACATCTAAAGGCCATCTTTCTAGCCAATTCATAAGGCGCTCGGGATGGAAAGGATATTTGCGGCGGTAAACAAAGGAATTGATACCGTATTCTTCCGTTTCCGGTGTATGATGGTCACTATTTAATTCTTGTATCCAGCCGGCCGATTGACTAGCTTCTTCATAATTAAATAGATTTGTGTTTAAAATTTCTTGTAATGGTACTTTGCTAAACGAAGATTCAAGAACTTTTGCATTAGGATTTAATTTTTTTAGTAAATGATGAAGCTCTATCACATCTTCTTTTTCTAGCAAATCTATCTTATTAAGAATAATTACGTTTGCAAACTCAATTTGATCTATTAATAAATCAATAACTTCCCGGGTATCATTCTCATCGATTGCTTGTTTTCGGTCTAATAAACTTTCTCCATCTGCAAAATCATCCCAAAATCTATTTGCATCTACAACTGTAACCATCGTATCGAGGCGACAATTTTTCGTTAAATCAATGTTAAGAACTTCGTCTGTATAAGTAAACGTTTGAGCAACTGGAATAGGCTCACTTATACCAGAAGATTCAATAATAATATAGTCAATATCACCATTTTCCACAAGACGATTCACTTCTATCATTAAATCTTCTCGTAGTGTACAACAAATACAGCCATTTTGAATCTCTACTAGTTTTTCCTCCGTACGTGAAAAACCACCCTTTTTTATAAGAGATGCATCAATGTTTACTTCGCTCATATCATTAACGATAACAGCTACTTTTAAGTTATTCTTATTAGTTAAAATGTGATGTAGTAAGGTAGTTTTTCCAGATCCTAAAAAACCACTTAATACAGTGATAGGTACTTTTTTCATGAAATGATCTCTCCTTTAAATCGTAATGATTACGTTTTATATTAAACGATGGGAAAAGAAAAATCAATAATAAATCATAATGATTACGATTTAAGAATAGAAATAGACTATAAAATTTGTGCTGTAGTATGAAGGCATTTGGACAAGCACATGTTTACATATAAATAAAATGGAGGCGAGAAGCTTGGTCTTTAATAGAGTTTCAAAAGAATTAGTAGGCATAGCTCTTATCGCTATGTTTCTCTTTTTATTATTTTTTGTAGATTTTACAAGTCTAGCAAATTTGCACAAAAATATGCCACAGGAATGGTTGAATGTGAATACAGTATTTTTAAGTATCATTTTTGAAGCAATACCCTTTATTTTATTAGGGGTAATTGTTTCTTCATTTATTCAAGTGTTTGTGACGGAAGATATGATTCAAAAAGTAATGCCGAAATCTCCGATTGTTGCAATGATTCCAGCAGTATTTGTGGGAGTTCTTTTTCCAATGTGTGAATGTGTCATTATACCAATTGTAAGAAGGCTCATTCAAAAGGGGCTACCACTTCATTTAGGCATTGTTATTTTATTGAGTGCACCCATTATGAATCCAGTTGTTCTTTTATCTACTGTATATGCGTTTCAAAAAAATGATTACGTTGTATATACACGCTTTGGGATAACAATTCTAGTTGCTCTATTCATAGGTCTAATTGTGTATTATTGCTATCGCGAAAGAAATGTTTTAAAAGATGTAGAGGTTTCAGTTCAAACAAGCAAAAAAAAGAGTTGGAAAGGTGTTACGAATCACACTGTAGATGAGTTTTTTGATACTGGTAAGTATTTATTGATTGGTGCTTTTTTAGCAAGTGTATTTCAAACGTTTTTTGATCGGAATGTACTGGATGCAGTAGCACATAACGAAGTAATTGCCCCCTTTATTATGATGGGATTTGGTTATGTTTTATCAATTTGCTCTGCAGCCGATGCTTTTATAGCGGCATCTTTTGGACATGTCTTCTCAGTAAAGGCACTTCTCGCATTTCTTGTGTTTGGGCCTATGCTTGATATGAAAAATACGTTAATGCTATTTGCATATTTTCAAAAGAAATTTGTATTCTTTTTGATGGGAATTGTCATTGTATCTGTGTATACCATCCTGCAAATCATAATGTTATAGGAGGTGAGAAAGAATGGAGAAAGAGGAGCAGAAGGCATATCATCGCTATATTCGTGGAATTATTTTAATTGGTTTAGCAATGCTCTTATTTAAACTACTTGTAACAGGGAATATTTATAATTTTATCGCTCCAAAAATGATTAAATTTACGTATATAGCTTTTGTAGTGATTTTACTTCTTGGTTCTTTACAAGTTTGGAGAGAAAAAGAGGGTGATTGTAATTGTTGTAAGCACCATACAGCATTAAAATCAGGGATAAAAAGTTTCTTTGTATATGTTTTATTTGTTGTTCCGATAGTTAGTGCTTTTCTCTTTGGAAGTGTAACAATTGATGGAAGTTTAGCAGGAAAAAGGGGTATGAATCAAAGTGTACAGGCGAGAAGTATGGAAGGTAACGAAAAAGAGGGGAAACAGGATGATTTTGATGGGCAAGAGGTATTCGATGATCCAGATGAAACATCAAATTTATCAACGACTTATGAAACGGAAGAGCAAGTAGTAAAAAGTATGTTAGGACAACGAAAAATACAAGTAGAGGATAAGGATTATGTTCAAACAATGAGTATAATTGGTCAAAATGTAAAAGGATTTAAAGGGAAAGAAATTACATTCTCAGGGTTTATGTATAATGATAAGGATGTGACGGGTAATAAAGCGGTAGTGGCTCGATATGGCATAACTTGTTGTATTGCGGATGCATCAGTCTGGGGGATGATTGTTACGGGGAAAAATGTTGAAAATATTCCAGAAGAAACATGGGTGAAAATAACAGGATTATTAGATGAAACGACATATAAAGGAACAGTCTTTTCACTTGTAAAAGTAAACAAAATCGAGAAAATTAATAAGCCAACTGACCCATATGTATATGATGTTTTACCTCAATAGAAAAGAATAAATTCTTCATATTTTCATGAAATAGAATCATAATCATGGCGATAAAAAAATAAAGATAAGAGTAATTTGGTTTGTTAAAAATATGTGCAGAAGGAGTTATGCGATGAACTGGGTTACTCATAAACCATCATTTGAATTTGAAACATTTAGTCCTATTATTCGGTCACAATCTGCGTGGAGTGGACATTTAGATTTTGCATATGACTTAGTACGATTTGAAAAACCAGAAACTTTAGTCGAGCTAGGTACACATTTAGGAGCTTCCTTTTTTAGTTTTTGTCAGGGAGTAAAAGATGGAGGGTTATCGACTAAATGCTTTGCAGTAGATACTTGGGCTGGAGATGGGCACACAGGTCCATATGGAGAAGGGGTTTTTCAAATAGTAGAAAAAGTAGTGAGCGATAACTACCTTAATATAGGAAATTTAATTCGATCTACTTTTGATGATGCTGTAGACCGGTTTCAAGATGAAACGATAAATCTTTTGCATATTGATGGATATCATACGTATGAAGCTGTTTCTCACGATTATAACACCTGGCTGCCTAAAGTCGCGAAAAATGGTATTGTATTATTTCATGATATTGAAGTTAGAAGTGGTGATTTCGGCGTATATAAGTTTTGGGATGAGGTAAAAGCGAAGTACCCTCATTTTCAATTTGCGCATTCATATGGACTGGGAGTGTTATTTCCGAAGGGTTGTAGTGATAAGTTTGAGGAAATACTTAAAAATAAAGAAGAAATACAAAATATGTATAAATAAAGGTAGGGCATGCATCATTTTTATGATGTGTGTCCTATTTTTGCGTGGGAAATAATGGTGTGAATTAAAAAGTGAAGATAGTTGTAAAAAGTTTTGTTGCAGCAAATATTAAAAAAGTTAGTATGGGATTTTTCTTTGTAAATAAAGTGAAGCTTTAATACGTTCATGTCAGTCCGGGATGTTACAGTAGTTAATTTCTTACCTAAGTGCTTTGCGCTTACTGAATTTTAAGGCGGAGGTCTTATTGGCCGAAAATATCGGGATAAATAAAAATACAACATTTTTTATATTTTTCATTGCGAAAAACGTAATCTACTTTTACAATAGAAAGGGTTGTGAATATATTATACTGGAAAAATAAATCGAAATAATATGAAAATTTTGTTTTGTCTTCGCTAATTGTATATTACATACATGTAAGACGACATACGTCATGTTATCGACTTGTAAGGAGAGAAAAAAATGAAAAGTGTAAGATTACCATCGATGCTAGAAATCATAGTTCTTTTATTACTATTTCTTGCTGTTGTCTTTTCCTTCCAAACGATTTTTGATCTCCCAATTCAATTAGCGCTATTTATTTCATGGTTTTTAGTAATTGCGCTTGGATTAAGATTAGGATTTCGTTATCAAGAATTGCAAGATGCAATTACGAAAGGGATTTCTAACGGATTAGAAGCAATACTGATTTTAGTTGCAGTAGGTGCTTTAATTGGAACATGGATTGCTGGTGGGGTAGTACCAACATTAATTTATTATGGATTAGAATTTATTCACCCTAGCATATTCCTATTAGCAACATTAATTATTTGTTCTATAACTTCTATCGCGACAGGAACGTCTTGGGGAACAGTAGGAACAGCAGGTATTGCTATGATGGCGATTGGTGAAGGACTTGGTTTACCACTTCCGCTTGTTGCTGGTGCAGTTCTTTCAGGAGCTTATTTCGGTGACAAATTATCACCACTTTCTGATAGCACAGTTCTTGCAGCTTCTATGGCGAAAGTAGATGTTATTGCTCACGTTCGAGCTATGCTCGTATTAGATGTTCCGGCTTATATTATTACTAGTATTATGTTTACTGTAGCTGGTTGGATGTATGGCGGAGATAATGTTGATTTGAATCGAGTAGAATTTTTAAAAGAAGCTTTATTAAAGCAATTTGATATTAAAATATGGATGCTTGTTCCGGCGATCATTGTTATCGTTCTATTAGCGATGAAGAAACCGTCTATGCCAACAATTGCAATGGGAGCTTTAATTGGTGCAATTTGGGCAACTCTTTTCCAAGGGATGAACTTTGGAGAAGCGATTGGAACAGCTTATAACGGATTCTCAATTCAATCTGGTGTTGAGTTTGTTGACAAGTTATTAAACCGTGGTGGAATTAACGGTATGCTTGGCTCAGTAGCTGTTATTATTTTCGGTTTAGGATTTGGTGGATTACTTGAAAAACTAGGTGTTTTAAAAGTAATCGTATCAAAATTTGAGAAGAAATTAAATTCTGCAGGTAATGTAACGTTGTCTACATTAATCGTGGCATTCTTAGCTAATATATTTGGTTGTGCGATGTATGTATCACTAATTTTAACACCAAAAATTATGGAAGATAGCTATGATAAATTAAAAATAGACCGTCGTGTATTAGCACGTAACTCAGAAGTAGGTGGAACGTTAACTTCAGGTATGGTTCCATGGTCTGATAATGGTATTTTTATGGCTGGTATTTTAGGTGTAGCAACGTTCTCATACGTTCCGTTTATGTGGTTAAGCTTCGTATCGTTAATTTTAGCAGTTATTTATGGATATACAGGCAAATTCATCTGGTATGTAGATGATGCAGATAAAGGAAAGCAAGCATCATAAAATAAAAATCACCTTCTACAATATGTAGAAGGTGATTTTTTTATTTTGTAATAGCATCTGCTGAAGTTATTTCATTCTCATATTTAGCAATTTTTTGTTGTATCTTTTTTAAGTTTTTTTCAGTGTCTTGGATAAGCTGTAAGACATTGGTCTCCTGTTGTTTCATTAATTCCAACCGTTGAAAGATGGTAGATTCTCCTTCCATAGACCAGTCGATAAATTGTTTTATTTTTTGAATAGGCATACCAGTGTTTTTTAAACACAAAATCATTTCTAAATATTTGAGTGCTTCTTCATCAAAAACTCGATCTCCTTTTTCATTTCTTTGCAGAAAAGGGAACAGTCCTTGTTTATCGTAATAACGTATTTGAGAAATAGTTAAGTGTTGCATTTTGGCGACTTGCCCAATTGTATAATACATATCATTCATCCTTTTGTTACCAAGGTATAATGCCATTTTTATTTAGTATTTTACCATTATAGTTTGTTTCACTTAATGCATATTTAATAATAATTTTAGCACTTTCAGTGGTTGTATGGCCACCGGGGGAATTTCCATTAAGATCTGTAGTTGTAAAACCAGGAGTTACCCCAAATACTTCTGGACCGTTAGTAGCAAATTCTTTACTAAAAGCTAATGTTAAAGCATTAATAGCTGTTTTGGAAGAATTATATCCTAGTGTATTGATTGGATGTGTTTCACCATTAGCAAACATTGTTAGTGAGGCCATGTCAGTTGTTATATTTATTATTTTACTGTTGTTTGAATTCTTTAATAATGGTAAAAAGGCTTGTATCATTTGGAAAGTTCCAAAAAAATTAACTTCAAATCCTTGGCGTAAAGTTTCAATATTTAATTCACTAGGTAGTGTATTGAAGTCTAGCGCTATGCCTGCGTTATTAATTAATAAATGTAAGTGGTCAGTCGTTTCGTAAATTTTTTTTGTTGCTTCTTGAATGGATTGTGAATTTGAAATATCTACTTGAATATAGGAAACGTTTGAAACATTTAAAGATTCTACGGCTTGTTGTCCAAGTTGTTCATTACGAGCACCTAAAAATACGTGATAATCTTTTTCTGCTAATTGACGAACAAGTTCATATCCAATTCCTTTATTCGCACCTGTTATAAAAGCATATTTTTTCATATTGAATTCCTCCAGTAGTGTTATAGTAGGTTACAATGGAAAGGATACAGCCTAAACTTAAGTTTAGGTCAAGAGGAATTTTTTAAAATACATATAGAATATCTATATATAAGAGTGAGAATTCTTATCATTTAAGAGGAAGTCTGTTATTATAAGAGATGTAGGTAATATATTTTCAAGGGGATGAAAACATGGAGTACAGAATTGAAAGAGATACATTAGGAGAAATAAAAGTTCCAGCTGATAAATTATGGGCAGCACAAACACAACGTAGTAAAGAAAACTTTCCAATTGGAACAGAGCAAATGCCGCTTGAAATTGTAAAAGCATTTGCAATTTTAAAGAAGAGTGCAGCGCTTAGCAATCAAAAATTAGGAAAGCTATCACAAGAAAAAGCAGAAGCAATTGTAGAAGCTGCTGATGAAGTGATTGCAGGGAAATGGAATGAACATTTTCCGCTTGTCGTATGGCAAACAGGTAGTGGTACACAGTCAAACATGAATGTGAATGAAGTAATTGCAAATCGTGGGAATCAAATTTTGAAAGAGAAGGGATCTGACGTACATATTCATCCAAATGATGATGTGAACATGTCACAAAGTTCAAATGATACATTTCCAACGGCACTTCATGTAGCTTGTGTAATCGCAGTAGAAAATCACGTATTACCAGCAATTACGAAATTAAAAGAAACTTTAGCAGAAAAAGTAACTGCATTTGAACATATTATAAAAATTGGTCGTACACATTTACAAGATGCAACACCGTTAACTTTAGGACAAGAAATTAGCGGATGGCACCGTATGCTTGAAAAAACAGAGCGTATGATTGCAGAGAGCAATACATATATGAAAGAGTTAGCAATTGGTGGAACTGCGGTTGGAACAGGTATTAATGCTCATCCTAAATTTGGTGAGATGGTATCAGAGGAAATTAGTCAATTTACAGGTAAACAATTTGTTTCTGCACCAAATAAGTTCCATGCATTAACGAGCCATGATGAAGTTGTATATACTCACGGTGCATTAAAAGCATTAGCTGCGGATCTAATGAAGATCGCTAACGATGTACGTTGGCTTGCAAGTGGTCCACGTAGTGGTCTTGGAGAAATTATTATTCCAGCAAATGAACCGGGAAGCTCTATTATGCCAGGTAAAGTAAATCCAACGCAAAGTGAAGCATTAACGATGGTTGTAGCACAAGTGATGGGGAATGATGCAACGATCGGATTTGCTGCGAGCCAAGGTAACTTTGAGTTAAACGTATTTAAACCTGTTATTGCTTATAACTTCTTACAATCAGCCCACTTATTAGCGGATGCAATTGTTTCGTTTAATGACAATTGTGCAGTTGGTATTGAAGCAGATGAAGAAGTAATTAATGAAAATGTGAATCGTTCACTAATGCTTGTAACAGCGCTAAACCCACATATCGGATATGAAAATGCAGCGAAAATTGCGAAGCATGCTCATAAAGAGGGATTAACTTTAAAAGAAGCTGCATTACAATCTGGACTACTAACAGAAGAGAAATTTGATGAAATTGTAGATCCGAAGAAAATGATTGCTCCAAAAGAGTAATAGAAAAAGCCAAGGTTCTTAGTATAGAATCTTGGCTTTTTTGATGTTCATTTTTATGTTTCATCTACTTGCAATACTGCAAGTTTCAAAATATATTATTTGTTAGCAGGCGTATTCATTACTCTCATCTGTGGGCAGTTCTCTTTTAAGAGTGAAATGAATTTTTCTTCTTCTTGTGGTACGAAAGTGGTCACTGAGTCAAATAAATTATAATTAATTTCTAATTGTTGCCTAGTCCATTTTTTTGAACGAAGTTTTTTGCCAGAGTACTTAATATGGCGAATGTCTTTGAATGAGATTTCAGTACGAAGTATGAAACCGTGTTTTACAACAAGAGATGATTCCGTTACGTTGTAGTGAGAGAAATAGAATGAAGAAAGATTCACGATATTTAATAGCATCATGAGAGTGAAAAAAATAGAATTTTCATTTTGGAAGAATAACGAAACGAAAAAAATAATTATAAATAATGTAATGAAAATGACGTGGAATGGATTTTTTTTCGCTTTAAATTTCAAGTCAGTCACCTCGGTATACTTGTTCTTTAACTAAATTAAATCATAATATTGTAATAAAACGTATGAATATGCAGAATTGCATATTCATACGTTTTATTATTCATGTAAAATTTCTTGATGGGATAAATTCAAAAGAAGTTTTGTAATAGTGGAGTGGCATGAAGTGACTTACAAGAATAGAAAGATAGCGTTAGTCATAATTAGTTGTATGATGATTATGAGTAGTTGTGCTAATAAATTTGTTGAAGATAGAAATCGAAAGCATACATTTGTACGAGCAAGTAAAGTTTTAGTAGAGACTGTAAATAGAATATATAAAAAGTAAAGGATGTTTTCTTATACGAAAACATCCTTTTTGTCGTTAAAATTGAATACTGAAGTTTTGTAATGAGTGAATACAGGTTCCATATTCACTAATCGCATATGTATTCTGTGCAATTTGCTTAACGGTAAACCAAGGGTCTTGAAGAATATTCATATTCTATTTCACATTTTATAAAATGAATTTGTATAAACATATTCGCTTTTCGTTGTATTAAAGAAGTTCGGTAGATGTTTTTATAAAAGTTTATAAAATGGGTAAACGAAAGATTGAAATGTTTGTTTGCGTTGTGATAAGATGGTAAAGTGACAATAAACGTTATGGTAATTTGTTTGGTTTTAAAATAAACATTTTGAAGGAGTGTTTAGTGTGAATGATATTTCAGAGAAGTTTTGGGATGCGTCAATAGAAGAATTAAAGAAAGGGTATGTGTTTGATGAAGCAAAAGAGGAGTACATTTGCTTAGCTTGTGGTGAAACATTTATTAAAGGTGTTATTTATCAAGATAATCAAGTTTGGTATGAAGCAGAAAAGTTCGTCCAATTGCATATTCAAAATGAGCATACATCTATGTTTGATTATTTATTAAATATGGATAAGAAATTTACTGGTTTAACGGATTTACAAAAGAGAATGGTTCAGTTTTTCCATATGGGACTGAATGATAAACAAATTGTAAAAGAGTTGGATGGCGGAAGTACATCAACAATTCGTAATCATCGATTTACACTGCGAGAGAAAATGAAGCAAGCAAAAGTATTTTTAGCACTAATGGAATTATCAGAAGAAAAATCAAAAGTACAAACGAAATTTGTGCCAATTCATAGAACAGCAACGATGGTGGATGATCGATACAATATTACGGAAGAAGAAAATGATGAAGTATTAAAAGCTCATTTTACAGAAGGGTTAGATGGACCTCTCTCTAAATTTCCGAAGAAACAAAAGCGTAAATTAATTATCTTACGTCATTTAGTAAAGAAGTTTGATAGTAATAAAAAGTATACTGAAAAAGAAGTAAATACAGTGATAGAAAATGTATACCCTGATTTCGTAACTTTAAGAAGATATTTAATCGAATATGGATTTTTAGATCGAACAGCCGATGGAAGTCAATATTGGGTGAAGTTATAATCATGCGGAAGGAAAATGAATAGAAGCACAGTATTATAACAACTATACAAAGAGATAGATATTGAAAACAGATTTTTAATAAAAGGAGAAATGAAATTTGAAACCACCTGCAGATAACAATAAAGAAGGTGCGGAGTCACAAAAGTTGGAAAGTGAGAGTAAACCGATTTGGAAATCGATGTCTCTGTTTTTAGTACCGTTATTATTAAGTAATGTACTACAATCAGTTGGACAATTATTTGGTATGGTAGTAGTAGGAAGATGGCTTGGAGTTAATGATTTAGCGGCTATATCAGCATTCTTTCCTTTGTTCTTTTTACTTGTTTCATTCGTAATTGGTATCGGTTCAGGAAGCTCTATTTTAATTGGTCAGGCGTTTGGTGCTAAAAATGAAGATCGTTTAAAAGCTATTGTCGGTACTACGCTTACGTTTACTTTTATTATCGGAGTTGTATTAGCGATAATAGGTAGTATTTTTGCGATGGATATTATGCGTCTTATGGGAACGCCAGAAAATATTATTGAAATAAGTGTACATTATGCACGAATTTTATTTATATCGATGCCAGTATTATTTTTATATTTTGCATATACAACATTTATGAGAGGTACAGGAGATTCTAAAACGCCATTTTACTTTTTAATTGTAAGTACAGCGCTAAATATGATCTTATTACCGATTCTTATTTTTGGATGGTTAGGAGCTCCGAAATTAGATGTGTATGGAGCGGCCTATGCTTCTGTTATATCTACAGTTATTACGTTTCTTGTCATGCTTGTGTATTTAAAGAAGAAAAATCACCCACTACAACTAGATGGCACAGTAAGAAAGTATCTTCGAATGGACTGGGAGTTATTAAAGTTATTGCTAAGGCTCGGTATTCCAGCGAGTATTAATATGATATTAGTTTCATTATCTGAAATTGCCGTAATCGCGTTTGTAAATCGTTACGGTTCGGATGCAACAGCTGCTTACGGCGTTGTGAATCAAGTTGCAAGTTATGTGCAAATGCCAGCAGTTAGCCTTGGTATTACAGTTTCTATTTTTGCGGCGCAATCGATTGGGGGGAATCAATTTGATCGATTGCAGAAAGTTGTGAAGGCCGGAATTATTATGAACTACGTCATCGGTGGTGTGTTAATATCTCTTATTTACTTATTCTCAAGAGACATTTTATCACTATTTTTAACGAGTCAAACTACAATTGAAATTGCTCATAGCTTAGTTATGATTACGTTATGGAGTTATTTAATTTTCGGTCATGCACAAATTATTAGTGCGACAATGCGAGCGAGCGGTACAGTACTTTGGCCAACTGTTATTGGAGTTGTTTCAATTTGGCTTGTAGAAGTCCCCGTAGCATATTATCTTTCTTACCATACAAGTCTTGGAATAGAAGGCATCTGGATCGGGTATCCAGCAGCATTTATTGTCAGCTTAATATTACAGTATGCATATTATAAGCTTTCATGGCAAAAGAAACGAATTACACGATTAGTTAGTTAAATAGAAAAATGTCCCTAAGTAATTAGACTTAGGGACATTTTTTCGTAAGTGGAGGTTTACAAATAGCTTTTTAAAGTGATATCAAAATGTTGTCTAATGAGTGTTTGATCACTCATATAAAACTCCCACGCTTTTTCTGGTTCACCGATAATCTCAAAGGATTCCTCTGTAATATATAAAGCACAATTATCCTCCAGTGCAATTCCTTCTATATTCCCTTGATGATTTTGTAAAAAGGAATGGAAGGCGTTCATTCTGTTTAATTGATTATAATGTGGACAAAATCTTTTATTAACAATACCCCATCCGTTACTCTCTATATAACCAAAACCTTCATAATCTGATCGGATACTAGACGTGAACCAACACATAGCACCAGCACTATAACCAGCAATAAGTGTTCCTTGCTGTAGAGCCAATAATAATTTTTCATCAAGTCTATATTCTTTCCATTGTGTAAGCATGTGAATATAGTTTCCACCACCTAAATAAATTAAATCGGCTGAATGAATCATCTCGTCTATTTCATACTTAGAAGGTGAATCTGTTGTAATGCGTAAAATTTGTACTTCACAATGTAATTGTTTTTCAAACGTGTCTAAAAATAATTTTATATAGCTTTCATCATCATGACTAGCCGTTGGAATAAACAATATTTTTGGGTACTGTTTATTTGTTAATTCTATAAGGCGTTCATTAATAGGCAAGTGATTTGAATCTTGTAAATCACCGCCACCAATGACAGCTAATTTCATAGTAAAGCACCACCTAATCATTTTTGTTATATAAAAATTCGATAGAAGAGAGTTACATTCCTTCCGTAATGTAATCAATAATTAGAAAATATAGCTTAAGTATATCGGAATAGTAAAGAAACTACTGACTATATATACCAATGCATTAGAAACCATTCATTGATATATAATATTTCATACTAATGTTTCAAAATATGGAAAAAATATGTTTAAATAGATATAATGACGCATTCATTCATATTGAATTTATACTTATATTTTAAAAGGGTATCGGAAATAATAGCGATTTTCTAAAACAGTTTTTACTTTTAATAGGAAGTTTTATTACAATATGGTAAAATTATTTCAATATATTTATTTAATATGAAATACAAAGAAGGAGCGTGAAAAAAAGTGGATTTTCGATTTGAATTTACAACGAAGCTGAAAGAATACTTAGACGATGAGAAGGATGAAAAAATAATAAAAGATGGACATAGAGATGTAATTTTTCACTATTTATATGCGTTAGAGACTGAAATTGGCGTTGTTAAAAATCCTAATTTTACTTTTTTTGCATCAGGAAGACGTTCACATATAGTGTTAGAAAACGTTGAATTTAAAACAGAAGTAAATGTAAAAAGTAATATAATTGAAATTACAAAAATAGTGGATAATGTAGTTATTCCGTTAGATACTATCGTAGCGAAAGATCGGGAATTATTTGCCCTTGGGCGTAATGAGAAGTTTAGTGTACAAATATTAGAGCAGTATCTCTTTGATACATTTGGAGATAAGTTAGGCTTATAATGAATAGAATGAGGTACGTATTTATAGGTAGTGAATTTTAGTTTATATTACTTGCGTTTGACCTCTCATTTAATTTGTACTACAATTCGTAGTGTGAAAGGAGTCATACGATGTTTACGCAAAACTATAGGTTAAATGAGCAAGGATTAAATCATTTCTTTGGACCGCTTGAAGCGAAGATTATGGAGATTATTTGGTCTACTGAAGGTATTACTATTAAAGAAGTCCAGCGGAAGTTAAGTGAAGAATCGCCTGTGAATTTTAATACTGTTATGACAGTTATGAACAGGTTAGTAGAGAAATTACACTTAGAAAAACAGACTGTGAAAAGAAGTGGCATATATCGTGCTATACAAACGAAAGAAGAATTCTTATCTAATCAAACGAAGAAAATGACACAGGAATTAGTGGGGGAATTTGGAGATTTAGTTGTAACACATATGATAGATGAGTTAGAGCAGGCTGATCCGAATTTAATAAAAAAATTAGAAGACAAATTGAATCAGTTAAAAAAAGAGGATCGATGAAATGAAATGGCAAATGCGTAAAATCGTATTGTTAGCGCTCATTGTTAGTACCCTCTTTTTCAGCTTGTTATTGTATTATGTTACATATCCATTTCTCTTTCAAAATAGGGCATTATTCCTTTCAAAGTTTTGCTTGTTTCAGTTAGAAAAACATATGAAAGAACTATCAATGGTTCGTATTATAATAGCGGGGTTATTATTAATTACTGTATTGATTGTGTGTAAAAGAATTTGGCGGCAATTTTTCTATAGTAAAAAAGTACAAAAAGTACTTATCCCATTTATTAGAAAAGGGAAACAAATATATATATTGCCGACTGCGGAAGTTGCAGCGTTTACAATTGGATTATTCCGTCCGAAAGTTGTCATGTCAGAAGGTTTGCTTCAGACGTTTTCAGATGAAGAGATTGATGCGATTATTTTCCATGAAGAATATCATCAAAAAAATTGGGATCCGCTAAAATTATTTTGTTTTACGTTATTAGCAGAAGGAATGATTTACATCCCGATATTAAAAGAATTGTTACAACGATATCATACGTATCAAGAGTTAGCAGCAGATAAATATGCGATGCAAAAAATGGAATCTTCATTTGAGTTAGGTAGCGCGTTATTAAAATTAATTAAAATAAAGACAATGGAAAATCGATGTGTTACAGCTTCATTTGCAAAAACAGCAATAAATTTACGAATCGAGCAAGTGTTAAATGAAAAGGTTATTAAGCTTACTATTCCGTTACATACGAATTCGGTATATGTAACAGTAGGTTTATTCTGTATGTCGGTTGTACTTATTGTCGGAGAGTGCATATAGCCTCTTTTTTTAAGGATAAACACTACTCTATGTAGTGTGGATAGAGTAGTGTTGTTATTTATATCATTATACTTTTTATCGCTATATATATCTTGTTTATCATATATTACAGGTATTTTATTGTATACAAATCAAATGACGAAAATTACAGCATTCTTTATTCGTCTATTCGGTGGATTTACAGGTTTTTAAAAATGAGGAGGAAGAAAAGTGAAGAAACTAATTGCTATTATACTAGTAGGTGCTCTTGCTTGGGCGGGGGGTTAACTTTTATAATTCAAAGAAAGAAGAAAAGGAAAGAAAAGCAAGCAGAGTTACAAGAGAAAGAAGTATTACCACAAGTAGGTTTTAAAGCACCTGGCATCACATTAAAAGGATTAGACGGAAAGTTGCAGTCGTTAAATGATGCCAAGGGAAAACCATATATTATTAATTTTTGGGCATCATGGTGTGGGCCGTGTGAAATGGAGGCACCTGACTTAGTTCATATGTATGATAAATATAAAAAGGATGTTGAAATTTTTGCGGTGAATGCAACTGTTAGTGACCCAGTACAAGAAGCAAGCGCATTTGCTAATCGCTATGGATTTGAGTTTCCGGTTCTACTAGATATGGACGGAGTAGCTGGACTAGATTATAAAGTATTCTCTTTACCGACGACATTTTTTGTTAATAAAGATGGAATTATAGTAGATCATGTACGAGGTGTATTGCCACCAGATCAATTAGAAAAGAAATTTAAGAAATTGATTGAGAGCTAAAAGGGGATTTCGTGATGATGGAGTGGATCGTGAGATTACAACCCGTATCTCTTATAATTGGAAGTCTATTTGGATTTATGTTGATGAAACGAAAGATGAGGCATCAAAATGTATCATATGAAAAAATGATGGATGCCGTAACAAATGCGTTTCTTATCATCGTATTTGTATGGAAGTTTGCACCAGCAATTTTAAATCCTGTATGGGCTTTTGAGGCGCCAGTGCAAGCACTATTAGCTGTTGGAAGTATGCAACATATTGTAGTAGGATGCGTAATTGCTAGTGTATACATTGTTTGGAAAAGTAAAAAGGAACAATTTTTGCTTCGTATTTTACTTGATGTAATCCCTTTTGGATTGTGTGTGAGCACTATCTTTTATTTTCTATTACATCATGAAGTAGGTGCACCAACGACACTACCATGGGGAATGAAAATATATGAATCTAAACTATTATATCACCCTATTTTCGTATACGAGATCATCCTTGCTCTTTGTATAATGGGCTTGTTATGGATGAAAAATGAAAGGCTCGGAAATGGAAAGAATATAAGTATTTTTCTAATTGTTGAGGGGTTTGCTCAAATCATTATTTCGCTTGTTAGTGAACAAAATTCGGTTCAGTTTGGTCTATCAGCACAGCAAATAATGAGCTTTTGTATTATTAGTTTAGGGATTTTGTTAGTGCCGAAAAAATAAAAGATAGCCATGTACAGAGAGTATCTGTGTATGGCTATCTTTTATAAGCGTATTTCTTCATCATATGCTAAATCATTATATTGTAGAAATCTAAAAACCCCTTTATTAGGGGTTTTTAGGTTTCTATAGGTCTGCATGTGTTTCTTGTTTATCTGTATCCCATTTTGGAAGTTGTTTTGCTTGTTGATTTTCAGTGAAATTATTAAAGCCAAAAGCAAGTATGCATGTAAAGGTTAAAATAGCTAAACTAATCTTTTTCATTATCTTAGTGCCTCCTTAGTTAATAATTTTTGTTTTGCTTCGTAAGTTTTGAAAAAATATTTTTGAGATTTCTCTATTTTATTCACTTTATGAAATTCTACTGCTAATAATTCGTAATATTCTTGTGCATAATCGTATAATTCTTTACTGTTAAAATATGTAGTGCCTGCAATGATTGCGTTTTCTAAGTCGTCTAGAATACCAGTGTGTTGTGTTTTTAAGATAGTGAAATGGTGTTTATATTCTTGATTATTTAATTCATTACAAATTTCTAAGCCTTTTTGAACCCAATCGTTTGCAAGTTCTTTTTCATTTAAACTAAAATGTTCTTTGGCTTGTAGAAAATTGGCTTTTAGGTGTTTAGGTAATTTGTTTGTAACTATTGTAAGATGTCTAATAGCAAGGGTTGATAGATTTTGAGAAGAGGAGAGCCAACCTAAGTTATTTCGAACTTTTAAGATTAGTGTATCGTCTTTCAGCTTTTGTAAAATATTGATTGCTGAATTATAGTTCTCTTCGGCTTGTTCGAATTGTTTTAAATAAACAGAACATGAGCCTAAAATGTTTTCGCATAGAGCTATTTTAATTTCATAACGTGGATATTTTGAGAAGATCTCTTTCGCTTGATGTGCATAATTGATTGCTGTAAGTGGTTTGTTTGTATGGTGATTAAATATAGCAAATTTATATTTATATTCAGCTTCTTCTAGTTCGCCTGGTACATGTTTTAAAAGGGATTCAGCTTTTTCGTATTCTTTTTTTGCTTCATCATAATTTCCAATAATGGTAGCATGTTCAGCTTTAAAAAAGTGATAATAATAAGTAATAAAGTCTTCAGTTATTAGATTGTCGAAACGAACAATTTGACTAAAAGTATCATACTTAATGTTTGTCCAATCGGTTAGGACCTTATATTTAAAGTTTAGTAGGGAGTAGTAAAGTGATAGATTTTAATCAGCTTCAATTTTATTAATCTGTTTCTCTATTTTTTCTTTTAATTGTTTCGCTTCAATTAATTGCTCCGCTACCATTACTTGATATAAAATGTTTAATTCGTTGACAATCTGTTCATGCCCTTTTAATAACACACTCATTATATATTCCCCCATCCGATAAAAGTATCCTAATTTAATTATTTCTATAATAGCAAAATAGAAGAAGTATAAGAGTAATTTTACCATATTTTTCAAGAAAATTCCGAAAAAACAATTAATTTTTACGTATTTCTTATTTTTATGTGAATATTACAAGTGCCTCTGGTAGTGGTGGGATGAATCTGATTCATGATACGTTAGCGTCAATGGGAGGGATAGTTTCACTTGTAAATATGTTTTTAGGAGGCTTGTTCAGATTGGGTCCAACTGTTAAGTTTTTAACAAAAATTTCACTTTCTTATTTAATAAAAACAGGATAATCCGCATTTTATAAGAATCATCCTGTTTTTATTGATACATTAAAAAATCGGCGGAGTAACAGAAAACAAAACAATGGCATTTTTTTTAAAATGATTCACCCATTTATGTTTTAAATAAGCAGGTATCTTTACACTGTCGCCAGTTTCTAATACGTATTCTTCCTCATTTAAATATAATGTGATTTTCCCATCTAAGACAAATGCCAATTCTTCTCCTTTATGTTCTAGCACATTTTCTGATGAAGCTGTATTAGGCGGGATAGTCATAATTGCTGTTGCTAAATTTCCAGTGAAATCAGGTGAAAGCATTTCATATGATAAATTATCGATAATCATTTTCTTTCGTTTATGGGAACGTACAATTAAATCGTCTGTATTTGTATCTTCAAGTAAAAAGCTAAATGTTGGCACATCAAGAGCTTTAGCAAGCACTTTTAATGTTTGAATAGAAGGGTTAGCGGACCCGCGCTCAATTTGACTTAACATAGATGGTGTAATATCAGCCATCTTTGCTAGTTCTTTACTAGTTAAACCTTTTTCTTTTCTTTGTTTTTCAATTTTTTTACCGATATCTATATTTTCCATAATGAAAATCTCCTTAATAATTATTAAATTATATTTAAAAAAATTAAATTAAAATTAACTTAATTGAATGATTTGTGTTAAACTATATTAAAATTAATTTAATTATAATTTATTAAATCGTAAGCTACAAGGTGATGAGGAGGAAGAGAAATGAAGGAAATAGAGAAATTAAAAGAGGAATATCCACTATTAAAGAAATTAATCGCAACAGAAGAAGTATTTTGGATAAATCCAAACATAGAAAAGTATGAAACAGCAATAAAAGGTACACCATTGAATGAAGAGAATGTAAAAGATGCGGAAGAGAGATTAAAGCGTTTTGCGCCATATATTGCGAAAGTTTTTCCTGAAACGAAAGGGACGAACGGCATAATCGAATCACCTTTAGTGAAAATACCTTCTATGAAAAAAGCTTTAGAGACAAATTACAAGCAACCTATTTTAGGAGAATTATTATTAAAATGTGATAGTCATCTCCCGATATCAGGATCAATTAAAGCTAGAGGCGGCATTTATGAAGTGTTGAAACATGCTGAGCAACTAGCATTGCAGCACGGAATGTTAACAGAAGAAGATGATTATTCCATTTTAGATAGTGATACATGTAGAGAGTTTTTCTCGAAGTATTCAATTGCGGTAGGTTCTACAGGGAATTTAGGACTTAGCATAGGAATTATGAGTGCGAATCTAGGTTTTAATGTAACCGTTCATATGTCAGCAGACGCAAAAGAATGGAAGAAAAGTTTATTAAGAAGTAAAGGTGTAAACGTTATTGAATATGAAGATGATTATAGCAAAGCAGTAGAAGAGGAAGACGACAGGCGGATGCGGATCC
The DNA here is from genome assembly GCF_001595725.1 of Bacillus thuringiensis. GTDB lineage: Bacteria > Bacillota > Bacilli > Bacillales > Bacillaceae_G > Bacillus_A > Bacillus_A thuringiensis_K. The sequence goes on from NZ_CP014282.1 coordinate 1,637,750, forward strand.
TAGCTGTTATTTTGTAGACGATGAAAACTCACATGATCTATTTTTAGGATACGCAGTAGCCGCATCACGATTACAAAAGCAATTAGAAGAGTTAGAGGTTGTAGTAGATGAAGATCACCCTTTATTTGTTTACCTTCCGTGCGGAGTAGGAGGAGGACCGGGCGGCGTAGCATTCGGTTTAAAGTTATTGTATAAAGACAACGTTCATTGTTTCTTTGCAGAGCCAACACACTCACCATGTATGTTACTCGGCTTAATGACAGGCCTTCATGACAAAATTGCCGTTCAAGATATCGGAATTGATAATGTAACAGATGCGGATGGACTTGCGGTAGGAAGGCCATCTGGATTTGTCGGTAAAACGATGGAACCATTTTTGAGTGGGAATTACACAGTAAGTGATGAAGAGTTATATAGATTGTTAAAAGAACTAGCTGATACGGAGAATATTGGTTTAGAGCCTTCTGCACTAGCAGGTATGATAGGGCCAGTGAAAGTATGTAAAGAAGATGAGTATTTACAAAAGCAACAGTTAACAGAGAAGGTGAAAAAAGGTACTCATATTGTGTGGGGAACGGGTGGAAGTATGGTTCCAAAAGATGTAATGAATGAATATTATAGGAAAGGTTTGGAGTTAACGGTATAAGAAAAATGAGGCTAATTGTAGCCTCATTTTTTCATGTACATAAAAATCTTTGTTATTTTCACAATAGTTCTTTATAGTATATATAAAGGATAACTAATATTGAATAAATACAACAAAAAAGCTTTATTTTACATAATAAGAGGATGTGTATACGATGTCATTACAGACTAAATATATAGCGGGTATTTCGCTTGGGGTTATGGGTGTCGGCTTCGCGGCTTCTATCCCTTTTCAAGGAACGGTAGCAGGAGAGATTATACAAGGGGGATTTGAAGCTGGATTGGTTGGCGGGCTTGCAGATTGGTTTGCGGTTACTGCTTTATTCCGTCATCCGATGGGAATTCCAATTCCGCATACAGCGTTATTACCTAAAAATCGTAAACGAGTAACGAAAGGGCTCATTCATACGTTAGAAAATGAATGGCTGACGAAAGAAAGTATTACGAATAAAGTAAAAGAGATGCAGTTAGCACAAATGGTACTGCAAATTGCTGAGAGAGAAATGCAGTCTGATGCTGTGAAAAAGGGGATTGTAACGATTGCAGAGAAAGCAATTGTAACAATAGATACAGAAAAGTTAGCTGTTATTATTGAAAAAGAATTAAAAACATATTTACATACAATTAATACAAGTAACATTTTACAAGTGCTTGTTGATCAATTAGTTGTGCAAGAATATGATGAAAAGACACTTGATTACATATTAGTGAAGGTAAAAGATTGGACCGCGCAAGATGAAGCTCGTTACCAGCTCGGTAGCTTAGGTATGAAGGCGATGGAAAATATAAAAGTAGATGGATTCTTGCAGTTTACTTTGAAATCATTTATGAATATTGTAGATGAAGATAAAATTGGCGGCATTTTGCAGAAGTTTATCATTAGTAATATTAACAGCTTACAAGAGGCTGATAATACCACAAGACAACTTATATTAGCGAAGATTCGTCAAGAAATTATCAATGTAAAAGAAAATGAAGCCTTATTAAAGGAATTAGAAAATTGGAAAGAAAAGTGGATTGCGAATTGGGATGCTACTGACAAAATAAAAGAGATGCTAGAGCAAGTACAACAAAGAGCAGTTGCTTTTGTAAATAATGAAGAATTTGCTGATAAATATGTTATTCCATTTTTACAAAAACAAATGAATAAAATAAAAGAAGATGAACAGATAGTTCAAAAAATAGAAGATTGGTTACAAAAACAAGTTGTGAGTCTTGTTGAGAAGAACCATTCGAAAATTGGTAAGCTTGTACAAGAAAACCTTGATAAGTTAGATGATAAAACGTTAATCGAAATGATTGAAAATAACGTCGGTAAAGATTTACAGTGGATCCGAGTAAACGGGGCTGTTTGCGGATTTATGATTGGATTAGTGTTAGAAGGAATTAAAGCGATTATATGAGAAAAACCTTCCGCAATTGCGGAAGGTTTTTTATTTTTCGATAACGCTCATATTCAAATTATAAGTTTTCTCAATATTTAACTTGTACGTCCCATTTCCAGTTTTAATCGAATTTTTATACCAATGTTCTTGCTCGTTTAATTCTGGATGTTCTTCTGAAGAATTATTTTCTTTTTTCGTTAAATCTTCTACTTGCTCCCAAGGTGTGTTTCCGTGTATTTCTTTTTGATTCGTTATTGCTGTTAAAGATACATCACTTTCTTTTGCAAGATGGACAGACACTCTTGAGCTTTCCTGTACAAACCAATTATTTTGTAATTGACCTGGATAAAGAGATAGTTCGTTATTTGAAGCACGGATTTCCACATTTTTATTTTGCGGAAGAACAAGCGTTGGTTTCACCTGTGGTGCTGAATTAAATAACGTATGCTGAACAGGTAATGATTTTAAAGTGATATACATCGTTTCTCCAGCCGTTTGAACTGAAAGGAAATCATCTTGTTTTAAATTGAGTTTTTCATTTGCTTTCGTTGTCATTTCATAAGTTCCCAAAAGATGAATTTGATTTGTATTATTTCCCTCTATCGTTAGAGGCTGATGTCCTGCATCTACTACGATTTTTTTGATAGATTCAGGTATATCAAATTGTCCGTCTGGAATATTACTCGTTTGCCTCGTTGTGTTAATAGAGTGACGAACTTCTTCTAGTAATCCAGTTGATAATAAACAGTAAAAAGCAATTCCGACGCTTCCTAAAACGCCGATAAAGAAAATACTAAAAATATCATATTTAATAAATGATTGTTCCTTCTTAGAAAATAGAAGGTATAGTAAAACTTCGGCTCCAAGTATGATGAGTAAAACTGGCCACCATGCAGTTAGTGTATCTAATACTTGAATTCCTTTTACGACTGAAAATAGTAAAAAGCATCCTAACGATATAATAGAAAGCCCCATTGAGAATGTTCCAACACGCCAAGTCCTCATTCGCTTGTCCCACCTTTGTTTTCTTTATTTCCAAGTAACAATTTAAAGCCGCCGCCAATTAAAAGGAGCGCAACGATAGATGTTTGGAAATAGCGATAATATAGTTCACTAAGATGAATATTAAATATAGTTACAAAATAATCATTCAAAATAGGAAGGACTGTTTGATCTAATAAATAATAAACACCGAGTGTAATTAATCCGATACCAATCCATCTTTGATGATTTATAAAATAATCGATAATGGGTTCGTCTTGTACTCGTTCTTTTCCGTATTTTGCTGTTTGCTGTAAAGCATCAAAAAAGCTATAGAACCAAATGATTGGCACTAAAAATAAAAACGCAGAAAGTCTTAATAAGTCGAGTAAATAAATAGATAGTAAAAAGGCTGCCATAAGCTGAAGACCACGGCGTTGTAAGCCTAAATACATATGACCTGCACCAGGGAACATAGCTAAAATAGAAGCAAATGTTTTACTTTTCTTTCCCTGCTCTCGATGTTCTTCAAAATCTTCGAAAATAGTACGATCATCTAATTGCTCGCCACGTTCTTTTTTCTGGAGTTGCTGAACAACGTCAAAGAAATTGTAAATCCATAAAACAGGTAATGTAATAAGGAAGATAAGAAAACTTTCTTGCGATGTTAAAAGTGCAACGAAAATGATCATACTTCCGATTCCTGTGCAAGCTACTAAAAATGTAAGTCCGCGTTGCATAAGTCCTAATTGAAAATGGCCAAGTCCAGGGATGATGGATAAGAGAATGATATAAAATCGTTCGCTCTCTTTAGAGGATTCTATGAATTCTCCGGCAGCTTGTTTTTTCGATTGATTAATAATAGTGATAACTAAATCTAATAAATTGATTGCCCATAACACGACTAGTAAAAATAGAGAAAGAAAAGCAATATCACGGGCTCCTAATGCTATTGTACAAAATGCTGCAAAGATAAATAGAAATACAGCCCCTCCGCTATATAAAATAAACCGTCCAAATTTCTTTAAATATAAATGTCCAAGCCCAGGAATTAGCCCTAATACAAGTGCTAAAAAGGGATTTTTATTCATGCTTTGAACCTCCGTCCTTTTTCGATGTGTCTACCGATTTGTTTACAATTTGTTGTGAGATAGAAGACTCGTTATGTTTTGAAGATTTCTCTAAATTTGATGTCGCTGTAAAAATATACTGAAATAAACCACTTACCATAAAAATAATTGTAGCCGCAGTCGCAATTATGTAGTGAATGATCGTGCGCTTTAGTGAGGTTGTTTTTATATTTTCATTAGACTGTAGTGTTTCAAAATTAATTTGCGTCATAACTTCGTTCGTAAATGAATCATCATTTATCATTGGAAGGTTTTCATGTTGTTCATCAATACTTTCCATATAAAGTGCTAAACAATGATCACATTCATAAAGATGTTCTTCCATAGATTCACGTTCATTGCTTTCTATAAAATCTAATGTATAATTGCGCCAATCTTCTTTTGAATAATGCATCATAGAAACTCTTCCTCCTTCCAATGTTTTTTAATCCATTTTCGTGCTCGATACAGTTTCATTTCGACTGTTTTTACTTCGATGTTTTCCTGTAAAGCAATTTCTTGATAGCTCTTTTCTTCTAAGTAATGTGCGAGAATGACGTCACGGTAATTTTCGGGAAGTTCTCGCAGTTTTTGGGCAATGAGTAATTTTTGCTCTTTCGTCAATAATAAAGCCTCAATATTATGAGAGGACTGTATATTTTCCTCAGCTTCTTTACATAAGAAGAGTTCTTCACTTTCTCTAGCTTTCTTTCTCTTATAATCAATAGCGTGATTGGTGGCAATACGTGCCATCCACGTTTTTAATCCACGAAATTGATAATGTGGGAGAGAGGCGTGAATTTTTACGAATACTTCTTGTGTAACATCTTTCGCATCTTCTTCATGTCTTAAAATAGAAAAGATAACTTGGAAAATATAGTGACGATATGTTTGCACAAGGACACGAAAAGCATGTTCGCTTCCTTGTTGTGCTTTTTCAATTAATTGTTTTTCCTCAATGGGTCTCTCCCTCCTTTTTGACGCATTCTATTATATAGACGTAAAGAATGATAAGTCACCCTACACATTTTGTAAAAAAAGAATAATATATTTTTTGCAGAAGAGCTAGATGAAAAAAAGTGTGAAAAAATGGTAAGCAGAAGTATATAATGAGCAAGTAGGAAATGTTACACGGAGAAAGGATGTGAATGTTAGTAGGGGAAGGGCCATGCTAACAAACATGAAAATTAAAATATTAATAGCGGATGATAACTCTTTTATTAGAGAAGGCATGAAAATTATTTTAAATACATACGAAGAGTTCGAAGTAGTAGATACTGTAAATGATGGGGAAGAAGCTGTAGCATATTGTAAAAAGCATGAAGTTGATATTGCTCTTTTAGATGTTCGTATGCCAAATATGAACGGTGTAGAGGCGACGAAGTTCATTTGTGAAGAGACGAAAACAAAACCGCTTATTTTAACGACGTTTGATGATGATGAATATATTTTGGATGCAGTAAAAAACGGTGCGAAAGGTTATTTATTAAAAAATAACGATCCGGAGCGTATTCGTGATGCAATAAAAGGAGTATATAACGGTCAAACTGTTATGCAAGATGTTGTCCTCGATAAAATTAAGTCTAATTTAATGGAAAGTAAAGAGGAAGAATGTAAAATTGATAAGAGCCTTTTCACAGAAAGGGAGCTTAGTATTATCGCATTAATTGCAAAAGGTTTCTCAAATAAAGAAATTTCGAAACAGCTTTTTATATCTGAGGGAACAATTGCAAATTATATTACGTCAGTTTTAGGGAAAACTGGACTTGAACATCGCACACAAATTGCGATTTATTACTTAACAGGGAAAGTAGATTAATGATATGGAATTTTGGTTAACTGTAAGTAAATTAATTGTCTTTATATATATTGTGTTCAGTTACATACATTCAAATGTTACGAACTTACCATGGGTTATATTTGCTTTGCTTTTATATCTTTCTGTAAACGTGCTAATCTCTATATTAAAAAAAGATACGTACAAAAAAATATTGATTTGTATTTCAATTAGTGTAGTTATGTTATTAACATGGAGGGTTCATCCGTTTTTTATTTTGTTTTTACCTTTGAATTTATACGAAATTACATTCCATTACATAGACAAGAATTGGTCACACTTTGTTATTATGATGCTTCCAATTACAATTACAGATGAAAGCATTCGAATGACTTATGGATTAATTGTTGCATTTTCTTTTCTCGTTTTAACTATGGCAGATCGATATATATCACGTGTAGTAAAGCTTGAATCGCAAAATGATAAGATGCGAAAAGATATGCAACGACTTACGAAAAGCTTACATGAAAATAAAGAGTACATAAGACAATCAGAATACACATTTAAGTTAGAAGAGAGAAATCGATTATCACAAGAAATTCATGATAAAATTGGTCACTCGATGACAGGCGCATTGATTCAAATGGAAGCAGCAAAGAGATTAATGGGGATAGATAAAGAAAAATCTGCGGAGTTATTACAAAATGCAATTCACATTTCAAAAGATGGAATTGAAAGTATTCGCATTACATTAAAAAATATGAAGCCACCAACTGAGCAAATTGGCATTCACCGTATGAAATTATTCATAGAGGAGTTTGCTAGTAAGCATGATGTAAACATTCCTTTCGTATATAAGGGAAACTTAGATATGATTTCTCCCATTCAGTGGAAAATTATTGGTGAAAATGTTACAGAGGCATTAACAAATGCGATGAAATATGCTGATGCGACAGTTATTTCTATAGATATTCATGTACTTAACAAGATGGTTAAGGTGCAAGTGAAGGATAACGGAAAAGGCGCAGCCCTTGTTAAGAAAGGTCTCGGTATTATGGGGATGGAGGAGCGAACAGCGTCTGTAAACGGAAAAATTATTGTAGATGGAACAAGTGGTTTTTTAGTGACGATGTTGTTGCCGATATAAGAGAATGGGACGAAGATGAACCATCTCATATGAAAAAAGTGAATAATCTCATGTGAAAAGAATGAACTTCTGCACTGAGCAGGTTCATTCTTTTTGTTTATACTAATAGCAGAGAAACCGAAATAGGGGTGAAATGATGAATACATTAGAAATTAAAAATTTAACGAAAAAATTTGGTGATTTTATCGCAGTTGATAATATGTCTTTATCTATTAAAGAAGGAGAAATATTTGGCTTTTTAGGATCAAATGGTGCTGGTAAGAGTACAACGATAAATATGATTGCTGGTTTGTTAAGAAGTAATGAAGGCGAAATTAGCATACTAGGAAAAAATATAAAGAAACATAATCGATTTGCAAAAATGAATATCGGAATCGTTCCGCAAGATATTGCGATTTATGAAGAGTTAACTGCCTATGAAAATGTGAAATTCTTTGCTGGATTGTATGGGTTAAGAGGGGTTGAACTAAAAGCAAGAGTAGAGGAAGCACTTCAATTTGTGGGGCTTAGCGATAAACATAAGAGTTACCCGAAAAACTTTTCTGGTGGGATGAAACGAAGACTGAATATAGCTTGTGCAATTGCTCATAGACCGAAGTTAATTATTATGGATGAACCGACAGTTGGAATTGATCCGCAGTCAAGAAACTATATCCTTCAGTCTGTTCGGAAATTAAATGAAATGGGAAGCACGATTATTTACACGAGCCACTACATGGAAGAAGTGGAAGAGATTTGTACAAAAATCGCAATTGTCGACCACGGTAAAGTGATTGCAGAAGGTACGAAAGAACAGTTAAAAGCGATTATTACAGATACGAAAGATATTTGGATTGAAGTGAAGTCAGTAGAAAATTTAGATGTAGAAAAGTTAAAAGAGATAAACGGTGTGAAAGCTGTTCAAATTGAAGAGAACGTAATCAAGGTAAACTCGGATGCAGGATTAAATAATTTAAATAAAATTATTCAGCATTTCATTAATCACGATATTGAAATTCGTTCGTTAGAAGAGCAGGCACCGAATTTAGAAACTGTATTTCTTACGTTGACTGGAAGAAACTTACGAGATAAATAAAAAGTAAATGAAGAAAAGGTAAAGGGAGGTTCATCAATTGAACATCTTCAATATTGCAGTTATGCATATTAAAAGAGATTTCAGAGACGTAAGAACTTTAGTTTTTATGTTAGCATTTCCGGTTGTACTTATGCTTGTGTTAGGAACAGCGTTAACGAATGCATTTGATAGCGATAGTCAAGCGATTAAAGATATACAAGTGCTCTACAAAGATGAAGCGAGTAGCACATTTTCTCAATCGTTCGAAGCATTTACGAAAGAAGTCGATAAATCGGGTATTCATTTTAAAAAAGCTTCCGAAGGTATAGATGGGAAAGAAGAAGTGAAGCAAAATAAATATGCTGTTTATGTAGAGTTAAATAAAGATGGTGCAAAATTGTACGGAAGTGACAAAAGTAGTATTGAGGGGAGTATTGTGGAAGGAATGCTTACAACATTTGTTGATAAGTACAATGTAGCGGCCGAAGTTGCAAAAGTAGATCCTACTAAGGTGAGCACAGTTATTTCAAACGGAAATCATAATGATTATATAAAAGAAACATCCTTACAAGCTACGAAAAAACCAGGTTCCATGGATTACTATGCGATTGTAATGACAACGATGATTGCATTATATGCTGCAATGGGAGCGAGTTCTTTAATCCGAGGAGAACGCATACGTAAAACAGGAGATCGTCTCATTGCTGCACCTATAAGTAAAGCTGAAATATTTATTGGAAAAGTACTTGGTAGCCTAGTAGCGAACGCCCTTTGCGTATTACTTGTCATGTTATTTAGTAAATTTGTATTTCAAGCGAATTGGGGCGACCACCTTGGAATCATATTTATTATTTTATTAACACAAGTCTTTCTAGCAATTAGCTTCGGTTTAGGGATCGGGTATATTACGAAAACAGCTGAATCATCGAGAGCAATTATTCTTGTTGTTATACAGTTAGCTTCTATTTTTGGTGGTGCATACTTCGTAGTAGAAGAAAATTTAGTTACGAACTTATCACCATTAACGTGGGCAAACACAGCTGTCATGAAAATTATTTATGCAAACGATGTAGGAGCGACACTGCCAGTAATATGTTTAAATCTTGGGATTTCAGCACTCTTTTTATTAATTGCAATTATTGCATTACGTAGACGGGAGGGGCTATAGTATGAAAGATATTTTATGGCTCATACAAAAAACGCTATCTGTCCTTTTGAAAAATAAAAAAGGGTTATTCATTATTATTAGTTTGCCGATAATCGGAACACTCATCTCTTTTTCGATATACGGAAATGCGGGGCAAGGCACGTTAAATATCGGGATTGTAAATAAGGAAAATGAGCTGATAGTAAATGATACGATAAAGTTCTTAGAAGGATTAAATCATGTGAAAGTGAGTAAGGTTAAGGAGTCGGAAGTAGAAGATAAACTCACTTCCAAAAAACTTGATGGAGTTATTACATTACATTCTGGTTTTTCAAAAAGTGTTCGAGAAGGGAAACCTAATCATATCGAGATTGCATCGATTAAAGGTGATCAAGTAACAGTATTTATAAAATCATATTTATATAACTATATTGATAATGTAGCAGCTATTAGTAAAGTAGCAGGAACAGATCAAAGTACATTTGATACTATGTACGCAGGGTATCAAAAAAGTGCATTTAAGATGAAAACTGAAACGCTAGAAGATACTTCGAAAAATAAAGATATGACAAACCAAACGATGGGTTACCTTATTATGTTTATGCTGTTTTCAGCAGCGAACTTATCAGGTTCTATTTTAAAAGAAAAAGAAAATAGAACGTACTTTAGACTCTTATCAACACCGATAGATGGGAAGAGATTTATATTATCTAATGTCGGAGTAAATATGATGATGCTAACAGTACAAATTCTAATTACAACCCTATTCCTAACGAATGTTTTTCATACGAATATCAATATGCCTTTCATAGTGATGATTGGCGTACTCATGCTATTTGCTTTAATAGCGATTGGAATATCATTAGTTCTTGTTGCTTTTTCGAAAAACTCAGCATCGGCAAATACGATGCAAAATCTGGTCATTGTACCAACTTGTTTACTTGCCGGATGTTATTTTCCATATGACATTATGCCAAAAGCGGTACAAAAAGTAGCTGATTTCCTTCCGCAGCGTTGGTTGCTAGACACGATAGCAAAACTACAGCAAGGAATCCCATTTTCAGAGTTGTATGTAAACATTTTAATCTTATTCGCCTTTGCGGTAGCATTCTTCTTAATTGCTATTTATAAGTTTGGAAGAAATAATGATGCGAGAAACTTTGTTTAATATGAAAAGGGTGTGACGTTAAGTCACATCCTTTTTTGTATGAAGCATGAAATCTGAATTTGAATGCCAAAATAGAAGGGTGGAAAGAAAAATGAGCGGAAGGAAATCAAAATGATTAAAAAAATATTACGAGTTACTTCTATTATTATTGCTATTTTCGCTTTTATTTTAATTTGTATGCATATTGATGTTACTTTAGGTAGGAAAATGGAAACTGGGAAAAACATGCCAACAGAGTATGCACCTCATTATAGTGATTTTCAATTATATGTAGAAGGAAAGTCATTTTATAAACAGTTATTTACTGATATAAAAGAAGCGAAACAATCTATTTACACTTATTTTTTTATTTTATCGGATGATAAAAGCAGTCATACTTTTTTAAACTTATTAAAAGAAAAGGCAAGAGAAGGAGTAAACGTATATTTATCTGTCGATTTACTTAACGATTTATCATTTGAAAGAAAGATGAAAAAAGAATTACAGAAAAATGGTGTGCATTTTACATATAGTAGAAAACAGGAATTACCATTCGGGTTTTATTCCCTTCATCATCGTAATCATCGCCGAATTACAACAATTGATGGAGAGATTGGTTATACAGGTGGTTTTAATATAGGAGATGAGTACTTAGGGAAAGATAAACACTTTGGGTACTGGAGAGATTATCATGTACGGGTAAAAGGGGAAGGTGCAAAAGATTTAGAGGAACAATTTGCTTTAGATTGGAAACGAGATACGAAAGAAGATATAAAGAGAAGTACGAATAAAGCTAGTAAAGGGAATACATTACATACTATGGTTAGTTATAATGGGCATCACGTCGCTGAAAAATATTTAGATCTTATAAAACAAGCTCAGCACTCCATTGTAATTGCAACGCCGTATTTTATAGCGAAAAATGAAGAATCAATGAATGCTTTAATCGCAGCGCAAAAGCGTGGTGTTACAGTAAAAATACTTTGGTCATATAAACCAGATCTACCTCTTATAAAAGAAGCGGCGTATCCATACATACGTCAAGCTGTTAATAATGGGATTACTGTATATGGGTATAAAAAAGGAATGTTCCATGGCAAATTAATGCTTATTGATAATGAATTAACCGTTATTGGCACAACAAACTTTACTTCGCGTAGCTTTAATATAAATGATGAAATGAATTTTTATATTCATGGTGGTCCTATTGTAGCGCAAGTTAATACAGTGTTAACAGAGGATTTTCGTGATTCGAAAGTAATGACGAAAGAGTTTTTTGAGAAGTTATCTTTTTGGGAGCGTTGTAAGGAGAAATTTGCGAGTTTGGTGGATTTTTATTTATAAAGTTTAAAGAAAAGGGGGTCTTTTATAGACACCCCTTTTTTATGAGAACTAATTACTTTTCATGCACAAGCAATGAAGCATCATCATTAATCAACGTCCCTACATGCTCCCCTAAACAAATTCGTTTCATCACTCCAGGCTCATCAAAGTTAAAGACATGTGCTGGTAAATTGTAGTCCCGGGCAAGCAGTAATGCTGCTTGATCCATGACTTGTATATTTTGTCTAACAACATCATTATAGTTTAGTTTGCTGTACATTTTTGCTGATTTATTATGCTTTGGATCACTTGTAAAGACGCCATCGACACCTTGTTTTGCGACTAATATGGCATCGCTATTCATTTCAATAGCTCTTTGTACGCTTGGATAATCTGTCGTCACGAACGGTTGCCCGTTTCCGCCTCCAAAGATAACGATATAGCCGTTATCTAAATGGTGGACTGCACGCAAGCGAATGTATGGTTCAGCTACTGCATTGAATGGAATGGACGTCATAACGCGTACTTCTCTATTTGTTTTACTTGTTAAAACACCGCGAAGCATTAAGCTGTTAATGATTGTACCTAGTGTACCGATATTATCAGCTTCTACGCGATCAATTCCCCACTCTTCAGCTAGATGCCCCCTAAAAATGTTACCGCCACCGATGACGATGGATACTTCGATATCCAAATCAACAATGGATAAAATTTCGTTTGCGATATGTTCTAATCGTTTGGAGTTAAAGCTATTTCCAGTTTGATCGGCAAGTGCACCGCCGCTTAATTTAATTAAGACACGTTTATATGACCTCATAACAATTCCCCCTATATAGATCGCAATAAAAAAGGAACAAAGGCGAATGCCTTTGTTCCTTTTTAAGAAAATGAAAAAGAAAAGAAGAAGATAGGACGAATTTTTTCACGTAACTTTTCATACCATCCACTCCTTTTCATTTTAATTTGTTTTAAGTATATATCTTTTTGATTATACGAAACAATCTGATTACTTATCAAGTTTATTTTATCGTTTTTTAACAAAATGGTGTCAATGAAAAAAAGAAGAAAAATATTTGAATTTTTTGTGACGAACTTGTAGGTTTTTGTATGATTTTGTAGGTTCGCTTATAAGATGTGTGAGTAGCTTTTATAAATTCAAATTGAAAGCGTTCGCATGAAGGGGATGAACATAAATGAAAAAATTCGGATTGGCAACACAAATTTTTGTCGCGCTTGTTTTAGGGATTGTAGTAGGGGCAGTCTTTTATGGCAATAAAACGGCGATTTCTTATATCACACCAATTGGGGATATATTTATTCACTTAATTAAGATGATTGTAGTACCAATTGTTATTTCAGCATTAATTGTTGCAGTAGCTGGTGTAGGAGATATGAAGAAGCTTGGGAAACTGGGTGGTAAGACAATTCTTTATTTTGAAATTATTACAACGATTGCTATTTTAATGGGATTACTTGCAGCGAATATATTCCAACCAGGTACTGGTGTTGATATGAGTAATTTACAGCAAAGTGATATTTCTTCTTATAAACAAACAGCAGATGCAACAGAGAAGAAAGGTTTTGCTGAGACAATTGTTCACATTGTACCGAAAAACGTATTTGAATCGATTGCACAAGGTGACCTATTACCGATTATATTCTTCTCAGTATTATTCGGTTTAGGAGTTGCGGCAATTGGGGAAAAAGGAAAGCCTGTCTTTAACTTCTTTGAAGGTGTACTCGAAGCGATGTTTTGGGTTACAAATCAAGTCATGAAATTTGCACCATTTGGTGTATTCGCCTTAATTGCGGTTACGGTTGCAAAATTTGGTGTAGCAACACTACTTCCTTTAGGAAAACTAGTGCTAGCTGTATACGTAACTGTTATACTATTCGTTGTGATTGTATTAGGTATTAATGCACGAATGGTTGGCGTAAACATTTTTACATTAATGAAAATTTTAAAAGAAGAACTAATTCTTTCATTTACGACAGCAAGTTCAGAAGCTGTTTTACCTAATATAATGAGAAAAATGGAAGAGTTCGGTTGTCCAAAGGCAGTTGCCTCTTTCGTAATTCCGACAGGTTATACATTTAACTTGACTGGATCGGCTATTTATCAAGCGTTAGCGGCATTGTTTGTTGCACAAATGTACGGTGTACACATGTCACTAACGGAGCAAATAACGTTATTATTCGTTCTCATGTTAACATCCAAAGGTATGGCGGGAGTTCCAGGTGCATCGTTCGTTGTTGTATTAGCAACGTTAGGTTCAATGGGGTTACCACTAGAAGGTATCGCGTTAATTGCGGGAATTGACCGCATTTTAGATATGATTCGCTCATCTGTCAATGTATTAGGAAATGCATTAGCGGCCATTGTTATGTCAAAGTGGGAAGGCGAATTCGATAATGAGAAAGCAAAACAATATGTAGAAACAGTCAAAGAAACAAAAGCAGCATAAGAAATCGTTAAGGAGTGAATAATCATGGCAACATTAACTGAAGTTAAAAATGGTGTTCGAATTGAAAAAGATTTTTTAGGTGAGAAAGAAGTACCAAACTATGCATACTACGGCGTACAAACAATGCGTGCAGTTGAAAACTTCCCAATTACAGGATACAAAATCCATGAAGGTTTAATTAGAGCGTTCGCAATTGTAAAAAAAGCAGCAGCGCTTGCTAATACAGATGTAGGAAGATTGGAATTGAACAAGGGTGGCGTGATCGCAGAAGCTGCTCAAGAAATTCTTGATGGAAAATGGCATGATCATTTCATCGTCGATCCAATTCAAGGCGGAGCAGGTACTTCAATGAATATGAACGCAAATGAAGTCATTGCCAATCGTGCTCTTGAATTATTAGGAATGGAAAAGGGAGACTATCATTATATTAGTCCAAATAGCCATGTAAATATGGCCCAATCAACAAATGATGCATTCCCAACGGCGATTCATATCGCAACGTTAAATGCATTAGAAGGCTTATTACAAACGATGGGTTATATGCATGATGTATTTGAATTAAAAGCAGAACAGTTTGATCATGTTATTAAAATGGGGCGTACACATTTACAAGATGCGGTGCCAATTCGTCTTGGACAAGAGTTTAAAGCATACTCTCGCGTACTTGAGCGTGATATGAAACGAATTCAACAATCGCGTCAACATTTATATGAAGTAAATATGGGGGCAACTGCAGTTGGTACAGGCTTAAATGCAGATCCAGAATATATTGAAGCAGTTGTAAAACATTTAGCTGCAATTAGTGAACTGCCACTTGTTGGTGCAGAAGACTTAGTAGATGCAACGCAAAATACGGATGCATACACAGAAGTATCAGCAGCACTGAAAGTATGTATGATGAATATGTCTAAAATTGCGAACGACCTTCGCTTAATGGCATCAGGTCCACGTGTTGGTTTAGCTGAAATTATGTTACCAGCTCGTCAACCAGGTTCTTCTATTATGCCAGGGAAAGTAAACCCTGTTATGCCAGAAGTTATTAACCAAATTGCGTTCCAAGTAATTGGTAATGACCATACAATTTGCCTTGCTTCAGAAGCAGGACAATTAGAATTAAACGTTATGGAACCAGTACTTGTTTTCAACTTACTTCAATCGATTAGCATTATGAATAACGGTTTCCGTGCCTTTACAGATAATTGCTTAAAAGGAATTGAAGCGAATGAAGATCGCTTAAAAGAGTATGTTGAGAAAAGTGTAGGAATTATTACAGCCGTGAACCCTCATATCGGTTATGAAGCAGCAGCTCGCGTTGCGAAAGAAGCAATTGCAACAGGCCAATCCGTTCGAGAACTTTGTGTGAAAAATGGTGTATTGTCACAAGAAGACTTAGAGTTAATTCTAGATCCATTCGAAATGACACACCCAGGGATTGCAGGAGCAACTCTTTTAAAGAAAAATTAAAAGAAGAGGGGGACAATCCCCTCTTTTTTGTTTACAATATAGAAATGCTATATATGAATAGAGGTAGGGATGTTATGAGCAAGTTTACAGTAGCTTCTAATGGTGCATTAGAAACAACATTAAGAGGAGCAGAAGTATTATCAACACCACTTTTAAATAAAGGGGTAGCTTTCACGCAAGAAGAGAGAGAAGAATTAGGTTTAAAAGGGTTATTACCGCCAGCGGTTTTAACGTTAGAAGAACAGGCACGCCGAGCATACGAACAATTTAGTTCTCAGCCGGATGATTTATTAAAGAATGTATACTTAACTGCGTTACATGATCGAAATGAAGTATTATTTTATCGTATATTAACAGATCATTTACGAGAAATGTTACCGATTGTATATACACCAACTGTCGGTGTAGCAATTCAAAGATATAGTCATGAATATCGTAAACCACGTGGTGTTTATTTATCAATTAACGATCCATCAGGTATCGAAGAAGCATTTACGAATATCGGTGCAACAGCTGAGAACATTGATTTAGTCGTTGTAACAGATGGAGAAGGTATATTAGGAATTGGTGACTGGGGCGTTGGTGGTATTAACATCGCAATCGGAAAATTAGCTGTTTACACTGCTGCAGTTGGAATCGATCCTAGTCGTGTATTACCGGTAATTTTAGATGTAGGTACAAACCGTGAGGAGCTATTAAACAATCCATTTTATATTGGAAATCGTCACCCTCGTATAACAGGTGAAGCTTACGATGAATTTATTGATACGTTTGTACAAGCGGTAAACAAACAATTCCCGAAAGCACTTTTACATTGGGAAGACTTTAGCTCTCGTAACGCACGAAAAATTTTAGATAAATATCGTCATGATGTTTGTACGTTTAATGATGATATTCAAGGTACAGGTGCAGTTTCACTTGCGGCAGTATTATCGGCAGTGAAAGCTTCTGGTGTACCGCTAAGTGAACACCGTGTTGTTGTATTTGGTGCTGGTACGGCTGGAATCGGTATCGCAGATCAAGTTAGAGATGCGATGGTCCGCGTAGGCGTATCTGAAGAAGAATCATATAAGCGTTTCTGGTGTATTGATCGTAACGGGTTAGTTACAGATAATATGGAAGATCTTCTTGATTTCCAAATTCCGTACGCAAGAAAAGAAGCAGAAGTAAGTGAGTGGAAGCAAAATGATGTGATCGGACTTGCTGAAGTTGTGAAATATGTAAAACCGACAATTTTAATTGGTACATCTACTGTTGCAGGTGCATTTAAAGAAGAGATTATTAAAGAAATGGCTTCTCACGTAGAAAGACCAATCATTTTACCAATGTCGAATCCGACGCCACTTGCTGAAGCAAAACCAGCAGATTTAATCGAGTGGACAGAAGGAAGAGCGTTAGTTGCAACAGGAAGTCCATTTGAACCAGTTACATATAACGGTGTAACGTATGTGATTGGACAATCAAATAATGCACTTATTTTCCCAGGGCTTGGTCTTGGAACAATTGTAGTACGAGCAAGCGTCATGACGGATGGAATGTTCGCAGCAGCTGCTGAAGCAGTTGCAAGTATGGTAGATACAAGTCAGCCAGGAGCACCTATTTTACCAGAGGTCGAAGAATTACGTAATATCTCAGAAATGGTTGCAATTGAAGTAGCTAAAGTTGCAGTTGCAGAAGGTGTTGCAAGAGTGAACTTAAGTGATAACGATATTAAGATGGCAGTGAAAGAAGCAATGTGGAAGCCAGAGTATCGCCAAATAAAAGCGGTAGAAAAGGTTAGAATATAGAAAAAAAGCCCGTTTATAACAATAAGCGGGCTTTCGCTTTTACTACTGAAAAAAAGTATAGGAAGTGTCACCTTTGAATTGGAATCAATTATGGAAGAAAGATATGTCCCTTTTAATTATATTAATGGTCGTTGTTCCGATTGCTGGGGAGCTGAACTTTCATCCCTTTAATGATACGTTTCGAGTTAGCTTCGGTACACCGCTATTCTTCTTTTTATTATTATTTTTAAGAAGAGTACCAGCAGGAGTTGCAGGTATTCTTGTTGGGATATCTGTAGTCTTATTCCGAGTATGCCTTGACTGGATCATGCAAGGTTCATTTCATATGACAGAATCATTTTATTTGCGTTATCCTGTGTTCTTCTATTATTTTATTTATGGCAGTCTTTTTTCGCTTTGCAGGGTAAATAAGTTCCATCAGAAACCAATCATTATTGGATGCCTTGGAATTTCAATTGAAATTGTTGCAAGTATGTCAGAACTTGCGTTTTATCACATGTTAGTACTAGGTACAACAATAACGATTTCTGAAGTAAATAAACTCATCATTATTGCTATTTTTCGTAGTTTCTTTGCACTTGGTTTTTTAAATATGATGAATTTATATGAAACGAAATTAAAAGAATCGCAAGTTCGAAAAGAAAATGAAAATATGTTAATGCATCTTTCTAATTTATATGTAGAATCTGTTCATTTGAAAAAGACGTTACAAAATGCGGAGTTAATTACACAAGAAGCATATCAACTATATCGAAATTTACAAGTAAGCGCTGATTCAAGTAGTAAAACAGCATTGAAAATAGCAGGGGAAGTGCATGAAATAAAAAAGGATAATCAAAGGATATTTGCAGGGTTATCTAAACTGTTATTAGATAAAAATGTGGCTGAATATGTAGAAGGACATGAGTTAGCAGAAATGATTGTTAGAATAAACGAGAAGTATGCCGAAATGCTAGAAAAGGATATACGTTTTTCTAAACATATAGAAGGTGAGCATGCTGCATACCACGTGTATACAGTTCTATCAATCTTTAATAACTTAGTTTCGAATGCAGTTGAAGCAATTGAAGATAAAGGTGTCGTTATTATTAAGCTATATAAAAGAGAGCAACATATATTTTTTGAAGTAATTGACGATGGACCTGGTATTGCACAAAAGTATAAGAAATTAGTATTTAAGCCAGGATTTACTTCCAAGTATGATCAAACGGGAACACCGTCAACTGGTATTGGGCTTTCTTACATAAATGAAATGGTAACAGAGCTAGGCGGAGAAGTGAGATTAGAAGACCGAGAAAATAAAAGAGGATGTAAGTTTATCGTTTGTTTACCAGAGGATAGTTTAAAGCGGGAAGGGGAATAGATTTGTTTTATTATATCGTAGACGATGATGAAGTTTTCCGTTCGATGCTTTCGCAAATTATTGAAGATGGAGACCTTGGAGAAGTAATTGGTGAGGCGGATGACGGAGCTTTTATTGAAGCGGATCAACTAAATTTTAAAAAAGTAGATATTTTATTTATTGATTTGTTGATGCCGATGAGGGACGGAATTGAAACAGTTCGTCACATTGCGTCAACTTTCACTGGGAAAATCATTATGATTTCTCAAGTGGAATCGAAGCAGCTTATAGGTGAGGCATATACACTTGGTGTAGAATATTATATTACAAAACCATTAAACAAAATCGAAGTTGTATCTGTTGTACGCAAAGTGATGGAGCGTATTAGATTGGAGCGTTCTATACATGATATTCAAAAATCATTAAATAACGTGTTTCAGTGGGAAAAACCGCAATTGCGTACTGAACCAGTGCAAGAAGGAAAAAAGATAGGAGATTTAGGGCGCTTTTTACTATCAGAACTCGGTATTGCGGGAGAGAATGGAAGTAAAGATTTACTTAGTATGCTGGAATATTTATATGGTCAAGAAAAGGCACAGACATTTGAGTTTGGCTTTCCTGCGTTAAAAGAAATTTTTCATCATATTACGATAAGGAAGCTAGGGGATTTAGCTTTAGATGCGGATATTGATAAAGAGAAAAAAGCGTCTGAACAAAGAGTACGTCGAGCTATTTATCAGTCGTTAAATCATTTGGCTTCTTTAGGATTAACAGACTTTTCAAATCCAAAATTTGAAAGCTATGCTCCAAAATTTTTCGATTTCACCGTAGTTAGAAAACGTATGACAGAAATGACGAAAGATGAACTCGCATCTTCTGGTCATACGCGAATTAATACGAAGAAGTTTATTCAAGTGTTGTATTTTGAGGCGAAGAGGTTGATGGAGATAGAGTGAAGAAGATGCTTATAAATAAGCATCTTTTTTGTTAAATCAACATTTTATATTTTCTCGTGGAGCATGTAAAATGTTAAGTAAGAGAAAATGCTTTTATATTAAGGAAGTGTCAAAGCGATGAGTTTCACATTGAATAAATCGATTATTAAAGAAGTGTGCGGAGAGACCTCATATAAAAGAGGTGAAGCCTATTATAAATCAAATAAAGTGATAATAAATCATTATGATGAAAATAAAGAAATTTGCGAGGCGACAGTAAAAGGGAACGAGGATTTCCATGTTACAGTAGAAAAAGCTAAAAAGGGTGATGTTGTTGCAAAATGTAGTTGTCCTTCATTAGCGTCTTTTCAAACGTACTGTCAACATGTTGCAGCAGTATTAATACAAATAAACTATAATCAACAAACAGGTGGAATGAGTTCCACTAGTAACAGAAATGATCAATTGACAAGTGGTATGTTTCAGCTGTTTGCAGACAAACCACTGAGGCCAAAAAGTAAACAACACCGTTTTGATACACGTGAAATATTAGATATTGAGTTTATATGTACACCAGTAGCTACGAGAAGTGGAGGGGCTCTTCTTGGAATTCAATTGAAACTTGCCAAAGTGTATTTCATAAATCATATTAGAGAATTTCTTTCTAAGGTGGAGAAAAGAGAGTCTTTTCATTGTTCAAATGAATTTACATATACACCAGATGTACATAGTTTTAAACAAGAAACGGATGCGATTATTCAGCAGCTCATTAAAATGTATCATAACGAAAAAATGTATGAAGATACGCTAGAAGTACATGCGAAACAAGATGAAAGTATGATATTTATACCACCAGCTTCATGGAAAGATATGCTCTCTTCACTTTCTAAAGTTGAATATGTACAGCTGAAACAAAATGAACAACTGTTTCAGGGATTACAAGTTTCAAAAGGATTGTTGCCGTTACACTTTGAATTTACGAAGGGAAATAATGGTGGATTTACACTTCATATAGATGGTCTAAATCGTGTACAAGTTATGGATATGTATAACAATGCACTTTACGATGGGAAATTATATCACTTACATATTGAAGATTGTATGCGACTTATTGAATTACAAAAGATGATGAGTCGTTCAAATAGTAATCAGTTTTATATTCCAGAAAGTAAGATGGAACATTTCGTCTCGAAAGTTGTACCAGGATTAATGAAGCTCGGAACTGTACACATTGATGAAGTAATATCGGATCGTGTTGAAACCCCTTCGCTAAAAGCGAAATTGTATTTAGACCGCGTGAAAAATCGCTTATTAGCAGGTCTTGAATTTCACTATGGGAACGTCATGATTAATCCGCTAGAAGAGGATGGACAGCCGTCTGTTTTTAATCGTGATGAGAAAAAGGAAAAAGAGATTTTAGACATTATGAGTGAAAGTGCTTTTGCAAAAACAGAAGGCGGTTACTTTATGCATAATGAAGAAGCTGAGTATAACTTTTTATATCACGTCGTGCCAACATTAAAAGGTTTAGTTGATATTTATGCGACGACAGCAATCAAATTGCGAATTAGTAAAGGGGATGCAGTTCCTCTTATTACAGTGAGAAGAAAAGAAAGAATTGATTGGTTGTCATTTCGTTTTGATATAAAAGGAATACCAGAAGCAGAAATTAAAGGTGTATTAGCGGCCCTTGAAGAGAAACGTAAATATTATCGATTGGCGAACGGTTCGTTTTTATCCCTAGAGAGTAAAGAGTTTAATGAAATTAATCAGTTTATAAAAGAATCAGGTATTCGGAAAGAATTTTTACATGGAGAAGAGGTAAATGTTCCACTTATTCGGAGTGTAAAATGGATGAATGGACTTCATGAAGGCAATGTTTTAAGTTTGGATGATTCTGTTCAAGAGTTAGTAGAAAACATTCAAAACCCGAAAAAATTAAAATTTGCTGTGCCAAATACTTTAAATGCAGAAATGAGAAAGTATCAAGTATATGGGTTCGAATGGATGAAAACACTTGCTCATTACCGTTTTGGAGGTATTTTAGCAGATGATATGGGACTTGGAAAAACGTTGCAAAGCATTGCTTTTATAGATTCTGTTTTGCCTGAGATTCGAGAAAAGAAACTGCCTATATTAGTCGTTTCACCATCATCTCTTGTTTATAATTGGTTTAGTGAATTGAAAAAATTCGCCCCGCATATTAGAGCAGTTATTGCAGATGGAATTCAAGCAGAGCGCCGGAAAATTTTGAAAGATATAACGGAATTTGATGTCGTAATTACGTCATATCCATTATTGAGAAGAGATATAAGATTGTATGCAAGACCATTTCATACACTATTCCTTGATGAAGCGCAGGCGTTTAAAAACCCTACAACGCAAACGGCAAGAGCTGTGAAAATAATTCAAGCTGAATACCGTTTTGGGCTAACGGGTACACCTGTAGAAAATTCATTAGAAGAGCTATGGTCTATCTTCCATGTCGTCTTCCCGGAATTATTACCAGGAAGAAAAGAGTTCGGTGATTTAAGGCGTGAAGATATAGCGAAGCGAGTGAAACCATTCGTATTAAGACGATTAAAAGGGGACGTATTAAATGAGTTGCCAGAGAAAATAGAGCACTTACAATCATCGGAGTTATTACCCGATCAAAAGAGTCTTTATGCTGCTTATTTAGCGAAGTTAAGGGAAGAAACGTTAAAGCATTTAGACAAAGATACGTTACGTAAAAATAAAATTAGAATTTTAGCTGGTTTAACGAGATTGCGACAAATTTGTTGTCATCCTGCTTTATTTGTTGATGATTACAAAGGAAGTTCAGCTAAATTTGAACAACTGTTAGAGATTTTAGAGGAATGTAGAAGCACAGGAAAGAGAATATTAATTTTTTCTCAATTTACGAAGATGCTTTCCATTATTGGTCGTGAGTTAAATCGCCAAGCAATTCCATACTTTTATTTAGACGGGAGTACACCAGCGCAGGAACGTGTAGAGCTATGCGATCGGTTTAACGAAGGAGAAGGGAATCTATTTCTCATTTCTTTAAAAGCTGGTGGTACCGGACTTAATTTAACTGGTGCAGATACAGTAATATTATACGATTTATGGTGGAATCCAGCTGTTGAACAACAAGCGGCCGATAGAGCGTATCGAATGGGACAAAAAAATACAGTGCAAGTTATAAAGCTAGTAGCCCACGGAACAATTGAGGAGAAAATGCATGAATTGCAAGAAAGTAAGAAAAATTTAATCGCTGAAGTGATTGAGCCGGGAGAAGAGAAATTGTCCTCAATCACAGAGGAAGAAATTCGAGATATTTTAATGATTTAATATAAAAAAGCTATGCCTTCAAATTTATGAGGGCATAGCTTTTTTGTTGTAATAATTATATTTTGTTTTGTATAAAGCAAAGAAATCAAATGTTATTTAAATTACTTCTTTGTACCTTTACTTTTGTATGGTTTGGCAGCTGCCTTTTTCTTTGCACTTGATTGCCAACGGTTCCATCCTTTACTTCCTGTACCTTGTCCTACACCTTTTTTCGGTTTTGCTTTCGTTTTACTCATATGATCACTCCGTTATATAAAAATCTTATTTGATAATAGTCAATGATTTAGAAAATACTCTTTATAAATGACTATGATTACTTTAAGTAAAAATAAACTGCTTGAATGCTATAGTATATCATGAAATTGCAAGTAAACTGAAAGGAATTATAAAGAAAATGAAAATAATAAGAAATACTGCGGATTCTATATTCCGAACGATCACATTAATTGTTGTGTATACGTTAGTTTCGGTCAGTGAAACATTTTTTGGATTGACGAGGCAGAAAAAGTAAAGATGTTAAATTAACAACAATCAATAAAGCCGTAAAATAAAGAATTGAAAAATATTTTAAAACTTTTTGTTGACTTTCTTTATTTTTTGTATAGAATAATCATTAATAAAATGTTTCAGAGATGTGACAACAAAACGACTATGAAAGGACGAGTAGTAGTAGGACGTAGTTTAAGCGAGTCAGGGGTGGTGTGAGCCTGATACGAAGCCTATTATGAAGAACCTCCTGGAGTTGCTAACCGAAATCCTTTATAGGAAAGTAGACTTAGCCGGGAACTTCGCCGTTACAAGAAGAACAGTATCGAGATATTTCATCTCCGTATTGTATAAGTGAGCAACCTCTGTTGCTAATTTGGGTGGTACCGCGGAACCAAAGCCTTTCGTCCCAGTTTTTTGGGAAAGAAGGGCTTTTTTTGTTGGCTTCTTTTCACAACATCCAAACATTTTAGGAGGAAACCACCATGTATCAATCATTAATGACAGTAAGAGAGACTCAAATCGCAATTAAGGAAGTTAAAACATTTTTCGAGGACCAATTAGCAAAACGTCTTGAACTATTCCGCGTATCTGCACCATTATTCGTAACGAAAAAATCAGGATTAAACGATCACCTAAACGGTGTAGAACGTCCAATTGAATTTGATATGTTACATTCAGGAGAAGAATTAGAAATTGTTCATTCACTAGCGAAATGGAAACGATTTGCATTACATGAATACGGATATGAAGCTGGTGAAGGTTTATATACAAACATGAACGCGATTCGTCGTGATGAAGAACTTGATGCAACGCATTCCATTTACGTTGACCAATGGGATTGGGAAAAAATCGTTCAAAAAGAATGGCGTACTGTCGATTACTTACAAAAAACAGTACAAACAATTTATGGAATATTCAAAGATTTAGAAGATCACTTATTTGAAAAATATCCGTTCCTTGGAAAGTATTTACCGGAAGAAATTGTTTTCGTTACTTCTCAAGAATTAGAAGATAAATATCCAGAATTAACACCGAAAGATCGTGAACATGCAATTGCAAAAGAACATGGTGCAGTTTTCATTATCGGAATTGGTGATGCACTTCGTTCAGGTGAAAAGCACGATGGACGCGCAGCTGATTATGACGATTGGAAATTAAACGGTGACATTTTATTCTGGCACCCAGTACTACAATCTTCATTTGAATTATCATCAATGGGAATTCGTGTTGATAGTAAATCACTTGATGAGCAGTTAACGAAAACTGGTGAAGACTTCAAACGTGAGTATGATTTCCATAAAGGTATACTAGAAGACGTACTACCATTAACAATCGGCGGTGGTATTGGACAATCAAGAATGTGCATGTACTTCTTACGTAAAGCACATATCGGTGAAGTTCAATCTTCTGTATGGCCTGACGATTTACGTGCAGCTTGTAAAAAAGAAAACATTCATCTGTTTTAATAGAAGTGAGGGAATAGCTTAAATATAGAGCTATTCCCTCTTTTTTATAAAACGTCACTTGCTTATTTATTACCGAGTTCTTCCGCTAAACCGATTAAAATTCCTTCGACTCCACGAATGTAGCAGAGACGATACGAGTTCTCGTATTGAACTACTTCGCCAACGAGCTCTGCACCATGCTTAGTGAGTCTGGATACCATTTCGTCAATGTCTTCAACGGTGAACATGACGCGTAGATAACCGAGGGCGTTTACAGGAGTATTTCGGTGATCTGATATAGTAGGTGGGGTGAGAAATCGCGAAAGTTCAATTCGGCTGTGGCCATCTGGAGTGACCATCATAGCAATCTCTACGCACTGAGAGCCGAGTCCAGTTACGCGACCAGCCCATTCACCTTCGACAGTGGCTCGCCCTTCGAGGTTCAAGCCAATCTCCTCGAAGAAAGAGATTGCGTTATCAAGGGATTCTACAACGATGCTGACATTGTCCATTCGTAGTAATTTGTTTTTTGCCATAGTCTTATCTCCTTATGTATAAAAGTTTATTATTTAATCATCCTCATAATTATACTACTAAGTAGTTACAAATTCCTTTCAGTCAAAAACACCTTGTCATAGTATATGAAAAGGTGACAAGGTGTTTTTTATATGTCATATAGCATCTTGTTAACGAACAGCATTTTATTTAATAGGAAGGAAGTAGATTAATATGATTTTTTTATAAGCGTTACTGAAAATATCAAATTAGCTCATTTGCACTAAAGGCTCAATTTTCGCCATAAATGATTGATGCAACGCCTCAACACCTGTTACTAAATGAAGGCGGTCAATAACGACAGACACTTTAATTTCTGATGTACTTACCATTTTAATATGAATATTTTCTTCTTTTAAAGTAGTGAACATATTTGCAGCGACACCAGGGTTAGATACCATGCCAGATCCTACGATTGATACTTTTGCTAAGTGATTTTCATGTTCTACAGATTCGTAGTGAAGAGTTTCTTGATTTTGTTCCAAAACTTTTAAAGTTTCTCTTAAATCATTCGAGTGAATGGAGAAGGAGAGATGTACAGTTCCTTCATTTGTAATACTTTGAATGATGATATCTACATTAATGTGTGCTGCTGCTAATGTAGAGAAAACTGTTGAAAGCGAGCCTTGTTCTAGTCCTTTAATTGTGACACGTGTAATGTTATCCTCAAATGCAATACCTTTAACGATTGATTGTTGTTCCATGTTACATTCTCCTTTTACAATTGTTCCGTTTTCTTGTTCCATACTTGAGCGAACTTCTAAAACTACGTTATGATTTTTAGCAAACTCAACAGCGCGCGGGTGTAATACGCCAGCACCGAGATTAGCAAGCTCTAACATTTCGTCATAAGAAATTTCATCTAATTTGTAAGCATCTTTTACAACTCGTGGGTCCGTCGTATATACGCCTGTCACATCCGTATAAATATCACATTTTTTTGCTTTAAGTGCAGCGGCTAGTGCGACAGCAGTCGTATCAGAACCACCACGGCCAAGCGTTGTAATTTCATTTGCTACACTTATACCTTGGAAACCAGCTACGATAACAATCGTGCCTTCAGCAAGATAAGATTGAATACGATCTGTATGAATGTCAGTAATCCGTGCACTACTATGTACAGATTCTGTCGTAATACCAGCTTGCCATCCTGTTAATGAAATTGCATGATAGCCTTTTGCTTGCAGTGCCATTGTTAATAATGAAATAGTTACTTGTTCTCCTGTAGATAGAAGCATATCCATTTCACGTTTACTTGGATTTTCTGTAATAGCGTTAGCGAGTGCGACAAGTTGATCCGTACTTTTTCCCATTGCTGAAACGACAGAGACAACGCTATGACCTCGTTCATATTCTTCAATAATTAAATTTGCTACATGTTGAATGCGTTCGACGCTTCCGACAGAAGTGCCACCAAATTTTTGAACAATTGTTTCCATTACAAATTCCTTCTTTCGTCTATTTTTAAGAATAGATTAGGAAATATATAAATCCCAATACTCCTGTAGTTACCAGAAAGACAAACAAAAAACACCATCTCAAATAAGTGAGGATGGTGCTGTTACAGGAAAAGGGAAACAGAAAACGGAGCTAATAAAAAAACCGCCAAAAAAGGAATATCATAAAAAATGATATCTCTTTTTTGTAGATAGCTCTTCATACGTACACGTCTGTACATATGACAGTTCTGTTTCTATTCGAAAACAGCCCCAATTGATAAATGCAGAGAAATTTATCAATTTCGGCAATACTTCCTTTCATCTAAGTTCATAGACATCTCTGTGTCTCCATTAGAATACTCATAAGTATCGCAACCTCTATCTCACGTTTTAGGCGAGAGTGTTTGATTTATGAAGTTATTGGTAACATTTGTTTTATAATAATTTAAATTTTTCGGGGAATCAAGTGTTTTACATATATTTTAAAAATTCTTTCTTTTTATAGAAAAGTTTGTGAAAAATGTAGCAAAATAAATTCATTGCATGTACATTAAACTTATAGTGCATAGGAGGTGGGAGAATGAAAAGGAAACAGCCTATTTATGTTGCGACAAAAATGAACACGACGATGGAAAAATTATGGAGATATACGCAAGAACCAGATATACATACAGAGTGGGATGCTCGCTTTACTGAAATTTCGTATTTAGAGAAAAAAGAAGGAGAACCACAGAAGTTTTTGTATAAAACAAAGATTGGATTTGGGCTTGAAATAGCTGGAGAAGGGGAATCAATAGGTGAAATAAGAAAAGAAACTGGTGAAAGAATTTCCTCTTTAAAATTTTGGACGGATAATACATTATCTCTTATTCAAATAGGACGTGGTTATTGGAAGTATACGCCGAATAAAGAATACATCCATTTTGAGACACAATATGATTATGATACAAGATTTGGTCGTATAGGAAATGTAATAGATTCCTATATTTTTCGTCCGTTATTAGGTTGGGCGACCGCTTGGAGTTTTGATGCCTTAAAATTATGGTTAGAAAAGGGGCTTCATCCTAGGTTACTAATTAGAAGAACAATGACGTATTGGCTCGTATGCTTTTTATTTGCTTTTGTATGGATATATCAAGGGATAGTGCCGAAACTACTGTTTACTCATTCAGAAGAAGTAAAGATGCTTTCTGTATTAATTGGTTCAAATGAAAGTAGTGTATATATACTTAAAATAATTGGGGTGTTAGAAATAATTTTCGGTGTCGTATGGCTGTTGCCACTAACAAAACGAAAATTATTTATACTGCATATTATTGTATTACTAGTTTTAACGTTAGCGGCAGGATTTACGAATATCGCAAGCTTTACAGGGCCGTTTAATCCGATTACATTAAATGTTCTTCTAATGGGGTTATCAATTGTCGGTTATATAAATAGTTTCGATTTACCAAGCGCGAAAAATTGCAAGAGGGCGAGAAAGGGATAAGTGTATGGCTAATATGTATGAACGATTATTAGGGGATACCTATAAAAATCTTCATCCTGAATTGCAGAAGCGTTATGCCATTACAGAAGAGAATAGTTTTACAGGGGAAGGAAAGATGGATGAAATTTACGGTGGCTCTTTTTTCGTGAAATTTATATTGAAAATTGCATCGAAGTTTCGAATGTTTTTCTCGGAACGAGGAGAGGAAATTCCATTTACGATACAAAACATAGCTGAGCGAGATGAATATGGACAAGAATTAGTAAGGTGGAACCGTACTTTTTATTTTCATAATAAGAAAAGATATTTTAACGCAGTTATGCAATTGGATGAAAACGAAAATGAAATTGTAGATTATTTTGGCGAACCACATTTACTCGTTTCTACACTACATTTTCATATCGATGAGTTAGGGGCAATGCATATTGCTTCAAAGAAACAATGGTTTTATATGTTTGGAAGAAAAATTCCGTTGCCAAAATTCTTGTATGGTGAAGCAAAAATTGTTGAAAGTTATGATGCAACACTACAGTGTTTTCGAATTCATGTACAAGTACGAAACCCGTTAATTGGCTCGCTTTTTTCATATAAGGGAACATTTGTGGAAAGGAAATAAACGATATGAAAAATATAATATTTGGGCTTGCTTGTTATGTTGTTTTTCTAATATGTGAGCGTTCGAATACAAATCCTGTTGAAGCAATTATATTATTATCTGTTTTATTATTTATACCAATATCATTTTGTATTATTGAGAAAAGAAAAAGAGATGGATCGCATTTATTATTTTATAAATTCGTATCGTTTTTATATCCAATCGCAACAATTTGCGCAATGCTAGCGTTCGTCACAAATCATTATGTATTTGCGCTAGTTTGGTTTGTATATACAGGAATTGTTGCGTTATTTGGTGTAAGTAGATTGCTAGAAAGAGGATGGAAGCCGTTAGAAGAGACCGCCATAGATAGTGCGTTTATTTATTTGTTTTTAGGTGGTTTTTGGTTTTTTGCTTCAGTAGCAAAACTTTCAATTATGCAGTTTAGCTCTGACATTGTTTTACTCACAGCTGCACATTTTCATTATTCGGCGTTTCTATTGCCATTATCAGCTGGTTTAATAGGGAGAAAAAGAGAAAAGAGAAGTAAAGTGTATGATGTTATTATGTTTATCATCATGATTTCACCTATGACAGTTGCAATAGGAATTACATACTCAAGAATATTTGAATTTTTGGCAGTGTTCCTATATTTATGTGCGATTTATGGGTATGGATTTTACGTTTGGAGAGCAAAATTTAATGCTATCAGTGCAAAGATTTTTCTAATCGTTTCGTCTAGTACACTCATGGTTACAATTATGTTCTCACTTATATATTCATACGGAAATTTGAAGCATGTAATGACGATTACAATTGCTCAAATGGTTTGGATTCACGGTGTTGTCAATGGAATTGGAGTAGCTTTACCGGCATTTGTCGGCTGGGTGATCGAAAAGAGTGTTCCGAATTATAAATACTATGGGAAACCAATGAGTAAGTTAAGAGGAAATGTGGCAATTGGTGAGGCTTATTTATATAGCAGCAATTTAGTAGACAGTAAGGAATACAACGGTTTAGTTGATAAAGTAAATGACTTTCATAGTGAGGCATTTGATGTGACAAAGGTTCCTTTAAGTATTATTCGTTTTTATGAAAATACAGCAGAGTATGAGTTACAATCGAATATTAAATGGGCTCGTTCGTTCCGTCCGTTTGCACTTTGTTATGAGAAAATGAGTAAGCGTGTAGAACAAATACATTTAGGAATGGGCGGCAATTGGGAAACGATGTATGGCTCTATCATTAGTGTAATGGATGAGAAAGATGGAAGGGAGAATGTAAGGGCTTGGCTAAGGAAAAATGAAGCAGGTGAATCTATTTTTGTAGCTCTTTATTCAAAGCATACATATAAGAACGAGACATACATGAATATTGCATTACCTTTACCATATTCGAATATGACTGGTATTTTGAAACTATATAATGATAGTCATGATTTAATCATTACTAGTAAGTTAAGAGAAAATGGTCAGGGAGATGAGGGGATTTATTTACATACTCGGTTCTTAACAATACGTTTACCATTAGCAGAGACTTTTATTATAAAAGAGCGCACGGATCACATACTAGAAGCTAATCATAGAATGTGGATATTTGGAGTTAAGTTTTTAGAAATTGATTATAAGATTAAGAAAGTAGAGGAGAAGTAAGAAAAGCTTGGAGAGATTTCAAGCTTTTTTACGTATGTGTAATTGTTATAGCAATTTGTTTATCTAGCTCATTATCCCAAACACGTTGAATTTCAAAAGTGCCTGTTTCAAAAAATAATGGGAATCTCTCTTTAAACCAATCTTGCATAGGAAGATGTAGTGCTGTATCGATTGGTATCCATAATAATTCGCCCTCAGGAGGGTTTAAAAGAAGTTCACCTTCAAATGAGTCTGTCCAGTAGTTAAATACCATGTACCGAACATTAACTTTCGGATTTACATATTCATCTAATCCTTTAAAAGTTAAATTCGAAACAAGTAATCCAGTTTCCTCTTTTACTTCTCTTATAGCGGCTTGAACGATACTTTCGGGGAAATCTACTTTGCCGCCAGGAGCGATGTAGCCAGGGAAACCTCGATGGCTGGGGCGTTTTATGAGTAAAACTTCATTGTTGCGCTGGATCATACACATTGTATAGATGCGGTGCTCGATGTTATGTGAATTTGAAGGCATTGTAATGTATTCTCCTTTATTTTTCTTGATAATTTTACCATAACATAATAGTTTCTTATATAATTAAAATAGAATATTGTTAATTTTCGGCATTTTATTATGAAGTCTATAATCATTTGAAAAGAGGAGAGAAAGATGCAAGGGGAATTACAAAGAGAAAAAGATTTAGGGTATGTTGGTAAATTATTATCGCCAGTTAAAGCGTCACCACATTTTAAATTTTTATGGATTGGACAATTACTCTCGGCCTTAGGTAGTTCGATAACTATGGTCATACTTCCAGTTGTTGTGTATTCATTAACTGGCTCAACAGTTGTGATGGGGATGACAATGGCAATGTACATGCTACCTAATATTCTCGCTTTACCGTTTGCAGGTTTAATTGTAGACCGAATTGATCGGGTTAAATTAATGTTATTAACGGATATACTCCGCTGTATATTAATGCTATTACTTGCATCGCTTATATTTATGGATTTATTAACAATTACAGTTTTATATATTCTCGTTGCCTTATACGGACTTATGGAAGGGATATTCCAACCAGCATATTCTGCTGTAAGGGCGAAAGTATTCGTTCCTGAAATTCGTAATGCAGCTAACGCACTCACTCAAATGAGTAATCAAGGTATACGATTAATTGGGCCAGCACTTGGTGGGTTAATCGTATCGGTTGCGTCTGCAGGGATAGGTTTCGGCCTAGATGCAGTAACGTACTTATTATCATTTTTATGTTTATTATTTTTAAAAGAAATTAAGTTTAAAAAAGTAAAACCCATTGAAAAGAGTAAGCTTAATTACAAACAAGAGTTTATGGAAGGTGTTTTAGTTTTAAAAAGTCATCCGTGGCTGTGGATTACAATTTTAGTTTTTTCTTTTATAAATATTTGTTATGCCGGCATTATCGTCGTATTAATTCCGTGGTTATTTAATGTTCATCATCATTTTGAAGCTTACGTGTATGGACTTGGCATGGCCTTTTCTGGTGGTGGAGCTGTAATTGCCGCATTAATATTTGGTGGGAAAGAGCGGTGGCATAAGAGAGGATTACTGGCTTATGGAGGTGTTTTAATTAGTGGCATTGCTTTATTAATTATGCCATTCATTTCTTGGGCACCCGCCTTAATATTCTTAATGGTAATTGAAGGATTTGGCATGATGATATTTGGACTCATTTGGGAAACTAGTTTACAGGAACTTGTACCAGAAGAAGCATTCGGAAGAGTGGCAAGCCTTGATATGTTGGGTTCTTTTGCTTTATTGCCATTAGGGTATGTAGTTGTAGGCTGGTTAGCTACTGTCATAGGTGGCGAGATAACTATTATAACACTAGCTAGTTTAGTAATTTTAACAATTGGAATCGCATTGTCTGTACCGAGTATTCGTCGATTTAATTGATTATATGGGAAAAGGGGGTGATATGCATGACTATAGAAAACTTGAAAGATATAGTAACGAGGCAATTAGAGAGTAAATACATTTTGGAAGAAAAGGTCTTTGAAGCGAACAATTTTACAGTCTATATCGCTACCCATATAGAAAATAATCTAGCATATAATCAATTAGTATTAATAAAACATCTTTGTAATGAAAAACCGTCCGTACATATTTGGCACAAGAAAATTAGTATGGAAGCAACAGAATTGGAAATTACAAAAGAAGTGACGGAAGCGATACAAGGGGGTTTCAAAAGAGAAGAATAAGCCCTAAAGAAATTAGGACTTATTCTTCATTAAATACAAATGTTTGTTTCATTTTTTTACCTTCATTTACCGGATGGCCGTTATAAGAGAAATTCTTTTCTTCCCAAGTAATCACAACTTTAAAATTATGACTATTAAAGTCTAATGGGAATACCATGTAGTCAAAGCTTGTATGACTTTTAGAAATATTTTCATTAGGTGTAGTAGGTTTAAAGGTAGCTTTAGAGGTAGGATTGTTATCAAGTATTTCCACAGATACGTTTGATACATCATGACCGATGTTTTTTACGAGTAAACTATACGTATCAAATACACCTTGTTTTGGCTGGATTGCTTGCTTGTTTGAGTTATGAGATTTATCAATTTCGACATACCATTGTTTAGACTTTGACGCAATCGGTAGTGACTGAAATGTGTAAGCACTAGCTTGTATTGGTAGTGCTAAGCATAAAAGTGTAAAGAGAGTTAATATTTTTCGTTTCATTTTTTTAGAGCTCCCATTCTTTAATAGATTTACTTGTTATTATCTTCTCTTTACGAGTAAATATACCATATAATGTAAGGTGGCTATTGTGAGTAGTGAATCAATATTTTATTCACTACTCTTATAGCTGGCATAATTACGTATGTAGTAAGAAAGAATAAATTTGTTTTTTTATATTTAGATTGCTGCCCTTTTTAAAAGAGCTATTTTTACGTTTTAAAAAAAATATACTAAGAGTTCCGTATAAATTATTTATTTTAATGTAGTTAAATGTGCTTGTAGATGTGAAATTAGAGAAGGAAGCTGTGTAGAGATGTTTCTACACAGCTTTTTAGGATATGAAAAAATTACCAAAAATATGTTAAAATAACATTATCATACAACAAGGGGGATTCGTTTTATGGAAAATGGACATCTTGCTAAAGTAGATTTAACGAAAAAAATTGAATCAAAATCTAAGTACAACAAGAAACTCGAAAAATATCAAAGGCGCTTATTAGCATTACAGCAAATTTTGAAAGAAGAAAAAATCGCGGTTATGCTTGTTATGGAAGGATGGGATGCGGCTGGTAAAGGTGGGGTAATTAAGCGGGTGACGGAACATCTTGACCCGCGTGGGTTCCAAGTAAATCCAATTGGAGCGCCTGCACCTCATGAAAAACGTTACCATTATTTGCAACGTTTCTGGCGCAAAATTCCACAGTACGGGCAAATTACCATTTTTGATCGCTCATGGTACGGTCGAGTGTTAGTTGAGCGTGTTGAAGGTTTTGCTACAAAGGAAGAGTGGATGAGAGCATACGATGAGATTAATGGTTTTGAAAAACTACTAACAGATGACCATTACATAATAGGGAAGTTCTTCTACCATATAAGTAAAGAGGAACAGTTAAAGAGATTTAAAGATAGAGAGAAAAATCCTTTGAAAAGATGGAAAATTACAGACGAAGATTGGCGTAATCGTGAAAAATGGGATGAGTATGTTGAAGCGATGGAAGACATGTTTGAAAAAACAAGTAAGCAAAATGCGAAGTGGCATATTATTGAAAGTAACGATAAATTGTATGCCCGTGTGAAAACGTTAAAAATCATTATTTCATTCATAGAGGATTATTTCTTAGAACATGGTATAGAATTGCCTTCTTATTATTATGAAATGAAAGAGGATATTGAAGTTTTGCAAGATGTAGGTGTGAAAGAGTAAATAAGAAAATGGCCCTGTGAATTGGTAAAACCAAATTATGGGGCTTTTTTATTTAGAAACATTTTACAAATAACAAAATAAGGTATATAATCGATAATCATATTAATATTGTTAATATGATTATCGATTATATACTATGTGGGGGTTTTACTTTGAAGGGAAGAGATGTTGTTTTAGGTTTATTAATGGAAAAGGAATTGTCTGGTTACGATATTAAAATTGTGTTTGAAGACGTATTTACTCATTTTTTTGATGGAAGTTTTGGAATGATTTATCCAACGTTACGACAATTGGAGAATGAGGGGAAAATAAAAAAAGAAGTTGTCATGCAAGAGGGAAAACCGAATAAGAAAATGTACTTTATTACAGATGAGGGGCGTGAAGAATTTTATCAATACATGCAGACGCCTGTAGAGAAGGATGTTTTACGTTCGGATTTTTTAATGAGAATGTATTTTGGTAACTATAGTGATGATGTAACAATAAAAAAATGGATTAAAGATGAAATTGAAAGAAAAGAAGCGTACATTGCAGATCTTCGATTGAAATATGAAAAGTGGAGAGTAGGTATTACTTTCGTCGAAGAAATTTCACTAGATGTAGGTATTGCATCGTATAGTGCACAAGTGGAGACTTTGAAGAAAAAATTAGAAGAGTTAGAGGCGAAAGAAAACAATAAAACAGAAGAATGAAAAACGCGTTCACAATAAATAAAGGGGTATATAAAGATGGAGCAAACAAAGGGTATTAAGATTGTCTTTTTAATGTGTCTAGGTATCTTTCTTTGTATGATTGATACGACAATTATGAATATAGCTTTACCGGCAATACAATCGAGTGTAAATACTTCATTAGAAAAGATGTCTTGGGTATTAAATGTTTATACAATGACGATTGCAGTACTCGCCATTCCGTTAGGGCGGATAGCTGATATCTTTGGAAAAGCAAAGATGTATATTCTTGGTTTGGTGATTTTTGGTGGTGGATCGGTACTTTGCGCTTTTGCTAATACAGGTGATTTTCTTATTTTTTCTCGTTTTATACAAAGTATTGGGGCAGCGATTTTATTTCCAACAAGTATGGTAATTGGTGTATCAGCTATGCCATTAGCTAAGAGGCATGTTGCGCTTGCGATTTTAGGAGTAACACAAGGATTGTCAGCTGCTATGGGACCAGTGATAGGTGGAATTATTACGCAAAATTTAGGATGGAGATGGGTGTTCTTCGTTAATGTTCCGGTTTGTATAATAGGAATCGTGTTATGTTGCATCATGCTACAAATAAAAAATGAAGAACGTATTATCTCAAAAATAGATTGGATAGGACTACTATTAAGTAGCACAGCAATTTTTTCATTTACTCTCATATTAGTAAAAGGTAATACATGGGGATGGCAAAGTAATATTGCTTTGTCTTGTTATGCAATTAGCACTATTTCTCTTATTCTATTTGTTTTAGTAGAACGAAAGATTCATAACCCAATGATGAATTTAAAGTTATTTCAAGATCGAATGTTTGTCGGAGCGTCTATCGTTGTTATATTAAGTAATTTATTTTTAATTGGAGTTACTGTATTGCTTCCAACGTTCTTGACGAAACTACAAGGTCGGACGGAAATTGAAGCGGCTTTTTTAGTGACACCTATTTCAGCAATGATATTTTTAATCTCACCAGTTGCAGCAACTTTAATTAAAAAACTCGGAAAAGTAACTATTATTTTGTCAGGATTTCTTGTTATGGGGCTTTCCTACTATTGGTTGCAAATGATTGATGTTCATTCAACAAATATAGAAATTATTATTCCGTGTATGATATTAGGTGTTGGATATGGTTTAGTAGTGGGGCCAATTACAGTTTTAAGTGCTTCTTCATTTGAAGGAGAACTGTTAACTGCTTCTCAAAGTGTTGTATCAATGTTACGACAAGTTGGAATTGTATTGGCGGTTGCAATATTTGTCTCTAACTTAACTCATAATTTAACTGTAAATAAAGAAAAAGTATATCGTTATGCAGAAGAAAAGGTGCGGAATATTCATGTGAATAGTACTGAGCAAACTGAAATTTTACAAATAACTAAAGAAAAAATAGAGAATCAAAGTTTAGAATCGAATATAAATAAGAAACAAAATGCAATGACAATGGGATTAAGTAAAGAGAAGAAGGAAGAATTGATTCGCGACAAGACGGATGAAATATTAAGAAAAGTTCCAGTAGAATATAGGGATGTAAAAAGAGAAGAAGTTATGAGGCAAGTGACAAAAGAAGTTGAAAAACAAGAGGAAAGTATAAAGAAAGAGGTACTCACATTCTCGAATGATGTGAATCATTATGCCAAGAATCAGATGGCTATGAGTTTTACAGATTTATATAAAGCAAGTGTGCCAATTATTTTAATTTGTGCTTTCGTAAGTTTGTTGTTTTGGGAAGGGAAAGCTTTGAGTAAAAAGAGAAGGGGAAGATTAGTAGAAGAAGCGTAAAGAAAAACAGGCTGCTATTAGCCTGTTTTCCTTACGTTAGTATGAAAAATCTGGATTTAATTCTTTGAATTTATGACTATAATGCCTTTTATTATTAAAACCAACAAAATCAATTCCGACGCAAGATTCTAAATTTCCGTCTACAATCGTAGAATCCACGAAGCTTAAATGTTTTAATTTTGGTAGTTCTTTAATGAATTGTAGATTTCGTATGTTACCACAACTTGATAAGATGAGAATTTCTAATTCTGTTAAATAGCGCAAATATTCGTGGTTTTTAAGCTTACTGCAATGATCGAATTCGATGTATTTTAAAGTTGGAGCATTGTTTTCAATTTCATCAATATGCTCTAAATGTCTTAAATAATTGAGTTCTAAATGCTTTAATTTAGGGAATGATCTACATCCTTTTAATGAACTAATATTCCCTTGTGTAATGCTTAGTTTTTCGATTTTTTGCAAAGAAATTAATTCTTCAAGGTTCTTTTGTTTCGGTTTGTATTTCCAAATGTATAGTTCTTTTAAGTTAGGACAAGATTCGAAGCCCTTAATGTTTTTATTACACTGTATGTGAAGTTCCTCTAAATTTGTAAAGCTTTCTAGCTCTGTTAAGTTTAGTGGAACTTGTGGTTCTTCTAGTGATAAAGATTTTAAGTTTTTTAATTTATATAGGGCTGAATAATCAGTAATATAT
Source organism: Bacillus thuringiensis (assembly GCF_001595725.1). GTDB lineage: Bacteria > Bacillota > Bacilli > Bacillales > Bacillaceae_G > Bacillus_A > Bacillus_A thuringiensis_K. The sequence goes on from NZ_CP014282.1 coordinate 1,675,531, forward strand.
GTACTACTAATGTGTAAGCTTTCAATTTGTGGGCAGCGTTCAAGAAAATTAATATGGTGCAAACTATACCTAAGATCATTAATGTAAACACCAGTAAAGTTGTTTGTATTAATGAAGTTTACGTACTCATCCAGTCTGTTTTCATGGATTTGTACTGTGCCATCCATAACTAAAAAGTTTTGTGGTTTCTTTTTGATAGATATTTGTAAAGGATTCATGTATTGAAATATTTCTGTTTTATTTTCTAAAATAGTTTTAACACTTGTTTTGACGGTTGGAACATTATCTCTTTCTTTGTAAGCTATTAAAGTTGGCTTTATTTCTGACGGATCTGCTAATAAAATTTTTGGATCCATTTCATGTAGTACATCTTCATTTGAAGATATACAGCTAACCATTGCATCCAGTGCGATTAAACTTAAGGGGTGTCCTTTTCTTAGCCAAGATTTAATTCGTTTCCAAGTTAGTTGTGATACTGCAGCTAATCGCGCCCAATCGCTATGAAATGATACTGCATGTTCCTCTATCCAATCTAATGTTTCTGAGGATTGAAAAGAATGCAGACAAATGAAGGAAGTGGTCGGAAGCTCACTTTTTAATACTGTTTTTAGTCTTTCTATTACTAAAGGAAAGGCTTCTTCAAATGGTAAACAGTAAGCTGCAGCGTGAGAAAGAGGTGCAAGTAAATATTCATCAAATTCTTTCCACAGTTTTCTTATCCAATCTGAGGCGAATTCTCCTAGTACACATATAACAATCTCAAGTAATCTAGTTTTAATTACACCATTCATTGTGTTTGAAAAGCGATTTATAACAGCATCTAGTACTTCGTTTTGATTGTACCTATTAAGAGCTTCAATTTCTGCTTCTTGAAGAAACCATCTAGTCATGGTGTAATCAAGTAATTCCTCTAAACTAGAGCGAACTTCTTCTAAAGTGGGCACGGGTGCAAGTTTGTGCTCATTCATCTCTAATTTTGGTTGCTTCGCTTTACCATCTTCTTCATAAAAACTATCATGCAAATAATATTTATAAGGTGAGTGAATCATTACAAGGTGGTACCATTCTTTAGGATGTAAAGATAACGAAATAAGACGCTCATGACATTGGTTGCATAATTTATAAGGTTGATTTGCTTCATCGGATTCTTCTATTTTATATACTGGATCATGTTTGCAAGCTTCACATAATTCTACTATTTTTTTCATTGTTTCCTCCTTGCATATTGTGAATAGTAGTATTTTTAATATAGCATGGGATAAGTCGAGTATGATTAGAAAGTTTTTTAGAATGAAAGGGATGAATGGAAAATGCCATTGAATATGTAACGTTATACATAGTACATTAACAAGAGGGCTTAATTTTAAAAGGAGGATGGGGAATTGCTAGATAAGGCAGGGGCTTTAATAGATAATCATGTGTACACAGAAGAAGAGCAACAAAAACTATACAAACGAACGTTAATAATCGTCAGCATTTCACAAATGTTTGGCGGTGCAGGACTAGCTGCTGGTATTACAGTGGGAGCACTTCTTGCGCAGCAAATGCTTGGAACAGATGCATTTGCAGGATTACCAACTGCTATGTTTACATTGGGATCGGCATTAGCAGCTTTAACAAATAGTATTATTCTTTTACTTATTTCTTTACTCATATATGGTGCCGGTACAGCCACGAATCTACAAGCTCGTTATGCAGGTACAGATTTAGCAGATAAGAAGCAGAGAGCAACGGCTGTTAGTATTACGATGGTAATGACGACTTTCGGTGCAGTTGCAGGACCAAATTTAGTAGGGGTAATGGGAAGTTTTGCTCATTCAATTGGAGTTCCTAAACTTGCAGGTCCGTTCATACTATCGGCAGCAGCATTTATACTGGCGGGGCTAGTTCTTTTTGTTATGCTTCGTCCAGATCCTTTAATTATTGCTAACATAATAGAAAGATATAAACAGGAACATACATATAAAGGGCAACCAATAACAGAAGAAGCGAAAGAAAATAAACGAGGTATTACAGTTGGAGCAATCGTAATGATACTTACGCAAATCGTGATGGTTGCGATTATGACGATGACGCCAGTTCATATGGGACACCACGGTCACGGTTTAAGTGCAGTAGGACTTGTGATAGGTTTTCATGTAGGTGCAATGTATCTTCCATCTCTCGTTACAGGAATGTTAATTGATAAAATTGGCCGAACTACAATGAGCATAGCTGGTGGAGTGATTTTACTTGCAGCGGGTGTCATAGCTGCGATAGCGCCAAGTGATTCTTTATTATTATTAATCGTTGCTCTTTCTTTACTTGGGCTAGGATGGAACCTCGGATTGATTAGTGGTACAGCACAAATTGTTGATTCCACAACACCGTATACACGTGCTAAAACACAAGGGAAAATAGATGTTTTTATTGCGCTAGCTGGAGCTTCTGGTGGAGCGATGTCAGGTATGGTAGTAGCGAATTCAAGTTATGCGGCATTGTCATTGGCTGGAGGCGTGTTAGCGTTGTTACTTATTCCTGTTGTGATATGGTCTCGAAAAGGGGTAAGAAATTAAATGAAGAAGAGGTTCTAGTTACTGACTAGAGCCTCTTTTTATACACTTAAATTAAATTCCATTCTAAAATAAGTCCTAAATGCGTAAGTCCTCCACCGAATCCGTATAGTAAAAGTGTGTCTCCATTATTTAACTTTCCTTCTTTTATAGCTAAATCTAGAGCGAGTGGAATGGTGACTGAAGAGGTATTCCCCATATATTCCACGCTCGTTAATGTTTTTTGTATTGGAATTTGAGATTTTTCGCAAATAGATTCGATCATTCGTAAGTTAGCGCTGTGGGGTATGAACCAGTCTATATCATCTACTTGCATATTTGCGGTATGTATTAAATCTTTTATGCCTTTTGGCACTGTACGTGTTGCCCATTTATATACTTCTCTTCCATTTTGAACGATTTTTTCATTTGTTTGCAGTGGTGTGCCATTCATAGTAGTAGATAAGTTTGTTCTATATAGATGAATGCCGCCATCACCGTTTGTTCCCATGTGAGCAGCGATAAAGCTTGGGGTGTCTTCATCTCTTTCTAATAAAATAGCTCCAGCACCATCACCGAATAAAATACAGGTCGTTCTATCGCTATAATCAGTAACTTTAGATAATGTTTCTGTCGCTACGACAAGTACTTTTTCATGTGATCCAGAAGTGATTAAGCTATTACCGACGTGTAGTCCATATGTAAAACCAGCACAAGTTGCATTTAAATCAAAAGCTAGTGTATGAGGTATGTTGAAGTATTGTTGTATTTGGCAAGCAACACTAGGGAAAACGTAATCAGCAGTAGTAGTAGCGACAATGATACAGTCGACATCTTCTAAGTTTTTCTTATATGTTGTACATAAATTTTTAATTGCTTTAATGGCTAAGTTTGAGGAGTATTCTTCTTCGCTAGCGATTCTTCTTTCCCTCATTCCTGTTCTTTGTAAAATCCATTCATCATTCGTATGGACCATCTTTTCTAAATCGTTATTAGACAATATTTGATCTGGAACATAAGTACCAATTGCAGTAATACGAGATTTAGAATGCATAGAAACATCTCCTAACTTTTATTTTTATAACCTGATACTAATATCAGGTTATAAAAATGTCAATAAAGATTTTTGTTGTATTAAAACGATAATACTTAACTTACTATGAAGGAATTTGGCGAGTGCTGTAAAAATAATATACGAGAAGTTTCTAAAATTGATAATTGCTTTTGTTATTTTTGTTGTGAAAAAACTCGCAAAAAATGACGATTAAAGTAAAAATATAACGATTTTCTTTAGTGTGATATAGGTTGTTAAACCTTGTGAAAGCGAATTACTTATGCTACACTTTATGTAACTTAAAATGAACGGAGGGGCTTCCTTTGATCTTAATCAGATTACGTCTCAATACTTTGTGCCAATAATTGAATAGCGCTCAAAGGCTCTGTCTGTGTACAGAGTGAACGGGATTGGTCTGCCTATTTTAAAGGAACCCTTTATTAAGCTTATATGTGAAAAAGAGGGAGGGACGAATACGCCCTCTTTTTGTTTTGCCTTTATAAATAGAATGGGATTGTATAGGTGAACACTTATTGTGGATACGTATACAATCTTGGGACTTTTTGACTATAAAATAGGATGAAAGCATAGCTTTCTTCTATTTCTTTGGTGAACCCTTATCCGTTTACGAAAACACAGGCAGCGACCTGTGTTTTTTATTTTACGTAATCGAAATGGAGGAATAAATATATGGAAGAAGTATTACAAAGAGCAGTTTTAGTTGGAGTAAATGTAGGTAATGAAGATGATTTTGCATATTCGATGGAAGAGTTAACAAATCTTGCGGAAGCTTGTGATGTAGAGGTAATTGGGCAAGTAACGCAAAATTTACAACGAGTAAATCCATCGCATTATATCGGAAAAGGAAAGATTGAAGAAGTTGCAGCGTATGTACAAGAAATAGATGCGAATATGGTTATCTTTAATGATGAATTATCTCCTTCACAAATTCGAAATTTAGAAGAGGATTTAGATTGTAAGGTAATTGATCGTACCATTTTAATTTTAGATATTTTTGCGCAACGTGCGAAAACGAAAGAAGCACAGCTACAAGTAGAAGTAGCCCATCTTCAGTATATGATGCCTCGTTTAATCGGTCTTCGTGAATCGTTAGGAAGACAGAGCGGCGGCGTTGGTACGAAAAATAAAGGTGTCGGTGAAAAGAAGTTAGAGTTAGACCGTCGTAAAATTGAAGAACAAATTTCAGTTTTAAATAAAGATTTAGAAGCGCTCGTTGCCCAGCGTCAAACGCAGCGAAAGCAGCGTAAGAAAAATGAAATACCTGTTGTAGCATTAGTAGGTTATACGAATGCAGGAAAGTCAACGACGATGAATGCAATGCTTGAAATTTATAATGGTACAGAAGAAAAGCAAGTATTTGAAAAAGATATGTTATTCGCGACGTTAGAAACATCTGTACGAAATATTGATTTACCAGATAATAAATCATTCTTATTAACAGATACAGTTGGATTTGTAAGTAAATTACCACATCATCTTGTGAAAGCGTTCCGTTCAACGTTAGAAGAAGTAGCGGAAGCAGATTTACTTATTCACGTCGTAGATTACGCAAATCCAAAATATGAACAATTAATTGATATTACAAATGAAACGTTAAAGAAAATTGGAGTAGAAAATATTCCAACGATCTATGCTTATAATAAATCAGATATGGTAGATGTTGAAATTCCGAAAGTGCAAGAAGATCGTGTTTATTTATCAGCGAAGAAACAAGTTGGAATTGAAGAACTTGTAGAAATGATTCGCTCACACATCTATAAAGAATATACGAAGTGTGAAATGTTAATTCCATATGATCAAGGACAGGTAGTTTCGTATTTCAATAATCATGCGCACGTTTTATCAACGAGTTATGAAAATGAAGGTACGAAACTAGAAGTGGAATGTAAGACGAGCGATTACGAGAAGTATAAGCGTTTTGCAATTTAATGTAAGAGGCAACCCAGTTTGTGATTGGGTTGCCTTTTTCTATAATGTTTTACGGCTGAAAGTTACAAGGATGCAAGCCAATGACGGGAGTTAAGTTATATTTCTGGAAAAAGAAATGAAAGCAGTATAGAATAGAAATGTTTCAAAAGTCAGAATTTATTACACCTACTGTAATAAATATATTTTTTGTACAGAAAGGAGCGATTCACATATGCAGGCAGTTTCGCAAAAAAACACAGTAGAAACACCGACAATATATCGAATATTATTTGCGATTAGCTTTGGACATTTTTTAAATGATTCGATGCAAGCAGTTGTACCGGCGTTGTTTCCTATTTTGGAAAAAACGATGAATTTATCCTATATGCAAGTAGGGTGGATTGCGTTTGCGTTAAATATGACGTCATCGATTATGCAACCGGTGTTTGGTATGTATTCAGATAAGAAGCCGTCACCATTTTTATTACCACTCGGCATGTTTTCAAGTATGCTTGGAATGATTGGACTCGCGTTTGCACCAAACTTTATTATTGTTATTATTTCTGTTTTATTTATTGGTTTAGGTTCCGCAGTCTTTCATCCAGAAGGCGCTCGTGTTGCGTATATGGCGGCAGGTGCAAAACGAGGGTTAGCGCAAGCGATTTATCAAGTTGGGGGAAACACGGGGAATTCTTTAGCTCCTATCTTTACAGCGCTAATTTTCGTTCCACTCGGTCAAATTGGTTCATTAGGTTTTACAGCATTTGCAGCAGTAGGAATTGCATTATTAATTTTCGTATCGAATTGGTACAAAAATGAATTAGCAACCGGCGCTGTAAGAAGGAAGAAGAGAGCTGCGCTTGAGGCGGAAAATGCAATTGTAAGTACACATATTAAATTCGTAATTATACTTCTTGTTTTTCTTACTTTTGTGCGCTCTTGGTACGGTGCAGGTATCGGGAATTTCTATCAATTTTACTTAATTGAGCATTATGGTTTATCTATAAAAAATGCCCAGTATTTCGTATTCGCATTTATGATTGCTGGTGTGTTAGGCACTTTCTTCGGAGGACCGTTAGCAGATCGATTTGGTAAGAAAAATATCATCGTATTTTCAATGTTAGGTTCAGCGCCACTTGCACTGTTATTACCACATGTCTCACTTGTGTGGGTCGTACCGTTATTTTTATGTATCGGTTTTATTAGTTCAAGTAGTTTTAGTGTAATTGTTGTATATGCACAAGAGCTTGTACCTGGAAAAGTGGGAATGGTGTCAGGATTAATCGTAGGTCTTGCGTTTGGACTTGGAGCATTAGGTGCAGTAGTTCTTGGGAAATTAGCAGATATATATAGCCTGCAATTTATTATGCTATTATGTAGTTGTCTACCATTAATTGGACTCACTTCATGGTTACTGCCAAGTGATAAGAAAACGATAGAATAGGGGATGCGCTATGAAATTATGTGAAAACGTAACAGAATTAATAGGCGATACACCTGTCGTCCGATTATCTAAATTTATTCCGGAAGACGCAGCAGATGTGTATGTGAAACTAGAAATGTTTAATCCATCGCGCAGTGTGAAAGACCGTGCTGCTTATAATTTACTTCACGTTGCAGAAGAAAATGGTCTCATCAAACCAGGAGATACAATCATTGAACCGACAAGCGGGAATACAGGGATTGGTTTAGCGATGAATGCAGCAGCTAAAGGGTATAAAGCGATTTTAATTATGCCAGATAATATGTCAAAAGAGCGTATTAATTTATTGAAAGCATACGGAGCAGAAGTAGTTTTAACACCAGCAGAACAAAGAATGCCAGGAGCAATTGCGAAGGCGTTAGAATTGCAAAAGCAAATACCGAATAGTTTTATTCCGCAACAATTTGAAAACCCAGCTAATCCGAATATTCACCGCTATACGACTGCGCTTGAAATTTATGAACAAATGGATGGAGAGCTTGACGCCTTTGTTGCAACGGCAGGAACAGGCGGAACGATTACAGGGACCGGTGAAACGTTAAAAGAGAAATTACCAAACTTATATATTGCAGTAGTGGAACCGAAAGGATCTCCCGTTTTATCAGGTGGTGTACCAGGTCCTCATAAACTAGTAGGAACAAGCCCAGGATTTATTCCGAAAAACTTAAATACAGAAGTGTATAACGAAATTATTCAAATTGCAGACGAAGAGGCTTTAACGACAATGAGAAATTTAGCTAGACAAGAAGGATTATTAGTTGGGCCATCTTCTGGAGCATCTGTTTACGCTGCGATTATGATAGCGAAACGTCTAGGCGTTGGTAAAAAAGTTTTATGTATTGCGCCTGATACAGGTGAACGTTATTTGAGCATGGGGTTATTTGAATAAAAAAGGATAGAAACACCTTAATAGTGAATAGCTGCTATTAAGGTGTTTGGTTTATGGAATGAAGAGGGGGAGAAGAACAATGAAACTATTAAAACCAATCCATGAATATAGTGAGCATATTACGGCGTATAGACAGGCATTTTTACAATCAGGGGAACAACCACATGGAAGTAGTTCTTTACAAAACTTTGATTCTCTTGATGAATGGTTTGAAAAAGTGAGTAAACAAGAACTAGGAGAAAATATACTAGCTAATCGAGTGCCATCTAGCCAGTTTTTAAGTTTTGAAAAAAGGGAACTTATAGGTTTTGTGAATATTAGACATAGATTAAATCCAGAATTATTACGGGAAAGCGGTCATATTGGATATAGTGTCCATCCAAATAAACGTCGCCACGGTTACGCTACGAAACAACTAAAGCTTGCATTAGCTGAAGCACAAAAATTAGGATTACAGAAAGTGTTAATAACTTGCGATAAATCCAATATCGGTTCTGCTAAAACGATTCAAAAGGTTGGCGGTGTGTTAGAAAATGAAGTAGTTTCTTCTCGTACTGGTGAAGTTATTCAGCGCTATTGGATAGAAATATGATGTAGTAGGAATTTGAAAAGGTAATGCAAGCTGTAAAATCGAAATAGATAAATGAAATATAAGGGATTACTGCAATTTTAGGGGGAAATGAAATGGGATTAAAAGAGAAAGCGATAGAGATGTCAGAGATTTATAGGAAAAATCCGAAAGTGGAAGCTATTATTTTAGCGGGTTCAGTAGCTAGAAAACTTGAAGATGAACATTCAGATATAGAATTACATATTTTATGGTCAACACCGCCGGAAGATGAGGATCGTAGGGCCCCTATTTATCATATTGATGGGAAAATATTATCGTATCATCCGTATGAGGAAGAAGAATGGTCGGAAACGTATTTAACGAAAGAGGGAATTAAATTAGAGATTAGTAACTTTTTAACAGAGACAGTAGAGAAAGTGATTTCGGATGTGGTGGATCAATATGATATAAGTTATGAAAAACAATGTATTGTATCATCTGTTCATGATGGTGTTAGTTTGTATGGAGAAGGGAAAGTGAATGAATTAAAAGATAGAGTAGCGGCATATCCAGATGAACTAGCAAAACGGATGATTTCAGAAAATCTATGGTTAAGTAATCGTTGGCACAATCGAAAGGCGCTTTTAAAACGGAAAGATTGGCTTATGCTTTATGACGTTATTTGTGAAGTACAAAGGAATGTATTTGGTGTTTTATTTGGTTTGAATAAAATGTACGTGCATCATCCAGCGTTTAAATGGATGCCTAATAATGTGGAACGAATGACTATTAAACCTGAAAAATTATATAAACGTATGGCAGATATATTAATAGGGAGTCCAGAAAATAGTGTGCAGGAGTTAGAGTTGCTAATAGAAGAAGTATTGCAACAAGTTCATACATACGCGCCAGGAGTAAATGTGGATGAGCAAGAAAAATCTATTTTTTATTTTGTGAAATAGAAAATAGTAATAAGGGGGAAGTTATGGGGTTTTTTAATAGGTTTTTTAAAAAAGTTGAAAAAGTGAATGAGCAAGAGGCCACTCTTCATGAATTAAGTGAAGAATTGTATGTTGAATCACCGGTAGAGGAAGCGACTAGTTACTGGGTATCAATGGCACAAAATATAATTATTAATGCTGTAAAAGCAGCTGACAATGATGTGGAACGTGCCTTCGTATTATTGAATTTGAAGAAAGGTGAGGCTTCATTTGATATTTTTTATCAAATAAACGGACAATTGTATTTCTGGGATCAGCTAGAAAATGAGACGATAAAAAATAGAATTCAGAACGAGTTGTTACCGCAAGCTCCAGAAGTTTCAAATGCAGTAAATGAGCAATTTCGTGAAGCTGATCACCCTATAATTTCGTTCGCACAATTGCAGTTTGAATGGGAAACGAAAGCCTGGTTCTCACATATAATTTGGGAAGATAACCTTGCTGCTCAATTGCCAAAAACTCAAATTTTAAATGAATGGTTTCGTGTAATTAAAGAAGAAACGAAAAATAGACCACTGGATAGTGATGCGGAATTTTCTTGGTATCCATCAAACTCTTAAAAACTAATACAGATAGAGATAGGTTATGTTTCTAGATGATTTTTCTTCTGGAATAAGTATCAATAATACGTAATTCTTTTTCTATTGCCTGTTAGAATTCGTTATGTACTAATCTACTTGTTTTCTAAACTAAAACTTATATTTTGAATTTTTAAATAGATTGTAATACATAAAAATTCAAAATATAAGTTGACACTATTTTTAATGTGTGATAAAAATGATAGTAATCAATTCGGAAAATAATATTTGGGCAATGAAAGGGTATAGTAGTGAATATCTCCCTATTTCAGAGAGCTGATGGTTGGTGTGAATCAGTATATAGATTATTCATGAAGTTCGTCCTGGAGCATCTTTCATAAATCTCGCATTATGAGGAAATGAAAGACGGTAGTTTATACCGTTATCAAATAAAGTGGTGAAGATTTTTTCACAACTAGGGTGGTACCGCGATATTTATCGTCCCTACGTATTTACGTAGGGACGTTTTTTATTTAGGTCCTAACTTTGGTGTGGCTTCATAACTAGGGTGGTACCGCGATATTTTATCGTCCCTACGTTTTTGCGTAGGGGCGTTTTTATTTAGGTGGTTTCTTAGTGTTCTTCACAACTAGGGTGGTACCGCGATATTTTTGTCGTCCCTACGTATTTACGTAGGGGCGTTTTTTATTATTAGGGAGGAAGTGAACGTATTAGAAAAGAGTATTGATAGAACAATATAAATACCGAATTGTAACAAAAAAGAAGAGATAGAGAGGAGATTAATAAATGAATTCACAGCAATGGACATCGAAATTAGGTTTCGTATTAGCTGCAGCAGGTTCGGCAATTGGTCTTGGGGCGATTTGGAAATTCCCATATATGGCCGGCATTGGAGGAGGCGGAGCATTCTTCCTAATTTTCATCGGTTTCACATTATTAATTGGTTTACCGCTATTATTAGCTGAATTTGTTATTGGAAGAAGTACACAAAAAGAGGCTGTTGATGCATATAGAGAGATTGCTCCTAAAACGTTATGGCCTTGGTTAGGTAAATTAGGAATTGTAACATGTTTCATATTACTTTCTTTCTACAGTGTTGTAGGAGGCTGGATTTTATTATATTTATGGAATGCAATTACAGGTAGACTATGGGAAGGAAATGGAGCATACGAAGCTACGTTTGGTGAAATCATTTCCAATCCATATTTAGCAGTTGGATCACAGCTATTATTCATCCTTATTACTATTTTTATCGTAAGTAAAGGTGTACAAAATGGTGTTGAAAAAGTAAATAAATATTTCATGCCAGCACTATTTGTTTTATTCTTTGTATTAATAGTTCGTGCACTTACGTTAGATGGTGCCGGAGAAGGCGTTCGTTTCTTCTTACAACCTGATTTCTCACATGTAACATCAGAAGTTATTTTATACGCAATGGGGCAATCGTTCTTCTCGTTATCTGTCGGGGTAGCCGTTATGGTAACGTATAGCTCGTATTTACCGAAAGAAGAAAGCTTACCACGTTCAGCATTTTCTATCGTAGCATTAACTCTTGTTATTACATTACTTGCAGGACTTGCAATTTTCCCAGTTGTGTTCGCATTCGGAATGGAACCATCTCAAGGACCGGGACTATTATTTATCGTATTGCCAGCTATTTTCAGTAAAATGGCATTTGGAAAATTATTCTTCATCGTTTTCTTATTACTATTCTTCTTCGCTACGATTACATCAGCAATTTCGATGTTAGAAATTAGTGTTGCGTCGTTAACATCAAAAGGTAAAGGGAAACGTGAAAAAATGGCCTTAATCGTAGGGTTATTAATCTTCGTTGTTGGGGTACCATCAGCATTATCATTCGGTATATTAAGTGATCTGAAGATTTTCGGAAAGACAGTCTTTGATTTAGCGGACTATGCAGTAAGTAACGTATTAATGCCACTAGGTGTATTATTAGTTTCTATCTTTGTTCCTTTGAAAATGAAGAAAGATGTATTAATGAAAGAGCTAGGTGTAAATAAAAATAAAGGTTATAAACTATTCGTATTATGGTTATTCTTACTTCGGTATATCGCACCAATTGCGATTATTATCGTATTCTTAAATGTACTTGGCATTATATAAAAAGAAAGGTAGCGTATCATACAAAGATACGCTACCTTTTTATTTTGCTCTTTTTTGCAATTCATTTACTGTTACGAACTGATAGCCCTTCTTAGATAAAGAATCTAAAATACCTTCAATCGTTTGTAAATTTTCATTAGACTCATCATACATAGAATGCAATAAAATGATAGAACCTGGTTTTACATTTTTATTAACATATTCAATTTTATCAGCCGTAGATTTATAAAAAGTATCGGGCTCAAGATCCCATATAATCGTTTCGATATTATTTTTATTTAAATAATAGGGTAGTCCAATTAATTTTTTCCCGTTAGGAGGCCTAAAATCAATTTCGTCTGTAAATCCTGTTTGGCGGATTAATGAATTCGTTTTTTCTATTTCACCTTTAATGAAAGAAGGTGTTTTGAAAACCATTCTATTATGAGAATATGTATGGTTTCCAAGTTGGTGCCCAGATTGCGCGATAGCTTCTCCTAACGATAAATTTTTCTCTAATTCATTTCCAATTAAAAAGAAAGTAGCTTTAGCGTTGTATTTATCTAGTAGCGGTAATATTTGTTTTACATTGTTAGTAGGGCCATCATCAAAAGTTAAAGCAATCACTTTTTCATTTGTTTCTACGCGTTGTGTTAAATCTCCAAATAATTGAAAGCTTCTTGCGTTCATCAATTTGTATGTTCCAAATAATGCCGTGATAATAAAGAATAGTGTAACGGTTGTAATGATAATTTTTTTCCTCATAATGTAACCTCACAATGATTTTTGATTCAATTAAAAAGTATTATATCAAATTAAGTAATTTCACGCTTTAAAAAGGATGTGGATGCAAGGGGAAGGGATTTATCATATAATAAAATGCAAAAGGTATATTAGGAGGTGTTTAAATGGCGATTACAATTCAATTGCCAGACACTGCAACGTCTCATGCAAAGCCAAGTATGGAAATGGCGATACTTTGCGTGAGGTAGACAAGTAATATACAATCGCCTAAATGAGCTCGTATCATTTTTTATATTTGGCTTTGCACCTTATTGAAATGAACCATAAAAAATAAGGGGCGAGCAGAAATGAAATACGTTAAAGCCGCGACGGTTTTACCAGAAAGTTTAATTACTGAAATTCAAAAGTATATACAAGGTGAAACAATTTATATTCCGAAACAAGAAACGAAACATTATAAATGGGGTACACGATCTGGCGGAAGAAAACAACTAGATGAAAGAAATAAAGCGATTAAAGAAGCGTTTAAAAGTGGGATTGCTATTCATCAACTTGCAGAAGAATATTTTCTTTCTGGGGAAACGATTAAAAAGATTGTATATTCTAAATGAGCATAAAAGAGTCTAGTTCAAATATTATTTTGAACTAGACTCTTTTTGCTTTGTATGTATTGGATATATAGGGTGTGAATGGGCATGATAATAGAAAAAATGAATCGCAATAGTATTGTATAGAAATGTGAATAGGAATAAAAACTTTATATTTCATATTACAGAAAGGTGAACATATATGAATCATCTTGGACAAATAACGATAGAACTTTTTGTTGGTTTTTTTGTTTTATTAATTGCTACTAAAATATTAGGGAAAACACAAATATCACAGCTAACCCCTTTTGATTTTATTTCTGCGATTGTAATCGGAGAACTAGTTGGAAACACTGTATATGATCCTGAGGTGAGAGTATGGTCTATTTTATACGCTGTTTTTGTATGGGTAATATTAATTTACGCAATAGAAGCAATAACACAAAAATTTAGAAGGACAAGAAAGTTCTTTGAAGGATACCCTTCTATTATCATTCGTAATGGGCATATTGATAGAGAACAATTAAAATCAAATCATTTGGATATTAATCAATTACAACAAATGTTAAGACAACAAAAAGATATATTTTCAATCCGAGAAGTTGAATATATGATATTGGAACCTAATGGAAACATAAGCGTTCTGAAAAAAAGTAAATACGAATCTCCTACTATAAATGATTTAAGTTTAAAACATAAGCCTGTATACTTACCAATTTCATTAATTAGTGATGGGAAAGTAGTTAAGGATAATTTGAGGGAAGCAGGATTTGATGAAGGGTGGCTTTATAAACAAATAAAGCAAAAAGGAATTACTAAATTTGAAGACGTATTATATGCGGAATGGAAAGCAGATGATGGCTTCTTTTGTCAGGAAATGCAGCGGTAGAGAATAAGTGATATATGTAATGTTTGTTTCTAAGTTATCTTTTACATATCAAAAAACGTAATCATTGTATACAATAAAACTAGATCAACAATTTGTATGGAGTGATAAAGATGGAAGCGTTTATTAGAAGTGATCAATATAATTTTATAAAATCACAAGCTTATATTTTAGCAAACGGGCATGCAACCGCAAATGATAGAGGTGTAATTCAAGCGTTAAAATCGCTTGCGATTGAAAAGATAATACATGTATTTGAGAATTTAACGGATGAACAGAAAGAGTTAATTGATACGGTATTAACAGTTCAAAATAGAGAAGATGCAGAATCATTTTTAATGAAAATAAATCCGTATGTAATTCCGTTTCAAGAAGTTACAGCACAAACATTAAAAAAATTGTTTCCTAAAGCGAAAAAGTTAAAACTTCCTGATATGGAAGAAATAGATATGAAAGAAATATCTTATTTAAGCTGGATTGATAAGGGATCAAGCAGGAAATTTATTATAGCGAAAAATGATAAAAATAAATTTGTTGGTCTGCAAGGAACGTTCCAAAGTTTAAATAAAAAAAGCATTTGTTCGTTATGTCATGGACATGAAGAAGTTGGGATGTTTTTAGTTGAAATTAAAGGCGATGTACCAGGAACTTTCGTAAAAAAAGGAAACTATATTTGCAAAGATGGTGTAGCTTGTAATCAGAACATGAAATCACTTGATAAATTACAGGATTTTATTGAGCGATTAAAGAAATAAAATGGAAGACCTCTAGTACTTAAACTGGAGGTTTTTATTTTTTGAAGAAGTAGATTAAAAATTTAACTGTACTATGATTATTAGAGGATAATTAGTTCAATAGATAAACGGAAATCAAAAACGAAACCTTATAACCGTATCTCCCAATCAGTTTTAGAACGATTATTTGAAAAACTGAATCACTTACGTCACAACTTCAATGAAACAAAAACCTATATGTTATTATTTTCCGTAACACTAATGTCATATTATAAGATAAGATTTTCGAACATTTAATAGGGAGGCGTTTCTATTGAAAATCAGTGAGCTGTCTAAAAAGACAGGTGCAAGTATCCGATCTATAAGGCATTATGAGAAAAAAAATCTAATTACCGCTGTACGCCTTGAAAATGGTTATCGCGAGTTCGATAAATCCGCCATCAAACGTATTCGAATTATTCAACTTTATTTAGGTTTGGGGCTGACAACGGGACAAATTGAGGAAATATTGAAATGCGAGGATAATGGTCCGGAAGACTATGAATTTTGTGAAGAAATGCTGGAAACTTATCAAGTGAAGCTGGATCAAATTAACAGACAAATCAGTGTATTGGACGTTGTAAAGCATCGGTTGGAAAAACAAATCATGCAAATGACGGATAAAAGAAGAATGAGAAATGGAAATTCTCTTAGTTGAAACAACGAAATAATTGAAGATCCCAGTCCGCGATTATGGCGGAATCCGGGATCTTTACAGAAGACTATGATGTTATGCAGACGGTTTCTTTAGCAGTTCGGTCAAGCGAGAGAATCCGTCGGTTCCGTAGCCCTCGTTGATGGCCTGCTGGGTTACGGCCATTGCAGCACTCAGAACGCTGACGTCGAGGCCGTGGTGCTGAGCAGCATGGATGATGTGCTCCATTCCTGCCGAGGCCGAGATGATATTGGACTTGTCACCAGGGTAGTGACCCGAGTCTACTTCATTTGCTAAATAAGCCATGATGTCGGGCAAGATGCCTATGATACCCTGGGCATAAACAGCGAACTCCTTTGCCGGAATATTCTCGGCAGTGGCAAGGGCGAGAGCGTGAGCGTAACCGCTCATGGATGTCCAAAAGAGATCGAGCAGGGCCACATCATATGCCTGCCCGGCCAGGGTCCGCCCAAGATAAGAAGTAGTGCCACCCAAGCTTGCCAAGGTCGGTTGGTGGGCCTTAAAGATGGATTCTGGTCCACTATACAGGACGGAAGCCGCAGGCGTCCCGATGGTTGGAGTAGGGGTCATAATCGCCCCATCGAGGTAATCGACTCCGTGTTGGGCAGCCCATGTGGCCATTTCACGGGCACGTTTGGGCGAGTCGGCAGTGAGGTTCACCAGTGTCCGTCCCTTCAGGGCATCTCCCGCAGGGGCAAGGACTTCACGGACGATATTGTAGTCCAGAACACAAATGATCACCAGGGGACTTGCAGAGACCGCGGCGATAACTGAATTCGAAAGAATCGCCCCTGAGAAACAAGATAATCGGCTTTTTCGGCAGTTCGGTTCCATAATGTCGTAGGGTGGCCGTTCATCAGGAATGTACCAGCCAGCGCCTGGCCCATCGGACCCAAGCCAATAACTGTAACAGGTGAACGGTTCGGGTTCTCCATCATAGATACATCTGTATTTGATACTTGACTGATATTTTGTTCTTTCTCACTTTGGTCATTTTTCTTCAATGAAAATGCCTCCTTTCAGATGTTCAAACTTAATTCTAAAGTATGACACCAGTGTCACAGTCAACAAAAATATTTTGGTTATAATATTTCAACAAACCAGTTATAAGTAATCTATTATTCCATTAAAGGGCGAGATTGCGGAAAAAGTAGTGAAAAGTGATACATATTATCGATGACTAATATGTATCACTCTTTATTATTTATGACTTTTTACGATTTAGGTCTTGATAATGAAATAAAGTTTGATAAAAGATATACTTTGAAATAGTTGCTTATTTTGAAGGAGGTAAATATGAATTACATTTCACCGGAAGAAGAAATGTTAAAAGCGAAACTGGTCTAAAGATACGATAGCAGCGGGTTGTGGTCATACCGTTGCTCTTAAATTAGATTGGTAGTGGGTAAATAATAAACTTGGTCAATGTGATGTAAGCAGCTGGAAAGATATTATGGCAATAGCAGCTGGTACGAATCATACAATCGGACTTAAATCAGACGGTACCGTGGTGGCAGTCGGGTGGAATGAGTATGGTCAATGTAATGTAAGCGATTGGCGTAATATTGTAGCGATAGCGGCTGGTTGTGCGCATACGGTCGGTCTAAAATTAGATGGCACCGTGGTAGCAGTAGGTGATAATACATACGGTCAATGCGATGTAGGTAGTTGGCGCAACATCCGATTGCCTGGCAAATAGTTAATGTACAACAAATCATTAGTAATATTATTCTATTTTAGGAGTAATTATGGAATAGAACATGTACATAAGAATCCCTTTTCAAAAGGGGGGGGATTCTTTTCTGTAAAATGAAGGTCTAAATGGGATTTTCAAATAAATTTTATTTCAAAGCTACAGCAAAAGAGATAAATAAGACATAGGAGAGCTGAAGAAATACTTAAAAAGTTTTTGCTTTCTTTACCGGATGTTTTACTTGTATGCATTGTTATCTACATAACATACACAACTACTCTTAGTTTTGTACAGATGTTAATAATTTCAATTGCAATCGGAATCATTTGTGGTCTTGTTATAAGGATTGGTAAGGATGTATTTATGTATATAAGGTGGACAATGAAACAGAGGAAATCTTGAATACGTTGTATTGCTATTAGGAGGAGATGAAATGACTAAGAAAAAGAGTAGAGTGAAAAATGAAGTAGCGCTTTGGGCATTAACAGCGGTTGTTCTCATCATTGTATGGTACTTTTATCAAAAATAAAAACGCATCGTACTAAAAAAGCACGATGCGTTTTTATTATTTTTTTTGCCAATTTTCTTTTATAAAGTCTTCACGGCCAGATTCTTTTTGCTCAGTAGCATATTTCTCTGGGTTCTTTTTATAGAAATGTTGATGGTATTCTTCAGCCTCATAAAAAGGTGCAGACGGGCGAATTGCAGTTACGATTGGATCTTTAAACATACCGCTTTCTGCAAGAGATTGTTTTGATTTTTCAGCAAGCTCTTTTTGTGTTTCAGTATGATAAAAAATAGCAGTGCGATAAGATGGACCACGGTCAAAGAATTGTCCGCCATCATCAGTTGGATCGATTTGTGGCCAATATAAGTCTAGTAATTTCTGATAAGGAAAAATAGAAGGATCGAATGTAATTTGAACAACTTCTAAATGTCCAGATGTTCCAGCTTTTACTTGTTCATATGTTGGATTTTCTACATGACCTCCTGCATAGCCAGAAAGTACTTTATGAATACCAGGAAGTTCATCAAATGGTTTTACCATGCACCAAAAGCAACCGCCTGCGAAGGTTGCGAGTTCGTATGTTTTTTCGGACATTGCTGTAATCCTCCTAAATGTATATGTTTTATATAGTATTATATAAATTGTTTTATTGCGCAATAAAAAAGATTTGAAAATATATGTTTTTTATAAACAAGATCCTCCGCTCACATCAATTAATTGTCCAGTAACCCAGCGGCTGTCTGGAGAAGCAAGAAATGCAGCAGTATCGGCAATGTCTTCTACTTCACCTAAGCGATTGAAAGCGGAAATAGTAGTAGCGTACTGCTTCATCATTGGGTCGCTCAAGAGTTCTGCATTCATATCTGTTTTAATAAATCCTGGAAGTATTGCATTCACCGTTATTCCTCGTGCTCCAAGCTGTTTTGCTAGTGTAAAAGTCAGTGTATTAATAGCGCCTTTCGTCATACTATATGCAACAAAATCAGGTAAAGAAATGCGGGTGGCAGCGGATGAAATATTAATAATTCGGCTATTGTCACGTAAACGTGGTAGTGCTAGTTGAATGATAAAGAATGGAGCTTTTGCATTTACTGAAACCATTCTATCAAAAAATTGTTCAGTCGTTTCTTCAATAAAAGCACCAGGACCAATGCCAGCATTGTTTATTAAAATATCAAATTGTGTTTCACCAGTGCACTTTTGTAATTCAGTATCTAAAGCGTTATAAAGGTTTTCTACACCGTGTAAGGATTCTAGATTTGCGCCGATAGAAAAAGCTTGGCCACCATCTGATCGAATTTCATGAACAGTTTCTTCAGCGTCATCTTTTCGATTACCGTAATGAACAGCAACCAATGCACCGTCATTTGCTAAACGTTTAGCGATCGCTCGTCCAATTCCTCGGCTTGCTCCTGTAACTAACGCTACTTTCCCTTTTAACATAGTTTCCTCATCTCCTCATAAACTTTATAAGTTTTTCTTTATGTAGTAATGCAAACATACTTAAGTAATATATGAGTGTATGTAAGTAATGCATTCCAATTTTGATTTGAGAAAAAATAAATAGAATGAATTTTGATTTTTTCGAAAAAACATGTTGACAACGAAAAGAACAACGTCCTATAATACGTGTAACAAATAAAAGTTAATTAAGAATTTTCTAACTTTATATGTTGTATATGCAAAGAAGAGGAAAGTAGATGATTATGATCGTTTCAGAGAGCTACTCCAAGGCTGTGAGGGTAGTAACAATCTAATCATTGAAGATCACCTCGGAGCATCGCTTGCGAAAGGGAAACTGAGTAGAGGGCGGCGGCATCGTCTCCGGTAAAAGGACGGAGGTCTGATTGGACCTACAAAGCTTATATTTCGTGAGAAGTATAAGGAAGCTGAGTGGTAACGCGAAACTCTCGCCTCAGCAATCAAAGCTACTAAATTGTAGTAGTTGATTGCTGAGGCGAGAGTTTTTATTTTTTAAAATAGAAGAAGAGAATGCGTAGAAGAGGAGAGTAAATGATAAAGATTGTTTCAGAGAGCTGCCCCGAGGCTGTGAGGGTGGTAACGATTCACTCATTGAAAATCACCTTGGAGCACTACTTTTGAAAACTAGTAAAAAGTAGCGGGGTTGTTCCCGATAGAAAAACAAAAGTCTAATTGGACTTGCAGAGCTTATATTTCGTGAGAAGTATAAGGAAGCTGAGTGGTACCACGATTCCCTCGTCTCAGCAATGGATCGCTACAAGTATGTATGTAATCGATTGTTGAGACGAGTATATTTTTAAGGTTTATATACTGAATATTCTGTTAAAAATACTCATCTCAGCAATCGATGTATAAATAGGTTGCAAAAATAGAGAAAAAAGAGGAGCGATGTGAGATGGGAAACCAGTACATTTACATGAATGGGGAATTTGTAGAAAAAGAAAAGGCAGTTGTTTCAGTTTATGATCACGGTTTTTTATACGGAGACGGTGTATTTGAAGGGATTCGTAGTTACGGAGGAAATGTATTTTGTTTAAAAGAACATGTGAAACGATTATATGAATCAGCGAAATCTATTTTACTAACAATTCCAATGACGGTAGAAGAAATGGAAGAAGCGGTTTTACATACACTCCAAAAAAATGAATATGCTGATGCTTACATTCGCTTAATTGTCTCAAGAGGAAAAGGTGACTTAGGGCTCGATCCGAGAAGTTGTGTGAAGCCGAGCGTAATTATTATTGCAGAACAATTAAATTTATTCCCACAAGAATTTTATGATAATGGGTTAAGTGTTGTATCTGTTGCATCAAGACGTAATACGCCAGACGCGTTAGATCCACGTATTAAGTCAATGAATTATTTAAATAACGTACTTGTAAAAATTGAAGCGGCACAAGCAGGAGTGTTAGAGGCTCTTATGTTAAATCAACAAGGATATGTTTGTGAAGGTTCTGGCGATAATGTTTTCGTTGTGAAAGATGG
Organism: Bacillus thuringiensis; assembly: GCF_001595725.1. GTDB lineage: Bacteria > Bacillota > Bacilli > Bacillales > Bacillaceae_G > Bacillus_A > Bacillus_A thuringiensis_K. The sequence continues at coordinate 1,696,444 of NZ_CP014282.1, forward strand.
AAAAGTATTAACCCCGCCATCCTATTTAGGAGCATTAGAAGGTATTACGAGAAATAGTGTTATCGAGCTATGTGAACGACTGAGTATTCCGTGTGAGGAAAGACCATTCACTCGCCATGATGTATATGTAGCGGATGAAGTATTTTTAACAGGAACAGCAGCGGAGTTAATTCCAGTTGTAAAAGTTGATTCGAGAGAAATTGGAGATGGGAAACCAGGAAATGTAACGAAACAATTGACTGAAGAATTTAAAAAATTAACGAGAGAAAGAGGAGTACGTGTTCCCGGGCTGACGGAAAGCTTAGCATAAATAAGGAGAGGAGTTAATTGAAATGAAGCAGCAGTATACAGCGTATGAGAAGTTACAGTATGAAGAAATGACAGGCGCTGGGCACGTGATTCAATGTTTAAAGAAATTAGGTGTAACGACCATTTTCGGCTATCCAGGCGGAGCGATTTTACCAGTATACGATGCGTTATACGAAAGTGGTTTGAAACATGTTTTAACTCGTCATGAACAAGCTGCCATTCATGCGGCTGAAGGATATGCGAGAGCTTCTGGAAAAGTCGGGGTAGTCTTTGCTACCTCTGGTCCAGGGGCGACAAATTTAGTTACGGGCTTAGCAGACGCTTATATGGATTCGATTCCTTTAGTTGTCATTACCGGCCAAGTTGCAACGCCTTTAATTGGTAAAGATGGATTTCAAGAAGCGGATGTTGTCGGAATTACAGTACCTGTTACGAAGCATAATTACCAAGTTCGTGATGTAAATCATGTATCACAAGTTATGCAAGAAGCTTTTTACATCGCCAAAAGCGGACGACCGGGACCAGTATTAATCGATATTCCAAAAGATGTTCAAAATGCAAAAGTCACCAGTTTCTTTAATGAAGAAGTTGATATTCCGGGGTACAAACCAGAACTTGTACCAGACAGCATGAAACTTAGAGAGGTGGCTAAAGCAATTTCAAAATCAAAGCGTCCACTTCTTTATATTGGAGGAGGTGTCATTCATTCAGGTGGATCCGATGAACTCTTCGGATTCGCAAGGGAGAACCGTATTCCAGTCGTTTCAACTTTAATGGGACTTGGTGCATATCCACCGGGGGATCCATTGTTTCTAGGGATGCTTGGTATGCATGGGACATACGCTGCTAATATGGCGGTAACAGAATGTGATTTACTACTTGCATTAGGTGTTCGCTTCGATGATCGTGTAACAGGAAAATTAGAACTTTTTTCTCCACACTCGAAAAAAGTACATATTGATATTGATCCTTCTGAGTTTCATAAAAATGTAACTGTAGAGCATCCGATTGTTGGTGATGTGAAAAAAGCGTTACACATGTTGTTACATATGTCTATTTATACACAAACAGACGAATGGCTTCAGAAAGTAAAGACATGGAAAGAAGAATATCCACTTTCTTATAAGCAAAAAGAATCTGAGTTAAAACCACAGCATGTGATCAACTTAGTAAGTGAATTAACGAATGGTGAAGCGATTGTCACAACAGAAGTAGGACAGCATCAAATGTGGGCTGCTCACTTCTATAAAGCAAGAAAACCTCGGACGTTCCTTACTTCTGGAGGATTAGGTACGATGGGGTTTGGGTTTCCAGCAGCAATTGGTGCTCAGCTAGCTAAAAAAGAAGAACTTGTCATTTGTATTGCAGGTGACGCTTCTTTTCAAATGAACATTCAAGAACTACAAACAATTGCTGAAAATAACATCCCTGTAAAAGTATTTATTATAAATAACAAATTTTTAGGGATGGTAAGGCAATGGCAAGAAATGTTTTATGAAAATCGTTTATCAGAATCAAAAATTGGATCGCCAGATTTTGTGAAAGTAGCAGAAGCTTATGGAGTGAAGGGATTAAGAGCAACAAATTCAACCGAGGCGAAACAAGTGATGTTAGAAGCTTTTGCTTATGAAGGTCCTGTCGTAGTTGATTTTTGTGTAGAAGAAGGTGAAAACGTATTTCCGATGGTTCCGCCAAACAAAGGGAATAACGAAATGATTATGAAGAGGTGGGAAGAATGAGTCATACTTTTTCACTCGTTATTCATAACGAGCCAAGTGTCTTATTACGTATAAGTGGGGTTTTTGCTCGGCGTGGTTATTATATTTCTTCTTTACACTTAAATGAAAGAGATACTAGTGGTGTTTCTGAAATGAAACTCACAGCAGTTTGTACTGAAAATGAAGCGACATTACTTGTTAGTCAGTTGAAAAAATTAATTGATGTTCTGCAAGTAAATAAATTATAAGGAGTGTATGGAATATGAAAACGTATTATGAGAAAGATGCAAATGTAGAGTTATTACAAGGGAAAACTGTTGCAGTAGTTGGCTATGGATCACAAGGTCATGCGCAAGCACAAAATTTACGTGATTCTGGTGTAGAAGTTGTAGTTGGTGTTCGTCCTGGTAAGTCGTATGAAGTAGCGAAAGCGGATGGGTTTGAATTAATGTCTGTTTCAGAAGCGGTTCGAACCGCACAAGTTGTACAAATGTTATTGCCAGATGAACAGCAAGCTCATGTGTATAAAGCAGAGGTAGAAGAGAATCTTCGTGAAGGACAAATGTTACTTTTCTCACATGGATTTAACATTCACTTCGGACAAATTAATCCGCCAAGTTATGTAGATGTAGCGATGGTTGCGCCAAAAAGTCCAGGTCATCTCGTTCGCCGTGTATTTCAAGAAGGAAATGGTGTTCCGGCATTAGTCGCAGTACATCAGGATGCAACGGGAACAGCATTACATGTAGCACTTGCGTATGCAAAAGGTGTAGGGTGTACACGTGCGGGTGTAATTGAAACGACATTCCAAGAAGAAACTGAAACGGATTTATTCGGTGAGCAAGCTGTACTTTGCGGCGGGGTAACTGCACTTGTGAAGGCCGGGTTCGAAACGTTAACGGAAGGTGGATATCGTCCTGAAATTGCATACTTTGAATGTTTGCATGAATTAAAGCTAATTGTTGACTTAATGTACGAAGGTGGATTAACGACTATGCGCCATTCTATTTCAGATACGGCAGAGTTTGGAGATTATGTAACAGGATCGAGAATTGTTACAGATGAAACGAAGAAAGAAATGAAGCGTGTTTTGACAGAAATTCAGCAAGGTGAATTTGCGAAGAAATGGATTTTAGAAAATCAAGCAGGGCGTCCGACGTATAACGCAATGAAAAAAGCAGAACAAAATCATCAATTAGAAAAAGTGGGAGTAGAGCTTCGTGAAATGATGAGCTGGATTCATGCACCGAAAGAATTAGTAAGGAAATAGAGTAAGAGAGTATAAATGAAAAATATGTAAGAGGGGATTTGACAAGATGAGAAGTGACATGATTAAAAAAGGTTTTGATAAAGCGCCGCACCGTAGTTTATTAAAAGCAACTGGTTTGAAAGATGAAGATTTTGATAAACCTTTCATAGCGATTTGTAATTCTTTTATTGAAATTATTCCAGGGCATAAGCACTTGAACGAGTTTGGGAAACTTGTAAAAGAGGCAGTTCGCGCGGCAGGTATGGTACCATTCGAATTCAATACAATTGGAGTTGACGATGGTATTGCGATGGGACATATCGGTATGCGTTATTCTCTTCCGAGTCGTGAAATTATTGCAGATTCAGTAGAAACGGTTGTAAATGCACACTGGTTTGACGGCATGATTTGTATCCCAAACTGTGACAAAATTACACCTGGTATGATGATGGCTGCACTACGTATTAACATTCCGACTGTGTTTGTTTCAGGCGGCCCGATGGCAGCAGGAAAAACATCTAAAGGAGAAGTTGTTGATTTAAGTTCCGTTTTTGAAGGAGTAGGAGCTTATCAATCTGGGAAAATTTCAGAAGAAGAATTAAAAGATATTGAAGATCATGGCTGTCCATCTTGTGGCTCTTGTTCGGGTATGTTTACCGCGAACTCTATGAATTGTTTATGTGAAGTGTTAGGTTTAGCTCTTCCTGGTAACGGGAGTATTTTAGCAATTGATCCAAGACGTGAAGAGTTAATTAAACAAGCAGCAGAGAAATTGAAAATTTTAATTGAAAGAGATATTAAGCCGCGTGATATTGTAACAGAAGAAGCGATTGACGATGCTTTTGCACTTGATATGGCGATGGGTGGATCAACGAATACAGTATTACATACGCTAGCACTCGCACAAGAGGCAGGACTAGATTATGATATGAATCGTATTGATGCAGTTTCAAGACGTGTACCTCATTTATGTAAAGTAAGTCCAGCCTCAAATTGGCATATGGAAGATATTGATCGTGCGGGCGGGATTAGTGCAATTTTGAAAGAGATGAGCCGGAAAGAAGGAGTACTTCATCTTGATCGAATAACTGCTACTGGGCAAACATTAAGAGAAAATATTGCTGAGGCAGAGATTAAAGATAAGGAAGTTATTCACTCTCTTGAAAACCCTCATAGTGAGGAAGGAGGATTGCGTATATTAAAAGGAAACCTTGCGAAAGATGGAGCTGTTATTAAAAGCGGTGCAACAGAGGTAAAGCGTTTTGAAGGACCTTGCGTTATTTTTAATTCACAAGATGAGGCACTTGCTGGCATTATGCTTGGGAAAGTGAAAAAAGGAGATGTAGTTGTCATTCGTTATGAAGGACCAAGAGGTGGCCCTGGTATGCCAGAAATGTTAGCACCAACGTCAGCGATTGCTGGTATGGGATTAGGTGCAGATGTTGCGCTATTAACGGATGGTCGTTTCTCGGGTGCTTCACGTGGTATTTCAGTAGGGCATATTTCACCAGAAGCAGCTGCGGGCGGAACGATTGCGCTTCTTGAACAAGGGGATATCGTTTGTATCGATGTTGAGGAAAGATTGTTAGAAGTAAGAGTGAGTGATGAAGAATTAAATAAGCGTAAAAAAGAGTGGAAAAGACCAGAACCGAAAGTGAAAACTGGCTGGCTTGGACGTTATGCACAAATGGTAACATCGGCGAATACAGGTGCAGTTCTAAAAATCCCGGATTTTGATTGAGCCAATTTAAAAAAGATAAGGATGATATATAATGGTGCAGAAGGTAAAGGAGAGAGTGAAAATTGAAGAGATCTTAATGGCACATAATTGCATGAAAGATATCATTATTAAAACACCGTTACAACGTGATACAGTTTTATCTGAGAAATATGATTGTGACGTTTATGTAAAACGAGAAGACTTACAATTGATTCGCTCTTTCAAAATTCGTGGTGCGTACAATTTAATTCAAAGTTTATCGGAAGAACAATTACAAAACGGCGTTGTTTGTGCAAGTGCTGGTAATCATGCACAAGGAGTTGCTTATACGTGCAATTTATTGAAGATTCCGTCAAAGATATTTATGCCGACAACGACACCTAAACAAAAAGTATCGCAAGTACAGTTTTTTGGTGGCGATTTTGCGGAAATTGTATTAGTTGGTGATACATTTGATAGTTCGTTCCAAGAAGCACAGCGCTATTGTGAAGAAAATAGGATGACGTTCGTTCATCCATTTGATGATCCGTATGTAGTTGCTGGTCAAGGAACAGTGGCAGTTGAAATTATGCATGATATGGAGAAACCAGTGGATTATATCTTTACAGCAATTGGTGGTGGTGGATTAGCATCAGGTGTTGGTACATATGTAAAAGGTGTTAGTCCTGCTACAAAAGTCATTGGTGTAGAGCCGATGGGAGCTGCCTCTATGAAAGAGGCCTTTCTTCAAAATGAAAATGTCGCATTAGAGAAAATAGATAGTTTTGTTGATGGGGCAGCTGTTAAAAAGGTCGGAAAGTTAACATTTGAAACTTGTAAAGATGTAATTGATGACATTGTTTTAGTACCAGAGGGAAAAGTTTGTACGACGATTTTAGAACTGTATAAGAAAAATGCAATTGTAGCTGAACCGGCTGGTGCCCTATCTATTGCAGCGCTTGATTTATATAGAGATGAAATAAAAGGTAAAACAGTTGTATGTACGCTAAGTGGTGGAAATAACGATATTGATAGAATGCAAGAAATAAAAGAACGTTCGCTCATTTACGAAGGATTAAAACATTACTTCATCATTGAATTCCCGCAGCGTTCAGGTGCGCTAAGAGAATTTCTTGATAAAGGATTAGGACCAGAAGATGATATTACGCGCTTTGAATACATTAAGAAACATAATAAAGAAAATGGTCCAGCGTTAGTCGGCGTAGAGTTGAAACATAAAGAGGATTATGAGCAATTAATTACTCGTTTTAAAGAAAATAACATTCAATTTATGGAGCTTAATAAAAACCCTGTTTTGTTTGATTTACTTATTTAATAGAAGGAAAGAGTTAGCATCCAAATAAAAAAAGATAGATACAAGCAAGGGAAATGCTGCTTGTTCTATCTTTTTTATAGTTAAACTAATTATTTTCCATATTCAAGAAGGATAAAGCTAGTTAACCAAAAGAGTATCGCAATACGAATGATTACATACATAGTAAATTCAAAGGTAGTAAGTTTTCGCTCGCGTTTTATTTTTTTTAGAAGTCTAACAGAGAAAAATGAACATAAAAGTAGAACGGCTATAGATATTTTATAAATGTTTTCTAACAAACTTACATTTTCTAATAAGTTTTTCAGCATGTTCATCACCTATTCTGTAAAGTATGTTACAGAAAAATAGATCTTGCGTTGTCTAGTTTCGTTTGTTTTTTATGTTCCCTGTATCATCAATTTCTACATCAGTTGAAATCGTTTGTAAATATTGTAGAGCTTTTTTCTTTTCTTCCTTATTTACAGGGGAGATTTGGTTGTTGCGAATGATGTAAGGATTGAATGACATTTGAACATCCTTTCCTTTAAAAGTTAAAGTTAATACGCCAGTTTCGGCGCTTTTTCCATTCACATAACTTGGGAATAAAAAGTTACCTAATGAGTAAGCGATAGGAACTTTGTTATAATACTCAAACCCTTGTAACCAATGTGGGTGACTCCCGACAATCGCGTCGGCTCCTGCGTCAACCATTTTAGGTACATATTGTTTTTGGTATTCTACCGGACGGTTTGATTTTTCAACGCCCCAATGCATATAGACGATTAAATAGTCTGCATCTTGTTTTTGTTCTTTAATTGTTTTTGTTACAAGATTTAAATCATAGCCATTCGCAACGCCAGGTTTATTCTCACCAGCTACCCAATTAGAATCAGGCATAAATCGAACGAAGGAAAGAAATTTAAACTTTTTCCCTTTTACGGTCATTTCTCGTGCTGTATATGCATCTTTCGCATTTTTTCCGGCTCCAATGTAAGGGAGCTTTAATTTTTCTACGTGAGAAATCGTATCTAATAATCCATCTTGCCCATAATCAAGTGTGTGGTTATTCCCAATATTTACGATGTCATATCCAGTGTTTTTAATGGCTTGTAGTGTAGATGGATCACTTTTAATCCAAAACAGTTGCCCAGGTGCTTTCTTTTCTTTCGCTGTAAATGCCGACTCTAAATTCACAAAAGAAATATCAGCTTTTTTTATTTCTTCTTTTACATGTTGGAATGGGTAATCAGCCCCATTCTTTTCGATTATAGGACGTAATTGCCAATCAAACATTGTATCACCAGAGAAGGTGAGTGTGATTTCTTGGTCTTCTATTTTCTTTTCGCTTTTTGAAGCGGTTTTACTAGATTTGTTTTGTAAATCGGGTTTGTCTTTTGCTTTTGAAATAAAAGAGTAATTGATTAATAAAACAATCGGTGTAATGAAAAAGGCTATTAACAAAAATCGTTTTAGTAAAGTTTTCATATATCCCTTCCCTTTTAATATTATCCCGCAATTAAATTAAAACTGAATCTATATAAAGGTAATTAAAGTTACAAAAAAAATAGCGGGTTATGTAGTGGAAAACATTTGTTAATATTCTCAATATTAAGTTAACATATAGGTAACCTGTAAATCAATGTATAAACCAAAATATAGAAATAAAGAATTCGAAGGGTGAAGAATGAGAAATGGTTATATTAGGAGCAGTTGTAAATGGAATTTGTATTATATTTGGTACTTTACTTGGTAAATTATTTAGTAGGATCCCAGAAAGTATGAAAGGGACGATAATGCACGCAATTGGTTTAGCGGTTACTGTGCTTGGGCTTCAAATGGCATTAAAAAGTGAAAACTTTCTTGTTGTCATACTGAGTTTAGTAATTGGTACGGTAATTGGAGAATGGTTACAATTAGAAGAAAAGTTAAAACATTTAGGGTATTGGCTAGAAAATAAAGTTGGATTGAAGGGAAAAGGCAGCATATCAGAAGGTTTTGTAACAGCTACTTTAATTTTTGCAATTGGTGCGATGGGGATACTTGGTGCACTTGACAGTGGGATTCGCGGAAATCATGATATTTTATTTACAAAGGCGATTATCGATGGATTTATTTCTATTATATTAACGACAACTCTAGGCATTGGCGTAGTATTTTCGGCGATTCCAGTTGTTTTATATGAAGGTGGTATTGCAGTTTTTGCAACACAAATTAATAGTTTTGTCCCGGAAGAATTAATGAACCAATTTATAGTGGAGATGACGGCTGCGGGCGGCATTATGATATCTGCTATCGGATTAAACTTACTCGGATTTATTAAAATTAAAGTGGCAAATTTACTTCCAGGTATATTGGTAGTGGGTGTAATTGTTTCAATTATTTATGGTTACAGTTTAATAGTAAAGTAGTAGGGGATGGAAATACATATGGAGGAATTTCAATTTACAAAACGTGTGCATAAAATATTGGAGATTGCAGCAGAAGAGAGTGAGTATAACATAATTCACCCGGTCCACCTGTTTATAGGTATGTGTAAAGAAGGTACAGGAGTTTGCGCTGAGTTATATATGTATTTGTTTCATAAAGTCGGTCGAGATTTTTCAGAAAAACTTTCGTTACGAAAACGATTCGATTTACATAATCAAGAGTATAAAAAAATAGGGCAATATAAGCTATCTTATAAGGCGATAGAAATTTTACAAATAGCGAAGAAACGTATGGAACGCTTTCAGCAAGTAGTAATCAATGAAGGACATATTATGTATGCATTATTTCGTGTAGATACAGATATTGGCGAATTTATACATACACAAATGCAAGAAGATATATTACGTATTACAGCTGCACCAAGAGACTTAGCGGTTGATTTAAATAGTTTTAAACCTACTTATAACACATTATTTTGTCATGTAAGAAGAGCTAGACCTTCTGATTTTGATAAGTTATCACGATTTGTGGCGGATGAATTTGGTGAACGGTGGTTACAGTCGGTTGATTACGGATTTCGGACATATAATGAAAAGTTACCTATCTATATTGCACAGCAGGGGGAAGTGATAATTGGTTTCGCCTGTTACGATGTAGTGAGAGGAAAGAAAGGATTATTTGGTCCAATGGGCGTAGCGAAACAAAATCGTGTGACAGGTGTAGGAAAAGAATTATTGCATCATTGTTTATATAATATGAAACAAAATGGATATGAATATGCGATTATTGGACAAGCGGGTCCCATTGAGTTTTACGAGAGAAATTGTAATGCTCGTTTAATACCGATAGATAATAAGTAACCAACTTCATCTAGGGAAGTTGGTTTTATTATGAAAATGATGTAGAGATGTAGTGATTTTTACTAGAAAATAGCGGGTTTTGTAGTAAATCTTACGAGTAAAGCAGATTACTAAACTTTTTACAAGAAAGGGTGTAGAATGGGTATCTAAAGAAAGAAGGTGTGAAAATGGCCAGCTGGAAACGAAATTTAATGATTTGTTGGCTAGGTTGTTTTACCACTGCAGCCGGTATGAGTTTAGTAATTCCTTTCTTATCTTTTTATATTGAGGAATTAGGAGTAACTGGCACTTCAAGTATTGCACAGTGGTCGGGACTTGCATTTGGTGTAACATTTTTAATGGGTGCGATCGTATCGCCAATATGGGGAAAGCTTGGTGATATACATGGACGGAAATTGATGCTTATTCGTGCTAGCCTCGGTATGGCGGTTATTATGACGCTTATGGGGTTTGTAACGGATGTGTATCAACTAGTCGCACTACGATTTTTAATGGGAGCAGTATCTGGTTTCCTTTCAACAGCGATGACATTTATTGCAGCAGAAACTCCGAAAGAACATTCAGGTTGGGCGATTTCCACAATTTCAACTGGTGGTGTGAGCGGTTCGTTACTTGGCCCGTTACTTGGAGGTTATTTGTCTGAATTAATTGGAATGCGTCATGTCTTTCTTGTTACAGGAGCTTTTTTATTCCTTTCCTTTCTCATCGTTTTTTTCTTCCTGCATGAAGAAAATCACTCTGCTCAAGCAAAAAAAACACAGCCGAAAAAAGTATGGACGATGGTCCCAGCGAAGCATTTAATTATTAGTTTGTTTGTTACAACATTTATTATTCAACTTGCTAATATGTCAGTTCAACCAATTGTTACATTGTACGTGAAAAATTTAGTAGGTCCTCATACTGCACATATTGAGACAATTGCGGGAGCAGTTATGTCAGCAACAGGATTAGCAGTTATTTTAGCAGCACCAAGACTAGGTAGATTATCAGATCATATCGGTCCTCAAAAAACGTTAGTTGTAGCGTTGTTTGCTGCAGGAATTATTTTTATCCCGCAAGCATTTGTAACCTCAGCTTGGCAACTATTAATTCTTCGATTTTTATTAGGTATCGCACAAGCAGGATTATTACCTTCCGTACAAACTCTACTAAAACAACATACACCAACCCATGTTACGGGACGAATATTTGGATATAATCAATCATTTCAGTTTTTAGGAAATATGATTGGTCCAGTGCTCGGGGGACAAATTGCAGCGCATGCAGGTTTTCAATATGTTTTCCTCTCTACATCATCACTATTATTTATTGCATGTATCTGGGTTTATTTTCATAATAAGAACGAAGAGGTATCAGAGAAACGACATTTGGAAGTTAGTTAACTAAGTGAATGAAAAAAGGATGAAGCAATGATTGCTTCATCCTTTTCTTTAAAATTTAAGACATAGATAGCTTAATGTACCAAGCTCATAACTACGGTGAATGACTTCACCGCTGTTCTCGCCACTTCCCATTGCAATAAACAAAGGAACAAAATGCTCTGCTCTTGGTACTGCTAATTGTGCATGAGGAGCATTTTTCTCCCAATTAAACAATGCATCTTTATCGTTATTCTGCATATGTTTAATAATCCAATCATCAAATTCAATTGCCCATTTTTCAGGTGTAGTTTGATTCCATTTCAGTACTCGTAAATTATGAACGGTAACGCCACTACCGATTACTAAAATATCTTCTTGTCCAAGTCCTTTAAATGCTTCTCCAATTTCAAATTGTTCTTTTGCAGAAAGGAATGGATTTACTGATATTTGCACGACAGGAATATTTGCTTCTGGATACATGCGGTGCAGAAGTGTCCATGAACCATGATCTAAACCTCTCGTCATATTATGATGGACTGGAATACCTTTGTTCTTAAATTTTGTTTCTAACATAGATGCAATGCTAGAAGAGCCTTTCGCACGATATTTGATTTCGTATAACTCAGGGGGGAAACCTCCAAAATCATAAATTGTTTCATACTCGTTATCTGATGAGGAAATCGTTAATACTTCACTTTCCCAGTGAGCAGTGAAAATAACAATTGCTTTCGGTTTATATGTTTCTCCAAGTGTTTTTAAAAATCGTGTATAGTCTGTATCTTGAATAGCGAGCATAGGCGAACCATGTGCTAAAAATAGTGATGGCATCATAATAGAAACCTCCCAAAAATATAATAATTACTTTATGTAAGTAACTATATGATTTTACGGATGGTTCGTCAACATATTAATTTAAGAGCTAATTAGAAAAGTGAGTCATTTGTCATAATGAAGGCAATTGCATATAATACATAGTAAGAATAATGAATGGATATTCATTTTTAAAGATACATAATAGAGTTGGGAGCTGACGAAATGAACGTACAGGAAAGTTTCGTTACGGCATTGGATGGATCGGAAATTTATTTGCGTAAGTGGTTACCAGAAGGTGAACCGAAAGGGATTATTCAAATTGCACATGGTATGACAGAACATGCAGGTGTTTATACAGACTTTATTGATGCTTTATTAGAAGCAGGCTATGGTGTTTATGCACATGATCATAAAGGTCATGGGAAAACGGTGAAAAGAGAAGAAGATTATGGTCATTTTGAACCAAATATAGGGTGGAATCAAGTTGTATCGGATGTTATCTTTGTTTCAGAAAGGATAAAAGAAGAGCAGTCAAGTCCTTTGTTTTTACTAGGACATAGTATGGGTTCTTTTTTATCAAGACGAGCTGTGCAACTTAGAGGCGAATTATATGATGGATTTCTTATTTCAGGAACAGGTGGAAATCCAGGGCTTTTAGGAGCTATTGGTCATAAAGTAGCAACAATCGAAATGAAATTGCGTGGGGCAAAAACGAAAAGTCCAATGTTAAACTTTTTATCTTTCGGAAACTTCAATTCGAACTTTAAGCCAAATCGTACAAAATTCGATTGGTTATCTTCAGATAATAATCAAGTTGATAAATATATTGCGGATCCGTTATGTGGTTTCATTTGTACGACGAGTTTTTACCGAGAATTATTTTCTGGTGTATTAGAAGTAAATAAACTAGAAGAATACAAGAAGACGCCAAAGAATCTTCCAATACATATATTCTCTGGTGATCGTGATCCTGTTGGCGATATGGGGAAAGGTGTAAAAGAAGTATATGAAAACTATAAAAAATGTGGTGTGAAAGACGTGACATTACGTTTATATGAAAATGGTAGACATGAAATGTTTCATGAAGTAAATAAGGATGAAGTATTTAAAGATTTAATTTCGTGGTTAAATGCGCATAATAAATGAGAAAGATAAGCCCAAACTGTTTACAGCTTGGGCTTATCTATTTTACAGAAATACGGGCAATAAATTCTTAAATTCACTTTACTTAATAAAAAATAAATCTTATTCTATAGTCGTTAAAAAATAAAGAAATATTGTATGAGAGGAAACCTCAATTTTCTGAAGTGAGGTTTTTTGTAGTAACGAAGTAATAGTGAATAAAACTAATTTTAAAAATAACTTAAAATCAAACTATTTATAAAGAAACAGATGCCTGTTCATAATAGTAGTATAATAGTGAATGAGGTGTTAATAGAATGGAAGATAGAACATTAGGTTTATTACTAGATGTTGTTGGGGAATTATTTTCAGATGAAATTTCAATTGCTGTTTCGAATACGAAAGAATATATTTACTATCGGCCAAGTAAACGAATTGATTTAAAGATTAGTGTCGGGGATCCCATAAAGGAAGGAACGATTGCTTATAAAGCGATGGTGATGAATCAAAAAACCTCTGAGTTTATGAATCGGGATGTTTTTGGTATTCCTTATCATGGAATGGCTGTACCATTTTCCAACAATGGAAAGCTTGAAGGGTGCGTAACGGCAATTTATCCAGCTTTAACGGATGGAAAGTCAGTCGTTACTTTAAAAACAACAGACGGCTGGATTCCGGTTCCTTTTTCAAAGGTTATGTATTTAGAGGCTAAAGATAAAAAGACGTATGTGAATTCAGAAGAGTTATCAGGAACACATAAATACTCTCTGCAAGAATTCGAATACTTGCTTCCTAAAGATTCATTTATTAGATGTCACCGCTCATTTATTGTAAATGTTAATCATATTAAAGCGATTTATCCTGATACCCATTCTACTTTTGTACTTTCGATGGATAATGGTGAGAGAGTACCAGTTAGTCAATCATACGCTAGTTATTTCCGTAAGCTTCTAGGATTCTAAATTTTTCTGCTTTAGAACCTAGATTTGCTGTTCTGTCTGAATTTTCGGCATTGTATACTAAAATCCCTATTTTGATAGTGTTAATGTGTAAAATAATTATGAATATTCAATGAGAGAGGGATTACATATGGAGAATAATTTAGATAGAATCAGAGATCAACGTCTAAAAGAACGGGTAGTTACACCTGAAGAAGCAGCTTCTTGGATTCAAAGTGGAATGACTTTAGGCTTAAGTGGGTTTACACGTGCAGGTGATGTAAAAGCAGTCCCATTTGCGCTTGTAAACCGAGTTAAGAATGATGAATCTTTTAAAGTAAATGTTTATACTGGGGCTTCTTTAGGCTCGGATGTAGACAAATTATTTGCTGAGGCAGGAATTTTAGGGAAAAGATTACCTTTCCAAGCTGACGCGACGATGCGAAAAGGAATTAATAACGGAGACTTTTTATTTGTGGATCAACACTTGTCTCATACAGCAGAGTTACTCCGCGCTGACGTTCTGGATATAGATTTCGCTATTTTGGAAGCGGTTGCGATTACAGAGGACGGAATGATTATTCCAACCACTTCAATTGGAAATTCCTTAGCGTTTTCCTTAAATGCTAAGTCTATTATTATTGAAATGAATATGGCTCAATCCGCGCAATTAGAGGGGCTACATGATCTATATGAACCAGGTAAACAAGGGGAGAGGCTTCCAATTCCGCTTGTGAAAACAGATGACCGAATTGGAACAATCGGTATTCCAATTGATCCTGAAAAAGTAAAGGGAATTGTGTTTACGAATCAATTGGATTCGCCATCGACAATTGTTCCTCCGGATGAAGAAACGGTTATTATGGCACAGCATTTAATAGAATTCCTTCGAGAAGAAGTCAAAGTAGGCCGATTAACAAATCGTTTAGCGCCGTTACAATCAGGAATTGGTTCAGTTGCTAACGCCGTATTGCACGGAGTGTTAGATTCAGAATTTGAAGATTTAGAAGTATATTCCGAGGTTTTACAAGATGCAGTTTTTGATCTTATGGATGCTGGAAAAGTCAATTTTGCTTCTTGTTGTTCTATCACGCTTTCTGAAGAGAAAATGCAACAAGTATTTTCTAACTTTGAAAAATATCGTGACAAATTAATGATGCGTCCACAAGAGATTTCCAATCATCCTGAAATCATTCGTCGCCTTGGATTAATCTCAATTAATACGGCTTTAGAATTAGATATATACGGAAATGTTAACTCTACTCACGTTTTAGGTACAAAAATGATGAATGGTATTGGTGGTTCTGGTGATTTTGCGAGAAATGCACGCCTAGCTATCTTTGTTACGAAATCGATTGCAAAAGGTGGTAACATTTCAAGTATCGTTCCTTTCGTTTCGCATGTAGACCATACTGAACATGATGTAGATGTTATTGTCACTGAACAGGGGTATGCCGACTTAAGGGGACTTGCGCCAAGAGAAAGAGTGGAACTTATTATTGAGAATTGCGCACATCCAATGTATCGTGATCAACTACGTGCTTATTACGAAGAAGCAAAAACAAGAGGTGGACAAACTCCTCATATTTTAGAAAAAGCTTTTTCTTGGCATACGAATTATGCTAAAAATGGAACAATGCTTGAAGCGGTAGTAGAAACTGTATAGAAATATAAGAATGATTCTTAGAATAATATGCTATAAAGATTGAAAGAAAAGAACGCCAATTTTCAGGAATGGCGTTTTTTTCTTTTAAAAAATTATTATCTATTATGAAGAATTATAAAAGTAATCTCTTATTTACGGAAATAAGAGGTTTTTTAAATTAATTTTCGAATCATTTTATAGTGTATATATCGAAGGTGAGGAGAAAGAATCATGAAGATAAGAAAAGCGTTATTAAGTGAAGCAAATGAATTGAGTGAACTCGCACTACACTCAAAAGCAACGTGGAATTATAGTGAAGAATTCATACTTGCTTGTAAGGAAGATTTAACAATTACAGAAGAGTACATAAAAAATAACTTTGTATATGTTTTAGAAAACGATAATACGAAGATTGGTTTTTTCTCATTTTTACGTAATGATAAAGCTCTCGATTTCCTGTACATTCATCCCCGATACAAAGGGAAAGGCTACGGGAAAATACTTTGGGAGTATGTAATAGAAAAAGCAAATGAACTAGGTTTAAAAAGTTTTACGATTGATAGTGATCCGAATGCAAAAGGATATTACCTGAAAATGGGAGCACAGTTAATCGGAGAAACACCATCAACTGTTTTTAAGAATCGTTTACTGCCCCTTTTGAAATATGATGTGTAAAACAATTAATAGTAGGAGAAGCTGAGAATGGATCATGTAAAGAGAAAGCAAATATATGAAGCACTAATAAGATCGTGGTCGATTGAAACAAGCTCAAAGTGGACAATTGAAAATCCAGCAAAGGGACAATGTGGTGTTACAGCTCTAGTCGTTCAAGACATATACGGAGGGAAAATTAAAAAGACAAAAATAGGGAGCGTGTGGCATTTTTATAACTTTATAGATGGGCAGAGGTTTGATTTTACAGAGGTTCAATTCAATGAAAACCTGAATTATTTGGATGTGGAATCAAATCGGGAAGAAGCATTTGCAGATACAAATGAAAAGCAATATAGCATTTTGAAGGGAAAAATAACAAAAGAATTAAAATTATCTTTTGACTCTTAATCTTTAATAAGTTACTATAATGGTGGTAACTTATTAAAGGGAACTTCATAGAGTTGAAAGGGGAAATACTTTTGAAAACAACTTATGTAAACGCTACAATTGTAACGATGAATGAACAAAACGAAGTGATAGAAAATGGATATATCATTGTAGAAAATGATCAAATTATAGATGTAAAGAGCGGAGAATTCGCTAATGATTTTGAAGTAGATGAAGTAATTGACATGAAAGGAAAATGGGTTTTACCAGGGCTTGTAAATACACATACACACGTTGTAATGAGTCTCCTAAGAGGTATTGGAGATGATATGCTATTACAACCATGGCTTGAGACGAGAATTTGGCCACTGGAAAGTCAATTTACTCCCCAAATTGCGGTCGCTAGTACGGAACTAGGATTACTTGAAATGGTGAAAAGTGGTACAACATCATTCTCTGACATGTTTAATCCAATTGGAGTAGATCAAGATGCAATTATGGAAACGGTATCAAGGAGCGGGATGCGAGCTGCTGTTTCAAGGACTTTATTTAGCTTCGGAACGAAAGACGATGAAAAGAAAGCGATTGAAGAAGCTGAGAAATATGTGAAGCGTTACTATAACGAAAGTGGCATGTTAACTACGATGGTTGCACCACATAGTCCATATACATGTAGTACAGAATTGTTAGAAGAGTGCGCACGGATTGCAGTAGAGAATCAAACGATGGTTCATATCCACCTTTCTGAAACAGACCGTGAAGTACGTGATATTGAAGCGCAATACGGAAAACGTCCAGTAGAATATGCAGCGAGCTGCGGATTGTTTAAACGCCCAACAGTTATTGCACACGGTGTAGTATTAAATGATGATGAGCGTGCATTTTTAGCAGAACATGACGTTCGAGTAGCTCATAATCCGAATAGTAATTTAAAACTAGGTTCTGGTATAGCGAATGTAAAAGCGATGCTAGAAGCAGGAATAAAAGTAGGAATTGCAACAGATAGTGTTGCATCTAACAATAATTTAGACATGTTTGAAGAAATGCGCATAGCGACTTTACTACAAAAAGGTATTCACCAAGATGCAATAGCGTTACCAGTTGAAACAGCTCTTACACTTGCGACTAAAGGAGCTGCTGAAGTAATCGGCATGAAACAAACAGGATTACTTGAGGTTGGAAAGTGTGCCGATTTTATTACGATTGACCCATCTAATAAGCCGCATTTACAACCAGCAGATGAAGTGTTATCGCATCTTGTATATGCTGCCAGTGGAAAAGATATTAGCGATGTCATTATTAATGGAAACCGTGTCGTTTGGAATGGCGAATGTAAAACGTTAGATGAAGAGCGTATTATATTTGAAGCAAGTCGTTATAAACGAGGTTTGCAAAGATAGATAATTATGTGGCAGTTGAAAAAAGCTATCCTTTAAAAGGATAGCTTTTTTCTTGAACGAATAAATATTCAAAAGAATGTCGCATCTTTCTGTTATTATTTCTGCTATAATATATTACGCTTTATAATATTTTATATTTAAGGAGAACAACTCATGAAGCGAAAAAAGAGCCATTTAATGGTAATGGCACTTGTTACATCTTTATTATTAACAGCTTGTAATAATAAAGCAAATAAAAGTGATACAGAGGTTAAAAAACAAGTGTTAAATGTAACAGTATCAGAAGAAATTCCTTCTCTGGACACTGCTAAAACGATGGATGGTACATCAGCACACGTTATGCAGAATATATTTGAAGGGTTATATGTATTAAATGATCAAGATCAGCCTACTCCAGCCATAGCAAAATCGTTTAAAAGGAGTGAAGATGGTAAGAAATATACATTTGACTTGCGTAAAGATGCAAAATGGTCAAATGGAGACAGTGTAACAGCAAACGATTTTATGTTTGCGTGGAAACGTGCAATTAACCCTGAAACAGCATCTCAATATGCGTCTATGCTCTTTTATGTGAAAAATGCGAAAGAGATTAATAAGGGAGCAATATCTCTAGATGAACTTGGAGTTACGGTTATAAATGATTATAAGTTAGAAGTTGAACTCGAACAGCCAGTTCCGTATTTTTTACAGTTGTTAGCACTACCTATATACTTACCACAGCATGAATCATTTTTGAAAGAACAAGGAAACAATTATGCATTGGAACCTAGTAATCTCATATATAACGGTCCATTTGTATTAGAGAAATGGAAGCATGAACAAGAGTTTCAATTAAAGAAGAATGCTACATATTGGGATCGAAAGAAAGTGAAATTAGACGAAATAAACTTTCATATCGTAAAGGATACAATGACAGCTGTAAATTTATATGAAGCCGGAGATTTGGATCGAGTACCTATTAATTCGCAAGTTGTAGACAAGTATAAAGGGAATAAGGAATTACATATGTCGAGTGATCCTGGAATTGCTATGCTTCGTTTTAATGAAAAAAATACCGCGTTAGCAAATAAAAAGGTGCGTCAATCTATTTCATTAGCGTTAAATAAAGATGATTTCGTTGCTCACTTTATTAATAACGGAGCAAAACCTGCAAGTGGACTTGTACCAGTTGGTCATGTAAATGAAGTGACTGGTAAAGATTTTAGAAAAGAAAACGGCGATATTTCCTCATATGATTTGCAAAATGCTAAAAAGCTTTGGGAAGAAGCGAAAAAAGAACTTGGAGTAGAGCAAGTAAACCTCGAGTTTTTAACGTTTGAACAAGATAATGCAAAACGGATGGCAGAATATATAAAAGGTGATTTAGAAAAGAATTTGCAAGGACTCGCGATACAAATTAAACAACAGCCATTTAAGCAAAAATTACAGTTAGAACAAACAGGTGATTACGATATAACTATGGCAAATTGGGGACCTGACTATAAAGACCCAATTAGTTACTTAGAGATATTTACGACGGGTAATCTAAATAACAAAATGAATTACTCTAATTCTCATTACGATGAATTAATGAAGAAAGCGAAAACTGATTTTGTACTAGAACCAGAGAAACGATGGGGAGCATTGCTAGAAGCTGAGCAGGTATTATTAGAAGATTCAGCTGTAGCTCCACTCTATCATATTGGCTCAGCATATGTACAAAAGGATTATGTAAAAGGAATTGAGAAGCACCAATTTGGTGGTATTTATACTTATAAGAATGCTTATATTGCTAATGAATAAATACAAAAAACCTTACTTTTTAAAAGTAAGGTTTTTTACACATGAATTCTATTAAACCGATTTTAATAAAGAATAAAAATTCGTGTCATAGGGGATATCATCTTGATACATATAATTTTTTAGAACTCCTTCTTTTTCAAATCCTAATTTTAACAGCACCTTGTTTGAAGCTTCATTTTCAAGAAATACAATTGCTCCGATCCGTTTTAAATGAAGTGTGTGGAAACCGTACGATATAACTTCAGAAACAGCTTCCGTCGCATATCCTTTTCCCCAGTGTTCAGGGAGGAAGGCATAGCTTATATTGGCTCGTTTATGCTCAGAAGACCAATCGTGAAATCCGATTGTTCCGATGAGTTCTTTCTTGCCTTTTAATTCAATTCCCCACTTTATACCGCTTCTTGCATTGTAACTCAGCTTAAAGTTATGAATAATTTGTCTCACTTGATCAAGATCCTGTAATGGTTTTTGGCCATAATAACGCAGTACGTCAGTATTAGAAAAGCATTGTAGTATACTCGGTGCATCTTCTTCTTTAAGTTCTCGTAAAATGAGTCGGTCGGTTTTCAATATAGGAAACATGCTTTCACTCCATTTCTTCTGAAACTAGAATGTGTTTTTATTATATAATCTAGTCTGAAAATAAAGATTATTCAAGTGAGAAGTACGGTTTTAATTTATGATAAAATTGATTGTGGAATATATTTCAAAAAGAGGTTTGTATATGGAGAAAAATCCAATTTTAATTGTAGATGATGATCAAGATATTGTTCGATTTGTGAACGTAAATTTAATGCAAGAAGGTTTTAAAGTTTTTAGTGCTCATAATGGAGAAGAGGCTTTAGAAATAATAAATAATAACAGAATTCAACTTGCTATTTTGGATATTATGATGCCACAAATGGATGGAATAGAATTGTGTAGAAGGATTAGAGAGAAACATAGTTTACCAATTATGTTTTTAAGCGCAAAATCATCGGACGTAGATAAGGTAATAGGATTTAGTACTGGAGCAGATGATTATATTGTGAAGCCGTTCAGTACAATTGAATTTATAGCGAGAGTGAAAGCTCAATTAAGAAGGTATACATATTTCAATCAAAATGCTGCCCAAGAAATAGAAAAGAAAATAAACATTAGAGGTTTAGAAATAGATGAAGTGTCTAGAACTGTAATGTTATATGGAGAAACAATCAATCTTACGAGAACTGAATATGATATTTTGTACTTAATGGCCGCTGTAAAGAATCGTGTATTTACTATTGAAGAAATATATGAGAGCGTTTGGAAAGAAAGGGCCTATGAAAGTAATAATACAGTAATGGTTCATATTGCAAGATTAAGAAATAAAATTGAAGAGAATCCAAAAGAACCGAAGTTTATACAAAATGTTTGGGGAGTCGGATATAAAATTGAAGATTAGATCTTTACAGGGTATTAGGGCGAAATTTTTTTTAGCTTTCATATGTAGTATCTTGTTAGCGACTGTAAGTATAATAGTGCTTCAAATTTTAGTTGGAAATATATATAGTCATGTTAATGCGTTAGAAGAAAAATATTCATTTTTATACTTTATAGTTTTTTTGATTTTTACTACGACATACTTTGCATGTATGACAAAAACAATGATGAAAAGATTGTCTGAAATTAATAAGAACGTGAAGGAAATAAGTAATGGTAATTTTGAAGTACATATACCTATTTCAAAAAATGACGAGATTGGTGAATTAGCGACGAATGTAAATAGAATGGTCAAAAGTTTAAAAGAGTCTATCGAGAATGAAAAAAAATCACAGGAAATGAAAAATGAAATGATTAGTAATATTTCTCATGATTTACGAACGCCAGTAACATCTTTAATCGGTTATGCGGACCTGTTAGGAAATAAACTCCATTCGAATGGAGAAGAATGTGAACAGTATGTAAGTATATTAAAGCGAAAAAGTTATGAATTAAAACATCAAGTAGATGATTTATTAGAATACTGTCAAATAAATTATAGAGAGATTGAATTACATAAAGATGAAGTAGATATGAAAGCATTAATTGAACAAATCATGATTGGCTTTGTACCACAATTAGATGATGCTAATATGAGCTTTTATATTAAAAGTGATGAAGTGCTGTATGTAGAAGTTGATGTGGCACTTATAGTGAGACTATTTGAAAATATAATAGGTAATAGTATTATGTATGGAAAAGATGGAAAGGAAATTGCAATTGGAATTTCCAATAAAACAATGAATGTTGAAGTAGAAATTAAAAATTTTGGACAATGTATTCCGGAAGAGGACCTTCCTTACGTTTTTGAGAAATTTTATCGTAGTGAAAAATCACGTAGTTCTTATACTGGTGGGAAAGGAATGGGGCTTGCAATTTCAAAAAGTATAGCCGAGCTCCATCAAGGGGATCTAACTGTACGTAGTAACGATAAAGAAACAGTTTTCACTGTGAAATTACCGCAGTATAAAAAAGTAAGAAAGTCGTAAGTATTTCTTTTATATGTCGTAATTTTTACTTTGTATCATTGAGAAAAAGGATATGAGAGTAGGGATGCGACATGTGGAAGAAATTTTTATTAGTGATTATAGTTTCTTTTTTAATTATAAGTTGGATCTTAGTTTATGTAGCTAAAGGCGTTATATCAGTCATTTTTTGGTGGAGTATACAAGCCTTTAGCATAGTATCACTCTTTATTTTGATAGGATCAGTTTTACTATTTGTGTGGAAAGGGATTTTCAGAAAGCGAATAGATAGAGCGCTACTCTTCATCGTTCTTTTCTCTATAATTGGAGCTTGGCCTTTAGGGTGGTTTGCTAACATAGGAGGACTTGCTTATCCAGCAGATGTACATTCTATGAATCCTAAAGCAGTAGTTCGCTTTCCTTTGAATGAACGAGCATTAGTGGGATGGGGTGGTGATCGATTAGAAACGAACTATCATGTTATAAAACCAAATGAACGCTGGGCATATGATGTTCTTATTCCACCTGCTGAAGTGAAAAGTAGTAAGTTAGAGGATTATGGAATATATGGAGCGGAAGTAATGGCACCAGCTTCTGGAACAGTTGTATCTATCAATAATGATGAAAAAGATGTAGTTCCAGGAGAGGATGATTTTCAGTCAATGGCGGGTAATCATATTTATTTACGACTAGATGAATCAGGGACATTTATGGTTCTGGCCCATTTAAAGAAAGGATCAATTAAAGTGAGGGAAGGACAACATGTAAATGAAGGAGAGGTTCTTGCTCAAGTCGGTAACTCAGGAAGTTCAAGTGAGCCGCATTTACATATTCATCATCAAAGGCAAGATCCGTCCAAGGTAAGTATGTTTTTTGTGGAAGGATTGCCACTTTACTTTCGAACTGAAAATGGTATCATGATGCCGGAAAGAGGGACATACATAAGTGGTAACTAGAAGAAAATCATTTCATCCAAAAAGGGTATTCCAAATTAAAATTGGAATACCCTTTTTCATTACCCTACAAAAGTTTGATACAGTAAGAAAATATTTAAAATGATAACAAGTATAGCAATTATCCATGCGATAAATGTTGTTATGCGGTGGTTAACGAGTGCACCCATTATCTTTTTATTACTTGTAAACATAATAAGTGGTACTAATGCAAATGCAATACCGAATGATAAGACGACTTGGCTCATAACGAGAGCGTAAGTTGGATTTACACCTAAAGCGATAATAACTAATGGTGGAATCATTGTAATAAATCGGCGTAAATATAACGGAATATGCATTCGAATGAAACCTTGCATAATAATATCACCCGACATTGTACCGACAGAAGAGCTAGATAGTCCTGCTGATAAAAGTCCAATCCCAAATAATGCAGCCGATACAGGACCTACTAAATTGGTAAATTGAGTGTAAGCAACATCTAAATCTTCAACGTGCAAGCCGTTTTTAAAGAATAGAGCAGCTGCTACAATTAACATACTTGCATTAATTGCTCCAGCAATAACCATTGCAATAATAATATCGATAAACTCGAAGCGGAAAATCTTTTTCTTTTGTTCATCATTTGTTCCGACTACGCGCCGCTGCGTTAAGGCGGAATGTAAATAGATTGCATGCGGCATAACTGTCGCACCTAAAATCCCTGCTGCAAGTAATATACTATCTACACCTTGGAATCTTGGAATAAATAGTCCTGAAAGAAGGGGACTTAATTCTGGTTTTGCATAAAAAACTTGAATTCCAAAAGCGATTACTACAATGAAAATCATTCCTGTAATAATAGCTTCTAGTGGACGAAATCCTCTACGTTGAAACTCAAGAATAATAAATGATCCGGCTGCAGTAATTAAAGCGGCAGGTAGCATCGGGATTCCAAATAGTAAGTAAAGCCCCAAAGCAGCTCCAATAAATTCCGCTAAATCTGTAGCCATAATAACTAGTTCACCTTGTATCCATAAACCGATAGACACAGGCTTTGGAAAGTTTTCACGAGCTATTTCGGGTAAATTGTTTCCTGTAGCAATTCCTAATTTAGCTGATAAAGTTTGGATTAATACAGCCATTAAGTTAGAAGCGAGTATAACCCATAATAGTAAATATCCATATTGTGAACCAGCTGCGATATTTGTAGCAAAGTTGCCAGGGTCAATATAAGCAACGGATGCGATAAAAGCGGGTCCTAAAAATGGTAACAGTCTTTTCCAACCTTTTGTTTCTCCACTTAAAGCTAAGTGAGCTGATTGTACAGTTGTACTTTCAGAAGGGAGATGTTCATCTTTTGTTATATCTTTATTCATAGTAGTTTTCCCCTTTAAAATGTTAACTTGATGAAATTATTGTTTGTATTCTTACTCATTATTTCAATACATTTAAATATGTTATGTGATAATTTCATTTGAACACGAAAGTTTCCTTAATGCAAATTATATGCCTTTATGCAATGGATGGTGTGATAATGTAAAATAAATTGGGAGTTTATGGTGTGATGACGTAGGGAAACATAATAAATTAAAGGGTCAATTTTGAAATTTATGTGAACATAAAGCCGATAATCCAGCATATTAATTGATGGAATTGCATTTGTATGATATATAATATATTGGGATTACAACATAACCATAGTGTTTTGATGTGTAATCTTGTTTTTTATTTTTGTTAACTGATAGAAAATAGTATAAAGAAAAGAAAATGGGATTCATTTTCTTATTATATATGTTTTGATATGAACGTTAACTTATACATGATTTTAAAAATTAGATAGGTGGTAGAAATACATTGGCAACTACAAAACCATACAGAGTATTACTATATTACATGTACACAACAATTGAAAACCCAGAAGAATTCGCGGCAGAGCATTTAGCATTTTGTAATTCACTTGAATTAAAAGGAAGAATTCTTGTAGCAAAAGAAGGTATTAACGGAACTTGTTCTGGAACTGTAGAACAAACAGAGAAATACATGGAAGCAATGAACAATGATCCACGTTTTGACGGTATCGTATTTAAAATAGATGAAGCTGATGGTCATGCATTCAAGAAAATGCACGTGCGTCCTCGTCCAGAGTTAGTTACACTTCGTCTAGAAGATGACATTAACCCACACGAAATAACTGGGAAGTATTTAGAGCCAAAAGATTTTTATGAAGCAATGAAACAAGAAGATACAGTTATCATTGATGCACGAAATGATTATGAGTTTGATTTAGGCCACTTCAAAGGTGCGATTAAACCTGATATCGAATCATTCCGTGAATTACCAGATTGGATTCGTGAAAATAAAGAAGTACTTGAAGGTAAAAAGATTTTAACTTATTGTACAGGCGGAATTCGTTGTGAGAAGTTTTCTGGCTGGTTAGTTCGTGAAGGCTATGAAGATGTAAGTCAGCTTCACGGCGGAATTGTAACGTACGGAAAAGACCCAGAAGTACAAGGTGAGCTTTGGGATGGACAATGTTACGTGTTCGATGAGCGTATCGCTGTACCAGTAAACCAAAAAGAACATGTTATCGTTGGTAAAGACCACTTTACAGGTGAACCTTGTGAGCGCTATGTAAACTGTTCAAATCCAGAATGTAATAAGAAAATTTTATGTTCTGAAGAAAACGAAGCGAAATATTTACGTGCATGTTCTCATGAATGTCGTGTAAGTCCACGTAACCGCTACGTAATACAACATGAATTAACGGAAGAGCAAGTAGCTGCTGCATTAGAGCAAATCGAAGCGGGGAAGTAAGAGGAAAAAGGCTAATCTAAATTTTATTTTGGATTAGCCTTTTTCATATTCGATTCTTTTTTGTCGTTTTTTGTCGGTAAGTCGATATGTTTAAATAATCGCTGATATATTTTGATTTGCGTCGATATAATTTGAAAATCGCTGATAAAAATTTCACTTACTGAATTGTACTACGTATTTGTAGTTTAAAAATAATCTTCTTTACTTCTTATCGTCTTTCTCTCTCACAGCAGAAAGTACAGTTTGTTTTACCCAAGCTTTTCTTCGTTTATGTTGTAGACCCCATTGGTATAAACTTTGGGCTCCTAAAATAAGTGAAATGACAATACCGCTAATCGCAATTAATAGAGCGAAAAATTCAAGAGGTGACGATATTTTGTTTGAATCGGTGTTTCTTAAAAGGTCAATCATAGTAAACCCTAACATTTGGCCCACTACAGAGTAGAGCGTTAAAATTAATAATAAAAGGCTATCTTTTTTAGAGGCGACGTTTTCTTGATATTTAAACAAACTATCAAGATTTTGTTTCGCGTTCGAGTATAGAACCTCAATATTAAAAAGTTTTCTTAAGCGGAAGAAAATATCTTCACTCTGTGATTGGGATACTAATTCTAAAGAAAAATAATTAGCAGTGAACGAATTGATCGAATAAATTAATTTCTCTATTTCATTAGTATCTTGTTCAATATTTAGCTCAGCATAGGCGTTTGCCATTTTTAATAAAACAATTTTATGGAATAGATTTAATAATAAAGCGTAATAAAATTCCCCATACATTTGACTAGCAAGTTTAGCAATTTCGCGTTCTCCTTCATTTGTTACACATGTAAAAATGTGTTCTTCCATTATGAAATAACGATTTGGAGCCCACCTCTGGTAAGCGTGTTTTTTTAAATAGTCATGAATGTAAGGAAGGTTATTTGCACTCACATATGGCTTACCATCACTTGTTAATCCGGAAAGACTAGAAGTACGATAAACATCCACTTCATTAAGTTCCATACCTTCTTTTAGTGACAATAAAGTTTGAACGTACATTCTTTGGTCTTCAAAGAATGGGAAGGTTTGAAAGTATGAACTTCTTAATCTCTTCTTTTCAAAGAAATCAGTTACGCCATGAAATAAATAACCAAAAATGAATTTTTCAGCTTGGGAATACTTTTTTCCGTTACATTCAATACAAATAGTCTCATTTGTATCATTTTTAGTTTCAAGTACACGGAAGCGGGCAGCGAATTCGATTGCTTCAGATAAAGTCATGTTTGGAGCAGTGTTTACTTCTGTTCGAATTGTTAAGAAGCCAAGTTCATAAGGACAAAGTGTTACATCAATAGAGTGTATATTAAATTGGATTGAAGTAAGGTTTGTTGTTAAATGTCCAGTTAAGTTAAGGTCCTTTGAATAACGTTGCAAGCCCTTTTGATGCTCTGAGTGAGGAAAGAGAATTTTATTGGTAAATGAAAGATAGTATGCTTCCATATTTTGATGTGAAACTTTAAACTCCCCATAATATGTATTTTCATCATCGAGATGATCGAGCCGAAAAGGACGAAAATCGTTTTTTTGTAAGAAAGGGAACATCTCTTGTTCATATCCAGCTTTAAACGAAAACGGGAATATAAATTGAAATATAGCTGTTGCTACATCTTTTTCCTCAATTGCTTGTATTGCCTCCATCTACATTGTTTCCTTTCCATATATGCTATAGAAACAACATGCCCAAATTTATTTGAAAATAACCACTGTTTTACACTCGATTGAGAGTGAAAATTCAGCTTATTTAGCAGAGGACATGTATAATGTTATGTATACTAAAAGTTATAAAATTGTATTTTGAAGAGGGGGATGCTGTATGCGGATTTTAGTATTAGGCGCTGGTGGAGTCGGAGGATTTTTTGGTGGCAGATTAGTCGAAAAGGGAGAAGATGTTACATTTCTTGTTCGTAATAAACGAAAAAAACAATTAGAGGAAAGAGGACTTGTAATCCGAAGTGTTAACGGGGATTTTTCCTTTCAACCGAAATTAATAACGAAGGAAGAGAGAACTTCTCCATTTGATGTCATTTTATTTTCAACAAAAGCGTATCACTTAAACGAGGCAATTCAAGATTTGAAGCCGTTTGTTGGCGAAGGTACTGTAATCATTCCATTGTTAAATGGTATCGCTCATTTATCACTATTACAAAAAGAATTCGGCGAAGAAAAAGTAATTGGCGGTTTATGCTTTATCGAGACGACGTTAAACGATCAAGGAGAAATTGTACAAACTAGCGCTGCCAACAGACTTGTGTTTGGAGAAATTAAGTCTCAAAATTCAGAGAGAGTAAAGCATATTTCTAAAGCATTTGCAGGTACGAAATCTAGTTTTGTTTTAAGTGAAAATATTACGCAAGATATGTGGCATAAATATTTATTTATTACTGTAATGTCCGGTGTGACAACGTTAATGCGTGCACCAATTGGACCAATTCGTGAAAGTGAAGGCGGCCGTGATTTTATCCGTAATGTGTTTGAGGAATCTGTACAAATCATGAGAGTATTAGGAGCTCCAATAAAGGTTAATATTGCCCAGGAACATATGAAAACGATTGATAAAATTTCGTATGATATGAAGTCATCGATGCAACGTGATATGGAGAAGGGTTCGTTTATTGAAGGGAAGCACTTGCAAGGATATTTACTGGATGTAGCAGAGCAATTTTCTATAACGGCACCATTATTAAGCACTATATATCAAAATTTAAAGGTGTATGAAGAGATGACCTTTAACAGATCTGTAATAGAATTAGATGTATGAAAAAATAAAAAAGATAGCAATATATAAGTGTATTGCTATCTTTTTTATTTTTTTTATGACAAATTATTTATTTCTTTTCGTTCTATCTGTCAAATTTATTTCCTGTTCACGTTTACCATATAACTGATTAATTTCATTTGCTACTGCATCTAAATATGAATCGGAAAAAATAGGCTTCTTTTCTTTAGACATAGGGGTCTCCTTTGCGGATTTTTTAGTATTCATTATGTATATTTCTCAGTGGATTATGCACAATCATTTTAATTTTTTTCTTATTAAAAATTTTTGTTTACTTTTTGAAAATAAAGGAGTATTATAATCCACAGTTTCAATTTTCTAAATCGCTGAAACCGCATGGTACGGGGGACCCGTTTTTACGGATTAGTACATAATCCGATGGGGTGAATCCTTAAAAAAGGTAGGGCTACTCATAGGCCCGAATCCGACAGCTAACCTCGTAAGCGTTATATTGAGAAGGAAGGTGGAGCTTGTGCGACAAAAAAAATAATGTCTACAAGTCTATTTCGCTATGGCTTGTAGACATTTTTTGTTTTCTGAAGAAATAGTTTACTGGCTGTAACAAGCAGAAAAGTTCGTACAAAATTATTGGAGAGTGGACAGCATTGGTTTCATCTATTAAAAGATTTTTAATTGGAAGACCGTTAAAATCAACAGAGCTTGGAGAACAAAAGCTTAATAAAACGAAAGCTTTAGCTATTTTATCTTCTGACGCATTGTCATCAGTTGCTTACGGTCCAGAGCAAATTTTAATTGCTTTAGCAGGTGTTGGAGCGATCGCTTATTGGTATTCCATTCCGATCGCTGTTGGGGTATTAGTACTATTGACAGCCCTTATTTTATCATATCGTCAAATTATTTTTGCTTATCCGCATGGCGGGGGAGCGTATGTTGTATCAAAAGAAAATTTAGGAATGAATCCAGGCTTAATTGCTGGAGGATCTTTATTAGTTGACTATATTTTAACTGTTGCGGTAAGTGTGTCCGCTGGTACAGATGCAATTACGTCTGCGTTTCCTAGCTTACATGCACACAATGTAATTATTGCGGTTATATTTGTTATATTAATTACAATATTAAACTTAAGAGGAGTAACGGAATCAGCTTCCGTTTTAGCATATCCTGTTTATTTATTTGTTTTAGCACTATTTATATTAATTGGTGTAGGCATATATAATATTTTAACTGGTCATGTTTCACCCACTTTACATGCGCCGATTGGTACACCAGTTGCAGGAATTAGTTTGTTTTTATTACTAAGAGCATTTGCATCAGGTAGTTCGGCTTTAACAGGTGTTGAAGCAATTTCAAATGCAATTCCGAACTTTAAAGATCCTGCGCCAAACAATGCTGCAAAAACATTGCTTGCAATGGGTGCATTACTTGCTGTGTTATTTTCAGGAATTGTATTTTTAGCTTATTATTACGGAGTGACTCCGAGTAAAGAAGTAACAGTTGTTTCTCAAATTGCTGAACAAACATTTGGACGTAATTTCATGTACTATTTCATACAAGGTACAACAGCTTTAATATTAATTCTCGCTGCTAATACAGGTTATTCTGCATTTCCTTTATTAGCGGTTAACCTTGCAAAAGATAAATTCATACCGAGAATGTTTACGATTAGAGGAGACCGTCTAGGTTACTCAAACGGTATTATTATACTTGGAGTTGCTTCGATTATTTTAATTGTAGCTTTCCAAGGACAAACAGAACATTTAATTCCGTTATATGCAGTAGGTGTATTTATTCCATTTACACTTTCTCAAACAGGGATGGTATTAAAATGGCTTCGCGAAAAGCCTGAAGGATGGGCTTTAAGATTAACGATTAATTTAATTGGTGCAGTTATTAGTTTTATCGTAATGAGCATGTTCTTCTTAACTAAATTTGCACAAGTTTGGTCGATTCTTATTTTCTTACCAGTTATTATCTTCTTATTCCATCGAATTAAGAAGCATTATGATGCAGTGGGTGATCAATTAAGTTTAAAAACTTGCGAACCTCTTATTCCAATTGAGGGGAATGTAATTGTCGTTCCTGTAGCAGGTATGACGCATGTAGTAGAAAATTCATTGAACTATGCAAAATCTCTTTCGGCAGATCAAGTTATCGCAGTATATGTTGCTTTTGACAGAGAAGAGGAAAAGAAATTTGAAGTGAAATGGAAGAAGTGGCAACCTGAAGTAAGGCTTGTTACATTACATTCTCATTATAGAAGTATTATTCAGCCGCTAACAAAGTTCATTGATACAGTGCAATATAAGGCAAGTGAATCGAATTACCGCGTTACGGTCGTTATACCACAGTTCATTCCGAAAAAAGGTTGGCATAACATTCTTCATAATCAATCCAGTTTACTCATACGTGCGTATTTACTTTATAAAAGAAATGTTGTTATTACGACAGTTCCATATCATTTAAAAAAATAAGAAGATTTTTAAGGATAGCTTTGTGAAAATGAAGCTATCCTTTTTGTGTATATGCTATGCATAATTGCATATGGGATTAAAAATTATACTAATATAACTTCATTGGTTATTTGAAAGTAGTGTTTTCTGTTGTGATATGTAGATATTTCAATCGATAAAGTGAATCGGATTATATTTTGAAATAAGGACATGAAAGCTTGAAAATAAAGGGAATGAAAATACTTCTTTACGATATATAAACAGCTGTGTTTAAATGACCTTACAGTACAAAACTTATATGAAAACAAAATGAAATTTCATATTTACGTATGTTGTTTAGTTTTAAATGAATAATATTTTTATGTAATATATTCACTGTGTGAATGTGGGAATTTCGATGAAATAGAAAATTTATACAATATTATTCGTACTAAACACATATGAAAAATAATGAAATGTTTTGTGACGATAAGTAAGTACTGTAGCAATACGAGAGAGGTGGTTCATGCATAGATCACGTTGAGAACGTTCTCTATTTTAACCATCTCAAATTATGGGCAAGAAAATAGAATAATAAAATGCGATAGTAATAGTTGCTAATACATAGGAGGAGTTAAAGTGAAAAAGACTTTAATTACAGGGTTATTGGTTACAGCAGTATCTACGAGTTGCTTCATTCCTGTAAGCGCTTACGCTAAGGAGGGGCAAACGGAAGTGAAAACAGTATATGCGCAAAATGTAATTGCTCCAAATACATTATCCAATTCAATTAGAATGTTAGGATCACAATCACCGCTTATTCAAGCATACGGATTAATTATTTTGCAACAGCCAGACATTAAGGTGAATGCGATGAGTAGCTTAACGAATCATCAAAAGTTTGCAAAGGCGAACGTACGAGAGTGGATTGATGAATATAATCCGAAGCTAATTGACTTAAATCAAGAGATGATGAGATACAGCACTAGATTCAATAGCTATTATAGTAAGCTCTATGAACTAGCAGGAAACGTAAATGAAGATCAGCAAGCAAAAGTAGATTTTATGAGTGCATATGGAAAATTACAATTGCAAGTACAGAGCATCCAAGAGAGTATGGAGCAAGATTTATTAGAGTTAAATCGATTTAAAACAGTATTAGACAAAGATAGTAACAACTTATCAATTAAAGCCGATGAAGCAATAAAAACACTGCAAGGATCAAGTGGAGATATTGTGAAATTAAGAGAAGATATTAAAAGAATTCAAGGGGAAATTCAAGCTGAACTAACTACTATTTTGAATAGACCTCAAGAAATCATTAAAGGTTCTATTAATATCGGTAAACAAGTATTTACAATCACAAATCAAACTGCACAAACGAAAACAATCGATTTTGTTTCTATTGGTACTTTAAGTAATGAAATTGTAAATGCTGCAGATAGTCAAACGAGGGAAGCAGCTCTTCGCATTCAACAAAAGCAAAAAGAGTTATTGCCACTTATTCAAAAGTTATCACAAACTGAAGCAGAGGCGACTCAAATTACATTCGTTGAAGATCAAGTAAATAGCTTTACAGAATTAATTGATCGTCAAATTACAACTTTAGAAACGTTATTAACCGATTGGAAAGTTTTAAATAATAATATGATTCAAATTCAAACAAATGTTGAAGAAGGCACGTATACAGACAGTAGTTTACTTCAAAAACATTTTAATCAAATTAAAAAAGTAAGTGATGAAATGAATAAGCAAACAAATCAATTTGAAGATTACGTTACAAACGTTGAAGTACATTAAATAGAAAAATAATTAGCGATATAGGGAGAGAAGAAAAATGACAAAAAAACCATATAAAGTAATGGCTCTATCAGCACTTATGGCAGTATTTGCAGCAGGAAATATTATGCCGGCTCATACGTATGCAGCTGAAAGTACAGTGAAACAAGCTCCAGTTCATGCGGTAGCAAAAGCTTATAATGACTATGAAGAATATTCATTAGGACCAGAAGGCTTGAAAGATGCAATGGAAAGAACAGGTTCAAATGCTTTAGTAATGGATCTGTATGCTTTAACAATTATTAAACAAGGTAATGTTAACTTTGGAAATGTATCGACTGTTGATGCAGCTTTAAAAGGAAAAGTGATTCAGCACCAAGATACAGCTAGAGGAAATGCGAAGCAATGGTTAGATGTATTAAAGCCACAGCTTATTTCAACGAATCAAAACATCATTAACTACAATACGAAATTTCAAAACTATTATGATACTTTAGTTGCTGCGGTAGATGCAAAAGATAAAACGACTCTTACGAAAGGCCTAACTAGATTATCAAGTAGTATTAATGAAAATAAAGCGCAAGTGGATCAGTTAGTAGAAGACTTGAAGAAATTCCGAAATAAAATGACGTCGGATACGCAAAACTTCAAGGGTGATGCAAATCAAATTACATCTATATTAGCTAGTCAAGATGCAGGAATTCCGCTTCTGCAAAATCAAATTACAACGTACAATGAAGCAATTAGTAAATATAATGCAATTATTATCGGTTCATCTGTTGCGACAGCTCTAGGACCAATTGCAATTATTGGTGGTGCAGTAGTTATTGCTACGGGCGCAGGAACACCGCTAGGAGTAGCATTAATTGCAGGTGGTGCAGCAGCTGTAGGCGGTGGTACAGCTGGAATTGTATTAGCGAAGAAAGAGCTTGATAATGCACAAGCAGAAATTCAAAAGATAACAGGACAAGTTACAACTGCGCAATTAGAAGTAGCTGGATTAACGAACATTAAAACACAAACAGAGTATTTAACAAATACAATTGATACTGCAATTACAGCGTTACAAAATATTTCAAACCAATGGTATACAATGGGATCAAAATACAATTCTCTACTTCAAAATGTGGATTCAATTAGTCCAAACGACCTTGTTTTCATTAAAGAAGATTTAAATATTGCGAAAGATAGCTGGAAAAACATTAAAGACTATGCAGAAAAGATTTATGCTGAAGATATTAAAGTAGTAGATACGAAAAAAGCATAATCGAATACGAATCGTTAGAGCGTTAAGTGTTGATGAATGATTTGAAGCTCCTGTTCAGTTGTGAGCAGGAGCTTTTGATATCCTTATAAAGAGAATAGGTGAAAAATATGCAGAAAAGATTTTATAAAAAATGTCTTTTAGCGGTAATGATTGCTGGGGTGGCAACTAGTAACGCATTTCCTTTACATCCTTTTGCAGCAGAACAAAATGTAAAGGTGCTACAAGAAAATGTGAAAAACTATTCTCTTGGACCAGCTGGATTCCAAGATGTAATGGCACAAACGACATCAAGTATATTTGCAATGGATTCATATGCAAAATTAATTCAAAATCAACAAGAGACGGATTTAAGTAAAATAAGTTCGATTAACAGTGAATTTAAAGGGAATATGATTCAGCATCAAAGAGATGCAAAAATTAATGCGGCATATTGGTTAAATAATATGAAGCCTCAAATTATGAAAACGGATCAAAATATTATTAATTACAATAATACGTTTCAATCGTATTATAATGACATGTTAATAGCGATTGATCAAAAGGATAGCGGAAAATTAAAAGCTGATTTAGAAAAGTTGTATGCGGATATTGTAAAGAATCAAAATGAGGTAGATGTATTATTAGGAGATTTGAAAGCCTTTCGCGATAGAATGGCGAAAGATACAAATAGTTTTAAAGAGGATACAAATCAATTAACAGCGATATTGGCAAGTACGAATGCTGGCATTCCAGCTCTAGAGCAACAAATCAATACATATAACGATTCGATTAAAAAGAGTAATGATATGGTCATTGCTGGTGGCGTACTTTGCGTAGCACTAATAACATGTCTTGCTGGCGGGCCGATGATTGCGGTTGCAAAAAAAGATATCGCAAATGCAGAAAGAGAGATAGCTAATTTAAAAGATAGAATTTCAGGAGCACAAGCAGAAATCGTAATTTTGACTGATGTAAAAAATAAAACAACAAACATGACGGAAACAATTGATGCAGCAATTACAGCACTACAAAACATATCAAATCAATGGTATACAGTAGGTGCAAAATATAATAATTTACTACAAAATGTAAAAGGAATTAGTCCGGAAGAGTTTACGTTTATAAAAGAAGATTTACATACAGCGAAAGATAGCTGGAAAGATGTAAAGGATTATACAGAAAGATTACATGAAGGTGTGGCAAAGTAAACAGTGGGCTAGTTCCGCT
The DNA here is from genome assembly GCF_001595725.1 of Bacillus thuringiensis. GTDB lineage: Bacteria > Bacillota > Bacilli > Bacillales > Bacillaceae_G > Bacillus_A > Bacillus_A thuringiensis_K. The sequence goes on from NZ_CP014282.1 coordinate 1,731,794, forward strand.
GTTTATTTTTTATTCCGTTTTTTTTTTGTGAGAGTTGAACTTGTAATTATATATAAGTTTGTCATGTGTTTTATCAATGTGGCTATTGGGTAATATTTAATCAAATTGATACGAATAACCTAAATAAATTTCTGATCAAGTCTTTTATATGTAATGTTTTAATGAAAAAAGCTATACTGTAAGCAAAACTAAAAATTGGAGAGGAAATACTACAACATGGAAAATTATCTATTATTTATCCTTACAGCAATGCTAATCATAATGATGCCTGGTCCTGGTTTTGCACTAGTTACAAAAAATACTATCTCGCATGGTAAAAATGGCGGGATAAAGACTGTTTTAGGAACGATATCTGGAATGATGATTCATACAATAATGGCTACGTTAGGACTTTCTGCTATCTTAATGAAATTTGCTATGTTATTTACATTTATAAAATATGCTGGGGCTGTTTATTTAATTTATTTAGCTGTAAAGTCAATTAAAAGTGCCTTACATAAAAAAGAAGATATGTCAGGTTCAGCAGAAATGGACTCTAAGGATATTGGGGCAATTAAAAGCTTTAGACAAGGATTTACTACGGCAATTTTAAATCCAAAAACCGCTGTATTTTTCCTTAGTTTTTTACCCCAATTTATTGTGAGTAATCAAAATCATTTCCTCCAATTTCTTTTATTAGGAGTCACATTTACGACTTTGACAGCAATATGGTATTTACTTTACATCTCACTCATACGTCAATTAAGAACTTTTTTAAGAAAAGAAAGAGTGAACCGTACAATAGAGGGTATTACAGGCGCCATATTATTAGTATTTGGAGTTAGATTGTTTTTCCAAAAATAAATATGTAGATAAAACGAGAAATAAAAAAGTTGATTATTTCTCGTTTTATTCTTTAAAATCTGCAACAGAACCAGGATCTCCCATCAAAGTATAAATTCCAAGGGAGGAACCGTTTTTTTTATTTACTTATATACGTACAGCTGTACCACTGACAGCAACCATTAACATTCCATCACGAACAACTTCGTAATCTACGTCAATACCAACGATAGCGTTCGCACCTTTTTCTTTTGCAAGTTCTTTCATTTCGCCCATTGCAATATCACGAGCGTCTTTTAGCTTACTTTCATAAGCACCAACACGGCCACCGACAACATCACGAACGGAAGCGAATACATCGCGGACAATATTTGCACCCATAATAGCTTCACCATTTACAATATCAATATACTCAATAATCTCTTTACCTTGAATTCCAGAAGTTGTTGTTACAATCATGACTGACACTCTCCTAATATATTATAATTTTTGATTAGCTTTCTTATGCCATAGAAAAAGTATTTTTGGCACCAGAAACAAGTCTAGTTTCTTACAGAATGAAACCAAGGCAATTGTTTAACATGTGTATCGCTATAACATATGCAATGGATCTTTTAGAAATAAGATAAGCCGCAGTAAGTATCAACGATCCAGGTAAATAAATAGCAATATCCGAAAGTTGGTTCGTATGAAGAAGTGTAAAAATCATAATCGAAATGATAGATGCAATAGCAGTACCAATATGGTAAGAAAAACGATTTATTAATATGTGGCGAAATACAATTTCTTCAAGTATTGGACCCAGAATACCAAATACAAGCAATGTAAATACAAGAGGTACCTCTGCACCAGTTTCAAGGAGCTGCTCTTGGTTCTCTGGTTGACCAGTTGCTAGAAAATACATAACACACTGTTCCACAATTAACGTAAATAAAACTACCATAGGAATACTTACTATTTTCAAAATTGTCTTCTCTTTAAAATAAGTAAAACTTTCAATAATTTCTTTCCTAAAGCAAATGATTCCTACAATAGCAGGTACAGTAAAACCGATTGCACTAAGAACAAATTCTGATTCAACTAAATTGACATTAGCTAAAAGTGATATGCCAAATAGTATGTACAAGCCAATTTGAAATGGTACAAACAGTGTAAAGATTATTAGCATAATGATTTCTTTTTTATTCATTTTTATAAAGTTCACTGTATTGCCCCCATAATTAAATTACCTATAATTTTTGATTTTTCTTTCTGCATAACGATCTCCTTCTAAATATATTTATATAAGATTCTAAACCGGACGGTTCGGTCCGAATCGAAATCTAATGATACTACAAGTTTCTAGTTTTTTAAACCCTTTTTATAAAGTATTAACAAAATCAAAATGGAAAAAAGCAAATATATTTATATTTCAGTTGCTTTGTTACAATTTAATTCCAGTAATCATTAATGGTTAATCTTTTATAGAATGAAGTGAAAGTGGGAGTAGTTCAAACACTTTAGCTAAACATATTAATAAAAATTATATATAATAATCATATGTCTATACATTAAAATTAACTATATATTTTTACACCTACTACGAAGTTAGGTGAAATTAGTTGTATAACATGACTGAATTAAATAATTGGTCATGTTAATTTTGACAGAAAATTCATTTGAATGATATAGATAATACAATTTGATTAACCTCTTTTCAAACTGTATTGTTTGAGGTTCACATAATATAGGGGTTGATAAGATATTTTCGCTCCAAACTTCTTTATACTTACAAAAAAATTCAAGAAAATAGATGGTAAATATCACCTGGAATATTAAGCTCGTTTTTATTAGGAGGATTACAAAGCATGACTAAAGTTGATAAGGTTAAAGAAAAAATTATTGAAACATCTTTATATTTATTTAATACTAATGGGATAACTCGCACATCCATCCAGGATATAATGACAGCTACTGAACTACCTAAAGGATCTATTTATCGTAGATTCAAAAGTAAAGAAGAAATTGTCCTTGCTGCCTACGACAAAAGTGGTGAGATTATGTGGAGTCATTTTCATAAAGCAATGGAAAATAAAAAGACAGCAATCGATAAAATCCTTGCAATTTTCCTTGTATATCAAGATGCAGCTAATAATCCTCCTATTGCTGGAGGCTGTCCATTACTTAATAGCGCAATTGAAAGTACTGGAGTATTTCCAGAATTACAAAAAGCAGCAGCAAAAGGTTATGATGATACAGTAATGTTAATGGCTTCTCTCATAAAAGAAGGAATAGAGAAACAAGAACTTAAAGAAGATATAGAGGTTATATCACTTGCTTCCTTTCTTGCATCTTCAATGGAGGGGGCTATTATGGCAAGTCGAGTATCTAACGATAATATACACCATCATTATTTTATTGAACAAATAAAACATCATCTTTTCTCCTATTCTAAATAAGTGAGAACTTGCAGTGTTTCCATCCGATTTTTATAAACTTAAATTGAATACATACCCCTTATGAACAGTATCTTTTGTTTATGAGGGGTATTTGAATAGCTTTTTAGACGATATTCATGTTTCTTATTGAACGGCTTTGTTATCGTTACTACAGAAAAAGCAATAAAGAATTACATATAAACCGATTTATATGTTTTAAGTGTTTCTATATTCAGTTTGTAAATCTACACAATAAGTTTTCATTATATATATTAAGTGGAATAGAAGTTCAGTTAGATAAAATTCGGTAGTCGAATTTTTTTGCATAAAGCTGTATAATGCTTGTAACGAAAGGGAAATACAGGAAGGGATTTGTAATGAGTTACTATGGAAAAAGATAAACAACAATTAAGCGTTGAAGTTGCAAGATTATATTATCAATCAGATTATAGTCAGCAAGAAATTGCTAACAAATTAAATATTTCAAGACCGACGATTTCTAGATTGTTAAAGTACGCGAAAGAAAAAGGGTTTGTTCAAATTAGCATCGCTGATCCATTTGCGGATTTAGATAACGTTGGGAATTTACTGAAAGAAAAGTACAACTTGTTAGAGGCACATGTTGTATTTTCTCCAGTGCCGGAATATGCAACGATTACAGAGTATATAAGTAAATATGCTGCTGAGTATATGGAAAAGACGGTTAAAAACGGTGATATTGTTGGTGTAAGCTGGGGCATGACTATGTATGAAATCGCTAGAAAAATCGTACCGCAACATGTAAAAGGGGTAGAGGTTGTCCAGCTAAAAGGTGGTATTAGTCATTCAAGTGTAAATACATATGCGAATGAGACGATAGCTTTATTTGCAGATGCTTTTCAAACGACGCCAAGAAATCTACCTCTTCCAGTTATATTTGATAATGCAGTGACAAAAGAATTAGTGGAGCAGGATCGACATATTCATCACATTATCGAAATGGGAAAACAAGCGAATATTGCAATTTTTACTGTAGGAACAGTGCGAGACGAAGCGCTATTATTACGATTAGGTTATTTCGATAAGGATGAAACAAATTTACTCAAAAAACAATCGGTCGGTGACATTTGTTCACGTTTCTTTGATGGAGACGGAAATATTAGTAGCGAAGAAATCAATAAGCGTACCATTGGAATTGAGTTAGAGGAACTGAAATTAAAGAAACGCTCTATTTTAGTTGCAGGTGGTAATAGAAAAATAAAAGCAATTGATGGTGCGTTACGTGGCGGGTATGCAAATGTATTAATTATCGATCAGCATACAGCAAAAGAATTGTTGCATTATCAAAAAGATTAGAAATAAAAGGCGTTCTCAAAATGTTAATTTTGAGAATGCCTTTTATTTTGTTATGTATGAATGATAGGTGTTTTTTTGAACACAAATTGCCTCTTTAAAAATAATTCTGGATATAGAGATACATACTACCATTGTTAATATAAAAGTTTTGATTTTAAATGAGAAGTGTTTCTTAGTTAGAATGAGCTTTACTTACTACAAGAAAATTCCTTTTAAAAAAGAATGAACAAAATTTCAAAAGTATATTTACATTTGTTCAACTAAGAGTTAGAATGAAGTTGTTAAAAGATATGAGGAGTGAAGATAATGAACATTGCAAAGTTAATTGACCATACAATTTTAAAAGCTAATACTACTAAAGAAGATGTTATGAAAGTAATCGAAGAAGCAAAGGAATATAAATTCGCTTCTGTTTGTATTAACCCAACATGGGTAAAATTAGCGGCTGATGAACTAGCTGGACATGATGTAGACGTTTGTACTGTAATCGGTTTCCCATTAGGAGCAAGCACGACTGAAACAAAAGCATTTGAAACAAAAGATGCTATCGCAAAAGGTGCAACTGAAGTTGATATGGTAATCAACGTAGGTGCTTTAAAAGATGGCGACAACGAACTTGTTGAAAAAGATATTTATGAAGTAGTACAAGCAGCAAAAGGAAAAGCTCTTGTAAAAGTAATCATTGAAACTTGCCTATTAACAGATGAAGAAAAAGTACGCGCTTGTGAATTATCAGTAAAAGCTGGTGCTGACTTCGTAAAAACTTCAACTGGATTCTCAACTGGCGGAGCAACTGCTGAAGATATCGCATTAATGCGTAAAACAGTAGGACCAAACGTTGGTGTAAAAGCATCTGGCGGTGTTCGTACACGTGAAGATGCAGACAAAATGGTAGCTGCTGGAGCTTCTCGCGTTGGAGCAAGTGCTAGTGTTGCAATCGTATTAAATGATGCAAAAGGTGCTACAGATAACTACTAATCGATAAAAGGTTAAAGCAATAGATATACGTTTAAAGTATATCTATTGCTTTAACAATTGAAAAAAATGTAAGCGGATACGAATGGGAGGAAACGACTTATGAAATACTTAATCGGTGTTTTTGGCCTCGTATTGATTTTAGGTATCGCTTGGCTTGCTAGTAATGATAGAAAGAAAGTCAAATATCGTCCAATCATAACGATGGTTATATTACAATTCATTTTGGGGTTTCTATTATTAAATACAAGTATAGGGAATATATTAATTAGCGGAATAGCAGATGGTTTTGGAGAGTTATTAAAATATGCCGCTGACGGTGTGAATTTCGTATTTGGTGGATTAGTAAATCAAAAAGAGTTTTCGTTCTTTTTAAGTGTATTAATGCCAATCGTATTTATATCAGCCTTAATAGGTATTTTGCAACATATTAAAGTATTACCTATTATTGTGAAATCTATCGGTCTAGCATTAAGTAAAGTAAATGGAATGGGGAAACTAGAATCATATAACGCTGTTGCTTCTGCGATTTTAGGACAATCTGAAGTGTTTATTTCAGTTAAGAAACAACTAGGGTTATTGCCAGAAAAAAGAATGTATACATTATGTGCATCAGCAATGTCTACCGTTTCTATGTCTATCGTTGGATCATATATGGTTTTATTAAAACCACAATATGTTGTAACCGCTTTAGTACTTAACTTATTCGGTGGCTTCATCATTGCTTCTATCATTAACCCGTATGAGGTTACTGAGGAAGAAGATATGTTAGAAGTACAAGAAGAAGAGAAGAAGACCTTCTTTGAAGTATTAGGCGAATACATTATTGATGGATTTAAAGTTGCGATTACAGTAGCAGCTATGTTAATTGGTTTCGTAGCTCTTATCGCATTCATTAATGCAGTATTTAAAGGTGTAATCGGTATTTCATTCCAAGAAATTCTTGGTTATGTATTTGCACCATTTGCATTTATTATGGGTGTACCTTGGCATGAAGCAGTTAATGCCGGAAATATTATGGCAACAAAATTAGTATCAAATGAATTTGTCGCTATGACAGATTTAGCACAAGGAAACTTTAATTTCTCAGATAGAACGACAGCGATTATCTCTGTATTCTTAGTTTCATTTGCAAACTTCTCTTCAATTGGGATTATTGCAGGAGCAGTTAAGAGCTTAAATGAAAAGCAAGGGAATGTAGTCGCAAGATTTGGTTTGAAATTACTATTCGGTGCAACGTTAGTAAGTTTCTTATCAGCAACAATCGTTGGCTTATTATTTTAATAGATTTATATAATATAAAAAGGAATGGTGATTGTGATGAGAATGGTAGATATTATTGCAAAAAAGCGTGACGGCAAAGAATTAACGACTGAAGAAATCAAATTCTTTATTAATGGATATACAGACGGAAGTATTCCTGATTATCAAGTGAGTGCGCTTGCAATGGCAATCTTCTTTAAAGATATGACAGATCGCGAACGTGCAGATTTAACGATGGCGATGGTTGAGTCTGGAGAAACGATCGACTTATCAGCAATTGAAGGAATTAAAGTAGACAAACATTCAACTGGCGGTGTTGGTGATACAACAACTTTAGTATTAGGACCATTAGTTGCTGCTTTAGATGTACCAGTAGCAAAAATGTCTGGTCGTGGTTTAGGACATACTGGCGGAACAATTGATAAATTAGAAGCAGTAGAAGGATTCCACGTTGAAATTACGAAAGAACAATTCATCGATATTGTAAACCGTGACAAAGTAGCTGTTATTGGACAAACAGGAAACTTAACACCTGCAGATAAAAAGATTTATGCATTACGTGACGTAACAGGAACTGTTAACTCAATTCCTTTAATCGCAAGTTCAATTATGAGTAAAAAAATTGCAGCTGGTGCTGATGCAATCGTACTTGATGTAAAAACAGGTGCTGGTGCATTTATGAAAACAGAAGAAGATGCAAAAGAATTAGCACATGCAATGGTACGTATCGGAAATAATGTAGGACGTCAAACAATGGCAGTTATTTCAGATATGTCACAACCTCTTGGATTTGCGATTGGTAATGCTCTAGAAGTGAAAGAAGCGATTGATACGTTAAAAGGTGAAGGTCCAGAAGATTTAACAGAATTAGTACTTGTATTAGGAAGTCAAATGGTCGTACTTGCGAAAAAAGCAAATACGTTAGAAGAAGCTCGTGAAATGCTAATTGAAGTGATGAAAAACGGAAAAGCAACTGCGAAATTTAAAGAGTTCTTAAGCAATCAAGGCGGAGATAGCTCAATTGTAGACAATCCAGAAAAAATGCCACAAGCTAAGTATGTAATTGATGTACCTGCAAAAACTTCAGGTGTTATTTCTAACATTGTTGCAGATGAGATTGGTATTGCAGCTATGTTACTTGGTGCAGGTCGTGCAACGAAGGAAGATGAAATCGATTTAGCAGTAGGATTAATGTTACGTAAAAAAGTTGGCGATGCAGTAAAAGAAGGCGAGCCATTCGTAACAATCTACGCAAATCGTGAAAATGTAGAAGATGTAAAAGCAAAAATTTATGAGAACATCTCTATCGCTGAAACAGCAGTGGCTCCTAAATTAGTTCATACAGTTATTACTGACTAATCATCATTTCATTTACTTTGAGGGGGAAATAATATGGATAAGAAAAAATATATTGAAGAAGCAAACAAGATGTTATCGAAAGCGTATATTCCGTATTCTAAATTTCCTGTTGGCGCAGCGTTAGTTACGAAAGAAGGGAAAATCTATACTGGTTGTAATATAGAAAATGCTTCTTACGGTTTATGTAACTGTGCAGAAAGAACAGCAATATTTAAAGCAGTATCAGAAGGTGAGCGCGATTTTAGTTACTTAGTTATTACAGGAGAAACTGATGGCCCGATTTCACCATGTGGTGCGTGTAGACAAGTAATTGCTGAATTCTGTGATCCGAAAATGCCTGTATTATTAACGAATGTAAAAGGTGATGAAAAAGAAGTGACTGTTGAGCAATTACTTCCAGGTGCTTTCACAATTGACGATTTAAAATAAGTTAAAAAGCCATTCTGCAATTATTAATTGCAGAATGGCTTTTTTGTTCATATTCCGTTCATAAACTTTGCGTAAAATGATTGCAGTGAATATGGAAAGTTTACAGCAGGAGGAATATAATGAAGAAATTCTATAATATGGCATGTAGTTACTTATTGGTTTATGATTCTGCTAAAAAAGTCATTTAAATAGATAGGAGTGGAAAGTATGATAGCACTTTTATCAAGTATCGTAGCAGTTTGTATGGCTGTTGGGTAATGTTTCTACGTTTTAAAGCAGTGAAAAAGCCGGTAACGAAAAAGAAAATTATATTGCCAACAATTTTTATGAGTACAGGCGCGATGATGTACTTTTTACCTGACTTTCGATTAACATCGTTAGAAATAGTCGAGGCAATTAGTATAGGGCTTATTTTCTCTATTTTTCTTATTAAAACAACTAAGTTCGAAATAAAAGGCGAACATATATTTATGAAACCTTCAAAAGCATTCATATTCATTTTAGTAGGCTTATTAGCTGTACGCGTGGCATTAAAGTCATATTTAAGCCAATCAATTGATTTGGCAGAGTTAAGCGTAATGTTTTTCTTACTTGCATTTGCGATGATTGTGTCGTGGAGAATTGCGATGTATCGCTCGTTTACTAAATTAGAAAAGACAATAAACAGAGCTGGAATTTCTATATAGGAAATCCAGCTCTGTTTATGTTTTATTGAAATTCTTTAGCGCGGAACTCATTTGCTTAATTTTAAACGTATTTGAGCATCTTGTAATGCAACTGGTGTAACGTTAAGACCATTAGGATCAACAATTTTTGTATTTAATAAAATGGAATCTAGGCTTCCACGAAATGTTTCTGTATAGTTTTGGCGCAACATTTGTTGTTCTTGTTTTTCATCAACTGTTAATCCAGATGTTCTTTCTTTTTTTGATAATTCATTAATACGGAATAAAATGTTTTGCATTTTGTTCACCTCTTATTTTAAAATGAATTAGCTGCTTACTAATTTATAGTTATTGTAACTTGTTTAGTTGTTTGTGTCAATACTATCTAAAATTAAGTTAAAAATTGACGAAAAATTATAACAATAATAGAATGAATTGTATTGATGATTAGTTTCACAAGCATACATAGAACACTAGGAGGATTATTATGAAATCAACATTTTTTGCTCAAAATAGAGAACGATTAGCAAACACATTACCAGAGGGATCTATTACGATTTTATTTGCGGGACAAGCACCGCATATGTCAGCTGATGCACATTATAAATTTGTACCGAATCGTAATTTTTACTACTTAACGGGAATCGATGAACCAAATGTTATTTTTATGCTGAAAAAGGTTGGAAGTAGTGTTGAAGAAACACTTTTCATTGAAAAGTCAGATCCAGTAATGGAAAAATGGGTCGGTAAAACAGTTTCTAACGAAGAAGCAGAGAAAATTTCAGGTATAAAGAAAGTTGTATATTTAGATAGCTTTGAAAAGACAATGTCAAATATACTTTTTACAGAAAATGCGAAGCATCTATATTTAGATATAGAACGTCGTGATTGGAATGGTACGGAGACAAAAACATTAGCATTTGCTAAACATGTAAGAGAAAAATACCCACACGTAACAATTGGTAATGTATATCCGAACATTTGTGAATTACGAGTATTTAAAACAGAGGAAGAAATTGAAATTATTAAAGAAGCGATTGCTATAACGAAAGACGGTATTTACAACGTACTTAAGCATGCAAAAGCAGGCATGATGGAGTATGAATTAGAAGCACAATTTGATTTTACACTGAAGTCATCTGGCATTAAGTACCATGCGTTCAATACAATTTTGGCGAGTGGGAAAAATGCTACAGTTCTTCATTATGAAGATAATGATGCACAAATTCAAAATGGTGACTTAGTATTACTAGATTTAGGTGCTCAAAAAGACTACTATAACGCTGATATTAGTTATACATTCCCGGCAAATGGAACATTCTCTAGTCGCCAAAAACAAATTTATAATATTGTATTAAAAGCATTAAAAGAAACAACAGAGATTATTAAGCCAGGATTAAAGTTCGCTGCATTAAATGAGCATACAAAAAAGGTACTGGCAGAAGAGTGTAAAGCAATTGGTTTAATTCAAGAAGATGAAGAGTTATCAAAATACTATTATCATGGTGTCAGCCATTTCCTTGGTTTAGATACACATGATGTAGGAACATATAAAGATAGAGTGTTAGAAGAAGGTATGGTTATAACAATTGAACCTGGTCTTTATATTGAAGGAGAATCAATTGGAATTCGTATTGAAGATGACATTCTTATAACGAAAGACGGGTATGAAAACTTGTCAAAAGATATCATTAGGGAAGTTGAAGAAATTGAAGAATTTATGAGTGTAAATAATGAACATGTAAAAGGAAACCAAGCTGTAGTTAAATAATAAAAGAGTCATCACTAATTTATTTGAACTTTATCTCGAATCGTGGACAATTAAAAAATCCATGATTCGGGATAGGGTTCTTTTCTTCGAAATACTAATCTTTAATTATTAATCCTAATAAAGTAGCAAACTGAACAGCTTGATATGTCGATACTTTACATCCTCTTAAATCGTTCACTGAAACTGTAAGTGTATCAAAGGTAGAGGAACTAATATCTATCCCCTTCAGTGATGTCTGATCAAAATTAGCTTCATTAAGACTACATAATTGGAATTCAACTTTTTTAAGTTTACAGTCAAAAAAATCTGCATTATTTAATGAAGTTTCATTGAAGATGATTTTTTCTAGTTTAGAATTTCCAAATGCCGCTAAATTCAAAATTGAATTCTCAAATTTAACATTTCCTAAGCTAGATTCTGTGAAATTTACTCCGATTAATTTACTGTTTTTAAATTCGACTCTGTGAACAGAAGAATTGCTTAAATTAACATTTGATAAATCACAGTTTTCAAAACAAACATCTGTAATATCAATATTGCTAAAGTCTGTATTAGTAAACTTACAGTTTTTTATCACCGCATCATATAACCGCACTCTATCTACAGATTCATTTTCGAAAGTGGAGTCTATAATTTCACACACTTCCAATGTTGGATCTTCTTCATAAAAAATATCTTGAAAATTCTTTGAAGATAACTCTGGTGAAATTTTTGGTCTATCAATTTTCATCGTATATCAATCCTCTTCTATTTGATATATTTGTGTAATTTGAGTCCATTGTCTGTGAAGAACATTAGTTCTTATTATACAAAAATGTAAGTTCTTTTGTGAAGAGCATTTTAGCTACATTTTTCTTAATTTAATAATAGTAGTGTTATTGTTTCATAAGAAATAACGTCAAAACAAATATGAGAACGGCTAATATAGTCGTTACAAGGAAAGTATTTTGTCTTTCTAAAATATTCGCTTCCTGTAAAGTCTCCGCTTTTAGTAATTTTCCAATTAAGTTACGTAAAATCTAATTACATCTCCTTATTTTCTTGAAAATCAACTTCTATAATGATTTTGAAAAATAAGAAGGAGGGATTTTCCATGAAGCGATTTGTATTAACAGCTGTTACGGTCTCTGTAATATTTTTAATTGCTGCATGTTCTTTGGCCACAAATACAACAAATGATCATAAAAATATGAAAGATAAAAAAACACTACAGACTGAAACAGCTACAAAACCATTGAAAGTTGAAAAAGGACCAGAAGTTACTTTAATAGCGAAAGAAGAAAAGCAAAAGTTAAGTAACGGTGTTATTGTTCCAGTCTGGACATTTAATGGCTCATCTCCTGGTCCAGAAATTCGGGTGAAAAAAGGTGAAAAGGTGAAAGTGACATTAAAAAATGAATTATCTGCACCAGTATCTATTCATTGGCATGGATATCCTGTCCCAAATAACATGGATGGAATTCCAGGCGTGACACAAGATGCAGTTGAACCAGGAAAAAGTTTCACTTACGAATTTGAAGCGAACGTACCAGGAACGTACTGGTATCACTCGCATCAAGATTCTGTAAATCAATTAGATAGAGGTTTGTATGGAGCGCTCATTGTAGAAGATACAAAGGAAAAATATGATAAAGATTACACATTAATGTTGGATGAATGGGTTACAGATAAAGAAGAAATGAATAAGCAGTTAAAAGAAATGACAAAAGGGCAAATAGGTAATAAATCTAAAGGTAATGAAAATGGGGAAAAGAATGATGATAAGAACGGCATGGATCATTCCGGTATGGACATGGACAGTGATCAAAAAGATTCTGGCAATATGACAATGGACCATGGAAATATGAAGATGGAAGGTCATGATATGAGTATGTATGATTTATTCACAATCAATGGAAAAAGCGGTGATTTAGTAGTGCCATTGAAAGTGAATAAGGGAGATAAAGTTCGTCTTCGACTCGTTAATGCTGGTTATCTATTACATGATATACATGTTCACGGTCATGATATAAAAGTAATTGCGACAGATGGTCAACCAATAAACGATCCAAAAGTTATAAAGGATAAAGTAATTTCAATCGCACCGGGTGAACGTTATGATATTGAATTTACTGCTAATAATACTGGGAAATGGTATGTTGAAGACCATTCGAAAAATAAAGATGCAAAAGGAATGAAAGCTATTATTGAATATGATGGCAGCAAAGAGATGAAAGATAAAGCAAACGAAAAAGAAAAATTACCGAAAGTAGATATAATGAAATATGGTACTAAAAAATTAGGAAGTTTCACGTTAAATCAAGAGTATACTGCCACATATAATATGGACTTAAATACGCAAATGAATGGAAATGAAATGGTATATACAATTAACGGAAAGGTATTTCCGGATATTGACCCAATTCAAGTGAAAAAGGGTGATTTAGTAAAAGTGAAGTTGGTAAATCGTTCTAAAATGGATGATCACCCAATGCATTTACATGGTCATTTCTTCCAGGTGTTGAGTAAAGATGGAAAACCGATAGAAGGTTCTCCGATTGTTAAAGACACATTGAATTTGAAGCCAGGAGAAGAATATGAAGTAGCCTTTGTAGCAGACAATCCTGGTGAGTGGATGTTCCACTGTCACGACCTACATCATGCTTCAGCAGGGATGGTAACGGAAGTGAATTATACAGATTATAAATCTGGCTATGTTCCAAATCAAAACATTCCTAATAAGCCAGAATAATAGGAAGCAGTTATCCTATGGATAGCTGCTTATTCATTTTTGTTGCAAGTACTAATGTATATGTTGATTATGCCCAGGTGAAGGTGAGGGAGTATGATCTGGAAATGTCACGAATACGGCAACGATAATTATTACACTAATTGAAAGGAATAACAAAAAACGCCGTTGGATAAAAGTAGACAAGTTCTCTGATAACAATTGAATTATACATGACATAGTAATCGTTATAGTAAGTAAGAGACTAATGAACAGTATACTATGAGCTTGTTGAGCATTTAACATTTCTGTAATCATTGCTCCCATCATACTTGCCATTAATCCAGAGAACATTCCTTCTAAAGCAGTATATAGGTGAAAACGTAGACCCACTAAAAAACCGATAAAACCACTAATTAAAATAGCAAGTAAAGTAGAATATAGTAATTCCCCCTTAAAGAGAATGCCTAAATAAAAACCAATACTTAAACCGATACTCATACTAAAAGACATAATAAATACCATATACTCCATTAGGGTACCCTTACGTTTAGAAATATTGGATGCAATAAGAATTGAGATACAGCAAAGTGTTAGGGCAGTTAACGTATAAGCAAACATTATGATACCTCCTTGTCCTATCGTTCATTTCATCATATGTGTACTTATGATAATTTATATCTGCATATTATCTGCACAATTTCATAGATGTAGGCAAAGGAACGCTTGATTTTTTAGGGCGTCTTTTTTAATTGTAAGAATGTGAAAGAAATTGTTATATTATGAGTTTCTATTGTGAAGCCATAAAGAATAAGCGTATAATATTATAGGTCTCCCATTTGCGAGACAAACAAACCGCGAATGATAAATAAGATTGTTGTTTTATCATCGCTTCTAAACATATAGACAATGAAAGTAACACTGGAATACAGATAGGGAGTTATAAAATGAAATTAATTATTGCCGAGAAACCAGATCAAGGTTTGGCTCTTGTTTCACAATTTAAATATCGCCGGAAAGATGGGTATTTAGAAGTAGAAGCGAATGAGTTATTTCCAAATGGAGCGTACTGTACATGGGCAATTGGTCATTTGACGCAGTTATGTAATCCAGAGCATTATCACGCAGAGTGGAAAAAATGGTCACTTAATACATTACCGATGATTCCAGAGCGTTTTCAATTTGAAGTAACAAAGTCAAAGTATAAGCAATTTAACGTTGTGAAACAGCTGTTACATAATCCACAGGTAACAGAAATTATTCACGCAGGCGATGCTGGGCGTGAAGGGGAACTAATCGTACGAAATATTATTAATCTTTGTAACGTGCAAAAGCCGATGAAGCGTCTATGGATTTCGTCTTTAACGAAGCAAGCTATTTATCAAGGGTTTAAAAATTTACTTGACGAATCAGATACAATTAATACGTATTACGAAGCATACACAAGATCTTGTGCTGACTGGGTTGTTGGTATGAATGCATCACGTGTGTTTAGTATTTTGCTAAAGAAAAAAGGAATGAATGATGTATTTTCTGCTGGTCGTGTCCAAACACCAACGTTAGCATTGATTGTAAAGCGTGAGAAAGAAATTGAAAACTTTAAGTCAGAGCCTTTCTGGGAAGTGTTTGCAACCTTTAATATAGAAGGAAAGAAATATGACGGGAAATGGGAGAAGGATAATGAATCCCGCTTAAAAGACCCTGATATGGCGAATAAAATTGCGGCATTTTGCCAAGGGAAACCGGCTGTTGTGAAGGAAATGAAAACGGAGCGTAAAGAGTTTCAGCCGCCGCTTTTATTCAACTTATCATCACTGCAAGCAACGGCAAATAAAGCCTTTAAGTTTTCACCGAAAAAGACGCTTGATATAACGCAAGCACTCTATCAAAAAGGGATTGTTTCTTATCCACGTTCAGATTCTAACTATGTTACTCAAGGAGAAGCAGCGACTTTCCCTGATATTTTACAGAAGTTAAGTCAGTTTGATGAATATAAAGGTTTATTACCGGCTCCGGTTGAATCCATTATGAACAATAAGCGTTATGTAAATGAAAAGAAAGTAACAGATCACTACGCGATTATTCCGACAGAGCAAGTTACAAACCCAAGCAGACTATCAGGTGATGAAAAGAAAATATACGATATGATCGTAAGAAGGCTTATTGCAGCTCATTATGAAGTTGCAATCTTTGACTATACTACAATCATTACGCTTGTAGATGAACGCGCTGAATTCATTTCAAAAGGAAAACAGCAAATTCAAGAAGGTTGGCGTAAAGTTATTTTCCAAGACGATAAAGATGACGAAACCATTCTTCCAATTGTAGCTGAAGGTGAAGAAGGAAAAGTTGTAAAGGTGAAAGTGAAAGAAGGAAAAACACAGCCACCGAAGCGTTATACAGAAGGACAACTTATTACGTTAATGAAAACAGCCGGTAAGTATTTAGAGAATGAAGAGCTAGAGAAGGTATTGAAGAAAACAGAAGGTTTAGGTACGGAAGCGACCCGCGCGGGTATTATTACGATGCTGAAAGACCGTAAATATATAGATGTAAAGAAAAACCAAGTGTATGCGACTGATAAAGGAAAAGTATTAATTACCGCAATTGGTGACAAAATACTAGCTTCACCGGAAATGACTGCGAAATGGGAACAACGTCTTGCGGAAATTGGTGAAGGTACAGCTTCACCAGCTACATTTATGGAACAGACGAAAAAGCTATCAGCTAAAATTATTGAAGACGCAGTGGAAATGTCTGAGAAGTGGGATTTCACGGGACTACATGTTGAATCGATTGAACGAAAAGGATCGAAATTTACAACGGGTAAAAAGGTTGGTAGCTGTAAAAAATGTGATGGCGATGTAATTGATAAGTCAACGTTTTACGGTTGTTCTAACTATAATACAACGCAATGTGATTTCACCATTTCAAAGAAGATATTAAGTAAAACAATTTCGCAAAAGAATATGACAAAGCTCTTAAAAGGTGAAAAGACTGATTTAATTAAAGGCTTTAAAAAGGGCGAGAAAACGTTTGATGCGAAATTAGAGTGGAAAGATAATAAGATTAATTTTGTATTTGAGAATTAATTTGTTAAAAGAGCATGACATAAAACTGTCATGCTCTTTTGTTTTTTCTTTTATATAAAATTTAACGATAAAAAAAATCCCTTAAATAATAATTTTTTATTGTAAAACGATAAATTTTGTATTAAAATCAAAATCATAATAAATGAGTGAGGTGCTTTTGTTAAAAGGTAACAACCTTATTTTTAAAATTAGAGGAGGTATAACTATGAACATTAACAATTTGATTGTTAAACATATGGATACCCCCCATGAGTTGGAGAAGATGTATAGAAAAGATCCGAAAGCTTTTAAAAAAGCATTCTCACAAGCATGGGACCAAAACCCTGATTCTCAAATTCTAGGTGCTTGGTATGAAAGGTTGCATTTCAAGGAGAAGGTAAATAAAGAAAAAACATCTTTGTTTCAAAAAGGTTTCTTATTCATGGGCCTTTTAGCTATTCTGGCCGGCATAAGCACTAGAATCATTTTCCACTTTGTTGAGCAGGAAGCAATTGCTCCAATTAATTTGGCTTTTGGTGTAATTCCCTTTATTGCTGCTTATTTTGTTTACAATAATAAGCCGAAAAAAAGTATTATTTATTCCCTTATAGCGTTATTCCTAGTTTCCGGGGTGTATCTTAATACGTTGCCAATAAATTATAAAGACAGTACCATACTTGCGTATTTACATCTTCCTATATTTTTATGGGTCTTAGTAGGGCTTGCGTTTACAGGAAATGAATATTCAAAAGGCGGTACAAGATTAGCCTATATTAAATTTAATTTAGAATATTGTCTTCTCTACGGGAGCATGGCAGTGAGCGGAATGATACTAGCAATATTCACCATGCGTTTATTTAGCTTTGTTGACTTAGATATAGGAGAATTCTATTTTAGTAATGTTGTTTTATTTGGAGCAGCGGCTCTCGCTATTGTGGCTGCATACTTAGTATCAATGAATCTTAAGCTTGCTAAAAATATTACACCATACATATCTAAAATTTTTAGTCCTCTCGTCCTGATCACGTTGCTTATCTATCTTATAACGGTAATTTGGGTCGGGAAAAATCCGTTCTTGGATCGCAATTTCCTAATGGCTTTCAACGGAATACTCCTTGGTGTATTGGCTGTTACCATATTTTTATCGTTGAAAGTGACTCGGACGAGAAAAAGAACATTTCAGATTATATAAATTTTTCCTTAATTGTTCTGGCACTTATTATTGACACTGTTGCATTGTCAGCCATCGTATTTAGACTTTCATCTTACGGGATTACACCTAATAGACTAGCTGTTTTAGGTGTAAACATATTGATCTGGGCAAATCTAATTTGGATTATGTTTTCCTATATGCGTTTCTTGCAAAACAAATCAGGACCGACAGCTATCCAAGATGCCATTACGAAGTATTTGCCAATCTACGGACTTTGGGCAGCTTTCGTTATATTTACGTTTCCTATCATTTTTAATTAGAAAGGATCTGTTAATGTAACGAAAAGTTAATTCTCTATAACATATAAAATTTTTAGAGCCCATCGATTTATAATTGGTAGTATTATGTTTGTAGTTTCGGTAATTTCATTTGTAATGATAAATAAGAAATAAGTGTTGTATGTAATCTTTCCATAATAAAAAACGTCCCAAAATGGGACGTTTTTTATTATGCGTATTGCCGTTTTTTCTTAATAAGCAACAAAACTTGTGACACACAAGCTAGTACTGGTAACTCAATCAATGGTCCAATAACGAGTGCAAGTGCGATAAGAGGCTCATCTGGAAAAGCGTTCACAGCGATAGCTAGTGCAACAGGTGAGTTTCTTGCTAACGTTGTTAAGCTTAGACTTACTGTATCTTTGTAAGATAAATGCATCATGCGCCCGATAAATTGTCCTAGTAAAAAATTAATGATGAAGAACAATAGAACAGGAACGAGTAATAATAAAACAACATTCATATTTTGTAGTAAATATTTACCTTGTGATGCAAACATCGCTACTATTGCTAAACTTAAAAATACAATTTGAGCAGAGCTAAAAAACGGAATGAGTTTATTCTCGAGAGTTTCAGCTTTTTTTATTTTATCCATAATGAATTTTGTAGCGTGTGCAAGTATAAATGGTAAGACGATTACGATAACAATACTTTCTACTAAAACAGAAACCGCTACAGTTTTCATGACACCAGCAAATAAAAATAAATAAATGGGAAGGAGTAGAACTTGCAAAATTAAATTTACAGGTAAAATTGCAGTAGAAAGTGCTACATTACCTTTCGCTATTTCAGTAAAGATTAAGTACCAATCTGTACATGGAGTAACCATTAACATTATAAATCCAACCCAAAGTGCTGGATGATCGGAAAGAAATAGTGCCCCTAACCCCCAAGAGAGTAAAGGTGTCCATAAGAAGTTAATAGTAAGACTTGTTCCAGCAAATTTTAAATTGCGAAATCCGTTTTTTATTTCTTTTAATGGGATGCTGAGGAATAATCCATATAGCATGAAGAATAAGAAGGGAACAATAAACTTGTCTGAATACGTATGTATCATATTAAATTGTCCGAGTACGATGCCGCATGTAACAGCAAAAAGAATAATAAAAGTTTGAATCTTTTCTATAGTGCTCATGAATAAATCCTTTCTATCTATGAATTTTCCTCTCTAAGTTTATTATACAAGTAATAAAGATGTATTTGGTGTTCAATTGTATTTCACTTAATGTTTTTAAGTTGAGATTTTATTTTTTTATTAAAAGTTGCTTGACTAAAGTTAGTAACTATATTAAAATCACTTACATGAGGTAATTAAATAACAAAAAGTACAATAGTGTAACTTAAGGTATCTATTGGAACTTTTTCTTAGAATAAGAATTTTTATGATGATGAATAATGAATATGAAAAGAAAGATTAGGTGAAGAAAATGGGACTATTTAGCTCATTATTTGGTAAAAAAGAAGAAAATACGACTGTAGAGGGGAATAAAAAAATGTCGAAAGTATTATTTGTAAAAGCAAACGATCGTCCAGCGGAGCAAGCAGTTAGTTCAAAAATGTATGAAACATTTGTAAGTACTTATAAAGAAGCAAATCCAAATACAGAAATTACGGAATTAGATTTATTTGCATTAGATCTTCCTTATTACGGAAATATTGCGATTTCAGGTGGATATAAACGTAGCCAAGGTATGGAGTTAACAGCTGAAGAGGAGAAGGCAGTTGCTACAGTAGATCAATATTTAAATCAGTTTTTAGAAGCTGATAAGGTTGTATTTGCATTCCCATTATGGAACTTTACAGTACCAGCACCATTAATCACATATATTTCATACTTATCTCAAGCTGGAAAAACGTTTAAATATACAGCAAATGGCCCAGAAGGTTTAGTTGGTGGTAAGAAAGTAGTTGTGTTAGGTGCTCGTGGTTCAGATTACTCTTCAGAACAAATGGCTCCTATGGAAATGGCAGTTAATTACGTAACAACTGTACTTGGATTCTGGGGAATTACAAATCCAGAGACAGTTGTAATTGAAGGACACAATCAATATCCAGATCGTTCACAACAAATTGTTGAAGAGGGTCTAGAAAACGTTAAAAAAGTAGCAGCAAAATTTTAATTTATGATAGTAAATGGAAAAACCAACATGGATGACTATGTTGGTTTTTTAGTCTATTTTTCATGTTAAAAAATGTATATTTATAAAATAAAAGAAAAGTTCGAAAATAGTATTGCAAAATATTATATAGCAAACTATAATGAGTTCAAGAATAGTTGATACTTAAATTAAATATTCAGAAAATTCAATTAGTTAAAATTGGAAAATGAGATAAGGAAACTTGAATGGGGGTTATATTATGGCGAATAAAGTACCGTTTTCGTTCATAGTAGTTATTGGTTTAATGTTATTTGCACTATTTTTTGGAGCGGGAAATTTAATTTTCCCAGCGATGCTTGGTCAATCAGCAGGAGAGAATGTATGGATTGCTAACGCTGGATTTTTAGTAACTGGTGTTGGACTACCATTACTAGGTGTACTAGCATTTGGTTTTTCAGGTAAAGATGATTTGCAGTCATTAGCAAGTCGCGCTCACCCAGTGTTCGGGATTGTGTTTACAACAGTTTTATACTTAGCGATCGGTCCGTTATTTGCAATACCGAGAACAGGAAATGTATCTTATGAAATTGGTCTTAAGCCGTTTATGCCAGAGGGAGTAGGTTCTACACCTTTAATTCTTTTCACAATTATATTCTTTAGCATCACTTGTTTTTTTTCGCTAAATCCCGCGAAAATTGTCGATATTGTTGGAAAAATTTTAACGCCAATTAAGTTGACTTTCATCGGTATTTTAGTAATCGTTGCTTTTATACATCCGATTGGAGATATGCAAGCACCAGCGGAAGCTTATACATCACATGCATTCTTTAAAGGATTCCAAGAAGGATACTTAACGATGGATACGCTCGCATCATTCGTATTCGGGATTATCATTATTAATGCTATTAAAGAAAAAGGTGCGAAAACGAAAACACAAATTATGGTCGTTTGTGCAAAAGCGACCATAATTGCAGCATCTATTTTAGCAATTATTTATACAGCTCTTTCTTATATGGGTGCTTCAAGTGTTGCGAAGCTTGGACATTTAGAGAACGGCGGAGAAGTATTAGCGAAAGTTTCTAACTACTATTTCGGATCATATGGCGGAGTATTATTAGGATTAATGATTACAGTAGCTTGTTTAACAACTAGTGTGGGACTTGTATCAGCATGTTCTTCATTCTTCCATAAGTTATTCCCAAATGTTCCTTACAAAGCAATTGCAATTACGCTATGTGTATTTAGTGCAATTGTTGCAAACGTAGGATTAACACAATTGATCGCAGTTTCTGTTCCAGTATTAACAGCAATTTATCCACTAGCAATCGTATTGATTTTCTTAACATTCTTCCATTCATTATTTAAAGGAAGAGCTGAAGTTTATCAAGTAAGCTTAATCGTAACATTTATCATCAGCTTATTTGATGGATTAAGTGCAGCTGGAGTTAACATTGAAGTAGTAAGCCAAGTGTTCACTAAATTCCTTCCGATGCAGGAAGTAGGATTAGGCTGGATCTTCCCAGCGATTATCGGTGGATTTATCGGATATGGCATTAGCATTTTAAAAGTGAAAAATCAAGTTCAACCAGCAACTAGAGCGGATAAGAAAATAGGTTAAATAAAAAAAGTTATAGACTTGTTTCTATAGCTTTTTTTGTTACTATTAATAATGAGAAAAAATAAAGTAGTAGGGGAAATAAAATGAAAAAAACAATTGATCATATCGGAATCGCAGTTCGTGATATAGATAGTACGATACGTTTTTATGAACAGGTTCTATCAGGAGAATTAATAGATCGTTACGTAAGTGAAGCTCCTGGTGTGGAAAGCGAAGTAGCCATTCTTGAAGTGGATGGAGATAGAATTGAATTACTTGCACCGACGAATAATACGACATCTCCAATTGCCCGTTTTATTAAACAAAAAGGTAAAGGTGTTCATCACGTTGCGTATCGTGTCGATGATTTAGATGTGGCTCTAGAAGAGTTAAAAGAACAAGGTATTCGGACATTAGAGCATACACTTCGGATTAATAAGCACGGTAGAAGATTAATATATCTTAACCCAGCGGATACAGAAGGAACGATTATCGAGTATTGTGATTATCCGGAAGAGAAATAGAAGAAGGATATTTTTAAAAAGGTGTTATGTTATTACGTAACACCTTTTTATTTATGCATTTCACATTTTCTTCACAAATGATTCACGATAACTTTTCTTCTTTGATAACTTACATAAATATATTTTATGATATAATAACAATCGGCTTTAAAAATGTAAGTTGTATCTATAGTGATAGTTACTATTGTATTAGAAGTTAAGAGGTGGAAGAGAAATAAGAGTTATACTTTACAGAAGTTTATATTTAATCAGGTTAATATTTCGCCCGAGAATCAAACTTCGGAAGTTAAAGTAATGAAAATAGAGCGATGAGGAAGAAAGAAGTGAAATGAGTGTGAAAGTAATGAGAAGATTAGGGACATGGTTATTACTTGCATGTGTGGTTATCATATTGATACCGAAAAGTGCATCTGCTCATGCGTACGTTGTGAAATCAAACCCTACTGAAAATGAAACATTGAAGAAAGCACCATCTGTTGTGAAAATTGAATTCGATGAGGACATACAAGTTTCAAGTTTTAATACATTGTACGTGAGAGATACATCAGGTAAAAGGGTCGATTTAAAAGATGCTCATATTGATAAAAAAAATAAAAAGCTATTAGAAGCCGGATTAAAAGACAATCTCAAAAATGGTCTTTACTCTATTCAGTGGAAAGTGATTTCAGCTGATGGACATCCAATTCAAGGAGTTATCCCGTTCCGGGTTGGATTAGCGGGAGTGGAAACAGAAACAGACGATATACAAGTGGAAGAGATGGGTTACATCCCACAAATCGATATGATTATGGAACGTGGAATTTTATATACAAGTTTCTCACTATTTATAGGAGTGCTATTCTTTAATCTTATTATGTATAAAGGAAATGCAACCTCGGTTCAATTAAGGAGTAAGAACATAATATGGATTTCTCTATTTGGGATATTGATTAGCTTGTTATTCAATCTAACATTGCAAGCGAAAATAAATGCTGATGTTTCATGGCTAGAAGCATTCAATCCTTTACTATTAAAAGAAACATTACAGCTTTCTGTTTTTGGTTATGTATGGATTACTCAAATGGTTCTCATTAGTACGCTTATAATTGTTACGTATTTTGCGGTGAAGCATGAGAAGTTTTCGTCGTTTAAAGTATGGAGTATTCCAATACTATTGTTTATAGGGTTACTTGTTATGAAGGCCTTTAATAGTCACGCATACGGTTTAAAGTTTAAAGACATTGCTGTCGTTATGGATTTTCTACATTTATTAGCAGCTTCATTATGGGTTGGTGGTTTATCATCTATTATTCTTCTTTTACGTAAAGAGGATAACAAGTGGCATATGTATTGGGATATGATTAAGCGTTTTTCACCGTGGGCAACAGGTGCTGTCATCGTGATTTTAATAACAGGCCTTTTTAACAGTACATTTTTTATTCCAACAATCCACTCATTATTTGATACAAAGTATGGATTGGCTTTATTAGCAAAGATACTATTATTTATTTTCATGGGGATATTGGGAATTGTTCATTATGTGAAAGGGAGAATAAGAGCGCAGCAAGGATTAGGAGCTACGGTGAAAGTAGAGTTTGTCATTGGAATTATCATTTTCGTAATCGTAGCTTTTATGACAAACGTACAGACACCACCGATGCCTCCTACTGGACCATTTACAGAGAGTAAGCAATTAGATAATGGATATGAACTTACGCTAAATGTAAGTCCGAATAAGGTAGGACAAAATAAATTCCATATTAAACTAAAGGATGAAAAGGGACAGCCTGTTACTGATATGGAACAAATGATATTGACGACTCAATCATTAGATATGAACATGGGAAAAGGTTCATTTAAAGTTTCAGTAGTTTCACCGGGAGAATATGAAGCAGAAGGTATGTATATTAACATGACAGGAAACTGGAATATACATGTTCATGGATTAACAAAATCTCTTGATAGTTTCGATACAGATTTTAAATTTATTGTAGGTGGCAGATAAAATTGTACCAATCATGCTGCTAGCGAGCAGCATGATAAACAGATGTTATAGATGAAAAGGAGTAAATAGAAAATGAAACGTATAAAAAAATTAGGAACAACAATGATCGCAACAATTATTGCAATGGGAATGTTTTCGTTACCTGTTAGTGCGCACGTCACTGTAAAACCAGCAACTTCTGACGTTGGTTCTTGGGAGACATATACGATAAAAGTACCAGTTGAAAAAAATGTAGCAACAACAAAAGTTACACTGAAAATACCGTCTGGAGTAGAGTTCCAGCAGTATGAACCAGTGCCAGGATGGAAAGTTGAGGAGCAAAAAGATACAGCTGGAAAAGTTAAAACTGTAGTATGGGAAGCAACAGGAGAAGGGATTTTACCCGGTCAGTTCCAGCGATTTACTTTCGTCGCTAAAAATCCGGATAAAGAACAAAAAATAGCTTGGGATGCATATCAACAATATAAAGACGGAGAAATTGTTGAATGGACAGGCGATGAAAAAGCTGAAAAA
Organism: Bacillus thuringiensis; assembly: GCF_001595725.1. Classification (GTDB taxonomy): domain Bacteria; phylum Bacillota; class Bacilli; order Bacillales; family Bacillaceae_G; genus Bacillus_A; species Bacillus_A thuringiensis_K. Next base: position 1,756,816 of record NZ_CP014282.1, read on the forward strand.
CCGCATTCACTTACTACAATTGCAAAAGGTACGTCATTAACAGGAGAACATGGTGAAGTTTCTAGTGTAGAAAAGAATGAAGGTACTAGTAATATGCAATTGATAGCAATTGTCTTGTCTATTTTGGCGATTGTATCGTCGGTAAGTGCGTGTGTTTTTGTAGTACGTCGTAAAAAGTAAGACGTAAGAAAGAGCCTACAAACAGTAGGCTCTTTCTTACGTTTATTTCAATTCAACTTGCTGCCTTACAGCAAGTGTTTTCGGTTTCATATTTACAAAACAAATACTCACAACAATAAATAATAGTCCGATGAATAAGCTAATGGTAATAGCCTCATGTAAGAAAATTGAACTTACAATAATAGCGATTAGTGGAATGAGGAATGTATAAGCCCCAACTTTACTTGCTTCACCAGCTCCAACAAGTGTGAAGTATGCAAGCCACCCCATTGCAATAACAAAGAATGAAATAAAGAGAAGTACGCTAACAAATGGCATACTCCAAGCGATACTAGACCAGCTTTCAAACTCTGAACCAAATCCAATTAAGCAAAGGCCACCAATAATAAGCTGAAGTGTTACCATCCAAATGGCATTAACACGGTGACCAGTCTTCTTAATGAATACTGTGCCAAGTGCCCAGCCAATAGCGCATCCTAACGCGAGAAGGATTCCAATAATAGAAATATGTCCAGTTAAACTGCTAGAGCTAATAACACCTACACCAATAAATCCGAGAACAAGCCCGAAAATTTTTAAGCCGTACATTGATTCTTCAAGCCATATCCACGAGAAAATACCGAGTAAGACTGGCTGTAGAAATACAATGGCGGAAAATAACCCAGCAGGCATATATTGAAGGCCGACAGTTTGTAATCCATAAAATATAATGATGTTAAGTAAGGAAGAAATAACATATAAATGCCACGTTTCTTTTAAATGTAACTCTTTGTATTTCGGTAATGCGAACAGGAGTAAAATGAATCCTCCAATTAGAGTTCGAACGCCTGCAAATAAAACAGGTGGTGTATAATGCAGGGCAAACTTAGATAAAGGCCAATTGATTCCCCACATGAAAACGAGAAAGGTAAGGATTATGGCCGTCTTAGTTCGAGAAAGCTGTGTCACGGTAAGACCTCCTTGTTGTTATTCATTTCACTATGATATGATATCGACTGTAATAAATAAAATGAATCTTTTTTATGAGGAGTATAAGTGATTAGTTATGACCATTACACAACTGCAAGTATTAATAAAAACTGTTGAGTTAGGTAGTTTTACGAAGGCTGCTAGGGTGTTAAATATGACGCAGCCAGCTGTAAGTCATGCCATTTCAAGTATTGAGTCAGAGTTAGGAGTTACGATTCTTATACGTGATAAACGAAAAGGGCTCCTCGTTACGGATGTAGGAAACAGGATTCTTGTACATATTAGAGAGATTTTGAACGGTGTAGAGAAGATTGAACAAGAAGTTGCGATGGAGAAAGGACACGAAGTTGGAACGATTCGAATTGGTAGTTTTCCGAGTGCTTCTGCACATTTCTTACCCAAAATGATAAACCTTTTTAAGGAGAAGTATCCGAACTTAGAAGTAGTTCTTTGTGAAGGAACGATTAAAGAAGTTGAAGATTGGTTAGTATCGAGGGTTATTGATATAGGGATTGTTATTTTGCCTAATAAAGATATGGAGATTGTTCCATTAACGAAGGGGAAAATGGTTGCTATCTTAAGAGAGGATCATCCTCTCTGTAAGAAGGACGCTCTTACAATTTGTGATTTAGAGAATGAACCGATCATATTATGTAAGGGTGGATATGAACCACCCATTATTGATATGTTTAAACAAGCAAACGTACCACTTCGGGCTGAATATGTAATTTCGACAGTTACTACAGCTTTAAATATGATTCAAGAAGGATTGGGCATTGCAATATTAGCTGAATTATCTTTAACGAATTTACCAAAAAATGTGCAAACGAGAGAATTGGAACCACAAGTATGGAGAGAAATTGCATTAGCTGTTCCTTCATTAAAGGATTCTTCAATCGCTGTGCAGCTATTTATTGAAGAATTTCAATCGCTATTTGCAGAATAAAAAGAGGTGTCTCATATATCATAATGGGACACTTTTTAATTTACTTATAAAAAATCTATGAAAAGGATTGACTTATTTTTCGGTTGTAACTATAATGATTACATCGAGGTGGTGATTACGATGAAAATTAGTAGCCGCTTTTCCATAGCTGTTCATATTTTATCTATTTTGAAAAACAATCCATCTTCACTTTGTACTTCAGACTATATGGCTGAGAGTGTCAATACAAATCCAGTAGTCATTCGTAAAATCATGTCGTACTTGAAACAAGCTGGCTTTGTTTACGTAAATCGTGGATCGGGTGGCGCGGGATTACTAAAGGATTTACATGAAATCACATTGTTAGATGTGTATCATGCAGTGAACGTAGTCGAAGAAGACAAGCTATTTCATATTCACGAGCAACCGAATCCAGATTGTCCAATTGGGGCGAATATTCAAGCGGTGTTAGAAATTATTTTAATTCAAGCACAATCCGCGATGGAAGAAGTTTTGAGAAATATTACGATGGGGCAGTTGTTTGAAACTTTGCAAGAAAAAATGAATGCTTAAATCATATTTATATTTTTTTATCATTAATGTAACTGATTTGATTACAACTATAAAGGGAAGGTGTAAAAGTTATGACTGTAAAAATGAAAGTATACTCAGATTTTATATGTCCGTTTTGTTTTTTAGCAAAAGGTCCATTAGATGAGGTAGCGAAAGAGAAAGATGTAGAGATTGAATGGATGCCATTTGAATTACGTCCAAGTCCATATTCAAAAATAGATCCATGGAATGAACCAGAAAAATTAGGTTCATGGGATGCTTTCATTCTTCCGACAGCGAAGAAGTTAGGAATTGATATGCGCTTGCCACGTGTTTCACCACATCCATATACACATTTAGCTTTCGAAGGATGTCAATTTGCGAAAGAACGTGGACTAGGTAATGAGTATCATCACCGCGTATTCACAGCATTTTTCCAAGAAGAGCAAAACATTGAAGATATTGATGTGTTAACAAAATTAGCGGTAGAAGTAGGACTTCCTGAGGCGGAATTTAAAGATGCTTTAGTAACTCGTAAATATAAAGAAAAGCATCAAGAAGCAATTCAACACGCATATGATGAAGCGAATATTATGGCCGTTCCAACTGTCATGATTGGAGATGAAGTCATTCAAGGGCTTGCTAGTAAAGAAACACTAGAAAGGGTCATTGATAAAGAAATTGAAAAGGATAAAACAAATTCATTTGAAGGTATGCAATGTAATACCGATGGATATTGCTAATTCGCTTGTTATGAAATAACAAAATAAATTATAAAACAAACATTTGGAGGAATTAAAATGTCAGCAACTACAACAAACTTAAAAGAAGCAATCGTGAACCGCCGTTCAATTCGTAAAGTAGCAAAAAACGATGCAATTACGAAAGAAAGAATTGAAGAAGTGTTAAAAACAGCTTTACACGCACCAACATCTTTCAATATGCAAAGTGGTCGTATGGTTGTATTAATGGATGGAGAGCATGAAAAGTTTTGGGATATCGTTAAAGAAACACTAAGAGCCCGTGTACCAGCAGAAAACTTTGAAGCGACTGTAGAAAGACTAAAAGGTTTTCATGCAGGTGTAGGAACAGTGCTATTCTTTGAAGATCAAGCAACTGTAGAAAAAATGCAAGAAAATGCACCATTATATAAAGATCAGTTCCCATTCTGGTCTCATCAAGGAAATGCGATGTTACAACATACTGTGTGGATGCTATTATCTGCTGAAGGAATTGGGGCGTCATTACAACATTACAACCCAATCGTAGATGCTGAAGTGAAAGAAACTTGGAACATTCCGGCAGAGTGGAGCTTAGTAGGTCAAATGCCATTTGGTGAACCAAACGAACAACCAGCAGAAAGAACGTTCTTGCCTACTGAAGATGTAGTGAAATTTTATTAAGAAATACAATATGTAACGAGAAGGAAGCTGTACTTAAAAACAGCTTTCTTTTTTGTAGTGGTGTTAATTTATGCGCATTTAGGGAAGAAATATAAGAAATAATACGGTGAGAAGGGAATTAGAAAAATGAATGATGAGAAAAAATATACAGTGGTAGGTACTGATGTTGAGGAAGTAAAGCGTTTAAATAAAAATTCAGGATTAACGTATAATCAAGTGAAAGAAATGTTAGCAAAGCAAATGCAAAAAAAGAAGTAATTAGATTGAAATCTTTCATTTTTTCATTTAGCATTTTGATTGGAGAGAGTTAAGTAAAAGGTAACTCTCTTTTTTGTATAGCTAAGCATCTTATAGAGTGGAGGAAGCAACATGAAGAAATGGGTAAAGGTAACGCTGTCTATCACTGGAGGCATTGTCTTATTAGCGTGTGCCGGTGGATATTACGTGTATAAAAATTATTTTCCAAAGGAACCTGAGCGTATTGTATATGATAAAGAAAGAGTGCTACAACCGATACATAATCAGCTTAAAGGAATCAATATAGAAAATGTAAAGATAAAAGAAAAAGAAGTCGTAAATGCGACTGTAGATGAGCTTCAAAAAATGATTGATGATGGAAAGTTGTCATATGAAGAATTAACGAGTATTTATCTCTTTAGAATACAAGAACATGATCAACATGGAATAACATTAAATTCTGTTACAGAGATAAATCCTAATGCGATGGAAGAAGCAAGAAAGTTAGATCAAGAGCGGGGTAGAAACAAAAATTCGAATTTATATGGTATTCCTGTCGTTGTAAAAGATAATGTACAGACGGAAAAAGTGATGCCGACTAGTGCAGGAACTTATGTATTAAAAGATTGGATTGCAGATCAAGACGCAACAATTGTGAAGCAGTTGAAAGAAGAAGGAGCATTTGTTTTAGGAAAAGCGAATATGTCTGAGTGGGCGAACTATTTATCTTTTACAATGCCAATCCCATGTATAATTAGGGGATAAAAATAAAAACCGAGAAGACAAATAGTCCTCTCGGTTCTGGGTTGTAATGGAAAACATTACTGTTGAATATGGAAATGTTTTCTACTACAATCGATTCATAACAACTCTTTTTTCTCATTAAGAAATTGTGTGTAGAAAAGGAGTTGTTTACAGAATTGTTCTCGTTGAGACTCATCCAGGCCTGCGAAAACCGTTTGGATCTCCTCGAGAATGATTTTTAATCGTTCTTCAGATTCTGGGATGTTTCGTCCCAAAAGCGCATCAATAGATACATTGAAGAATGAAGCGATTCGATCTAACGAATCTAAGTCGGGTTCATTAAATTGGTTTTCTAAGTTACTAATCTGACTCCGACTCAATTGGATCTTATCACCAAGCTCTGCTTGTGTCAGTGTGTGATTGTTTCTAAATTTTTTTAAATTTTCTCCAAAAGTGTTCATGCCTTTAGTATAAATAAAGGCATGTTTTTTAACTATAGTTGACAGATAGTTTGTATTAAATATAAGTTATGACAGTATTTATACCAATAAACAGAAAAATAACTAGAACGTTAGTTCTCTTGGTGGTAAAATATTCTTGTGGGAATTCTGGAAGATTTAGAAAAAACTTTCTCAACATGGTTTTGGGGAAGAGTAAAACGAATGTTCTAAATTTTATGATAATATGAAAATAATAAAATAAAAGAGCAAAAAGACCCACGGCGTTACAATAGTGTCGCCGCACTACTGTAACGTTTTACCCTAGTGTACGTAGGGAAAACTTTCCATGAGTCAGCATTAAGTATAACATAATTTTCGGGCATACATAATTATTGCGAACGTTTTCCTGTTGAGAAAAAAGAGGGGAGTGTCTTGAGTTCTAGGGAGGGAAAACCATGCAAGATTGTATAAACTTAGGTGTTATTGTGGTAGAGAAAGATATAACATCTACTAAGCTTTCTAAAATAACTAGTTTATCTCAAGCAAACATGTGGAAAACAATGAATGGGCAAGTACCTATGAATTTTTCGAAATTGATGAAAATTCTTGTGAATACAGAAAACGAGAATGAGAATATGAAAGTAGTTCGGGAGTTTTTGCAATCTACGGAAAAAGAAGCAGATATTAGGACAGCTATGTACTATGTGTATTTAGCAGGTTATACGGATATATTAAAAGAATTGCTTGAAAGAGAGTGTAAACATGTTGTAACAAAAAACTACAAGGATATTTTAAAAATAGGATTGGAACGCCAATCTGGTAATCTGCGTTCCAAAGAATTTTTTAAAAGCCTCGATAAGCTACGAGCAAAAGTGAATTTAAATAAGGTCAATGTAAATGTCTTAGTAAATTTATTAAGTGTCTATGGGTATTTTGATATGGGTGCTTACAATGTATTTACTACGATGCATGATATGATTAAAGATAAACTTAGTGAAATGCCGCAGGGATTAGAAAGAACTTTAATCAGTGCAGAATTAAAAGCAATATGTGCATACGCATATTTAATGCAAGATGAAGTAGATATAGCAAGAGGCTTACTATTTGACGTGTTAGATGTAAAAGAGGCTCCGCGTCTGTTAAAAGCCACTGCATATAGTGTGTTAGGGGAAAGTTATATTTTTGAAGATGCAAGAATGTCTATTCGTTATTTTGAAAAATCACTGCAGGAACTGTATAAAATAAAAAATAGTAAATCGTTATTGAAAAGAAGATTAGTTGAAAACACATTATCGTTTTGTTGTATAATTCATAATTTTCCTGTAAAATTAGAATGTATTCATGATAAGGCTGAACAAGCACTACGAAAGATTTCCTTAAATGAATATGATGAAGCTGCTGAAATCTTGTATAAGATTGAAAATCGCACAGCTTTTCAGGATTTATACTTATCTATCGCTACGAGAAATCCTGAGTTGCGTCAAAAAGCACATTATCGATTTTTAAAAGAAGGTAACTTATTTTACATAAAGATTTTTGATATTTTAAAATAAGGGGATAGTTTAAATGAAAAAGTTTATAGCTGGTTTAGTTATTGTTTGTACCCTTGCGCTAACGTTATCGCCGGTATCAAGTGAAATTAGCAAAGGGAAGGTTAAAGAACCTGTAAAAATGATGATGGATCCGGGGACGATCGGATAACTATCAAAAGAAAAATGCCACCACACTTTCAAGTGTGGTGGCATTTCGTACGTTATAGAGGTTATTCATTTTCTTGCTTTTGACATTTTTGAATAAATAATCGAATGAAGGGGCGGAACTATAGTGAAAAAAGAGACTGCAAAACAAGAAACAAAACGTTTAATAGGGGAATTATTCGGTGCTGAACATGTAAGTTGTGATATGAATTATCTGATGGGGGAACTTTATAAGCAAGGACAGATTACTCTGGAACAGTACAAACAAATTACAGCTATACTGCAACAAAAAAAGGAATAGCATCTGGCTAATCCTTTTTTATTTATTGCTGCTTTCTCTGTAGGAGTTGTCTTAATAGAACATTAGCAAGCTCAGCTTGCTCCTCAGTAATTTCCACTCCATCAGAATGAAGTCTCCCTTGGTCTAAAAAGTCTATTACATTAAAGTTAAGGCCGTTTGGATTTTCTGTTCTCCCTAAAATAAAGTCTGTAGTAGTATCAAATATGTCCGCCAGCTGTACAAGAACTTCAGCATTTGGTTTTCTTTTATTTGTCTCATACCCACTATACGTAGAATCATTTTTACCAATACGATCTGCGACTTCTTGCATTGTCCAACCACGTCTATTTCGTAAGAATTTTAATTGAGCTCCTATATCCATACTTTTTACCCCCGTTAAATTCTTTTTTATATTTTTCATCGATTTTATTTTTTATAAATTTTATAAAAATATATAAAACGTTTTTTATTTTTTTGTTGTTATCTATATATAAGATAACACTTTATTGGACAATTACACAATGGTAAATACACGCATATTGCAAGTAAAAGTAGGTAGGTGTTTATGAAAAAGTTGAAAAATCACTTTACTTACTTGCGAAACGCCAGTATAATAAAAATCATTAAAGGTTGTCTGGAGGTGGACATATGAAAAGGACTTGGTTAGCGGATTTACGTGGGAAAAAACGTATGTCGCAGGCGGCTCTAGCGGATAAGGTTAGTGTGACTCCTGGTCATATAGCAGATTTAGAGACTGGTAGACGCGATCCGGGTGGGAAATTAGCCTTGCAAATCGCAATTGTACTTGGGTTCCCTATGGAACATTTTTATTTACCTACTTACTTGCGAAACGCCAGTAAAAAAGAAATTAGACAATCGTTTGAACTGGGATTTCCACCAGAAGAAGAATTTTTAGAGCGTTATCCTCATTACGTAGAAAAAACTGTAGGGGGCTGAGGAGTGTGGGGAAAAAGTTAAACTTACGTCTTGGTAATGAGTACTACGGTACAGAGAAAAAAGAAGTGCTGTTTCAAGAAGTATACGAAAAATATTTAGGTGTCAAAGTAACTGTTACACGAAAAAAGAAAGCGAAAGTAAAGGCAAGTTAAATCATTGAAAGGGGGTGATACAAATGCAACAATACGTGACCTATGCGACTCGATTAGTAAAAGCAAAGGACGTAAAAGCGATATGTTGCGAAAGTAAAAATTACTTCAAGAATGGATCAGAAGAGCAAGCAGTAAACACCATGTTAAAGCTAACAGAAAGGAGTGAACATGTTGGCCAACATTAACGAGATTTTCGTAGAAGGTTTCCAGTCACATACAAATAGCCATTTTAATTTAGGAAATGGGCTGAATGTAATTACTGGACCATCTGATAGTGGTAAAACATCCATCATACGAGCGGTTCGCTGGATAGCATTTAACGAACCTCAAGGTGAGGCTTTTGTTAACGAATCGGTTGGGTATGCTACGGTTGCAATTCACTTGGATAACGGCATTATTATTTCAAAGCACCGTAGAAAAGGAAAAACATCGTACAGAATCCAAACGGATCCAGGCGATGCAGGAAATGTATTTGAGAAGTCAGAGGTACCGGAAGAAGTAAAACAATTACTCGGTATCACAAAGCAAACATTTGGGGATTTTGTTACTGCTTTAAACTTTGCATTCCAGCTTGAAGCACCTTTCTTAATAAGTGAGACACCGTCATCGGGTGCGAAAGTTCTAGGTAAGTTAGCAGGAACAGAAGCTGTCGATCTCGCGGTAAAAAGTGTTTCAAAAGATACATACGCAGCAAGGCAAGAGAGGTTACTAGCTGAAAAAGAAATCGAGAGATTAGCAGGTAACTTACTGGAGTACTTGGATGTGGATGATAAAGTACAGCAGTTAAAAACAGCTGAAAGTTTGATGGAACATGTAGAAGAATTGCATAAAAAGAAAGAGGTACTGCGGCAACTACAAACTCAACAACAGATAGCATTTGAAAAATTCCGTGTAGCGTTTGTTGAGGATGAGAGGCTTTCAAAAGTACCGGTTCTTATACAAATACTTGAACAAACAGAAAAAGACCAGCAGCGTCTGCAAACACTACTGGACTTACAAAAAAGATACGGGTCACTGTCCACCGCCAAGAAGACATTGACTGAAACATTAAAACAATTTGATGGATTAGTAGAAGTAAGTAACTTGTTACAAGATTCTACTAAATCTGAAGAAATATATTCTTTGCTTTCTATCTTATCACAAAACTATAAGAAGTATAGTCAAGTATTACAAGAAGCTCAATTACAGGTCGAGAGGTTAACTGTAATTGAAAACATTAATGTAGCTGTGATTGAAGAGGAAGTAAAGAAAACGGATGAGTTAAAGAAACTCTATGTACAACATAGCGTGGTTAAACAACGCTACGAAAAAACAAGTAAGGATGTAGAAAGATTATCTGTACCTGGTAATGCGTCAGATCAACTACAAGAATGCGAAACAAGTATTACACAACTAAGTCAAATGAGTGTGCTCTTACAAAAATACCAGAATATACACAATTATTATATGAGCTGGACAAGTCGTGAGGAACATTTAAATGTTCCTAGAGAAGTGGTAATACAGATTGCAAACGCTGAGAACAATGTCACTCATTTAGCTGAATTAAAAGAGTTGTTACGAAACTATATGATCTGGTATCAAAGAGTACGTCATAGTACAAGCACATTGGAACTATATGAAAAGCACATTGAAAATTACACAAAGGAATTGGAAGAGACATGGAACGAGGCTGGTGGAGTTTGTCCGCTATGCGAATCGCCGATGTCTTTTGAACATTCTCATTGAGGGGTGATTAGTGGTGATTGATACGGAAAAAATGAGTGAGTTTTTACAAGCAGCTGAGAGGCTGAATAATTCATTAATGGAAATCAATGAGGTTATTGAAGCTTTTGACGATACATCTAATGTTTTAAAAGTCTCACTATTTCATAAAAAATTTAACGAGAATTTATTAGTGAGTGAATCAGAAAGTATAGGAGAAAAGAGTATTGATTTTGCTATCCGACCAACTGTGTTGGCCTGTTTAAGAGATCAAAAGAAGTTTCTTGAATCAGAGCTACAAAATTTACTATCAAAACAACTTGAAGGGGGAAATGAGTAATGGAATTAAAACAACGTATTGAAATTGCAAAAGCAAATTTAAAGAAAGCAGAAACAGCAAAAATCCAAGCAGAGGCGGAAAAGTCTTCAGCTGAAAAGCAATTAACGGAAATCGCTGAACAAATGGCGCAGTACGGGGTAACGCCTGAAACAATCCAGGAAGAAATCAATAAGCTTGATACATCAGTTAAAGAAAACCTGGAGCATGTAGAACGACTCATCCCCCAGGTATAAGGAGGATAGTTTTATGTATGAGCTTCTAAAAGCTAGAGCGGATATCCGTCAGGCAAGCGATAAATTAAAGATGAAAATTGGTCAACGGGACTTGTTAGTTAAGCAACAAAAAAGTGCGGAAGCGAGAAAAGCAAAAGCTGAGGAGCAGCTTGGGGAGTTTGATTTAGTACAGATTCTTCTTCAAAAGACAAGTGATTATGCAAGGCAGCAAGCAAAACGTCGTATAGAAGAAATTGTTACATCAGCTCTTACAGTTGTGTTCGATAAAGACTACAGATTCGAAATTGAAATTGCAGTAAAAGGTAATCAACCAGTAGCGGAGTACTGGCTTCAGTCTGAAGATGTTCGAACGCAATTAAAGCCACCTGACTATGATCGCGGTGGTGGTGTAGCAGACGTAGTTAGTTTAGCGCTCAGATTGGCCGTAGGAGAGATTAGTGGTGTAAGAGGACCATTATTCTTGGATGAGGTTGGGAAGCACGTGAGTCAAGAGTATGCACCGAATGTAGCGTACTTTTTGAAGGAATACAGTACGAAATTCAAACGTCAAATCATTTTAATTACGCACAGTACTCATTTAGCTGAGATAGGTGACGTAGCACTTGGTGTGACTCAAAAACAAGGAAAAAGCATAGTAACTGCTTTATAGAAAGGGAGATTTGGATATGTGTATTAAGTGCTTAGTAAAAGAATTAGCTGCAACGGTTGCAGGTGTAGAAGTGACAGAGGAAGTTGTAGGTAAAGCAACTGAAGAACAAGTACGCGAGTTACGTAGAATTCGTAAAGAAACGGAAGCTATTAAGGAAGTTGTAGCTAAGGAATTAAAGGCTGAACTTGAACCAATTAAAGAAAAATATAAAAAGAAATTAGAAAATGCAACAAAAGGATTAGAGGAATGGCACGATGCAGTATGGGCTGACATTCATTCTGAATTGGGTGTTAACGGTGAAGATGATTTGACGTTAGATGCTGAGACAGGTGAAATCACAAAACAAGTTATCAAGAAAAAAGAATCGAGTAACCTTCACTGATGCACCACATTGTTGAAGGTGGAATTACTTTAGATACAACGTTACGCGAAGCACGAAAAAGCAGAGGTGAGAGTATGAAGTTTCTATATTTCGGTGATCCACATATACGAGGTACAAACCCTCGTAATCGTAAGGATAACTACAAAGAGGCATTAATTGCAAAATTACGTGAGATTTTTGCTTTAGCTAAATATAAAGGTGTGACAGCAATTATCGAACCTGGAGATACGTTTGATAGACCTGAGGTTACGACAAGTGTGTTACTAGAGTTTGCAAAGGTACTGAAAGAAAGTCCAGTTCCGATCTATACGACAGCTGGTAATCACGATATTTACGGGTACAATCTTGCAACGTATGAACGGACAAGCCTTAGAGTACTGGAGTTAATCGTTCCACAGCTTACAGTTATTAATGACCCTGGACAAGCTCATATGTTTCATCAAGATGGTAATCATGTACAGCTAACATTTACACCATACAGTGACCGAATTGATAAAGCTGGATATGGTTATTCACCAGAAGTTATTGAAGATTGTGAGTCAACAAAAATACATGTAGCACACGGCATGTTACTTGATCATGATCCACCTTTTGACCGGTACACAAAAGTACAGGATGTAAAAACAGAGGCGGATTTGGTTTTGTGCGGCCATGACCATACAGGTTTCGGTATCTATGAGCGTTCTGATGGAAAAATATTTGCGAATATCGGTAGTATCACACGTTTATCGGCTTCAGAAGCTGAAATTAGCAGACCAATACAGGTACTTCTTATCGATGTAAAATCTCCAGGTGTTTTTGATTTAGAACGGATTCCACTTCAAAGTGCAAAACCTGGTGAAGAAGTACTTGATCGTAGTCGGATTGAAGCAGAGAAGAAACGGGCGTATGCAATGGAGGAGTTTGCTTCCTTGATTCAAACGGAAACAGGTGAAGATGTGTTAGTTGATATTAATACGATTGTCGAGAGCATTGCCAAGACAGATTGTATTAATCCTGACGTAGTAGAAATAGCGTTAACGAAAATAGCGGAAGCAAAGGAGGGATTACGAGCATGATTGTAAACAAACCGCAGTTTGATGAGAACGAACTAGGCGAAGGTACGGCGGTACAGGTCACAAGTGGTAACCCATTTGGACGCCCTAACTATAGCAATAATAAACATGATTGGAATGCTGTAGTAGTAGAGTTTTCACCGCTGATGATAAGTGTAGCTGGTTACAACAAAGAGGAACATGATCGAGTAGAAACGATGAACATAACAATTGACTCAATTGTTAAAGAGCACGTGACGCTTAAAAAGTTAGTAGTAGAACTACCAAAAATTCAATGTGAGGTGGGACCAGAAAATGGCTGAATTAAATAATCAAATTCGTAGTTTACAAGAGGAGCATGGGAAAGAAAAGCTACTTGCAGCGGCAACAAAAATTTTAGGTAAGAAAGTACCGACTGACTATGTTCGGGTTTTAAATCCACTTGAATTACAAGCATCCTTACAACAAATTGATGCTGCAGTACAGGATGTTCTTGAAAAAGGTAAGGCACGTGAAGAAGCTTATGGTGAAAAAATTAAGTTACTAAAACAAAAAACTAAACTTGATACACAGGTCAAGTTAAAAGAAGCTGAAGCTTTTATGGCAATACAGCATGAAGGTAAAAGCCAATATGTAATTGTTGATAATCTGAAAGTTATTTTAGGAAATGATAAAATGCGTGATGCTTATCGCCGTCAATATTCAAAGAGTGAAAGAGAAGAACTGTCTACGGTTGAGGCGGAATTAAATGCGATAGATATTGGTCTATCTGCAGCAAAAGATGCTTGGGAAACAGCGAAAGAATCAGCGGATCTTGTAAAAGCAAAAGCTTATGTACAAGCGAATCTACTGAAGTTTTTGGCATAGGAGGTTGCTATGGATCCAAAACAAACAGCAATGAGAAATAAACAGCGTGAACGTCAGCAACGTGGGGACGATTTCCAAGCTGAAATCAGAAGAAGTTGGAGAGAAATTCCGAATGTATGGCGTATGAGAATTGCAGATGGTGCAGGTGCAACTCGTCCAGGTGACGAGATTGTAATAACACCTGAAGTAAATATATTAGCTGAAATGAAACGTACAGAGAGTCGTAGATTTTCACTAGATTATATGAGACCGAATCAGATTATCGGATTACGGGATTTTGATCAAATTATTGATAGAAATTTAGGTTTAGTGTTTATCAGTTTTCTAAACGATAGTAAGGGGCTTGACGAGGCTTACGCATTCAGACTTATTACAGCTCTTATTCATATGAAAAAACGAAACGTGAACCATATAAAACTTGAGGAATTTCAAAATCAGACGGTTCCCTGTGTACCACTTCCAAGACTTACATACCACGAACCTTCTTACGATCTATCGGGGGTGCTCACTTGCTACAAATCTTTGTAAAACACAACATCCGAATAAGAGGTGCTAGTACACCTCTTAAGGCAGCAATTACTAAGGCGCTAACATTTGATAATCCAGCGTATTTGAAAGCAAAAAAACAACGTAGACCTACATGGGGGGTACAAGCAAAACTTGAATTGTTTGTACATGACAGAGGCGATATTGTTACGCCTCGAGGTTTCTTGTCAAAGCTAGAAGAGGTACTGAAAAACTTAGGTTACGACCCTAGTAAAGTTATTACCTCACAGATTTCATATGGCCGAGATGTTAGTTTCGGGGAATGGGATGACGGGTTTGTATTAAAAGAGGACCAGACACCGATGGTTGAAGCACTTATGCAAGAAAACGGAATAGGTGTAGCACCGGCTGGTTCAGGTAAAACCGTAATGGGCATGCGCTACATTTACGAAAAGGGTAAAGCAGCATTATGGCTTACGCATACAAAAGACTTAATGTATCAATCCGCAAAGCGAGCTAAGGCTACAATGTCTGATATCGGTCGTATCGGATTTTTCGGTGACGGCGTACATGACTGGGGAGACGGTAAACTAATCGTTGCTACAGTACAAACCTTGCAGCGAAATCCACAAATAATCGATGCACTAAACGATTTTATCGGGACGGTAGTAGTGGATGAAGCCCATCATTTTCCGGCAATACAATTCATTGAAACGGCTGGGAAGTTAACAGCTGAAAATATGATTGGACTAACTGCAACACCTTCTCGAAAAGATGGATTGGAAATCTATATGTACAACGGTGTAGGTCCGAAAGTGTACGAGATTAGCAGAAACAGAATGTATGAAGCTGGGAGACTGATAAAACCGGCAGTGAAATTCGTATATACCGAGTTCAATTACGAGACGGCAAGTAACCGTAACGAGATTGATAGTGTAGATGCTGGTGGAGAAGATCTCGATTATACAGACCTAATTCGTCACCTTATTTCAGATAAGAAGCGTGCGAAATTAGTTGCTGAAAGTATCGTAGAACATTATCCATTAGGACCTGCCATAGTTATTACGGAATCTGTCCGGTACTGTTTTGTCTTACAACAACTCGTACAAAAATTATTGAGAGAACGTTACGGAGATACGTATTACGGGAAACAGATTAATACCGCTGTAGTACACGGAGGTATTAGTCGTTATACCTGGAGAAAAGCAAAAAATGAAAAACATGCACAACAGCTTATTGATAACGGGCATGCAGTAGATAAAAAGCAAGGTAAGTACGGTTGGCAAGTAAAGGTTGCACAGTATTCAGAAAAAGAAATTCGTGAATGGCAAGTAACAAAACAGCAACGTAAAGACATTCTAGAAGCCTGTGACCGAAAAGAAATAGACATTTTATTTGCTACTCAGTTAGCGCGTGAAGGATTGGATATGCAGCATTTAGCAGTTGGCCACATGGTGATGCCGAAACGTGGGGACTCTCGTGAAAGTAACAGTGGTTCATCGGTAGAGCAAGAAATTGGACGTATCATGCGTCCTGATCGGAGCAATCCGGATAAAAAAGCATACTGGTTCGACTATGTTGACTACAATGTCGGAGTATTTAAGGACCAATATCACAGCCGTAGGAAAGTATACAGCAGAATCGGGTTAACGGTACCAAGAAAACCGAAAACAGAACGAGATACAGTGGCTGACTTCTTAAATGATATGCCTTGGTGAAAGGGGTGATAACAATGGAAAAGCACGAATATGTGGGCGCACTTTATGAAATCACAGAACTAATTGCTTCAGTGAAAGAGGTGAAGTAAGTGGGTTTGAAAGAAACAGGTCAAAAAATCGTTAAAAAAGTGATAAGGGTGTTTGCAAGAGGATCCGGTAAAAGTTTATTCCTTCAACGAGGAATACCGATAATGGTTGAGGTTCCGGAATACGATTCGAAAGATTACAAGATTTCGTATAACAGAAAAGTAACCTATCGAAAAAAGAAAAGCCAAGCAAAACGAAAAGCGTGGAAAAAACATGGCCTACAAGGGCGCAGGAGGAAAAAATAATGACACAAGAGACAAATCAAAATGAAGTAGTGGTACAAAATAACGCGGTGACGAAAACAAACACTGGAAGTAATTATATTACCACTATTTTAGAGGAAACAAAGCAGGGATTCGTTGAAGCGAATAACGGTCTTGATATGGATTTCGTCCGTATGGGTGATTGGTTAACTATTAATAAAAAAGGTAATTTCGTAGAAAAAGATGATGAAAATGTTATTTTCGGTGAAAGTATCGATGTAGTAATCGGATACGGTGAACAACGTTGGTCGGTATGGGGATTAGAAGATTCGCCTGAAGCAGGGCAATTAATTGTTGCTGAAAGAACGAAAGAAGAAGCCGAAGCGGTATTCAATCAGTGGTTAGCAGAAAACCCTCAAGCTGCAGAACGTTATGAACTTGATGATATTAAGTTACGTTATATGGCGTCGATAGTACCAGTATCAACTTTAAGTCCTGATGATTTTCCGAACATCTACTTAATGTCATTTAGTCCAACAGACACGTTAATCTTTGGTAAATACGCGATGAATTTATATAAAGGGAAATATAAAGCGCTTGGCATTACTTCAAAATTAGGTGTTAACAAAGTAGTGACACGTCTTGTGACAGTAGATCGCAAGAGTCGTACTAATGCTAGTCAGTCTTGGGTAGGAATTGACTTCCAGCCTGTTGGTGTATTTAAACCAGAAGATTACGGAATTAATGTAGAAGACACTGAAAAAGCTTCAGAATAATTAAGGAGGGCGTCTACAAATGGCAAAAAAGAAAGATAAAACAAGTGAGTATCAATATGTAGACGCATGGTACAGCAATCAGAACGGTAGAAGCATTCCGTGGAAACGAATCCCTTCCTCTGAAGTGAAGCAATTCCAAACGGGAGAGGCATTCAATTTCAATTGCTTTGCTACAGTTCAACGATTTGCGAACGACACAAAAGTAAAGGGGGAGGCATTTATTGCTCCCTTATATTTTGACCTTGACCATGCGGAAGACCCATCAGTCAGCCAAAAGGATGCAATAAAGCTGGTGGAATTTTTTACGAAAGAGATGGATATTCGTGAATCGGATATGTGGATTTACTTTTCTGGATCAAAAGGATTCCACATCTTAATAAGCTCCGATGCGCTCGGTATTGAACCGAGAAACGACCTTCATAAAATCTTCAAACATATGGCTGGGTACTTAGTCCATAGACTAGGACTTACGTCACTAGACCTTGTGGTGTATACAGAAAAACGGATGATTCGTTTACCGAACAGTATGCATCAAAAAACAAACCTATTTAAAACAGAAATTAGTGTAAATGAGTTAAACAAATTAACTCTGGAAGAAATTAAAGATTTAGCGAAATCGCCAAGACACGCTGACGATCTACCTTATACGGCAGAAGAACGTAAAAAGGCAATGAAATACAGACCTCGTACGGGGTATTTACTAATAAATAAGACAGAAGAATATGAGCAAGCTGCAGCAACGAGTGCTCGTAAGTATGCGAAAGAAGAATTCCAGTTTAAGAAAGATAAACCACCGGCATGTGTAGTTGATATTTTAAATGGTGGCTGGAAAAAAGACGGTGACCGAAACCAGGCAACAGTACAGCTTGCATGTTACTTCAAAGACGCTGGCTACACGAGAGAGGAAACGATGAAAGAGCTGGAAGACTGGGTGCTTAAATTTACATCTGAGGATAACGAGTATGGTAAGCAACAACGTGTTGCAAATACTAGAAGTGTGATCGATGCGGTATACAGCGGTGATAATACATACAAATTTGGTTGTGCGTTTATTCGTTCACTACATGGCGAAAAGAAACCAGGAAGCAAAGATTATGAACGTGTAGCGTGTGCTGGTGATATGTGTCATTGCATTAAGAAGAATGCTGAGGAAGAAGAAAATGCAAAGTTACTTCATTTAGCAGAGACGGGCAATGCAGATCTTACTGGAAAGCTTGTAAAAACACGTGTCATGGTTGCAGGGAAAAAGCATACGCCTTATATCATTCCGAAAAACATTGAGTACCATTGCTGGGGCAGAGAAAGTTGTAAAAAGGTACATTGCCCTCTATACGACATCCATACACATACAGGATATAAAGACCTGGGCGTAAGTGATCGGGAAGTCATTCAAATGACGGGTGTAGGTGACGATAATATAAAAGGTATTTTACGAGAAATATCAGGCATACCAAATTGCCCGAAATACAATACGGATATTTTAGAGAACATGAACGTGGAAGAGTTACTTGTAATCCCAATGGCTGAAGAAGATGACGAAAAGCAAGAGCAGCATAAAGGGAATTATGTACTACGAAAAGTGTACGCCGTAAATGGACTAAACGTAAGTGAGAACAAGTACTACGAGTTAACTGGCTATGTATACCCGCATCCAAAGAATCAGGAGTCAACACTACTTGTAAAGAGTGCGGTACCGCTTCAGGATGTGGTTGAAAGTTTTGAGCTAAATGAACAAGTGAAAGAAGATTTAGCAACATTTCAGCCGGCAGATTATACAGCAGAATCAATTGAACAGAAACTAGGAGCAATTTGTAACGATTTAACGTACAACGTAACACACATCGTAGAACGTGATGAGACATTACTTGCAGTATTGCTAACACTTCATAGTGTTTTACGTTTTAAAGTACCGTGGGATTTAAATCCGTTACGCGGATGGGTGGAATTGAAAATCGTTGGTGATACAGGTACTGGTAAGTCGGCGCTCATTGAAAAGGTAATGAAATATTCAGGACTTGGAACAAGAGTGAATGCGGAAAGTACTTCTCGTACAGGTCTAACGTACAAGATGGAACAGTCAGGTGCTCAAGGTGCATGGTACATCGTTTGGGGTGCGTGGCCGTTAGCTGATAAAGAAATGATTTGGATTGATGAAGATACAGGTATTACGAAAGATGATTATGGTGAAATGACACTTGCGCGCTCTGATGGGAAGCTAGAAGTAAAACGGGCTGTAACAGCTGAAACCCCTTGCCGTGTACGTGCCATTATGTCAGGGAACGTACCGAAAGGAAAACGACTTGCTGATTACTCTCAAGGAGCTGAAAGTTTAAAAGATATTTTCAATAACGAGGATATACGCCGTTTTGACTTTGCAGTTTTTATGAGAGCGAGTGATGTGGATCCTGAGTTGTACAACCAAACGCTTGCTACGTATCCATCGATTATACAGAAGGATACTTTGAAAAATAACATCTTATATGCTTGGTCACGTAAGCCGGAGGACGTGCTATTTACAGACGGTACGATTGATAAAGTACTGGAAGTTGCGACAGACCTTGCGAAAGTATATGGAAATGCGAATGATATACCACTTGTATCTCCTTCAGATCAGCGGAATAAAGTGGCTCGTTTAGCGGTAGCACTTGCAGCACTTACACATTCAGTTGATGAATCGGGTGAAAGAATTCAAGTTTGGCCAGGACACGTTGAGTTTGTTGGGGAGTATTTAAAAGCTTTATACAATGCTCCAGGTTGCGGCTTAAATTACTATGCTCGTTTAGCAATAAAAGAGGAAGAAATGACAGAAGAAAGATACCAGAGGTTTACGGCAGATCTTAAGAAAATCGATACGTTAACAGGTGAAATGAAGTTCTATGAGTTTATTAAACTATTTGCTCAGCAGAAGTACTTACGACTTGGTGATGTTGAAGCAATGCTATCTATCGATAAAGAAGAAGCGAAAGCTATCGTAAATCAATTAGCGAAAATGAGGATGATCCTTTTAACAAGCGGTGGCTATCGAAAAACGCCAAGATTTAATGCATATATTGCGTATTGCATGAAGAAAGGTCTCTTTGATCATATAAAAGATGAGTACTACTAATTATACGGACAAGCAAGACAAATATGACTGGAAGTGAAAATATGAAACTTGGAAGTTTATTCGGGAAACCAAGAACATTAGCGAGTAGTAAAAAACAGGTACCGGTAAAGGAATCAAAATTAGCGGTAGAAATGGAAAAAAAGAAGAAACCAGGGCAATTCGATATTGTTTGGCCAAAAGTAGAACCACAACAAGTGAAAGATTACCAAGCTATTCTTACAGTCTCAGAGTTAAAAAAATACCTTGAGCGTTGTATACAAACAGGTAAAGCAGGATTTGACTGGGAGACTGCAGCAAGTGAAGAAATTAGAGTGCATTATAAAAAGGCGTTTGAAGATATAGAAAAAGCATGTGCTACAGGTGCTATTGATGAGAAAGAAGCAGAAAAACAAAGAGAAAGTTTAGAAAAAGCATATTTAAAAACACCGTTAGATCCGTGGAAAGGCGAAATTTGTACCGTATCTTTATCAGCAGCGGCGCATGAATCAAGAGTTGTTCCAATATCACATAAAGTTGGCCAAGTATTTGAACCAAGTATGGATAGGAATGGAGCTAGAAAAGTTGTACTAGATTTAATCGATGAGTACTTATTCAAAAATGAAAATGTACTAAAGATTGCGGTTAACTTATCTTTTGAAACGAAATACGCAGCAAAGTACGGTAAGTATATTTTAGGAAAAGTAGCAGATCCATTGATCATGTGGGTGCGGTGTTTACAAATTGTAGCACCTCAAAAGATTAACAATTCGAAAAAGCCTACAAGCGGATGGGGGTTAAAGCCCGCTACGAAAGAGATTTTTGGTGTAACGATGAACGACTTTTCAACTCTTTTAAAGAAATGCAAAGTAGATTTCTTTGATGAAATTGATGCGAGTAAAGGCGAAGGACTACTTTACTCAGCTGAAGATGCGGATTACGCAGTGCAGCATTATGAATATTGGTCTCAAATTGCAGCTCAAATTCCGCGATATGCGGAATGGCTTCAAAGGATTGAAATGCCGTTCACACGTGTTATCGGTCTTATGGAATATTGGGGAATGAATTGGGATCCAAACCTTGCAACGCAAAAGAAACAAGAAGCGGAAATTATGCAAGAGCAAGCGGCTGAACGTATTAAACAAATCGCGAAAGAAACGTTCAATGTTGATATAAATACCGGTAAATCAGGTAAGACAAACGAAGTAAAAAGTTTAATGTTTGATTACTTAAAAATACCGGTAGCAAAGTATGGAAAAACAGGTGCGAGTCTTGATCAAGAGGCACTTATCGATATGGCATTTATGCTTGAGAATAAGTTAAACGATATCGATGAAGAAAAGTACCTCAGCATTTCGCTGCCTGAAAATTGGGAAAGTATTGATCCTGACAAGGACCCTACCTTAGATAAGTTAGAGCGTGGAGCGATTCGTATCGCAAAACGTGAACCACATCCTTATAAGGAACAAGCGTTGGAGGTTATCGATCAGCTGAAGAAAATCCAAAAATACACGACATTACTTTCTTCGCACATCATAGGACGTGAAAAGTACTTGAACTTTATGAGTGGACGGATTCATGCAGGGTACAGTCCATTCACAGAAACAGGACGCTTAAACAGCTTTAATCCGAACGGACAAAACGTACCGAGACCAGATAATGATGAGTTTAAGATAAGAAACTTTTTTGTACCTAAACCAGGAAAGATATTATTCTTCATTGACTTCTCAGGGTTCGAGCTCCGCTTAATGGCATGGAAATCAGGTGACGAGGTCATGACGGAGCTATTTAATACAGGCGGGGATATGCACCGTAGAACAGCGTCTGTAATGACTGGAAAACCTGAAGATGAAATTGTAAAGAAAGAACGTACGGATGCAAAGGCAGGAAACTTCGGAATCTCTTATGGCGGTACGGAACACGCTTTGCAGTTCACATTTAAAACAAAGTACATGATTCGTAAAACATTAGATGAATGTGCGCAGATTGTAAATGCTGTTAAAACAGCGTACAAACGCATACCAGAGTATCAGCGCAAGATTGTTTTAGAAGCACGGGAGCAAGGTTATGTGCAAACGATTTATGGATATATGAGATTGCTGCCAGGCATTAACAGCGCGAATAGAAGAGATCGCGGCTCAGCTGAAAGACAAGCAGCGAATACACCAGTGCAAGGTAGTGCGGCTGACATTATGAAGAAAGTACAAAATGAAATTTATGAATCTATTGGTAAACAAGAAGGTGTACTTGCTCATGGTAGTGCCGATATGATTGCACAAATTCACGATGAAATCATTTTTGAAATAGATGATGATCCGGAAATTGTAGTTGCAGTAGAAAAACAAATTAAACAAGTTATGGAGCAACCTCCAGTACCAGGATTTCCAGTTCCGATTGAGGCAGAAGGAAGTGTAGGTTATCGATGGGGCGAGAAAATGAGTGTTGAGTCCTGGCTTAAACAAAGGGAGGAATAGCATGTGGGAAGAGGAGAAGGACCGCGTAAATCATTATTTACAAAGCGTCATGCAACAGCATTACCACGTGTAAAACCAGCAAGAATTGTGGGTAGCATTGCCGGAGAACCGTACAACATGGTCTGGGTAGTAAGTTCATTAAGAAAAGATAAAAAGACTGGTGTGTTAGACCCAGTACCACAAGATCCATACGCAGAATTGTTATTTAGCAGTTGCTTTAAAAAATGGAGGGAAGACGATGAACGCCTTGAACCGTCAACAACGCCGGGCGAGTGAACGTGAGAGAAAGAGAACAAGGGAGCGGCAAAGTTTTCACAGAGGTGAAGTGCAGCAAGTATCCCTTTTATCGTATAAAGATGGCCGAACAATAGCATTACGTGCAGTAAAAGAAGTGTTAGGTTTGGGGCCAGTACGTTTAGAACGTGTACAGAAGCGATTGGAAGAACTAGAAAACGAGAATTTTAATGAACTATTTTTAGAGCATTTAAGAAAATAAAAAGCTGTAGGAAGGATGTGCGATTGTGGGTGGTAGACAGCAAGGGAAGGGGTACGAAAATCGGAAAAGTGATCGGAAACTAGAGAAATTAAAACGTGAAATGGTTAGGCAAAAAAGGAAAGTAGCAAAAGGTGAGCTACGAAAGGCGGTAGTGTACTTGGACAATTCGGAGCAACAATTAAAAGATGTGATGCAAGAGAATCGTGATTTACAGTTAGAAGTTGACTTATACAAGTCTCAGATGAAAGTGAAAGACAATTACGCAAAACGTGTATTGAAAGAAAATAACGAATTACGGGAACAGATTAAAAATTCACGTAAAAAGTCTATTTCGTTATTTGTTTCTTATATGTTGGTAGCGGTCATTGTTAGCTTTGTAATTGTTAGATAAGAGGGGGGCGATTGAGATGACTGTAGTAAAAGACAACGAGTTCTGGAAAGAAGTGTATTACTACATGGAAAAGCATGGTTGCTATAAGGATGAGGCTGTAAAGGCCGTGGAGGCTCAGTTCAATAGTAAGAACGAGAAAAGAGTAAAAATCATTGAAGCTGTAAAAGAAAAGTTGATTTGTGCGGGAATACCTGAAAAGGATTCTTTAAAATTTGCAGAAACTGCACCCTTTGTTAGTTCATTAACTGGTGCCAGTGTAGAAAGAATGGTGAGAAGTTTTATAGATTTGTTTAAAAAAGGGGAGCGTGCAAAACAATGAACATCATTCATTTATTCCAGCTTCAAAAAGACCTTGATAACAAGATTGTAGAAAAACGTAGTTTACAAAACGTGCCCTTGTTTCAAGAAAAGAAATTATCATTTCGTGACGAGTTAAGTGAGTTGCTTCATGTGTGGCGTGGTCATAAGTTTTGGAGTGAAAATAACAAGCCGATTACAAAAGGTGTACGAAACAAGGGTCAAATGATGGAAGAAGATAAGGAGTACTACAATCCGTTATTAGACGAATTTGTTGACGCACTTCACTTTGCTTTATCGATTGGATTAGAACGTGAATGGAATAAATATATCGATGCCTTTGTAGTGCGTAATAGCAAAGGAAATACAAAAACAGAAATTATCGATGTGTTTAACGATCTATATGAAAACAAATTATGGACTGCAGCACATTACATGACCTTGATGAATGACTTGGCTTACTTAGGTGCAGCGCTTGGATTTTCGGCTATTGAAATTTACAACGCATATATCGAAAAAAATAAAATCAATCATGATCGTCAGGCATCCGGATACTAAAAGGAGGCGAAATGGTGGGGAAAGTTATTCTTTGGACAAAAGAAGAGGTAGCGTATCTCGAGGATTCCTGGGGAACATACAGCATTAAACATATAGCAAAAAAGTTAGGGCGTACTGTAAATGCGATAAAGTTAAAAGCAAATCGTATAGGGTTAAGTGACCCACGTTTACATTTTAACGGACTTACAGTACTCCAATTAGCTGATGTATTACAGATAAATTATAAAACAATCGAATCGTGGTATGAGAGATTCGCATTTCCTATAAGACTAAAGCTATTTGCAAAAACTCAAAAAATAAAGGTTGTTTACTATAAGGACTTTTGGGATTGGTTAAAACGGCATAAACAGGTAGTTGATTTCTCAAAGGTTGAATATGGGATTTTAGGACCTGAACCAGAATGGATGAAAGGGAAACGTGATGCGGATGTTTATAGAAGGAAAAAAGAGAGAGAGCCTTGGACCAAACAAGATGAATTATTACTAAAAAGTATGGTCAAAGCGAATTGTTATACGTATTTGTATATCGCGAAACGTCTCCAGCGAACAGAAAGTGCAATAAAGAAAAAACTGGAGGAGCTTGGGATCTTCGAGAGACCTGTAGAAAGCCAAGCATCTTATACAGAAAATGAAATACAAATTAGTTTAGACCTATTTGAAAAAGGTTACACGGTAGATGCAATTGCAGAAAGGTTTGGGAAAAGTGCATTAACACTTGTTGGTTACTTAGAAAGTAAGGGGTATCGATTCAGAGCAAAAATGGTGATAAAACCTGAGAATGCTGTGGTTTAGATTTCCAATAAAAAAGGCTAGGATTTCTCCTAGCAAAAGAGTTATGTCGTACAGAAAGGTAGTTGTGTGCAAACCAGGTGTTTGCAAGTTCATTATATAACGTTTCTTGGGTAGATAGATTGAATCATAGCAATCTTTACGTAGGTTTTACAGGATATTGAAGTTTTTGATAAAGACCAAATTTGAATTTTGTACAGAAACGGGATGAAAGAGATGTCCAAATATGAAAAACCAAAATGTGATTGTGGAGAAGAATTGGTGTATTGGACACAGCCAGTACAGACTTTAGTATACAGGATTAATAAGAATGGCCGGAAAGCAAAAAAATCTTGTAGAAACGGAATCTTGATTGAAGGGTGTGTAGATCGACTCATATGTGATAGGTGTGATTCAGAATACGATATTGAATTTGATGAAAAAAGTCGAGTAATTAGAGGTGGAGTTTACTCTTACTAATTTAAACAAAAGCGTTATTTGAATAGAAAATGGCAGCTGAAAATTCAAGGATGAATCAGCTGCCAATAAAGTAGTTATTAAATCTTATTATTAAGCTTTTAATTTGGATTTTTGCTCTTATTTCGAGAAGAAATTATACCGAAAATAGCACCGGACATTGCACCGATTAAAGTTGGTAAGAGTATACTCCATGCTGCAAAAGACATAATTAGACCTCCTAATAATAAAATGTTGTAACTATATATTTTATTATATCGCAATTTAAGGATTTAATGTTAGGAAATCTTGGGAAATCAAACAAAATAGTTATTTTAATAAAAAACGAGGAAATGAGGGGAGTGAAAGGAAAAGAACCCTTTATATAAAGGGTTCTTCTGGTGATTTAATCTATCAATTACATTCGTGGTAATATTCATCACATGAATCGTTATTATCGTTACAGCATATACAAAATGTTTTTTGAACAAATAAACTAACTTCACTATTAGAACCTTCCTGCTTTGTAAGAGTAAGACTTTGAAAATCTTCAACTTGAAATATTTTTGTTTGAACAGGTTGTAATGTAGTAGTAATTGGTACGCTAGATCTTCTTGTTAGAATAGTTACTTGAACGGGTGCACTCATACCGACAACGAATAACTGAATTAATGTTTTATTATGATTGTTTGTAAAATCCTCAAATACAGTTTGTGGAGCGGTGGTTTGAAGGAAAACAGACACAGGTATATTTCCATTTGTATTTTCTGCAAAACCAGCTATCGTATGAGTTTCAATAAAACAGTTGTTTTTTTGATTGTTGGAATGTGATTGGTTTTTATAATATTTTTTACCATCTTTATAAAAGTAATCAGCCATATGAATTTAAAGCTCCCTTCTTTTAGATATCTATATAGTCTATTTAATAAAGTGAAGTAGTGCTTGTACAACATAATAAAATCCGCTCTCGTAATTACCTAAAAATGTTATTTAGAAATTAAAGAGCGCCTTGAGAGGAAGGCGCTCTGACCAAAACTAATGTTGAAAAAGGATACCCAAGATATTGTATGTATGTTTTTTAGATAGGTGAAATTTTATAACAAAATCTTTATTTAAATAAAAAGAGCGCTAATCGAGAGCGCTCCTTATACCTCATTATAACGACAGTGACGAGCTCACATTATATAGAAAGGCACTATTATTGTATGTCAAAGTATGAGGTTAGTGAATGGATTTAGATAAAATCGTTATTTGGGAGAATTGTGATTATTCAAATGTGTTTCAGCCATTCCAGCACCAATAATAGCACCAATAATTAATGCGCAAGCAATTAAAATACCTAAAATAATTAACATAGCAAAAGTAATTTTTTTCGCTGTATCCCCTTTCGGAGCAAGAATAGCTAAAACAATTGAGATAGGTATTAAATAAATTAAGTAATTGTTTGTATGCCTAGATAATGAAGCAAAAAACACGATTGAAACTAAAAACATTGAAATGAAACCAAAGTATTCTCTCATTGCTTTATCCTTTCTTGGAAAAGTGAATTATACAGATTATACCATAAATAAAGAGAATCAAAGTGAGTTTCAATAAAAACGCTATTTGGTATCTAAATTGTATATGTAGAAAGGAGCAACTAATTAAAGTGCTCCTCTGGAGGTTGAATATAAATGCCTTTTCATTAACTATTATTATATTTATTTTATCAAATGGTGAAAAACTTGGACAAAAACTTCATTTTAAACAACAAAGCAGCTAGCCGAAATAGCTAACTGCTTCGTTGTACAATTTTAGAAGTTACAATCGATACGGATATATGTTGTAACAAAAAGTTACAACTATAGTATAAACAAATATCAAAATATTATGCAGGTAAGAAAACTAAACAAAAATTTCATTTTGTTTAGTTTAAAACGAAAAAAAGAGCACTTAATAAAGTGCTCTTGTGACGAGCTTCCTTTGTAATGACTATTTTATAAAGAAAGGAACGCAAAACATTATATGCGAGTCCAATCAAATAGGTGTTTTTTTATAAATAAAGAGCAGCCAGCAAAAGCTAACTGCTCGGTTCTCCAAGGGGGAACAAGGAGAAAGTAACTTAATGGGTTGTCTACAGTATTGACGGAATATTGAGTTTTATTCAGGGTTGGTTCCAAAAAAGCGACATACCGCCAAAATATAAAATTATTAAAAGGAAAATTACTATGAAAGCAGTTAAAGAAACTTTCTTCCAGGGATTTTTCATTAGTAGACCTCCTTTATGAAGAATATTAACACTTTATAAGAAACTGAACAAAATAATCCTTTGAATAGAAAGAGAGGTTAAATGAAAATGTCCTTAGTGGGAAATTTGAAAGAACTTCAGGAAAAAGCCATCGATGAAAAAGTATTGGAATTTGCAAGCGAAATGGAAGGTGTAATAACCGAAAGTGCAGTAAATGGATATTCAGGTTATAGATATCAAATTCATAAAGAAAATCCAGACAAACATATTATGCATTCAAAACTATTCACGGAAAAGTTACAAGAATTAATGGATGGCGTGAAAGTTGAATTTAAGGCAGAAGAAAAGAGGAATATTTTAGGCGGATCTTATTACGAACATTACATCCGTTTTAGCTGGAATGACTAATTTCTTAATAAAATCCTTATTTAAAAGCTAAAGAGCGTCTTGTAGTGCGCTCCTTATGCCTACTAATTATAAATGTTTATGTTTGATCTTAGATTTCTTACTTGGAGGAATAAAATGCTCTTAAACAAAGTTTAGATAGACAATACAGCCAATAATTACAATATAAAACACCGCACAAAAGAAGATTAAAATGTATTTGAATGTCTTGCTCATATTAGTACCGTCCTAAAAGAGGATTGTTTAGATTTTTATATGGTATGTAAAAAAGGTGCATTTATACAAGGGAAGGGTAGCTAGCAAAAGTAAAACAAAATCGTTATTTGGGAGAAAAGGGGGAATGGGAATGGCTCTGAGTCTTCAATGTGAAATGTGTTCATTCAAATTCAAAATAGGTCAATTTTCTAGTGTTCCGGATATCGCATACTGTCCACATTGCGGAGATAATTTCCTCGAATATTATCCGAAACAAGAAGGTGTCCAGTATCAACTTAGGGAGAATAATTTCTTTTATCACCATAAAAAAACCGGGAATGTATGGAATGTATTGATCCAGGAAGATGAATCTAAGAAAGAATTTTTTGTCGATGTTCAGGGACCAGAAACAGACAGAGAAGCATTTGAGGCTGTTAAGGAGTTTTTAAAAGCGAAAAAGATGTATCTGCCTTGTACAGTGGTAGATATCCGATGTATAGGGATAGGGATTGATAAAAAGTTATAGTTAAACAAAAACGCTATTTGGTATCTAAATTGTATATGTAGAAAGGAGCAACTAATTAAAGTGCTCCTCAGGAGGTTGAATATAAATGCCTTTTCATTAACTATTATTATGTTTATTTTATCAAATAGTGAAAAACTTGGACAAAAACTTCATTTTATACAATAAAACAGCTAGCATGATTAGCTAGCTGTCCTGGTAAGAAAAGAAAAACGGTACTTATCAAATGTTGCTTTTGTAATTGCGAGTTACAACTATAGTATGAACAGAGTTGAAAATGTTATGCAAGAAAGCTAAATAAGAACTTTATTAAGCACAACAAAGCAGCTAGCTGAATCAGCTAACTGCCTGTTGTACATAGTAACCCACATGAAAACGCAAATTGTAACCACAAGTTACAGCTATAGTATAGACAGTTTTAAAAATGATATGCAAAAGTAGTCAAAAAATCTATTAAACGCAACAAAGCAGCTAGCTGAAGTAGCTAACTGCTCCATTGTAATGCACTGAGGAGTCCTACTACGCATACATATTATGAGTTGTAACCAAAAGTTACAACTATAGTATAAACAGATATCAAAATATTATGCAGATAAAAAACTAAATAAAAATTTCATTTTGTAGAAATAAGGAAACTAAAAAAGAGCACCATGCATAAGTGCTCTTTAAGATAGGAGGTAACACTTTGAGCTGGCCCTAGGTTAGAAGTATATGGTGTAAAAAAAGAAATAAGAACAAAATTTTATTAAGTCAGTACAAAAAGCAGCTAGCAAAAGCTAACTGCTCGGGTCAGGGAACTACTGCTGATAGAGGTTCATTAATATGAGTTTTGGCTATCGCCTATGCACAGTATTGACGGAATATCGAGTTTTATTCAAGGGGGAGAGGGAAAAAATAATTTTAACTTGATACAACTTGATCTTGATCAGCAACATCAGAATCAAATGTATTCGTTGCACTAACACCGTTAAAGGTATTAACAACAAAAGAAACATTTGATGCCCCTGAACCATTATAAGATTTTGTATTCTCTTTTGGAGATACGTTATAAAAATCCCCTAAATTGAAAGCACCATTACTGTTTTGAACGACAAGATTTCCAACGACAGAAGGCATAGTACACACCTGCTTTCCTAGAACGTATTTAAATTAGTATATGGTGTATTCGTCTAGAGGTTCATTAGAACCAGAAAAATTAAAGATGAAGTTTGTTAGAAACCAAACAAAAAAATCCTTTGAAAGAAAGGAACATCCAAAACTATGAAACCCGTAAAAGCGAAATGTGAAGTATGTGAGCACGTGTTTCGTATCCAAATGCTCACAGCACGATTACCGAACCGTGTGGACAAGCACTATTTCGTTTGTCCAAGCTGTAAAACGGAATTTGTAAGTTATTATTCAAACCGTGAAATGAGACAGCTGCAGAAAGAAATTTCACAATTATATAACGGTTTCCGTAAATGTTATACGAAGGAACAAGCAAAGGTGATTGAGGCGAAAATTGATAAAAAAGATTTAGAGTTTAAATGGTTACGAGATAAATTGCGAATAGAAATTGAAACGAATTTACCAAATTAAAGGAGGGTAAAGTTATATGAATATACCTAAACAATTAATGATTGGTAGTGTTCCGTACGATGTGGAAGTAGTAAAAGGATGGATTGATGAAAGAGAAAACGGAGAAGTACGAATTGCCGAAGTAACGTATCACGAACAACATATCAAGATTTCGGATAACGTAACAAAGCATGAAGGACAAATGAAAAACGTACTTCATGAAGCGATTCACGCGATGCTTTATGAATATGGTCTTGATCGTTTAAATAAAGAAGCAAACGTAAATGCATTAACTACAGTCTTTTTCGACTTTATTAAAAATAACATTCGTGGTGGTATCTCCAGTTTTGTAGGTCATCAATACTTAGTGCTTACGTCACCTGAGAAACAAGTAGCGAAAGAGGAGCAACATGGATTTTCATTTATCAATACAGCAGGAGAACTTGTGGACGTGGTTAATCAGCACCCACCAGAAGTAGATGTATCGGCATTAGGTGCTGTAATGGCAAAGGCGGAAGTTCATAAGACTGTGGATCTAGGTGTTACGCATGAACAGATTCAGGAATCGGCTGTTAAGATGGTCACTGATAAGCAGACTCGTAAACTGCCAATCGTAGAAGTAAATCGTAGCTCGTTTCCTATGGAAGAGATAGCAAAAATCACGAAAAAAGAAGAGGCGGATCCGACTCATTGGAAAACAGGTATTAAGTATGATGACGAAGGTAAACCGAGATATCGTACACGCTATGAGTGCTGCATGTGTGGGAATCGTGGGAATCAATATGAGTATCAAGAGAATAAATTTACAAAATGCCATAACTGTAACGCGAAACTCAAGATAGTGCAGGCAACGAAAAATGGATTCCCTGAGCGCGACGCATTCGGTAATTTTTACGTGGCTAATGAAGAATACAGCGTTATTTTGGATGGTGAGTAAAGATGAAGAATATACCTACAAAAAACATAAGTGAAGAACTGGAGACACGTGAAGGTGTCACAACAGTGCAAGTAAGTCCCCATGAAAAAATTGAAGTAGCCGGTATTACGGTTGAGGGTCCGGCTGTGATTCTTATTAATAAGGACTAGGAGTGGTTGGATGGAAATTATATGTGATTATCCGATTTGGACAACGTGGTTTATCTGCGTAGTATTCTTTGGTTTAGCAAGCGTTATAGAAGCTGTTAAAAAGTAAGGAAAAGGAGCTGAAGAGAAATGAAATCAACAGGTATCATTCGTAATATTGATCCATTAGGACGAATTGTAGTTCCAATGGAATTACGCCGTACATTAGGTATCCAGGTAAAGGATCCTATGGAGATTTTCGTAGATGGTGAATCTATTATTCTACAAAAATATAATCCTAATAACTCTTGCCAAATTACAGGCGAGGTTTCAGAAGAAAATATTGAACTAGCTGGCGGTAAACTCGTGCTAAGTCCTGAAGGGGTTGATCAGGTATTAGCGGAACTCGAAGCACGTTTGAAGGGGTGATAAAATGAGCGAACCTAATAAGCAATATACAAATATCGAACTGGAAATGATTTTGGATAACTTTGTAAAGGCGTTACCTATGCAAATGCGTATGCAGCGTGAAATGTCTAAAGTATATAAAGCACGTTTCGATGCACTTGTTTCAGAAGGTTTTACTGAACAACAAGCACTAGAAATTGTAAAGTCACGAGGTATAGAATGAAAGGTTCGGAAGCAATTTTACGAGTGATGCACCAGGTAGGAGGAGAAATCCCGGCTACGCAGTTTGATACGTGGCTAGGACAACTCTCTCAGTTAGGTCTACTGGAGCAAGTCACGAAAGATAATGAGCATGTTTATTATTACCGGCTTACGGATAACGCAAGACAGTTTTTAGCGAAGAAGGGTGTTATTTAGTTCTTAACTTGTTGAAGTGTGGATAAGAAATGTTTGAAAGCCTCTTGCATTTCTCTAACATCTTTATACCTTTCTTCTCTGTTAGGATTAGTGCCTTTGTCAAAAAATGCTTTGAATTGCTCGTTAGTAAAAGCACCCATTGTTGTTCGACCTGTAAATATAAAGTAAATGAGTCTTGTTAATGCGTATATCTCGTGATGAATTTTATAGTTAGAAAATCCATCAAACGCCAGTTGTGGATCATTAAAAGCGCCTTTCATTTCCGTAAATTGATTAGTCAGTTGACTTTCTTCTAGTTTTATCAAACCAAAATCAGATACTTTAATAATCTCTGCTCCATCATAAATCTTTATTAATATGTTAGATGGGCTGATATCTCTATGTAAAACATTTTTACTATGGATATATGTAAAGGCTTTAAATATTTGCTGAATTAAATTGATTCTTTTGGAGAAATCTAGTGTATTGTTTCTCTTTGAAATATAAGTATACAGAGATTCATCGGCATATTCCATTATATATTGATGGTTCTCCTTATCAAACTTAAAAACTTCAAGAACGTAAGGTGATTTTAGTTTGCGCATTTCTACAAATTCAGTGCAAAATCTTTGATACTCTGCCTCTGTTAAATTACTATTTGCTTTTTTTACGGCGAAAAAACAATTGTAAAATGTATCTTTATATTTAAAAACTTTTGCATAAGAACCTTCACCTATTATTTTTAGCTGAAATGGGATTGTAGTATTTGCTCTTGTTATGGAAATTCCGTTTTGTAATTCGAATATTTGTCCCATTCTGATTACCTTTATTTCATTGAATTCAGGGGGGATGGAACTACCACCACTTGTTTTTAAAAATGATTTGCACTGTTCGACTATTTCTTTGTAATAAGGGCAAAAATCAAAAGCAGCTTCAGTATTTATTAAATAGGACTGGAGTTTGACTATATCATGGATATCTCTAAAAAGTTCTCTACTTTCATGCGCTGTATAGTATCCAGTATGTAGTCTACTGTTTAAGTAATCAAATAGTTCAGTAAACTCAGCGTGGTAAAATGAAAAAATTTCTTTTAATGGAGAAGGCATCTTCTGATAAAACCCGCTATATTTGTTTAAGTTTCGTTCACCTCTTTGTTGAATAATGTCGTCAAGCGTATTGTGTAGAAATATATTAACATTTTCTGTAAGATTGACCATGTTTCGTTACTCCTTCTTGTAAGCTAAATGATTTTATTTTAATAATAACAGAAAAGATGAATATCCGGTTGTTATAATGTTTAACTTTAATCAAATAATTTAGGGATGGTAAAAGGAGGTACGTAAGTGAATTATTTAGATCATATTCCACAATTAGCATTACAAGTACCGGCTACCATTTTAAAAGATGCCCTGTATATTGAACAACAACTGAGATTCGTAGAACGTGTGGCGGCAAGGAGTAAGGAACATGACATCTGAGAAAATAAGGGATTTACAAATAGATGGTGTGGACGTTCCGTTTTATGATGGATTAGAAAATGTATGTATTCTTTAGTAAATATATGGGGATTAACCTTCCAAAACCTATGTTTTTTATATATTATTAAATATAGCAATTTAATAATTTGTGGAGTAATACTATCATCGGGAGTGGAATAAAGTGGATGAGAATAGAAAAGATATAATGGAATACTATGATGAATGGCATAGGGAGCAAGACACAGATATAAAGTGGTATCGTAAAATATTGCAAAAAAGATGGTTAAAAAAAATCGGAAAAGGTAATTTGATGGCAATTTCTTTTTTGGTTTTTTTGGTAAGTATCACTTGTTATTTTTATAAAACAGAGAGCAAGGCTTATGCCACTTTGAATGCTAAATTTCGTGGCTGGGAATCTGACTTGACTTTTGCTTCTTTGAAATTGGAATCTAATAACTATGTTTTTGGTGTGGATAAAGATCCAGCGGTTTTAAAAAATATGGTACCTATGTATATAGATATTAACGGGGATAAAATATTAGTTCAAAAAGAGTCTTTAATAATACATGCACAATTTATTATGTCAGATAGTCCGCTCAGAATGAATACACCTTGGCCTATAGCAAAAGGGGATTTATCTTTTATGCCTGTGAGAAATCCTATGGGTGTATTTGGTGATGAAAAAGCATTTTTAGGTCGTGTACATTTAGAAAAAGTATATATGGGAACAAAACAAGAACCAAATCAAGTGCTATTGGAACATTCTGGAGGATCATCAGTGAAGTTAAATTTATCTCCGTCAATTTATGAAAAAAAATTAAATTTTAAAGTATTTATTAATGGTGAACGCAAGGTGGTTCCTGATAATAAAATTACTTTGATACCATACAAAGAAAATGAAGAAAAAGAATCTATCAAATTTATTGTAAATAATTTTGTGGATTTTGGATTTGATCATCATACAGGAATAGAAAACTCTGAAGTATCTAATTTTTATATTGAATCCTCTAATACTTTTCTAAAAACAAATACAGATGACGTAGCTGTATTAAATATCATGAAGTCTGCCAATCCTCAAAAAATTGATGTACCCAAGAGTCGTGTCTTGGGTAACGGTAATATGAATTCTACTCTTAGCTTTGATGGTAAGTCTTTTGCAGCAGATGTTACAGGTGTTTTTAATGAAATGACTATTGCAGAAAAAAGTGTATTCCCGAATATTTGGCAGTGGGCTAGGGATAATGCAATTACTATTTTGACCACAATATTAACGGCTGCTATAACTGCATTTTTAGGAAGAGAATCACTGTATAGTAAAAAAGAATGATAAGTAAATTGAAATTTGTTTTAAGGTATTGGAAGTGATGTACTATTGGAGCTGAAAGTGCTAAGTACAGATTCGGAGATTCACAGCTGTTTACACGAAAATAAAAATATATAAAAGAAAAGTTTTTAGGAGGGGGTCTAATACACTACAGTACTTAAAAAAGAAAAAGAAAATAAAAAAGAACCCCCCCCTTAAAAAAATATACCTTATATATATATAAAATATAAAACTAATAATTATATATTATATATATAGTAGTATTTATTAATAGTTATATAGTATGTAATACTATTAATGGTTTAAGGTGTTTGTTTTAGGGGTTTGATTTTCTGAGTCAGGAGGTTCGGAGATGACCAGAATTGATGGCTACGTTTCAAAGAAGACAATACGACTATGGCTGGAGAATTACGAATCGCTGGCTGTAGGTGATCGGTTCCCTGATGCGCCGCCTAGCTTTACTGGACCTGGTGCACTGGATGGGAAAGGCGATGGACGGTTGAATAAGATTGTGCTGGATCAGGCGATTAAGCAATTACCGAAGAACATGAAATATATAGTGCTTGCTCGGTATGTGTACAAGATTCCTAGAAAGAATACATTACGGACTATGAATATCACTGCAAAATTGTATTACGCACGCTGTAAACAAGCCGTGGACGTATTACACATGACCATTAACGGTGATATGGCAGGTATGAGAAGTTTAATAAAAAAGTTGTACGAGACTTGACAAGGTGGGTTCATAGTAGGTACAATTTATGTTAGGATGGTGAAATTGTGTCCTACTCCAGTACTAAATAATACGCATAGCCATGAAGCCCGTCATTAGGGTATCATGGCTATTTTTATGCCCGTTGGATTTGGTTGACTGTAGGGTATATAGTAGGTAGAAACTAAGGTGACTACTTTAGTAGTTATCTAACTGTCGGCAACACGAAAGGTGAAACCGATGGGTGTTTTTATCAGCCGAGCTCGTTGAGGGAGAAGGGCCTTTGAAACTCAGGGGGTCATAATCATTTATATCGGTTTCATAACTTAAGTATTGTATTTCAAAATCAAGAAGCCGATTTCAAAGATCGGCTCTAAAAAATCCTTTTATTAAACTAATAGACCCGTAAATTAAATGCATAAATTTCGAAAAAGTGTTATGACTTTACATTTATATAGAACGGGTTTTCCAGTTTAGTTTAAGACGGAGTTACTTGACTTAAGGTGAAACGACACTATTACTCTGATCTAGATTCAGTTAGTCTCCACAGTATACCTGAAGCAGCGTGGGGAGCCTGGTGAGCCTGGTGAGGATTTGTCAAAATGACTTTTCCGGTATTACCATCTATATCGAGATAATAAGCTCGATACGGTGAATTACCCTTATTTTGAATTCTTGCATTATTTCCGCTTACTGGAAGACCCCACTCTATACTTGAAGAAGTCGGAATGTGTGTCAAAATGACTTTTCCGGTATTACCATCTACATTGAGGTAATAACCTCGATACGGTGAATTACCCATATTTTGAATAGTAAAAGAACCTCGATTCTCATCATAAGTTAATTTCCACAGTATACCTGAAGCAGCCTGGTGAGGCTTTGTCAAAATGACTTTTCCGGTATTACCATCTACATCGAGGTAATAACCTCGATACGGTGAATTACCCATATTTTGAAAAGTTACAGTAATTGGAAATTTTATGGTATCTTGACGAACGGAGTGATAGTCTGGATTAAGATAGTCATTTTCTTTGTTAACAGGATAGGTTGGAACGGTATAGAAATGATTATTGTAATAAACAGGATAGGCATAATACGTGTTTACAGGATATGGAGACCTGTGTTCATACTGAGGTGCTTGATATGGGTAAATCGCTGGATAATATGGAACATAATAGTTCACTTAATCACATCCTTATATTTTTCACTTGGTTAATAAATGAATAGCTATTTGAGTTGGAATATACATGAGTCATTCCAAGATATGTTTCTAGTCGATTTATGTATAGGTAATCACCTATGTATGCTTTTTTTGAATATTGATTATCCAATATATAAAGCATTTTTTTAAAATTATCAGTGTCAAAACTTAAAGGTTTTGACACTTTGTTATGGGTGTGATAGTATCAAGGTATCAAATGGTGTCATAACTTAGTGTCATTAGTTAGGGCCGAAATGGAGCTGATATGAATGAAGTACGGATATGCGAGGGTAAGTACGATTCACCAGGACTTAGAGGCACAGATTCAAACACTGGAGAAGGAAAGCTGTAGTATAATTTATTCAGAGAAGTTCACTGGTACAAAAGCTGATCGTCCTAAGTTTAAGGAACTACTTTCGATACTAGAGTCAGGTGACACACTGGTAGTTACAAAGCTGGATCGCTTTGCTCGTTCGACAGTCGATGCTATACAGACAGTAAGAGAACTGTTTGAAAAAGGTGTGAAGGTACATGTATTGAACATGGGACTAATAGAGGATACACCGACTGGGCGCTTAGTCTTCAATGTTATGAGCGCGTTTGCGGAGTTTGAACGTGACATGATTGTTGAGCGGACACAAGAAGGTAAAGCAATTGCTAAGCAGCGTGAAGACTTTAGGGAAGGTAGACCGAATAAGTACAGTAAGAAACAAATTGAACATGCGCTAGGCTTATTAGCTAATAAGCATTCATATAAGCAAGTAGAAGAAATGACTGGAATCAGTAAAAGTACACTAATACGAGCAAAAAAGAAAAAAGAGTCGGAAAAATAACTTCGGCTTTTTCTTTTTTGCTCGAGAACATATTCAGTCCCCGGGGGAGGTCATATCTGGTGAGGGGCTGGCAGGTGCTCGTAACGTTCCGCCAGA
The DNA here is from genome assembly GCF_001595725.1 of Bacillus thuringiensis. Classification (GTDB taxonomy): domain Bacteria; phylum Bacillota; class Bacilli; order Bacillales; family Bacillaceae_G; genus Bacillus_A; species Bacillus_A thuringiensis_K. The sequence goes on from NZ_CP014282.1 coordinate 1,794,766, forward strand.
TTTTTTAAACTCGGGGGGCTATACAAAATATACGAATTTCAAGGCAGTCGATATTAAATCGATTGCCTTTTTCTATTTCACGAAGAAAGGGGAGCGAAATGATGGCGAAGTTAGACGAGTTAAAACAAAAACTCACGGCTAAACAAATTCAAGCGGCGTACTTGCTTGTAGAAAACGAGTTAATGGAATCGAATAACGAGGAAAAAAGAACCCAAGACGAAATGGCGAACGAGCTTGGTATAAATCGGACAACGCTTTGGGAGTGGCGAACTAAGAACCAGGACTTCATCGCATTCAAGAGTGAAGTGGCAGATAGTTTTCTAGCAGAGAAGCGTGAGCAGGTATACAGCAAGTTAATGCAGTTAATTTTAGGGCCGCAACCGAGTGTAAAAGCTATGCAATTGTATATGCAGCGATTCGGTTTACTGACTGATAAGAAAGTAATCGAGGGTGATCTAGGAAATGCGACCCGTACAAATGCGGAAATCGAAGAACAGCTTCAGAAATTAAAAAAATTGACAGGCGAGTAAAAGGAGGGCGGGCTACATGGCATATATAGACGGTAAATGGTTAGCCCGTCAAGAACGTCAGGAACGTATTAATCTTGTAGCAGAAAGGGCGAAGAAATTACAGGAGCTGTACGAAACTGGTGAGGCTACAGAATATTACATGGATACACTACTTGCTGACATCGATGAGTTAGAAAAGTTAAAAAGGGTGCACCGTGGAGAACATGACATGCTGTACTTCATGTATGAGTATTTCTCTGAAGAAGGGAATCCAGGGAATCCAGATAACTTAATCCCTGCCGGAGTAACGATGGATGATGCTGCAGAGTTTCACCAAACGTTATGTGAGCTATTAGATGACATAACAACAGGTAGGGAGAAAAAGAAAAAAGTGGCCTGGAGTGTAGGACGTGGTCATGCAAAAACCGCTTATCTGAGTAACGGTTATTTGTGTCATCAAGTCGTGTATCGATTAAAGCAGTACATTGTTTTGATTTCTGAAACATCCGATGTAGCCGGTGACTTTATATCGTGGGCACGTGATCAGTTAAAGTATAACGAAAAATTACGTCAAGATTTCGGTATCTTACTTCACGAACAAAAGAGTCGAAATGAAGTGGATAATGATAAAGAATTTGTTACGTTAACGAACACGAAAGTCGAAGCAAAAGGGATCGGGACACAGGTACGTGGATTACGCCACGGGTCAAAAAGAGTTCAGCTTTACATTTTGGATGATTTGGAGAGTAAAGAAAATACCGCGACAGTTGATTTAATCACGAAAAATAAGCGTTGGTTCAAGGAAGAATTGCTTCCAGGTTTAAGTCGTCAAGAAGGTGCCTGTATTTATATGGGTACCATCGTATGTTATGACAGTTTATTGCATCACGTGATTAAAAACCGTCGTGATTTCGTATCGAGATCATTTCCGGCAATCCTAAAATGGTCAGAGCGAGAAGATTTATGGCAAAAGTGGCGTGAGATTCGTCAGGTAGATGATCCAGACTCAGCAGATCGTGCTCGTGAATTTTATGAGCAGAATAAAGAAGAAATGCTCCGTGGAACAAAAACTTTGTGGCCATCACATTTCCCTTACATCGATTTGATGGAAATTAGAGAGGATGACGGTACCAAAGCGTTTAACCAGGAGTATTTATGTAACCCGACTGATGAGGAAAGACAAATATTTAAACCTAAATATTTCACGTACTGTACTGAAGATGATTTAAAAGACAAAAAACTTTTGTATTACGGTGCGGTTGATTTCGCAATGGGAAAAGAAAAAGGTGACTACAGCGTAGTAGTTACACTTGCGAAAAACGTGGAAACAGGTACGTGCTATGTTATAGATATTTTTATGGAGCGTGTGCATCCAAATACATTGTTAGAAAAGGCTGTAGAATACACGCTGGCATATCAATACGAAGCACTTGCGGTAGAGGCGCAACAAGCCCAGGAATGGTTTGCGGATAAGGTTGGAGAGGCATTGCAGAAAAAAGGATATCCTTCATCGACTCGTTTAAAACAAATTAAGCAGCGTACACGAAAAGCACTACGTATTGAGTCGTTATTACCAGATATACAGAGCGGTAAATTACGTTTTATGAAACATTTACGTGCTTTATTGGAGCAATTTGAAATGTATCCGATGCACCCACACGATGACGGTCCGGATGCGGTTCAAATGGCTTTTTCTATCGCATATAAACGTGCAAGACGTAAAGCAGGCACTACAGGTAATTCAAGATATTGAGAAAGGAGGGGCTTGAATGAGAGTACAAGGTGATCGTAATTTTATGAATCCAGTAGAAATTGTAATGCCGGTTCGTACCGCGCTCGGTGATTCTGAGTGGACACGCATTATGTCTGAGGTTCGCTTGTATGAGCGTTATGAAGGAGACTTAAACGTATGGTCTGATTATAAAAAACCAGACAATCTCGACTACGAACCTACGAAAATACAACTTGATTATCCTCAAAAAATCGTAAACATGATTGCAGCATGGCAATTTGAAAAAGAACCGAAAGTAACAGTTCCTCCTGATGTGATAGACGATCCAGCTCTTATGATTCAATCAGGATATGAACCTAGTAAGGAGCAACAAGCAGAAAACAGTAGAGCGAAAGCGAAGGAACGGCTATTAACATGGGTTTGGGATGATAACCGAATGCATGAGAAGTTATTAGCAGCAGCAAAAGATAGGGCTATTTCAAAAACTGGTGTGTATGCTCGGATTCATTACGATAAACGTCGCGGTGAATTTAAGATTATTTGGCATCCATCAACAGAAGTTATCGCAAAGTATAGCGATTGGGATATAGACCAGCTGGAAGAGGTTCATTTTATTGCATGGCTTGATGAAGAACAAACGAAAATGTGGAAATTATCGTATTACTTAGTTTGGCATGAAGAAGCTGGTGAGTACGACTGTGAAATTGAAGAGGCGATATACAACGGTGACTTAGAAAAACAAGAGGATAGGGTTGAGCGCTCATCAATGGGCATCGATTTTATTCCCGTTGTACCAGTGCCGACTGAAAAGCTCAGTAAGCGAACTACAGGCTATAGTGAACTTGAAAAAACAATTAAGCTTTCTGACGAAATAGATAAAAAGATGTCTGATTACTCAGATGCGTTGCGTTTTGAAATGTTTGCTATTACATTGCTAACGAATGTAGATGAGGATCCAAAGAATCCACTTCAAGTAGCACCAGGTGCGAAATGGGATTTAGGTGATGGTGCGGAAGAGACCGGTGAACCAAGTGCTAAGAAATTGGAAAGTGGATTTAGATTTAAAGAAACTATCGAAGCGTATCTGGACCGATTGCAGAAACGCCTACACGAAAAAGCAGAGGTACCGATGGTGAACACTGCTGACATGAATACGGGCGGTATAAATGACATGGCGGTACAGCTTTTATTCAGTAATATCATTTCAAAAACACAACGCTCATGGGTGATATGGCAGTCCCGTCTACAAACCTTAAATGAGTATATTTTACGTTATATGAAAGCTAGGAAGGATGACTCCAAATTCAAATACGATAAAGAAATGTTAGCAAAAGTAGATAACTATTATGCTAGTAAGATTATTTTCGGTTTACCGTTACCGCAAGATCAAAAATCACTTATCGAACAGTTAGGCGATGAAATTTCAAACGAAATCGAATCAATTAAAGGTGCGATTACGAGAAGTGGTAAAGAAAATGCGGAACAAAAGTTCATGGAGATTATGCAAGAGCGGATGTTGAAAAGACAGTCTCAGGATCCGTATAACGAAAAGTAATACTTGCCTTACGAAATGGCGCTATAAACTTTCGGAAATTATAGCCGACAGGCTCAAAATGGAGGATTTGCAAATGGAATACGTAAAACAAGCTACAGCATTAAAATTTTTTGTAGGACAAGTACAAAAAACACCTAAGTTCCCACTTCGATTAGACCTACAGTTTTTCTCCGATGGTGGCGGTTCTGGGGATGATCCAGACAAAAAGCCTGGGGGTACTGACGATCCGTCAAAAACTTTTACGCAAGAAGAACTAGATGAAATTGTTAAGAAGCGCTTAGAACGTGAACGTAGTAAATCCGCTGAGAAATATGGTGATTACGATAATGTGAAAGCGAAATTAGCAGAATACGAAAAAGCTGAAGAAGAGCGTAAAAAGCAAGAAATGACGGAAATTGAACGTTTGCAGGCTGAAAAAGAAGAAGCTGATAAAAAGGCATTAGAAGCTTCCGAAGCAGCACAAAAAGCGCAAGAAAAAGCAAATACACGTATTCTAAATACGGAAATTAAGAGTATGGCACGTGCTTTAGATGCGAATGATCCAGGTGATGTATTGGCGCTTTTAGATAAATCGACCATTCAACTTGATGAGAATGGAAATTATCAAGGAGTTGAAGAGGCTGTTAATGCGCTAAAGGAAAGCAAACCTTGGATGTTCAAGAAAGTTGTAGGAGCAGATGCAGCTGGTGGTGCGAATCCAGGAACAAATCCGAGAGCGAATGAAATTCTTGCTTTAGAAAAAGAGCTGGAAGAAGCGAAAACAAAAGCGTTAAAAGATTCAAAGTATACGGGCGAGGTAACTCGTATTTATAACAAGTTGTTAGAAGCAAAATCGAAGAAATAACGGATCGTTGATTAAAAGTCAGCGGTTTTTTAATTTAAAAATTTGAGGGGGCTACAAATATGCCAGTACCAACTACGTACGAATTTCAACAACAAGTAAGACAAATGCAAGCGAATGTGGATTTAATTCTCACGAAAGCACCTGTTCTTTTCGGGCTAATTGGTGTAGGAGATGCTTTAACACAAACTAAATTTGAATGGCAGAACGACTATTTGAACTCTGATACAGGTATTGTGAAAACAGCCGCAGCTGTTGGGGATACGGACCTAGTTTTAGAAAAAGGCGAGGCTCGTAAATTCACTGAAAATGCTCTGGTACAAAACGGCTTAGAAGTGTTACGTGTAGTAAATGTCGATGAAAACGCGGATAAAATCACTGTGCAACGTGGTTACGATAGTACGAAAGCGGAGGCAATTACAGCTGGTGGTGAATTAAAAGTCATCGCAAGACCGAGACCAGAAGGTGAAGATGCTTTCCGTAAGAATGAGATCAATGACCGTTTAGTGTCACATAACTTCTCACAAATCTTTTCAAGATACGCATCTGTTTCACGTACACAACAACAAGTGAACACATACGGCGTATCAAACGAATTAGATTATCAAGTAAACCTGCGTTTACAAGAGATGATTCGTGAAGCCAACACTTCTCTAATTTATGGTCGTAGAAATGTTGGCTCTCCAACACAACCGCGTACTACAGGTGGTTTATTTGCATTTGCGGGTATTGAAGGTTCTCATAAGCAAGACTTTAAAGGGAACGAAATTGCGGCAAAACCTTTAAATGACGCTGTAGAACAAGTATTTACTCGAGGCGGTTCAGCAAATACGATTCTATGTGGACCGAATATCGCACGACAAATCACAAAACTTGGTGGCGATACAATTCGTACTACGCGTCAAGATACTGCGGCAGGTTACCAAATCTTATCGTTTGTATCGGATTTACCAGGTGGAGCAATTTCTAGTGTGGTAGTCGATTTAAATATGCCTAAAGATCGTGCATTACTTCTTGATACGGAAAAAGTTAAGGCGCGCTACTTAACTCCAATTTATGATCAAGATGCTACACCAAATGGCGCTGACTACTTCTCTCGTGTCATTCGTGGGGAATTTGGATTTGAAGTTAAGAATGCGAAAGAGTCTATCGCTGTTCTTGAAAATATCTCTAAAACAATGGCTTAAAAGGTAGCGTCTATGCTACCTTTTTTTCATTTTGAAAGGAGTGTTATCAATGTCTATTTCTGAAAATCAAGCTCAACGGTTAAATAAATCGATGCCGATTGCGAAAGACACATCGCTTGGCACTATTATTAAAGGTCTTGAAGAAAAAGTAGCTCTAATACCCAAAAAGGTTGATAAACAACCTGATAGTACAGCGACTGACGTAGCGGGTGTAGTGAAAGACTTAAACGCCCTTATCGCAAAGTTAAAAGCTGCAGGAATCATGACGCCTTAACAAAATACAGTGACGGAGGTGACGCCAAATGAAGGTGTCGGAAAGGCTGGAGAGTCGGTTAGCAAAAGTTCCAAAAGTAACTCCGGAAGACATCGGAAATTGGCTAGCTGAAGCCGAAACTGAGTCAGAATTAACCGAAGAGTTAAACGCAAATGCTGTTTTTTATCTTGCCCTGTCATTTGCTTATGAATCGATTGCGGCAGACGCAGCGCGCTATTTTTCTTATACAGATGGTGAAGAATCGGTTGATAAATCGATGATCTTTGCAAACTATAAGAAGTTATCAACGGACGCGCTTAAAAAGTACAGGAAGTATCGACGGGGAAAAGGTACTCACCAAACATTTGCTAAACGGGCAGATGGGAGATGATTACATGAACGATTCTCAACAAGAGATAGATGCGGCGCTCGATACCATTTCCGAAGAATTTAAAGAGGAGCACGAAAAACAAGTTTCTGATACTGTAAAGGCCATTATCCTAATACGTTTGTTTTTAGTTGATTTATTGAATGACTATCAAAAGGATGGAATCGTAAAGCGTAGTAGGTTAAATGCGTTATTGCGAGACCTTACTTTATACGAAAAAGAATTTCGTAAACAAGCAGAGCGGTCATTCCATACATTGATTGAAAATACGTCGAAATGGACCACATCAAAATTATCAGAAGCAGGTTTGGACGTGAAATCTATAACCGCAGTAAATAAGCAAATTATTCAAGGGGTTATAAAAAGACCTGGTGAAGATGGCTTAGTTCTGTCTGATCGTGTATGGAATTTATCTGGAGATATGAGAGATCGATTAAGTAGTGTCATTCGTCCATCTGTATTAAGGGGCGAGAGCATTACAATGATTTCTCAAAAGATAAAAGAAGTACACGACAATGAGAGATGGAAGGTTGAGCGCGTAGCAATTTCTGAGAGTACTAACACGTATCGAGCAGCTACTATACAGAATGGGTTAGAAAGTGAAATTGTGACAGGTTATCAAATTATCGATAATGGTCACCGTCACAGATATCATTCAAAGCACATGTGTTACAAGCTAGCGAGACGCGATGCGTACGGTTTAGGAGCTGGGAAGTATCCGAAAAATATTCCTGAAAGCCTTATGAATCAATTAATAAGCCCACATCCACAATGTTCTTCACGGTTGAACTACTTGATAAGCGAGGAGGTGTAGCAATTGCTTACTGAAGATGATATTAATGAGATTCGCGAAAATCGTGAAATGATTGAGCAGGGACGTAGAGAACCTGTGATTTTATACATTAAAGGGGTTTCTGAAAAGGATCCAATTACAGGAGAAGAGATGCAAGGTGAACCTCGAAAAGAAAACGTTCAATTAGTTTGGAAGAAATTCACGTCAGTGGAAAAGACGAAGTTTGCTGATCTCGATGTTAAAAAGGGAGAGGCACTTGTTACATTTCCTCTTAATGTGGACTTAGAGAACATTGGAAAAATTGAACGTAAAGGTGTTTTTTACGTTATCGAACTTATCGATGAACGAGGGCTTGGTGGAGTAAACCGTCGTGAGGTAATTGTAAAGAGGGTGATTTGATGCGTATTACTGTAAAGATACGTGGTAAGGATGACGTATTAAAAGGCGTTAACCCAGCGAAATATAAAAAACCGATTAGCCAAACGGTAGAAAAGCATGCGATGCTACAGGCAAATGATGCCTCACAAAGAGCACCGGTGGATTCCGGGGCATTAGCAGCTAGTATTACAGCTAGTGTTTCTCCTATAGCGGGTGTAGCCGCTGGGTGGTCTTATGGATCTCCACTTATTTATGCAGCAGTACAAGAGTACACCCACAAAACAAAGAAAGGCTTTTTAAGAAAAGCCGCGTTTGATGGTGAACCCTTATTGGTGAAAAACTTAGAAGGTGTAGTTAAAAAAGTAGCAAACGGTGAGTGGTGATAAGTTATGTTGAATGATGTAATGTATTCATTAAAAAAGTTGCTGGATGTTTTTGCGCCTACTACATGGATATACGATGGTGTTTCTGTATCAGGAAAAGACAAACCCTTCATTACCATTGAGGATTTGTCTGGAACAATTAGCAGGTATTCAAAGGAGAATTTCTCACGTAATCATCTGATACAAGTAGGTGTGTATGCAGATAAAATTTTTGATAGGAACGATTTGCAAGATAGAATAATTAACCGATTCGAAAAGGGTTCAATTGACTTGTACGATACAAGTAAAAATAACCCAGAACGAATCGGTTTTTTTAATGCAGAAGTAAAGAATTTTGAACCACTGTCTCAAAAAGACGTTGAGATTTTAACAGCGAAACATTTGAGTTTTATTACTATAACAATCAGAAATTAGAGGGGGACTAAAAATGGCAGAAGTGAAAAAGAGTAATGCACCTGAGTTTAAAGGTGCCGAAACACTTTACTTGATTGACATTCCGCAACCTGATGGGAAAACTACAAAAACAGTTCGATTTTTTAACCAAACGTCAGGTTCACGATCAATTGAGGCTGGAGAAATTGAGTTGAAAACAAAAGATAAGAGTGGATCTGATTACGGTGACGTAACACAATCAGCTAGTATTGAAGGGATTTGTACTGAAGGTGACGAGGGACTTGATTATGTAGAAGAAGCAATTCTTAATAAAGTTTTAGTAAGAATTCATGAAGTTAACCTACGTAGTGCAACCGCTTCTGAGTTTAAAGTTAAATCAGGAACATACATGTTGAATAGTTTGGAACTTTCTCATGAAAATGAGGAGTACTCAAAGTATTCTATTGGCTTAAAATTAAATGGTAAAATTTCTAAAGGGACGCTTAATAAAGTACCAGAAGGCGCGCCTTCTGGTGATGTAGCTACACCAGGAACTGAATAAGGATGTTTGGAGGAGGATGAGAGTTGGAATCTATAACAGAAATAATTGCTGATTTTGAAAAAAGAATTAACGATCTACAAAGAGATAATGAAGGTTTAATTCAAACGTTAAATTGTGTTTCAGCAAGTGTAGAAGGATTAAGTCGAAAGGTTAGTATGTTAGAGGAAGCATTAGCGACGAAAGCTGATATAACTCATGTTCAACTAATAAATAAACAATCTGAAATAATTAAGAAGATTAACGATAGTAAATCGGTAGGGATGGATTGTAAAGTTGGGGTTTCATTAGATGGAAGAGTTGTAGCGGAATCTATTGTGGAACATACAGCTGATTCAATCCAAGGTCGCGTAGTAAAAGGGAGTGAGATAAATGAAACTAGATAAACAAGAACAAGCGGTTGCAATTGGTACATTTATTTCAATGCTAGGACAAGACCTTGTAAATGAACGCATCGATAAACAGAAATTAGAAAGTGTACTTCCTATCTTTAATGAAATGCAAGATAATACAACACCAAAGCAAAAGAGAGAAGCAATGATTAGTTTGCTTGGTAAAGCAGTGGATGAATTCCTGGAAAATAAATAATCGAGATTTGAATAAGCGTTCATATAAACGCTTTTTTATTTTGAACAAAAAATTGGAGGTAATTATTATGGCTGAAAAATCATATACGCGTTTCGTAATTAATGGTAAAGAACAAGAACTGAAGTTCTGTTTACAAGCACTGAGATTATTAGATGAAAACGGTGGGCCAATGCAATTCGTTTCCCAAACTATGCAAGGCGGAATTACTAATTTCACAGATGTGGTCTATTATGCACTGATTCATACAAATGAGGGAATCACGTATGAAGCTGTACAGAAAGAGATTGAAAATATGTTTAATGCAGAAAAACTAGACCTTGATGAAATTCTAAAGTACAACAAAGCAGTTGTGCTAAATAGTTTTTTCTTCCAGAAGACAGTGAAGAAACTTCTAGGGACAATGACAGCGGAACAACAGAAATCGTTCGAGAACCTGTACGCATAAATATTGATGAATTGCAAGGTGAGTGTTTTCGTTTTTTTAATATGACCACCTTGCAATCTTGGCGTATTAGTCTCAAGGAATATCACCTTATGTTGAACGGATATAAAGAACAACTACTTGATAAGTACGAGTTTGCAAGTGTACAAGCTTTGTTTAATCGGAATGCTCAAAGTGACAAAATCAAGTCATTAGCGGATATATATACACGTCCAGAAAGTGTTCGTGATATTGAAAAACAAGCAAATGAACGGAAAGAAGTAGTTGAAAAAATTCAAAGAAACGAATCGTTCTTTGATCAAATAGAATCGATGATTAGAAGTCAAATACAAGAAGAGGAAGGGTAGGTGAGGTAAATGAGTAAAACTCGTGTAACGGTAGAATTGGTGGCGAATATTTCAGACTTAGTAGGTAAGTTAGGTCAAGCGACACAAGCATGGAATACATTTTTTCAGCAGATTAGTAGACCACCTCCTATCCCACCAGCACCGCAACCGCCGTCACCTCCACCATTACCGCCAGCGCCACCAGCACCACCGCCTCCTGATTATTCAGGGTGGCGTGCTAGATTTCAAGAAGTAGGTAATCAAGCAATTGAAATGGGCCGACGTGTACAGCAAACAGGGCAAACAATGCAAAATGCATTTGGTCCTGCAGCTGCAGCGTCGGCTTTTGCTTTAGGGAGTATGATTCAAAAGTCACGAGAATTTGAATCACAAACTCGTAAAGCGGCAGTTTTAACTGCAGGTGACTACGGTCAAGTAAAGAAAGCGATTCTTGATATGGCAAAGAATTCTGTGTATTCAACAGGGCAGGTAGCAGCGGCTTTTGCTGAAATGGGCGCGAAAGGTTTCGATTCGGCTCAAGCAACGTCCGCATTACCTGGTGTGTTGAGTGCAGCGGCTGCATCAGGCGAAGACCTGGGAATGGTTGCTGATACGATTACGTCAGCTTTAAACTCATTTGGTATGGAGGCAAGTCAAAGTACACATGTTGCTGATGTTCTAGCAACAGCCGCAAACGCAACAGCTGCAGGGATAGGAGATATGCAATACGCTTTTAAATATGCGGCGGGTCCTGCATCTCAATTAGGCATATCGATGGAAGAGCTAGCGGCTTCTGTTGGTATTATGTCAAATAGCGGTATTAAAGGGGAGACCGCTGGTACAGCATTACGTGCATCTTTACTACGTTTAGTTAAACCGCCAAAAGCAGCGGCGAATGAGTTAAAACGACTTGGCGTATCTATTACGGATCAACAAGGTAATATGAAACCATTGTCTCAAATTATTGGTGAGTTGAAATCAGGAATGGAAGGTATGACAAGTGCACAAAAAGGTGCGGCGTTAGCGACAATATTTGGTACAGAAGCTGTATCAGGTATGATGGCACTTGTAGCAGCAGGACCTGAAAAGATTGATGCTTTAACGCAGTCCTTAGTGAACTCGGACGGTGCTTCTAAAAAAGCTGCGGACTCCATGCTTGAAGGATGGGCCGGAGCACTGACGAAAATGGAATCCTCTCTTGATGCTGCAGCACGTGCATTTACTGATGCATTAGCTCCCGCATTAATGGCGGTAGCTGGAGTAGTTGAAACCTTGGCAAACGCGTTTATGAAATTACCAGCCCCTGTGCAGACGGTGGTTGCTTCCGTAGTAGCATTTACTACGGCTTTTTTAGTTGTAGCAACGGTAATTGGCATGGTAACAAATGCTGTAGGTACAACCATGATTCTATTTGGTAAATTAGCTAATTATATAAGTAAAAGTTCAGCTGTAGCTTTTATTGCTAGAAATGCCATGATAGCACTGCGTGCAGCTTTTGTGTTTCTAACAGGACCAATCGGAGCAACGATTGCAATTCTAAGCTTAGTGGGGGTAGCGCTAGTTCAACTTTACAAACATAACGAGACTTTTCGAAATGCCGTTAACAGTGCGTGGGAATCTATAAAAAGTGGGACAGTAGCGGCGGTTGAAGCTATGAAATCTGCTATTGATTCTTTAGGTTCTTATCTTGGGACAATACCGGAAAAATTTTCAGCAATGGGTACAGCAATAGGCGCAGCATTAGAGGCAGGGTTAATTAAAGCGGGTCAAGTGTTTTCTGGTTTTGCAACAGCAGTAGAGGTTTCGTTAACTGTAATAAAATCAAAATTTAGTGAATTTGGTCAGGGGATAAGTGGTGCGTTTAGTTCAGCAATATCAGGACTTGGTTCAGCATTTGCTGGAATTGGATCAGCTCTTTCTCCAGTAATTGATTTTATTAAAATGTCTTTCTCCTCAATAGGAAATACGATAGCCACTTTAACACCATTAATTGTACGTTTAGGTTTATCGTTTTTAGGTGTTTCAGGCCCCGTAGGATGGGTAATCGCTATTGTAGCTTCTTTAGGTGCTACGATATTTAAATTGATAAATACAAATGATCAAGTGAAGTCTGCTTTTATGTCGGCTTGGCAGTCTATACAATCAATTTTTAGTTCTGTGATGTCTGCGATTTTGCCGGTTGTTCAGTCGATAGCTCAAGGGATTACACAAGCATTTGCACCACTTGCTCCTGAATTTGCGAAAACCGGACAAGTTATAGCAGAAAGCTTCGCCACACTTGGACCTGCGCTTTCTGAGCTAGGCGCGGCCTTTGGTGAGTTAGGTTCTACAATAGCTAGTTTGTTTAGTGAAGTAGTACAAGCTGTAGTACCGATAGCACTCGATTTATTCCGTTTGTTTGGAGAAACAATCCAAGCCGTAGTACCTTTAGCGTCTGATTTATTTAAACTTTTTGGGCAAGTAATACAAGAAGTAATGCCTATGATTAATGAATTAATTCAGATGTTTGCTGATACGACAATAGAAATTATGCCAGTGATAACGGAGGCTATACAACAAGTAGCTCAAATTTTTACTGAGCTAGCAACTACGGTTTTACCAATATTCGCTCAAGCTTTTCAAACGGCATTCCCTATTATATTACAAGTGATCCAGGCGGCGTTTAGCATAGCAGGAATGCTGATTCAAGGGTTTGGAGAAGTTTTATCAATCATAGCGACGTCAGTGATTCCGATTATTCTCCAGGCAGTACAAGCGGTCTTCCCAGTAATAGCTGGGATTATTGCTGCTGCGATTTCCGTTGCGATTCCGATTATTCAATTATTAGGCCAGGTAATCTCTATCATAGCGACTACGGTTATTCCTTTAATTTTGCAAATAGTCCAGGCGGTTTTCCCGGTAATAGTTTCTATAATTCAAGCGGCGATTCCTGTAGCCACTGCGATACTTGAAGGTCTAGCAACAATAATAAAAGGCGTAGTGATCCCGGCGATTCAATTTATTTTGTCGATTGTCCAGGCGGTTTTCCCCGCTATTATGGGCGTAATAACCTCTGCTATTGGGATAATCACCAACATAATAAAGCTTTTTACTTCAGTTTTAAAAGGAGATTGGAGTGGAGCGTGGAACGCGGTGAAAGGCATTACGTCGAGTGTGATGTCATTAATCGGAAATATCATCCAAGGGGCGATAAATTTAATTTCTGCGGTCGTGACTGGTGGGTTAAATTTAGTGAAATCTATTTTTTCTAGTGTTTTATCAGCGGTAGGTTCTCTAGTAAGTTCAATTTTTTCAGGTATAGGTTCAGTCATTTCATCTGTTATGAACGCAGTAGGTAGCATCATTTCTTCAATTTGGAATGCGGCTAAGTCAGCGACATCTAGTATCTTAAATGCTATCTATAACACAGTGACTCAAATTTTCGGCAATGTAAAGTCATTCCTAAGCGGAATCGATTTAGGAAGCATAGGAAAAAATATGATGCAGGGACTTTTAAACGGAATAAGCTCAATGGCTGGGGCGATTTGGGATAAAATTACGGACATCGGAAATGGAATTAAAGATAAAATTTCAGGTCTGTTATCGATCCACTCACCGAGTCGTTGGTTCAGGGATTTCATCGGTGTCAATATGATGAAAGGTTGGATTAATGGTATAGATGCTATGAAAGGTGCTGTACAAAGAACAACCGAACAAATGACTGAATGGATGAAACCTGAAGCTCTACAAGTAGAGACTGTATACGGAATGCCAAGAGGACTTGGTGCGTACCAGACAGCTAAACCACAAGCAAGCTCAGGAAATACGGATGCCGGAACTGCTTCAAATTCTACAGCTAGTGAAAGACAACCCGCGTATATTAATATACAGCTTGGTAGACAAGAGTTTAATAGGTTCGTTGATGATATTACTGGAGAGCAAGAAGCTGTGAAAAAACGGAAAGAAGTATTTTAAAGGAGGGCGGTAGATTGTTAGTTTTTAATGGGATTAATTTAGAAGAATATTTCGAGCAAAAATACGAAAAAGGATTTTTTATGGTTAACGATATAAGAGGTCGCGGAATTTTAAGTGACGAAATTAATGAGTTAACGGTACCTCACCGCCCAGGTTCATATTTTTTAAGTAAAAGGACTCCCAAGAGAGTATTAGAAGTAGATTTCTCTCTTAAGGGAGTCTCTCTTTTTGAACTAAGGAAACGGATAGATGAATTAAATGGTTTATTAGATACAGACGAACCTGTAAAAATTACCTTCACAGACGAACCAGATATTGTGTATTACGGGGTTAAAGAATCTGTGGCGGAGACTTTAGAAAAATCTAATATTCATCAAGCAACTATTACACTAATATGTCCAATGCCGTATAAGTTAGGAAAAGAGCAAACCGTTGAATTTAAAAAAGACGTTAATGGGTTAGTTGCTAATATCCAAAATAAAGGAACGGTTCATTCTAACCCTATCATTGAAATTGATATTACAAAGCCAAATACTTTTTTAGATGTATGGTTCGGCGGAGGATCCTTAAGTGATCGAGATTATTTTCGTATCGGTATGCCACTAAAAACTGTGGAAAAGCCTGTAGAAAGGAATCAACGTATAGTATGGGATGAAATGGCCACTACCGTCGGATGGAGTAAAGTCAGCTCAATGGAAGATGGGGAACCGGTTGGTGAAATGAAATCAGATAAATATCAATTTTATTGTTCTGATTTTGGGACTGGAACGGGAAAAGGATGGCACGGTGCAACTGTTAAAAAAAGTATCCCTGGTGGCCCAGTACAAGATTTTATTATGCAAGCCTATGTTACATGTAAGAGTAAAAAGATTAACGAAATGGGAAGGGTTGAGATAGCGATACTCGATGAAAACAGCAAAGTTCTTTCGAAAATTGCTATGAACGATCTTTATTGGCAAGCTGAGCAAAATTTTGGAACGATGGTAATTGGATATGATAACAAGCCGGGGAAAACAGGTTTGATCTATGAGAGTGGCGATTACCCGAATACATGGAATCAGTATTTTGGTCGATTGTGGATAGCTAGGACCGGAAATGTATGGGAAGCGTATATTTCAAAATTCCTTCCAGGGACAGAAAAGGATGATTCAGAGCGCTTTGCGAGATGGACTGATAAAGACAACAAGCATATGGAAAAAGCAGCTCAAATACAGATTAGTATCATGCAGTGGCAAGATGTACCGCCAGTAGAAGCAATGTCAGTTAGTGATTTAAAGTTTTGGAAAGTGAATTTAAATACAAATAACACACCGCCTTATATAGTTGATGTCGGTGATAAGGTCGTGATTGATACAGAAAGTAGTCATGTCAGTATTGAAGGGAAAAACGCGATTAACATAAAAGAGTTTTTCAGTAATTTTCCTGTTATTCATAAAGGTGCTAATATACTCGAAATTATGCCATCTGATATTGGAACAGCAAAAGTTAAATATAGGGAGCGATTTCGATGAGAACACCAAGCGGATTACTTCATGTTGTTGATTTCAAAACAGATCAAATTCTATCCGCTATTCAACCAAAGGACTACTGGGAAGATAAACGTCATTGGGAAATCAAGAATAACATTGATATGCTAGAGTTCAAAACTTTTGACGGCACTCCACATGCAATTACATTACAACAGCAGAACTTGGTTTTAAAGGAAGTACGAGATGGTCGAATTGTTCCGTATGTTATTAACAATGAAGTAGAAAAAGATTCAAATGATAGATCATTAACTGTACACTCGTCTGGTGCCTGGGTTCAAATAGCGAAAGATGGGATTATTAAACCTCAACGTATAGAGAGCGAAACAGTTAATACGTTTATTGATATTGCTCTTACAGATTCAAAATGGCAACGTGGAATAACGGATTATTCTTCATTCCACACGATGACTATTGATGAATTCATCGATCCCCTCACTTTTTTTAAGAAAATTGCAGCTTTGTTTGAGTTGGAAATACAATATCGTGTTGAAGTATTCGGTTCTCGAATTACTGGATGGTACGTTGATATGATAAATAAACGAGGGAGAGAAACAGGGAAGGAAATAACCCTGGGAAAAGACTTAGTTGGCGTTAGACGCATTGAACATTCCAGGGATATTTGTACCGCCTTAGTCGGCTTTGTACGAGGTGAAGGTGACGAACTTATAACGGTTGAGAGCATCAATAACGGACTTCTTTATATTACAGATAGTGATGCCTTTCAACGCTGGAATGCACATGGTAAACATAAATTTGGTTTCTACACTCCAGAAACAGAAGATCAAAATATGACACCACAACGATTACTGACTTTGATGAAGACGGAATTAAAAAAACGTGTCAATTCTTCAGTTTCTTATGAAGTAGAAGCGCAATCGATTGGACGTATTTTCGGACTAGCACATGAACTAATTAATGAGGGCGATACAATCCGAATCAAAGATACAGGCTTCACACCTAAGTTATACCTTGAAGCGAGGGTAATCGCTGGTGATGAATCATATACTGATCCTTCGCAAGATAAATATGTGTTTGGTGATTATCGTGAAATTACTGATCCAAACGAAGAACTACGAAAGATATACAATCGTATTCTTAGTTCACTAGGAAGTAAGCAAGAGCTGATTGATCAGTTAGATCAATTAGTGAAAGATGCAAATGAAACAGCTAGTAATGCTAAGAAAGAATCCGAAGCAGCGAAAACATTGGCTGAAAAAGTTCAAGAGAATCTTAAAAATAACACAGTAGAAATAATTGAAGCTAAGAACCCACCAACAACAGGACTTAAACCTTATAAAACGCTTTGGCGTGATATTAATAATGGTAAGCCTGGTATCTTAAAAATATGGACAGGTACAGCTTGGGAATCTGTTGTACCCGATGTAGAGTCTGTCAAAAAAGAAACACTTGAACAGGTTAATAGGGATATTCAGTCCACAAAAGAAGAATTAGATAAAAAAGTAGAAGATGCGCAAAAAGAGACAAATGGACAATTCATGGAAGTAACAGAAAATCTTCAAGAAGTTTCTCTAACCATTAAAAATGTACAAAACTCTCAAGGTGAAATAGATAAAAAAGTTACTAGCTTGCAGCAAACTAACGAAGGGTTCAATAAATCTATTGAAGCATTAACAAAAAAAGATGGTGAAATCACTGAGAAACTAAATACAGTAGTAGAGAATTCCGAAGGCACAATAAAGAAAATCTCTGAGGTGCAGCAAACAACTAATGATCTAAAGAAAACCACAACTGAAATTACAGAAAAGGCTGGTCGGATTAGTGAGAAGTTAGAGAGTGTAGAAAAGAAAGTTAATAACGATAAAGCTGGTGGACGTAACCTTTTATTAAAATCAAATGTTAAATATGAGAAGACCGATTATTTAATCAACCATTACAATTCTACTGAAAATTTCTCTACAGGTGAGGAATATACCTTTGTAATTAAAGGGAGTGTAACGCAAGGTCAGAAATTTGGAATTTGGCAGAATGGCGGGTCTAGCAATGTTGGATATGCAACAAGTGTTTATGGTAATGGAATAACTTATTTAACCTTCAAAGCTGTTGCGGCTACAAGTGGAAATGAACGAAAGTTAAGCTTATATAACTATCCGAGTAGTACTACGAAATCTATTGTGGAATGGGTTGCCTTGTATAAAGGAAATAAGCCGCAGGATTGGACGCCACCGCCTGAAGAGCAGGTAACAACCGATGAATTCACCAAGAAAACCAATGAAATTACAAAAAGTGTAGATGGTATTAAAGAAACAATAACAAAAGTAGAAAATAATCAAAGTGGATTTGATAAGCGTGTTGCTACTGTAGAAAAAGATGCAACTTCCATTAAACAAAATGTCTCTTTAATACAAAATACGCAGACAGAACATGGGAAACAATTACAAGAGGCGAAAGCTGGATGGGAAAATACTGCGAAAGCACTTGAAGGTAAAGTTGAGCTTAAACAAGTAGAGGATTATGTTGCTGGGTTTAAGATTCCAGAGTTGAAGCAAACAGTTAATCAGAATAAACAAGATTTATTAGATGAATTAGCCAACAAGCTTGCAACTGAACAATTTAACCAGAAGATGACTTTAATTGATAACCGTTTCATTATTAATGAACAGGGCATCAATGCCGCAGCGAAAAAGACAGAGGTATATACGAAGACGCAAGCTGATGGACAATTTGCAAAAGATTCTTATGTAAGAGATATGGAAACGCGTCTTCAGTTAACGGAAAAAGGCGTTAGTATATCTGTAAAAGAAAACGATGTAATTGCAGCATTCAATATGAGTAAAGAAAACATTACTTTGAATGCGAATAGGATTAACTTAGTAGGTTTTATTACAGCGAATCATATCAAAGGAAAAGTTTTAGAAGGAGTAACACTTAAAACGAGTGGAAACAGATTTGTTGAAATAAATAAGCAAGACATGAAGATTTTCGATTTAGATAAGCCACGTGGTTATATAGGATTTATGGAAACCAATGATGGAAGTATTCAACCCTCATTAGTACTTGGTTCTGATAATAGAAAATACGCTGGTACAGGATCATTTTATATTTATCAAGTCATGCCACGGATTAATGGAGTCGATCAACCTTCAAAAGCGTTTGCAACATTTGGAGTTTCTAAAGGAGAAAATGCAGAAGGTAGTAATATATGGTCATCATTTATTAATATGCAAAATGATGGTGGTCATCTGAGCTTATATGCAGATGGGCAATTTCGTTTTAAAAACTTGAATGATATTATTTTTGAATCTGAAGGATGGGCCCCAGGATACGGCTACTTCTTTGTGACCACAACGGAACCGCATATTTTTAAAAATAACCCAGGACAGTTTACGTTTAAAAGGAAAGGTAGTGACTACAATATAACCTTCATCAATGGCGCCACTGATCATGATTTAATCATGGGTAATGCAATGATAAGATCAAGTATTGTACAAGGTTATAACAACGGACTACAGATTAAAGGTATGATGGGGCAAGGATGGAAAGATATAGAATTAAGAACGCTACGAGCGAATGAAGATATTAGTGCTGTTGGGCAAATGTGGGCGAAAGCATTTAATCCTACATCAGCTAGAAATATGAAAGAAAATATAAAAGATATTCCTTTCTCAGCTCTTGATAAAATCATGAGTTTAGTTATCAAACAGTACAACTTCAAGGACGATATGTATGATCTGTATCAAATGCGTGTGAACAAGCCGGAAGAACAAACAGAACCATATACAACGAAAGATATCGAAACTTATTTCGGTATGATTGCAGATGATACGGACGATGTATTTACAGATAAAGAGAAAAAGGCCATTAATTTATATAATACTGTTTCTCTTTTTATCGCAGCTTTCCAACAGTTTTACGATGAATATAAATTATTGAAAGAAGAAAGCGCACAATCAAAAAGAAGGATTGAAACGCTCGAAACCAATATAGCTGAGCTGAAAGATATAGTTCAAAAATTAATAAACGAGAAACCGGAGCAGCAGTTATAAGCTGGTCTTTTTTTATTGTCTAAAAAGGGGTGATGGCGGTGGAGCAAAAAGAGTACGAACGTATTGCGAAATTAGAAGTGCATCTTCAGACGATGAACGCCGCAGTTAAACGAATCGAGGAAAAGCTAGACTACAATCAAAAAAATTATATGCAAAGGACTGAAGTTGATGAAATGTTCAAGTTCCGTGATCGAGAAATACGAGACTTAAAACTAGCGCAAGAAAAGTTGGAAAGTAACAAAAAAGCACATATATCTATGTGGATTTCAGGACTGTCATTGGCAGTCCTTTTATTATTTAATATTTTAAATTTCTTTAAATGAGAGGGGGTGAGAGCATGGGGAACTTTGATGCAGCTTCAATTAGTCGTTATGTCGTATTAGTAATTGCTGTGATTAATAGTGTCTTAAATCTGATTGGATACCAAACGATTGATGACAAAATTACAAACGATTTAGTAGCCGTAATTACAGGAGCATTTACTTTGTATATGGCTTGGAAGAACAACTATTTGAGCAACAAAGGATTACAACAAAAAGATGTATTAGAAAAAAATAGCTTACACTAAAAGGAGATGTTGAGTAATGGAAATTAGAAAAAATTTAGTTGACCCAAGTAAATATGGTACAAAATGCCCCTATACGATGAATCCAGAATTCATTACTGTCCACAATACTTATAACGATGCTACAGCAGCAAATGAAGTATCTTATATGATTCGCAATGATAACCAAGTATCGTTTCATATTGGGGTAGATGATAAAGAAGCTGTACAAGGAATTTCTTTAGAGCGTAATGCTTGGCATTGCGGTGATGGTGGTGGTAACGGAAATCGTAAATCTATTGGAGTTGAAATCTGTTACTCTTTAAGTGGTGGAGATCGATATTATAAAGCAGAAGATAATGCAGCTATCGTTGTAGCCCAACTCATGAAACAGTACAATATTCCAATTAGTAAAGTTTGCACACACCAATCATGGAGCGGGAAGTATTGTCCTCATCGCATGTTAGCAGAAGGACGTTGGGATAGCTTTATTGAAAGAGTCCAAAACGCATATAACGGTGGAGGTAATAATATGAAATGGACAATGAAATCAGGCGGATTAGGAGTTAATTTAGCTCAAGAAATTATGGATAAACTCGCTGAATTCAAAGTGAAGGGTAACTTGGTTTATGAAGCGGATGGTATTTTCTATCTGCAATGCGAACCTGTTGACGACCGTAATAAATTAGGTGCTATCACATGGTATTTTAGAGATTATAAAGGATGGTATTGCGAAGTTTATCAAGTATAAATTGAATTTAATAAAAGAATAGTTTAATCAAAAATAAGAGCCGTCCTGTTGAGCGGCTTCTTTAATTTATACTTATTAATTCATTAAACTTAAATTCAGTATTTAAATTAAAGTATCCAATACACGATAGCAAAGGTAAAACATACTATATAACAGCAAATGGAGCCTATGTGTATGTGAAGTAAATAAAAGAGAGAAAAACAAAAGACGATTCCTATTTAGAATCGTCTTTTGTTTCTATTTCTGTAAATCGTTTAATTACCTTTCCATCACGTTCAATTGTTTCGAAAAACATCTCATAAGGTCTCGCAAAAATAGTACCAGACTCATTTTGATATATGACTAGTGTTTCATTTGTTTCTGAGTGCTGTGCAGTGCATATCATTTTGTAAATAGCACCTTTAAAGTGTTTGAATGTTCTCATGATGATCCTCCTGTTAATCCTTGAAAATCGGATATAATTGTGCAGCTAAAAGGACAAGTGCACATACGGTAATATACCCCATGTTTTCTAAATTAACAGCATGAGCAAGTCCTGTGCTTGCGATGATTGTTAAAATAGCCGTGAAAATATGTGAAGTGACCCCCGAAAGTTAGACAGGTCGTTTCATTAGGCAGCCTCTAGGGTATGAGCCCGGTATTGTACTGGGCTCATACCCTTTAATTTTGCCTTAATTCTTTTATGATTATAGTATTCTATATACTTTGCTAACTCTTGTTTGAAATGTGTTATACTTTCAAATTCTTTTCGATACAGAAATTCCGATTTCATGATACCGAAGAAATTTTCAATAACGGCATTGTCATAACAGTTTCCTTTGCGAGACATACTTTGAGTTATGCCACAATTCTTAAGAGAATGACGGTATTGTTTCATTTGATAGTGCCAACCTTGATCAGAGTGAATGAGGAGTTTATCCGGATCGGTTACACAATAAAGGGCTTGGTCCAACATCGTTGAAACAAGGGAATAGGTCGGTCTTGAACCAATTGTATACGTGATAATTTCACCATTAAATAAATCCAACATTGGTGATAGGTATAACTTCTCCCCAAATAACTTAAACTCCGTAATATCTGTAACCCACTTTTCATTTGGTTTTTCAGCTTGGAAGTTGCGATTTAAAATATTTGGTGCAATTTTCCCAACTGTCCCTTTGTAAGAGCGATATTTTTTCATACGAACCAGACATTTTAACCCTAATTCTTTCATAAGACGATACACTTTTTTATGATTTACTTTGTGTCCACGATTCATAAGTTCATCACGAATACGACGATAACCATAACACCCATCGTGTTCATTATAAATAGCTTGAATCAGTTCTTTTACCTCCGCATTTGGATCAGGACGATTAAAATGTTTCATCCAGTAATAGTACGTACTACGTGGAATGTTTGCGAGTTGAAGTAACTCCTTGATAGGAAATTCATGCCTTAACTCGTAGATTACTTGCGCTTTGTCTTGTTTGGGATTTTTCTTTGTTTTGAACTAAGGCATTCAACTTTTTTAAATATGAATTTTCCATACGTAAACGCTCATTTTCCGCTTGTAAGGCTTCGATTGATCCTTCATCTACTGGTTTTATTTTTTTATCTTTCATGGTTGGACGCCCCTTTTCTTTGATTGTAGGGCATCCAATCCTCCTGTTTCATAAGCTATTTTCCATTTCCGAAGTGTTTCATAAGACGGTATATTGAAAAGTGCCGCTGTTTCTCTGATAGATGTCCCGTGTTCATTCATATAATAAAGTACATCTAGTTTATACTGGGCTGGGTAGAATGTATAGCACTTTTCAAAGGCCTTTTCACCTGAAGACTCATATCGTCTAATCCACTCACGAAGTACGCTAGGGTTAACTCCTATAGATTTAGCAATTGTTTTTCCACTTTCTGTACCATCTAAATATCGTTTCACCGCTTGGATTTTTTCTTTTGAAGAAAATTTAGCCATAAAAAATGCACCTCCAATTGTTAGACTGTGTCTAACAATTGGGGTGCACTTCAATGTAGCTTCTTGGCTTTTTTTCGTTCAGGAGAATTTTCAGTGACTTCTGTTAGAAAGATATCCAAAATTTGTTGCACTTTGGATTCAATCATTTCTCTTGCAAAGTCTAGGATTCTTAATTTTTCTTCAGCTGAAGTAGTCGAGTAATTTACATCTAAATATTGGCGCAAGGTTTCTTCTTCCACATGCCTTTGTACAATAGCTCGCAAGTTATTCATTTTTTAAACTATTATACTCCTTACGTAACATGTCAGCTATTTCTTTAGCCGCCTCGTTTATATGAGACATTAAGTGATCCCCAAGTTCTTTAGCAGTTTCAAGAGATACATTACTTACTCCTCTATCTGTAAGGAAGCTTTGAATTTCACTGTCAAGGTGCAATTTAGATGTATTTACATTTTCAGATTGATAATAAACAGTATTACTTTGCTTATTATAAGGTTTTAGAGCTTCAGAAGTTAACTTGATTAGTGCTAATTGACAAAATTTAATTCCAGGTGTTAGTCGTATAGGAACTGAAGAATGATTTATAGCTAAAAAACTTAATCTTCCTTCATATCCTGGATTCATGTAACTAGCTGGACTAATCATAAAACCAAGTAATTTGACACTGTACCGTTCTAAAATTTGAGCCGCCATATTTGTCGGAATTTTAAAATATTCATTTGTTTGGACTAATATGGATTGGTTGGGTTTCAAATAGAATTCCTCAGTTCTAATATCAACTTCTTTATAAAATTCTATAGGAACTTCAGCACCTAATATTATAGGATCTTGTGACTCATAGACTTTTACATGATTATTTAAAGTTAAATTGATAGTTGCACCTTCGCAATTTTCTGGGATGTAGGGTTTAATCAAGTCGGTATTTTGCGCAAGGAACATTAGGTCTTTATCACTTAAAAACATTTAATAGCCCCCCCTTAATAAGTAACTAAATGTGCTATTAATTTAACTATGTATCATTAGGTGTAATATAGCAATATAAATTTAACATTTTTTATAAGGATAAACAGCAAATGAAACCTATGTGTATATGAAGTATTAAATTAAGAGTCACCTTTAAATTTACTGAATATTTACTTTTTTTATGTATAAATAATTGTTTTAATTTACAATTTAGTATATAACTGTTAATTTTAACGTGTAAGTCTATTAAACTGAAGCGAGGGATATGTATGTTTAAGAAACTTGGAACAAGTGTGCTTGCAACTGGAATTTTATTATTAGGAGCAAGCGGTGTGGCTGCTGCTGAAAAATCAGAGGTACAGTTAAATAATGCTATTTCAGCTTCTGAACAGCATATAGAGAAGGCACCAGCAGATATGAGAAAGGTTACAGTTACAAGATACTATGAAAACCGTAGTGATGTACCCATTGAACTTGAGTATGAGGATGAAAATGGTTATAAAGGGGTATTACCACGAGTAGATGTTCAACCCCATGATTTTCTAGGAGGCTATATCGCTACTTATAAAGGATGGCTTTATAGATAATTTTATGGGTATATGTTTAATGTTTAAAAATGAAGAGATTTATTACAAAAGAATAGTTTGATTAACAAAAATAAGAGCCGTCCTATGGGCGGCCTTTTTCGTTATGCTACTTCCACTCTACTAAAGTACGTTTCTTGCAACTTCCAAAATTAATAAATTATTAATGCGCAAAGTGGATAAATGTTCAATTAATTGTCAGTTTTCTTTGTTTTACGAGTGATTGTTACTTTTACATCTAAGTATTTTTCATATACTTCACTAAATAAATCTTCTTTTTTCTCTGTTCCATAATATTCATTCCGAACGTATAAAACGGATTTTTTCTTTCTCAAAATAACTCCACCCTTTCATCATTAAACTACTTGTTATATGCAGGATGTTCCCAATAATCTTTTACGACGTTAGGGATATTATTATGATCAAAGTTTTTAAAGTTAATTTTGTCTAAGCTCTCGCGGTCTATGTTCATTTTCATTACAGGATCGCTCTTTTTGTTTCCATATGTATCTGTTAGCTCAGCTTTCCATACAAAAATAACCTTCTGGATTTCTTTTTCTTTGGATAACTTTTTTAATATATTGGTAGTCCCGTTCCATGTAAGCACTTTATCGTTAGCGTTTTTTAAGTTAAGTAATACCACTTTATTATTTGGATCGGGTAAATCGAAGTTTTTATTTACTTCAACCGACTCTACATCATCTATTCCTATGGTCTTTTTAACAATTTTTTCGATGCTGACATTAAACTTTTTCTCTTTATTTTCTTCCTTTATTTTTTCTTTTTCCTGAGTTTTTTGTTCTTTTTCTTGTTGCTTTCTTTGTTTCTCAGCTTCTTTTTCCGCTTGCTTTGTAGCTTGTTCCTCATCCTTTTGAATTACCGCTTGAGAAGTTACTTCGTTATTTTGTGGCGTACAGCCAGACGCGAATAATAAAGACATTCCGATAAACACTGCCCCTAATGTATTGAAATACTTTTTTCTCATTTTCCCCCTCCTATGATAGTGTATTGCAAGATTATTGTATCAAATAACAACATAAATTTAAGTATTCATCTAATATTTGTAAGTAAAAAAGACGCTAATTATGCGTCTTTTTCATGTTTGATAACATCTTTAATACCATAAACTTTTTCTATTCCTTGATCAGCAGCTAACTTATTTAATGTATCAAGTATTGCTTGTAATGTATCTATACGTATAGAACTAACATTACCGTTTACTAAATCACTAATTGTATTATGGCGGATTTTTGCTTCTACAGCTAATTTGTTTTTGGTTACACCTATCTCACGTAGTGTTTGCCCCAATGTAAATATCATATGTATTCTCCTCCGATACACAACCATCTTATCTCGTATTCTAACACAATTACATAAAAAATAGTAAACTTTTCTAGTTTACCTATTGACGTTCAACTAATTGAGTTATATATTTAACTTAATTAGTTGAACTTTCTGGGTTGAAAGGGGGCATAAATGAAAACTCTTAATAACTATTTTGGTCTAGAAACAAAATCTGATTGTATTTGGTTTTATGGTTTTTATACTGTGGCTTCGGTTTTATTCGTTATTAATATGCTTATAGCTCACGTGCTATAGGCTCTTTCTTTAACTAAATATCGGACAACCTCCAGCCTCGTGAATATCCTTATTTGAAAAAATAGATATACACGAGGTCTAGTTTCCTATTGTCTTTTTTAGGTAACTAAGAGGAGGGATCCACACGAGGAATGACCTAACACTCGTTAAACTTGAACAGGTTAGCTAAGCCAACGTCAGAAAGTTAAGCGTCCTAACGAATAACGTTTCCTTGTTTGCGTTGTTAGGAGTCTAGGCGAGTACGGCCATTAACGGTACGGCGGTGCTTGGCGTGTTACGGCACGGGTAGCAGCTGATAATGAAAGAATTATAGGTTACGAGTAATGAAGGATACGCCAGTAGTGCATTTCTTTTCCTGGTTCTTTCTGCAGATAGGACAAGCTTTATCTGTAAAAAGTCAGCTGTGTAAGAGATTACAGCGTTTAAACAGGGTGTTACTATACGGATTCCTTAACCCGATAGACCATGATTGACAGAACGTCTACTTTACAACGCTTTTTATTTTTGAAGCGTTGTAAGGTAGTCATTCTCTGCCCTAGCCGTTGTCCTGTACCCTCATCCCATGATTGTCTGCCGAAAGCAAAAGTCAAGTGTAAAAAGAAAAATAAAGATAAAAACTTATTAAGGCTGGAGGGGGAGGAATTACTCCTCGATGGTCCAGATCTCCTCAATTGGTCTACCGAGTTCTTTGCAAATTAGATAGGCCGTATCAAAACGAGGTTTAGTACGGTTACGAACAATTGCACTAAGAGTAGAATCGTCAACTCCAATACGTTTTGCAAAATCACTCTGCTTAATATCAAGCTCTGCAAAGATTACTTTGAGTTTACATTTAAACTTCATATACGTTCACCTCAAGGATTTACTTTCTATATACAAAAATAAACTCCTTTATAAATAGTACAAGCTAGAAAGAAAAAAATTGGTGTGGACGTGCAAAAATAATTCTCCAGGTCATATACCTATATCAAGACCACGAGGAATACCAAGTGGAAATGAGGACATCAAGAAGGGAAAGGTGAGGAACAATGAGACCTGGATATAAGTATTTAAATCGCATGCAACTGTATCCGTCACAAACACTTTACAACATGTACGTAGAGGCTGATGATCATGATGAAGTGCAATGTGTGTACAATCACATCGCAAATCACAGCATGTTAAAAAATCCAAACTACGTCGATATCGTTGACTTATTGGGAGAAGAAGACTCTTATGGTCCGTATAACGAAATAGGGATTCAAAAAAGGATTGATGCATACTTAGAGGACTGTAAACAGTGGAGGGATGAACGATGAGGTGGCAATATGATTACTTGAATGACACACCGTATCTGTATCCTTCTAAAGAGCTGAGAAGCATGTATAAAGAGTCCAGGGGTAAAGGTGAAGTAAACTCTATTCTAAAACATATGGAAAGACACGAGGTATCTAACAACAAAGAGTACCGAGGTTACTACAGCTTATCTAACGATATTATGGAAGATCTATACGGGGAAGAGGAAGAAATTCTTGAATGGGATGAAATGGTTAACCAGTATCAACCGATTCTCACGTCAAAAGGATTACAACTAAAAAGAAAGAGGGATTCGATATGACACTTGCTGGGGAAGTTGTAGTAATTTGGACAGCGACAGGATTGTCTGTAGTGGCGATGAAGGCAGCTGAGAAAATGGGGATGAGTGTACCACAGTGGCTTCCACGTATGACGATGTATACAACTCTTACCGGCTCGTTTTTGTATCTTCTACGTTATGTGCTAATGGTGTTTCTTTGAAGGAATGGAACCTAGAATCATGGGACACTTTGTTATATAAGAAAAACAACTTGTATGTAAATCTTCCAGTAAAGAGCAACTATATCCTTTAAGGATATATAAGGAGTGAACCCCCTATGCTTGAATTGTTATTAATACCTGCAGTTTCGCTCGGGTACGCTTTGCTAAATGATAGTTTAAAAGGTAAAGAGGATGATAGAAAGAAGATACAAGTATTCTTTGAAGTAAGTGGGATTGCAATTAGGAAGGATGAAAAATTACATTATCCGGTTTTTCTCGAAAGAAAAGAAGATGATCGTAGTACGACTTATGTATATAAACTTCCGTTAGGGATGCCATCTAAATTAATACAAAAGGTTGAGGATGTTGTAAGTGAAGGATTAAATAAGCCTGTACGTATCAAATACGATAACTACAAGATAATGATTCGGGTATTCAGTAAACGTATCCCAAAAAAGTGGTGTTGGAATGAAGGGCTAGTAAAAAAAGATGAATGGCAAGTACCGATGGGGCAAAGCCTCGAGAAGTTAATTTATCATGACTTTGATAAAACTCCTCATATGGTACTAGGTGGTCTTACACGAATGGGGAAAACAGTATTTATGAAAGTACTACTTACTACTCTGATTGAGGCGAACCCTGAAAATGCTCACGTATATTTAATTGATTTAAAGGAAAAGGGATTGGAATTTAGCGAGTTCAGCGGCTTAAAACAGGTGGAAGAAGTGGCTGATTCTGTAGAAAAAGCACATCATGTACTAAAACAAATAATGAAAAAAATCGAAGAGCGTGGAAAATTCATGAAGGAAAATGGTTACAAAAATATTGTTGAAACAAAAGAAAAAGATCGGTACTTCGTTATTGTTGATGAGGGTGCCGTACTTGCTCCGGCCAAAGGATTACCACGTCCCATTAATAAAATTCGAGAAGAGTGTCAGTACATGCTTAGTTATATAGCGACTGTATCGGGCGGCTTAGGATTTCGTTTGATTCTGGCTACACAATATCCGACCGTTACGTCAATCCCATCAGTAGTAAAACAGATGTCCGATGCGAAGTTAGGTTTTCGGCTACCAACATATAAGGCATCTGAGGTTGTTCTTGATGAATCGGGGCTAGAAACATTGCCGTCCTTACCTGGTAGGGCTATTTATAAAACTGATCGATTAACGGAGCTACAGGTACCTTTTATCAGCGATAAATTGATGTGGAAACATCTAAAACAATACGAGGTGACGAAAGATGAACATCCAGACACATATCAAAATAAACCGTCAGATGACGATTCTGACCTCGATTAGAAAGCTGAAATTCGCAACACGTAGGCATCTAATGGCGGTGCACGATATGGGAGGGATTCGTAACGCGAATCGTATTTTAAAAGACCTCAGTCCTTATGTAAATAACGCAGTGTATCAAAAAGAATACGTGTATTACTTAAATAAAAAGGGCCGTGAACTGTTCGATGATACTGAGAAGATTGTACCAAATAGTCGACTAGCACACAGCTTAATGAGAAATGAAGCGTGGCTCTATCTGTTTTGTCCCGACGACTGGCAGATAGAAACACCTATACGTTATAAAGTAGATGATAAAAAGAAGCCAATTATTCCTGATGTGAAGTTCAGGGATGAAGAAGGTACACTAAATGCTGTTGAAATAGATCGTACGCAAATGATGATTGTGAACGCTGAAAAGATGAGCAGGTATAGGGAATTTTCGTTATACTACAAAAACAAATACAACGGAAAAATACCTCTCATTCATTTCTTTACTATGACAGAATACAGACAAAAAAAGCTGGAGCAACTTGCAGCTAAATACGATGTGTATGCGAAAGTTTATGTGGTTCCAGGTGTTTAATTCTTAAAATTGAGGTGGTCTATCATGAATGAATCGACAAAAGAATTGAATGCAATTTTACGTAAGTATGAGGTAAGCGGACCTCAACTTGCTTATTGGCTGTATCTAACACTTGAAAGAATGACAGAAGATTACCGTGATAATTATTTAGAAGAACTTGGTGACGAGAGAATGGCACAGTTGGATGCGTTAGTTGATGAACTAAATGGTGTGGTTAATGAATACTGGCAACTAATTAAATGAATCTACAGCTAAAAAAACTTAGAACCCTAACAGTAATAATACTTATATACTATTACTAATAATATACTATATATATATATATAATTATTATTTTTATATTATATATAAAGGTAT
The DNA here is from genome assembly GCF_001595725.1 of Bacillus thuringiensis. Taxonomy (GTDB): domain Bacteria; phylum Bacillota; class Bacilli; order Bacillales; family Bacillaceae_G; genus Bacillus_A; species Bacillus_A thuringiensis_K. Next base: position 1,824,950 of record NZ_CP014282.1, read on the forward strand.
ATTTTTTATAGAGGGGGTTCTTTTTCTTTTTTGTTTTTATTAGATGTTGTTGTGTATTGTTTACCCCCTCCTGAATTTTTGAGATTTATATATTTTTATTTTGACGACTGTAGAAAGTCGTCTTTTTGCTTTGGTAATAGATTGCCAGTATATCCGGGGGGTTATATACTGTAGTCATAATAATCTAGTAAGAGAATGAGGTGTGTACGAATTGAAATATGCTGTATATGTACGTGTATCCACTGATAAAGACGAGCAAGTTTCGTCGATTCAAAATCAGATTGAAATCTGTAGATATTGGATTGAAAAAAACGGATTCGAGTGGGATGAAAATTCAATTTATAAAGACGAAGCTGTATCTGGAACGGCATGGTTAGAAAGACATGCGATGCAGTTGATTTTAGAGAAGGTTCGAAGAAAAGAATTAGATACGGTTGTTTTTAAGTCTATCCACCGGTTAGGGCGGGATTTAAGAGATGCGTTAGAAATTAAGGAGATACTTTTAGGACACGGTGTTCGTTTAGTGACAATTGAAGAAGGTTACGACAGTTATTATGAGGGGAAAAACGACTTGAAATTTGAGATGTATGCCATGTTTGCATCACAATTACCTAAAACAGTATCAGTATCCGTATCAGCGGCGTTAGCTGCTAAAGTAAGAAGAGGTGAGTATACTGGGGGTATAGTGCCATATGGCTATAAAATTGTAGATCAAAAATATACGATTAATGAGGACGAAGCTGAACTTGTTAAGAAGATGTACGAATTATACGACAATGGATTAGGTTATATGAAGATTGCAGACGCAATAAACGATATGGGGGTACCATCAAGAACTGGAAAGTTGTGGGCCTATCCAAGTATACGGGCGATAATTACAAATGCTGCATATAAAGGTGATTATATAATGCAGAAGTATGCCGAAGTAAAAGTAGACGGAAGAAAAAAGATGATTATAAATCCTAAAGAAAAATGGGTAGTATTTGAAAATCATCATCCGGCTATAATTACGCGGGATCTATGGGATAAAGTAAATAATCCAAAAACAGATAAAAAAACAAAACGTCGTGTAGCGATAAATAACGAATTAAGAGGGCTAGCCTGTTGTGCTCATTGTGGGACACCATTAGCCTTACAACAAAGAATGTATAAAAACAAAGAAGGAGAGACACGTTATTATTGTTATTTGATATGTGGTAGGTATAAGAGAATGGGGGCGCGTGGATGTGTCAAACACTCAGGACTACAATATAGTGATTTACGCTTGTTTGTACTACAAAAATTAAAAGAAAAAGAAAATGACTTAGAAAAGGTATTTAACTTAAATGATACAGATAAACATCAAGAAAAACAGAAGAAATTAAGAAAAGAAAAGAAAGAACTAGAGATAAAAAGGGAACGCTTATTAGATTTGTATTTAGACGGTGGACCAATTGATAAAGAAACCTTTACTAAACGAGATAAAAACTTTGAAAAAATCATAAAAGAAAAAGAGTTAGAAATATTAAAATTAGATGATGTTAAGGCCTTGGTAGTAGAGCAGCAGAAAGTTAAAGAAGCGTTCGAATTGCTGGAGGAGTCCAAAGACCTATATTCAACTTTTAAAAAATTGATTACAAGAATAGAAGTAAATCAAGATGGTGTGATAAACATCGTATATAGATTTGAAGAATAATATTTTTATCCTTATTGACATATGAGGAAGCGGGTATAGCGGGAAGAAAGGACAAAATTTAAACCCGTACGGTCCGATTACATTCGATACTTCAGGATCAAGTTCAGGATCTGCTACAGTAGTTGCAGCAGATTTTGCGCCGCTTGCAATTGGAACAGAAACGACGGGATCGATTGTTGCACCCGCGGCGCAGCAATCAGTAGTTGGGTTACGTCCATCTTTAGGTATGGTAAGCAGAACAGGAATTATTCCGTTAGCTGAAACTCTTGATACAGCAGGACCTATGGCAAGAACGGTAAAAGATGCAGCAACGTTATTTAATGCAATGATAGGTTATGACGAAAAAGATGTTATGACAGAAAAAATGAAAGATAAAGAAAGAATTGATTATACAAAGGATTTATCGATAGATGGATTAAAAGGGAAAAAGATAGGGCTTCTTTTTTCTGTAGACCAACAAGATGAAAATAGAAAAGCAGTAGCAGAAAAAATTAGAAAAGACCTTCAAGATGCAGGTGCGATATTAACTGATAATATCCAGTTAAGTGCTGAGGGTGTAGATAATTTGCAAACATTAGAATATGAGTTCAAGCATAATGTAAACGACTATCTTTCACAGCAAAAGAATGTACCGGTAAAATCGTTAGAAGAGATTATAGCGTTTAATAAAAAGGATAGTAAAGGACGAATAAAATACGGACAAACATTAATTGAAGGGTCTGAAAAATCTGTTATAACGAAAGAAGAGTTTGAAAACGTAGTGCAAACGAGTCAAGAAAATGCAAGAAAAGAGCTAGATAGGTATTTAGTAGAAAAAGGTTTGGATGCTCTAGTTATGATTAATAACGATGAAGTTCTTCTATCAGCTGTAGCTGGTTATCCGGAATTAGCGGTTCCTGCTGGATATGATAAAAATGGAGAACCAATCGGTGTAGTGTTTGTAGGGAAACAGTTTGGTGAAAAAGAGCTTTTCAATATTGGATATGCGTATGAACAGCAGTCTAAAAATAGAAAAGCACCTAAATTGTAAAAGGTTAAACGAAAAAAAGAGCTCAACTGAAGTAAGTAAGCGGGCTAATATAAATAGAATCTAACAATATAAGAATAAAAAAAGGATTCTTCCTAATTAGTAAGAAAGATTGTCTATAGAAGTTCATAAAATGTAATATATTCAATTTCCATCCATTGAAGGGGGAGGTTAAATCTTAATGAATGAAGTGAAAAATTTCTTTCGAAGTAGAGGGTTTCAACGGTTTCTCGTTTTAATAATATTAGCGTTAGTATTATATGGATTAAAAAGTATGATCAACTTAATATTAATTACGTTTATACTGACATTTTTAATGGATCGATTCCAACGTTTTATTTCAAAGAAATTGAAAGTGGACCGGAAAATTGTTATTGCCTGTTTGTATATCATATTAGTTTCCTTTATTGGCACGACATTGTATAAATATTTACCTGTGCTAACGATACAAATTTCACAATTAATTTACCAATTTAAACTATTTTTTCAAAATCCACCTGATAATGAAATCGTTAAATATGCACTTTCGACAATTAATGGGATGGAAGTATCAAAATATATAGAACAAGGTGTAGATGTCATCTATCAATCGATAGCAAATATAGGGAAGGTAAGTTTACAAATATTATTATCTCTAATTTTAAGCTTATTTTTCTTATTAGAAAAAGAGCGTATTATTACATTTACATCTAAGTTTAAAGATAGTAAGTTAAAAATGTTTTATGAGGAAATTGCATATTTTGGTGAAAGATTTGCAAGATCGTTCGGCAAAGTAATTGAAGCACAGTTTTTAATTGCGGTTGTAAATTGTATTCTTACTGTCATTGCATTAATTGTTTTAGGATTTCCGCAGCTTCTTGTATTAGCTGTTATGATTTTTCTACTAGGATTGATTCCTGTTGCAGGTGTGATTATTTCTTTGTTTCCACTTTGTATCATTGCTTACAACGTAGGTGGAGTTATGTACGTAGTATACATACTTGTGTTCATTACAGTCATCCATGCTCTTGAAAGTTATTTTTTAAATCCGAAGTTTATGTCTGCAAAAACAAATTTACCAATCTTTTATACATTTATGATTCTCATCTTCTCAGAGCATTTCCTCGGAATATGGGGGCTTATTATCGGGATACCAATCTTTATCTTTTTATTAGATGTACTTGATATAAATAATGAGGATGAGACTAAAAAATAAGAAATGATAGAAAATCACTAAAAAGTCATAGGAGATAATGAAAATAAAAAAGCAATCCAAAATAAATTGGATTGCTTTTTTATTTTCATTAAAGAACCGGAGCCATTGTTTCTTTCAATACTTGAACAGAGTGGTCGAATTTTAATTCTTCATCTTCACTTAATTCAACCTCTAAAATTTCACGAACACCGCCGCGATTTAAAACAGCAGGTACCCCGATATACACATCTTTTTGACCGTATTGACCTTCTAAGTAAGCTGATACAGTTAATACACTATTTTCGTCGTTTAAAATTGCTTTTGTAACACGTAGAAGTGACATACCGATACCATAATAAGTTGCGCCTTTACGCTCAATAATATGGTAAGCTGCATCACGGACGTTTATGAAAATTTTGTCTAAATCTTCTTGATTATACGTGTTGTCTTTTTCAAGCAATGTTTGTAGTTTTTGGATACCAACGGAAACATGGCTCCAAACTGGAAGTTCAGTATCGCCGTGTTCTCCGATAATATAAGCGTGAATGTTGTGTGGACCAATATTGAAGTACTCACCTAACATATAGCGGAAACGAGCAGAATCAAGCGTTGTACCAGAACCGATTACACGTTCTTTCGGTAAACCAGATTCTTTCCAAGTTACGTAAGTTAAAATATCTACAGGGTTTGTTGCGATTAAGAAGATGCCATCAAATCCGCTATCCATAATACTGCGAACGATTTGTTTAAAGATTTTGGCGTTTTTCTCAACTAAATCTAAACGTGTTTCGCCTGGCTTTTGTGGTAATCCAGCTGTAATAACTACAAGGTCAGCATCTTTACAATCTTCGTAGCTGCCTTTCCATACTCTAGTTGGAGCTGGTGCGAATGGAACAGCATGACTTAAATCCATTGCTTCTCCTTCAGCTTTTGCCTCATTTACATCGACTAAAACAAATTCTTCAGCTACGGCTTGGTTAATCATGCAGTAAGCATAACTACATCCAACTGCTCCTGTTCCTACTAATACAACACGGTTAATACCTTTTTTCATTTCAAAATTCCTCGCAATTTCATTGGTTTTGTTATGTAAGATAATACGTCTTACTTCTATAGAGTCATATCTAGTTTATTACATTTTATAAAAGATATTCAAGTATTTGAAAATGTATCCGTGTAGTTTCTTGCATGAAACATAGGAAGTAAGTTAACCGAATATAATGCAATAAAATCCTTTATTGAAGGGGAAAAGACCATGATGCAGCCATTAACGATGGAAAGAATGCTTCATATTATTAATGTGGGGCTCGTTAAAACGAAGAATCCAAAGCAGATTATTATTGTTGGTGCAGGAATTTCAGGTTTAGTTGCAGCATCATTATTGAAAGAAGCAGGGCATAAAGTAACAATTTTAGAAGCGAATAATCGAATAGGCGGAAGAATATATACGATCCGTGAACCGTTTAGCAGAGGTTTATATTTTAATGCAGGACCAATGCGGATTCCTGATACACACAAGTTAACTTTAGCTTACATTCGTAAATTCAAATTGCCGTTAAATCTTTTTATAAATAAAACCGTTTCAGATATTATTTATACGAATAATATTAAAACGAGATTGAGCATATTCGAAAAAAATCCAAGTATACTTAGATATCCTATTTTAGAGAGCGAAAAAAGTAAAACGGCAGAAGAGTTAATGTTAGATGTATTAGAGCCGATTCTAAATTATATTAAGAAAGATCCTAATAAGAATTGGAGTATTGTTGAGAAAAAGTATAAAGCATATTCGCTCGGCACATTTTTAACTGAATATTATTCAGACGGTGCAATAGATATGATCGGTGTACTTCTTGATATGGAAGCGTATATGGGAATGTCTTTAATTGAAGTATTACGAGAAATGGTCTTCTTTACTTCAACGACGAAATATTATGAGATAACGGGCGGGATGGATGCATTACCAAAAGCATTTTTATCGCAGTTAAATGAGAATATATTTATGCGGTATAAGGTTGAAAAAATTATACAAGAAAATAGCAAAGTGATGATGCAAGTAAACCATGAACAAACTATAGAGAGATTCATGGTTACAGGTGATGTTGCAATTGTTACTATCCCATTTTCAGCTTTACGTTTTGTTGAAATTCAGCCTTACAATCTATTTTCTTATTATAAAAGACGAGCAATTCGTGAATTAAATTACATTGCTGCAACGAAAATTGCGATAGAGTTTAAAAGTAGATTTTGGGAGAAAGCGGGACAGGGTGGCGGTAAATCTATTACCGATTTACCGATACGGTTTACATATTATCCGAGTTATGGCATTCAGACACCAGGAGCAGCTACCGTTTTAGCGAGTTATACGTGGGCAGATGAGGCGTTAACATGGGATAGTTTACCGAATAGGGAACGCATTCGTTACGCATTAAAAAATTTAGCAGAAATATACGGTGACATCGTCTATAGTGAGTTTGTCACTGGAACATCTTTTAGCTGGAGTAAAAATCCGTATTCTTGCGGTGCATTTACAGCTTTCGAACCAGGCCAAGAGCTCGAGTTATTTCCGTATATTACACCACCATCTGGAAAAGTACATTTTGCAGGAGAGCATACGACATTAACACATGGATGGATGCAAGGGGCAATTGAGTCTGGAGTAAGAGTTGCATATGAAGTAAATGAACAGTGAATCTCTTATATTTACAAATGGTCATTCTTTTAATAAAATGATAAATATAAATCGTAATTATTACGCTTTGAATACATTTGAAGTAAAGAAATGGATGGTCGGTTGAATGAATAAAGTGGAGATTCATATATTAGGTGGTTTTTTAGGTAGTGGAAAATCAACATTATTACAAAATTTATTGTTAGCAGAGAAAAAGAAGAATAGAAAAGTTGCAGTATTAATGAATGAAATTGGTGAATACTCGGTAGATACAGATATTATTGGAAAAGAGAATGTTTTAAGAGAACTTCTTAAAGGCTGTATTTGTTGTACGTTAAAAGAAGAGCTTGAAATACAATTACATTCGTTATACCAACAAGAAAGACCAGATGTGATTTATATAGAAACGACAGGTGTTGCACATCCAATTGAAGTGTTAGACGCGTGTGTCTCGCCAATTTTAGCTCCTTTTCTGGAAGTGAAATCAATTGTAGTCGTTTTAGATGCAGTAAGGTGGTTAAACCGAAGTATATTAAGTGCAAATGTACAACAGCTATTGCATGAGCAACTGAAATTTGGTAGTCACATTCTTGTTAATAAAGCAGATTTACTAACAGATGAAGATAAGAACACAGTATTTGAAGAAGTAAAGGCAATAAATGATCATGCGAAAATGTATGAGACAAAGTATTGTAATATATCTTTAAAAGATATAGAGAAAGCAGAATTTCCAAATGATGAGGAACATGAGACACTACATGTCAAACAGCATTTACATATACAAACGATGACGTATCAATTTTCGAAACCGATTGATCAAGACAAATTATATGAATGGCTTTCGAATTTACCAGATAGTATTTATCGAGTGAAAGGTTTTGTGAAATTCCATGGAGATAAATACCCTCACCTATTCCAATATTCGTTCGGAGTACCAACTTTATTAGAACAAGACTTCGGTTTCCCGACAAACTTAGTAGTAATAGGAGAAGGACTAGATAAGAAACAATTGGCTGAAGGGTTAGAGAAAGTAGAACTTAACTCTAATTAAGGTGAAAAGACTAACTTAAAAAATAAGTTAGTCTTTTTGTATGATCATTACTGAAATGAAACAGTATTTTCAATTGGATTGCAGAATATATATTGATTGTATGTCCGTTTCCATTACATAGGAAGGTGATTATATATTTGTGCCGAATGTAGAGGGTACTACAAGAGTTTTCCATTATCTATCGAATTAGTTAGTCATGATTACGGACAGGGGATTTTGGCGTGTTTGATTCTATCAGAAAGTAAAGTATGGGGAGGATCACAATGTCGATGAAAAAACGTAAGTGGCTAAAGACAATGTTTACTGGTTGTGTTTTAGGTTCGTTATTAATAACGGCAGCTTGTTCAGGAAAGAAAACAAGTACAGAGGATGAAAAAACGATTAAGGTAGGAGTCCTTGCTTCTTTAACAGGACCGCTAGAATCGTATGGAAAACAAACAGTGAACGGATTTGAATTAGGGTTAGATTATGCAACTGGTGGAACTGGGAAAGTAGATGGGAAAAAGATTAAGTTTGTTGTAGAAGATACAGAAACGAAAGCGGATGTAGCAGTTAAAAAAGCTACGAAGTTATTAGAAGAAGAGAAAGTTGATTTTTTAGTTGGATCGTCTAGTTCAAGTGATACGTTAGCGGTTTTACCACTGGCCGGGGAATATGAAAAGATTATGGTTGTAGAACCAGCAGTAGCGGATAGTATTACCGGGAAGAACTGGAATAAATATATTTTTAGAACTGGAAGAAGTTCCTCACAAGATGCGATTGCAGGAGCAGCAGCAATTGCGAAAAAAGATGTAAAGATTGCGACATTTGCCCCAGATAACGCTTTTGGTCGTGAAGGGATTGCTGCATTTAAAGCGGGTGCGAAAAAATTAGGTGCGAACATTGTGAATGAGCAATACGCGGATACAAATTCAACAGATTTTACAGCGAATATTCAAAATATCATTAGTTCAAAACCAGATTACTTATTTATCGTTTGGGCAGGGGCAAATTCACCTTGGAAACAGTTGAAAGATATGAATGTGGAAGCGCAAGGTATTAAAATTTCTACAGGTGCGCCAGATATACCAGCATTAAAAACAATGGATGCATTAGTAGGTATGCAAGGTTTTTCTGTATATTATCACACACTTCCAAAAAATAAAGTGAATGATTGGTTAGTTGAAGAGCATAAAAAACGTTTTAATGGTGCAGTGCCAGATTTGTTTACAGCGGGAGGAATGTCAGCAGCAATTTCTATTGTAGAAGCCTTAAAGAAAACAAAAGGTGATACAGATGTAGATACATTGATTAAGAAAATGGAAGGAATGGAATTTGATACACCGAAAGGAAAGATGAAGTTTAGAGAGAAGGACCACCAAGCGATGCAGACGCTGTATTCTGTCACATTGAAAAAGCAAGATGGTGTTGATTATCCGGTGCCAGTATTAGAGCGAGAATTAACGATGAAAGAGACAGAACCACCAGTTCAAAATAAATAGACTGAATTTTCTGTTGTTTTTGTATAAAGAGGGGGGACCCTCTTTATACATATTTCTTTCATACTCACGGCTTTAAAGGGAGGGATTTCGTGACACATTTGCTAGAGACGAAAAATCTTAGCGTATCTTTTGGTGAACATCATGTTATTAAAGATGTAAATTTAACTGTCCAAAAAGGAAAGCTCATTTCTATTATCGGGCCAAATGGTGCGGGGAAGACAACATTATTTAATTTACTAAGTGGACAGATTTCACCCACAACAGGTGAAGTGTATTTTAAAGGGCAAGATATTACAAAACTATCGATTTCAGATCGAACACGCTTAGGAATCGGTCGCTCTTTTCAGCTTACAAACATATTCCCAGAATTAACGGTACTTGAAAATGTCCGTTTAAGTGTTCAATCATTCGTACAAGATTACTATAGTTTTTTCCCGAGTCCAGCAAAATTAAAGCAACAAGTTGGAGAGGCGAGACGTTTCTTAAAAACAGTATTACTTCACGAGAAAGAGAACGTATTAGCGAAAGATTTGGCACATGGAGAGAAAAGAAAGCTAGAACTTGCGATGTTATTAGCTTTAAAAACGGATGTGTTATTACTTGATGAGCCGACGGCAGGTATTTCGGTTGAGGAGGTCCCTGCTATATTACAAGTGATTGAAAATATTAAGAAACATCCAGAGAGCACAATTGTACTTATCGAACACAAAATGGATATGATACTAGGTTTGTCAGATCATCTTATCGTTTTATTTCATGGAGAGTTATTGGCTGAAGGATTGCCAGAAGAAATTATGAAAGATGAGCGTGTACAAAGTGCTTATTTAGGGGGATTATATAGTGGCACTATTACAAGTGAATAATATAGAAACGTATTTAGATCAGTTTCATATTTTGCAAGGAGTATCTCTTGCTGTTGAGAAAGGGACAATTACTGTACTGTTTGGTAGAAACGGGGCAGGGAAAACAACGACATTACGTTCAGTTATGGGGTTTCACCGCATTGCAGATGGTGAAATTTATTATGATAGTGCAAAAGTAAGTGGATTACCTACACATTTAATTTCAAGGAAAGGAATAGGGTATGTACCAGAAAATCAAGGTATTTTTCATGATTTGACAGTAGAAGAAACATTCGCTCTTGCTAGGGGAAAAGGTGAGGAAGTAGAAGGGAAAATAGAGTGGATGCTGGAACTATTTCCGGATTTAAAGCAGTTTTGGAATAAGAAAAGTGGGCTCTTGAGCGGAGGGCAAAAGCAAATGTTGGCTATTTCAAGAGCGTTTATTAATAGTGATGGATTATTACTTATTGATGAACCGAGCAAAGGGCTATCCCCGATAATGGTGGAGAAATTAATGGTAGCTATTTTGAAGATGAAAGAGAAAACAACAGTTTTACTTGTTGAGCAAAATTTTATGATGGCCAGTCAAATTGGCGATTATTTTTACATTATGGATAACGGACGAATTGTTCATAACGGTTTTATGAATGAATTAAAAAAGGATAAGGAAATGTGTCATAAATATTTAGGAATCTCTTAACATGAATCCGAGGTGAAAAGGGTGGATGTGTTAATCAATTTATTTGTAAATGGGATTTCAACAGGGATGCTCATTTTTTTGTTAGCATCAGGTCTTTCACTTATTTTCGGTCTAATGAGTGTTTTAAACTTTGCACACGGTGGTTTATTTGCATGGGGAGCATTTACAGGTGTTTGGTTATTTAATATGACAGGAAGTTATATATTAGCTTTAGTTGGAGCAGTAGCCATGGGAATGTTCCTAGGATTTATTTTAGAAAGGTTTCTTATTAGACCGGTATATGGAAATCATGTTCGACAGCTGCTCGTTACGCTTGGAGGAATGCTCGTTCTTAGTGAGTGTATTAAAATATTTTGGGGGCCAAACCCTATTAGTGCAAAATTACCGTTATGGTTACAAGGAAGTTTTACATTCGGAGGTATTATATTAATTAAATATCGTCTATTTGTTATTTTGATTGGGATAATTATTTACATTGCACTACTACTATTACTCAAAAAGACGAAGATAGGTCTTATGATCCGTGCAGGTGTAATGGATAAAGAAATGGTTCAAGCGCTTGGTATTAATGTAAAAGCAATATTTTCTTTCGTCTTTTTATTAGGAGCAGGGATGGCAGCTTTGGGAGGATTCTTATTAGCACCGTATTCGGGCGTTATTTTCGCCGAGATGGGCATGCAGTATGCAATTTTAGCTTTTATAGTAGTAATTATCGGTGGATTAGGAAGCGTACAAGGTTCAGCTATTGCTTCTTTAATTGTTGGATTAGCTGGTGCTTTTACAGCGTATTTTATACCAGATTTATCACTTGCAATTAATATGTTAATGTTACTATTTTTCTTAATAGTGAAGCCAACTGGACTTGTTGGTGAAAAGGGGTGAAATGGTGAACAGCACATCGGACCGAATTAAAGTATACTTCGGAGTATGTATGCTCATTTGTTTAAGTGTATTTCCGTTCGTAAATGATTCACGGAGCCTGTTAATTTTGTTCACTCAAATCTTCATCTTTGCTATTTTTGCAATGAGTTTTGATGTATTGCTTGGGTATACAGGAATTGTATCGTTCGGTCATTGTATGTTCTTTGGGATAGGAGCATATGGGGTAGCGCTTTTATTTGATCGACAAGGCGTATCAATAACGAACTTTTTAATTGGAATAGTAGCTGCAATTATCATTTCAGCAATCGTTAGTTATATAATTGGTTTACTTTCTTTACGGCTGAAAAGTCATTTTTATGCGATGTTAACACTTGCTATTTCACAGTTGTTTTTCGTCCTTGCTGAAAAATGGCGTGGGCTCACTCACGGAGGGGATGGTTTTACATTTGGTGTACCAGACGTATTCCGTGATCGTTTTACGTTTTATTATGTAACACTTATATGTTTACTTATCATTTTTGTTCTGTTACGTCTTTTCACCAAATCTTCTATTGGAAAAGTATTAAAGGCAATTTCACAAAATGAGCAACGTGTTGAAGCACTAGGATATAAAGTGCTTCATTATAAAATTATTGCTAGCATTGTTGCAGGAGTAGTAGCTGCGATTAGCGGTGGTTTATTTGTTATCACTTTACGCTTTGTTAATACGACTGTATTTTCAATTGAAATGACATTAAATGCATTATTGATGACAATGATTGGAGGCGTCGGAACGTTAATTGGAGCAATTGCAGGAGCTGGAATTATTGAATCTCTGAAATATTATTTATCAGAACTAGCTACAGAGTATCCGATTTTTGAAAGATGGACGATTATTCTTGGTTTATTGTACATTATCGTATTGCTAGTTTTCCCGAAAGGATTAGTTGGCACGGTTAAGGGACTGAAGAATATGAAACGGAATAAGAAGGGGAAAAGTGCAGAAGTGGAGCAAAATGTGTGAAAAATCAATTGTATAGAATATGAAAATCCCTCTTTTAGATTCATAAAGGAGGGATTTTTTATTAACCAAATAGTTCATCAGGGATTTGTTTAAAAGAGTTTTGATTTGTAAAAAAATGAACAGCTAATTTCTCAACTGGAACATCTTCAATTGGTACCAATTTATCATTTTTAATCGGTAAAAAAGCTATTCCTTTTCCATCATCAATAAACTCTTCCATAAGCGAATAAGAATCCAACTGTTGAAGTTGTTGCTGAGATAGATTGTTTTCTTTTAGAAATTGTATTGTCTTATTCCTAAAAGGGCACTTTTTGTCATTGCTAACGAAGAAAATTTCTTTTGAATAATCAATGGTACATTTTTCTTTCGCTTTTAATAAGCCTACAGAAATTGAGGTCGTGAACACTTTTTTAAACGATGCGTCAGGATAACCCTCATAAGTTATGACCATATCAACTTTTTGTTGCTGAAGTAATTTTTGCAAATGACTACTACTTTCTACATATATTTGATAATTTCTGAAGTTTTCTTCAATACGCTTACTTAAATAATTTGTCAAAATAGATTGTGACGTCGCTATTATATAAGAAGAACCACTCGTTTTAATTTCATCTTTTACTTCTTCTAATAGAGTTAATATTTTATTCGTGTAATCTAATAAAATGTCACCAGCAGGTAACAAGGAAACGCCTTTGTTATCTCTATGTAGTAAAGGCGTTTCTAATTCTTGTTCTAATTTTTTGATTCGCTCAGTTACGTTCGGTTGAACATATCCTAACTCTTTAGCAGCTTTACTAATAGAACCCTCACTGGCTACAGTTTTGAATATAATAAGATCATTTATTTCCATGTATCTCAGCCCCTTATGCACTATCATTATAAATGATACCAAACATAATTTATACCTATTTTACGTTAGCCACTTATCGATTTATCATAATGTATATAAGATTGAAAGCGAGTGATAAACATGATTGGAATGCAATATAAGGTCATTCTTCCAAAGGATTATGACATGGAAATTATTAAGAAAAGGGTAAAGGATAATGGCTATAAAACTGATGGTTTCCAAGAACTAAATTTTAAAGCTTATTTAATTACGGAAACGGAGAAAGACGGGAATTTTTATAACTGCTATGCACCTTTATATATTTGGAATGGCCATGAAGGAATGAAAAAATTTATCTTTGAAGGATATTATGATAATATTTTACAATCTTTTGGATGGCAACAAATAAATATAGGTGTTCCATTAGTTGTTAATCTAAGTGATGATTTTAAGAAATGTAAGTATGTTGTTGAATACGTGGGGAGTATTTCTCAAAAGAATTCATTGATTGAAACTCAATTTAACTTTTTTAATAAGAATGTCCAGAATACAGAAAATTGTAAAGGGAATGTAATAGTGTATAACCCAGATAAGTGGGGATATAGTCAGTTTGAATTTTATGAAGTAAAGCCTGAAATTGAAGAGATAGGGGATATTACATTATATGAGGTTTTACACATTTCACAGTAGATGCGGAATTGAAATAGAAATAAATTATTTATAAAAAATCCATTTTGATTCAAGTAATAATGTTCAAAATGGACTTTTCTTAATTATCTTATGTATATTCAAAACAAATTACTGCTTTTCTTAATTCTTTATTAAAGAATAAGTAAATACGATCGGCACCATAAGCTTGAAAAAAATATCCTGTAACAAATCCAACATATGTAAAGGGATGTCCATATTCATCTTTTGGTACATATAGAAGATTCGTAAAGTCAAAAATTTCGTCTTCGTTATCGCAGTCTTCTAATAATTCTTCACCTTCTTCTGTCATAAAACGAACATCATCTAGGATACCATTTACCACAGGATAATTTAATCCCCAGCCATTTGTTTGTTTTTCAGCAAACTCTCGTTCTAATACTTCTACAGATGTTATTTCTTTTCCTAAGCTAGAATAAGGATAAATTTTTTGATTACGTTGAAAATATTCTTTACGGATTTGATAATCTCTTTTATTACTCTCATAGGCTTGTTCTATTATGTCAGAATTATTTTGTTCGATTTCGAAATAATTCCAATCCGCTTCAAATTTATATTTTCCATTAATGACATCGAACCCTAATGTATCTGCTTTCGTAAAATTTGTGTGAAATGGTTTGGTGAAATCACCCACGCAACCATCATGGATTTCTTTTGCTGACACAATATGTACCCATTCGTCCAATTCCGGTTCAATACATTGTAAGTTTATAGAACAAATGGGTAAAAAGTGCTTTTTATGTTGTTCCAAATCATCATAAAATATGTCTTCATATTCAGGGAATGGTTTTATAAATTGTTTAGAAATATGCATGTTCTGCCCACCTTTATATTAGTGATTTGTTTAATTTTATCATTTTATTTTAATTTTTTCTTATTTAAAAATTTATGATACACATAGTTATGGGAATAAAGAGTTCGTAAGTAAGGTGGATGTCTTATTGTTAAAATTTTATCATATGTCGAACAGTTGAGAGATGAAGCAAAGTAAGACTTCATACTTATACATAGCCTTATTACATTCGACACATAACGACAATATGCTGTTCATTTATCTGTTAGTATAATATATAGTTTTTGGGGATTTTTATCATTTTTACATTGGGGGAAGGGAATATATGTTTAAAAAAATCGCGACAGTCACTTTAGCAGGGACGTTAGCTTTCAGTTTATCGGCATGTGATGAGAAGAAAGAAGTAGCTAAAACTGTATCGAATAATACGAAGGAAGAGCAAAGTAGTGCCAAAAAAGAAAATACGAAGAATGAAGATACAAGAGAATATAATGTTGAAAAAACTACTCAAATTAGAAATCAAAAATTAACAGTCCATAAAGTACAAATAGCACAAGTGGCAGAATATGATAAGCTGGAAAAAGGTAATGAGTTTGTTATTGTTCATGTTACAGTAGAGAATATTGGTAATCAAAAAGTTAGAATTAATCCATTAGATTTTTACCTTGAAAGAGGAGATGGAAGTATCGTGGACCATACATTTTCAACTAGTAATAAAAATATTTTTAAAATTAAAGATGTAGATCCAAACGGTAAGTTAACAGGAGCCATAACATTTGAAGCGAAAAAAGGTGATTCTAATCTTGAATTAATTTATAGACCTGATGTTATGTCTAAAGAGGAAGTAAAAGTAGAACTTAAATGATTTATCCCGTAAGAGCCCAATTGGTGTAAACAAGAGCCTTTTATGCAAACTTATACAAGTTTTACATGAAGACGGTATGCTCAAATGTATTTACGGTACGATAAAAGAAAATAATAGATTAGAAGACGATGTGAATTTCAAACATATTGTTTTGAAAACAAAAAATAAATGCATGATAAGGATTGGCGTTGGAGCTTAATCCTTTTTTTTATGGAGGTGTAGAGAATGGCAAGTAGACCTAATACTACACGAGTGATGCCTTTAGTTAAGTACAAGTAAGTTGAGTTATATATAAAATGAAATTATTTCTTGCATTACTATCACTTGAGTGGTAAAGTGATAGTAAGATTAACGCTAGGAAGTGACAAAACATGCGTGATAATACGATAGGATCATTAATATGGTTACGTTTAATACGATTTACGAACCAAAGTAATCAAATGTCAAATGAGTTTTTAAAACGTTTTGATTTAACGACAGCTCAATTTGATGTGCTTTTGCAAATACGTACGTATCAACCACTAACACAAATGGAGTTAGCTGAAAAGGTAACTGTTACACAAGGTGGCATTTCTCGAATGTTAACTCGTCTTGAAAAAGAAGGATATATTGTACGAAAACAAGATTGGAAAACGAAAACAATTAGTCTTACAGAGCAAGGAGAAGCAGCTTTAGAGAGAGCATTGCCAGAGCAACTTGCATTTCAATCATCTTTTTTTGATGATGTATTAAATGAAGAAGAACAGAAAATATTATACGAGCTAATGACGAAAGTTCATAAGCATAGTGAAAAAAAAGAATTACCGAAAGAGTAATTTTTTTTACAACATCAATTGACTAATCAAGTGAAGTTATAGGCAATAGGAAAATACATTTGACTTACAAACATTTTTAAAAGAGAAACTAATAACACTTCATTAAAGGAGAGAGTAATGATGGAAAAATACCGTATGGATACAAATAAAGGGATGGAGTTTGGATTATATTCAATTGGTGATCACGTTTTAAATCCGCATAACGGAGAGAAAATTAGTGCAGAACAAAGAATTCACGAACTAATTGATACAGCTAAGTTAGCGGATGAAGCTGGACTTGATGTATTTGCTGTCGGTGAAAGTCATCAAACGCATTTTACAACACAAGCTCATACAGTTATTTTAGGAGCTATTGCACAAGCTACGAAAAATATAAAAATTGCAAGTTCAGCAACGATAGTAAGTACATCTGATCCGGTACGAGTATATGAGGATTTTGCTACAATTGACTTAATTTCTAATGGACGTGCAGAAATCGTGGTTGGTCGTGGATCTCGTATTGGGGGATATAGTTTACTTGGTTATGACGTGAATGATTATGAAGAATTATTTGAAGAGAAGATGGATCTTTTATTAAAAATTAATAACGAGGAACATGTAACTTGGAATGGACAGTTCAGAGCACCACTTGCATACGCATCGGTTATTCCAAGAGCGAAAAATAATAATTTACCAATTTGGCGTGCAGTTGGTGGCCCACCAGCTAGTGCGATTAAAGCAGGGCGTGCGGGTGTGCCAATGATGATAACAACACTAGGTGGTCCAGCTATTAACTTTAAAGGATCAGTAGATGCTTATCGTGAGGCTGCTGTACAAAGCGGATTTGATCCAGCTAGTTTACCAGTTGCGACAACGAGTTTATTTTATACGGCAAAAAATTCACAAGATGCACTTAGTGAATATTACCCTCACATTAATGCTGGTATGCTCACACTGCGCGGTGGTGGGTATCCGAAACAGCAATTTACAAATGCAATAGATTACCGTGATGCTTTAATGGTTGGTAGCCCACAACAAATCATTGAGAAAATGCTTTACCAATATGAATTGTTTGGCCAACAACGCTTTATGGCACAAATTGATTTTGGCGGTGTACCATTTGATAAAATTGAGAAAAATATTGAATTAATTGCTACTGAAATTTTACCAGCCGTTAGAAAACATACAGCAAAATAAATAAAAAAACTGAGAGTCTAATCGATTCTCATTTTTTTTATTTGTTCTGGAAAAATGACAAAAAAATGAACTTTTAGTCGAGGAAGAGGGAAGTTATTTTCTATTTTTGAATAACATTATTTTGAGTTTGAATTTTGAAAATACATTTTTCTCTTGACAAAAAACAAGCATTTATCGAGGGTGGTTTCGAGGACATTTTTTCGGGTGAAAGTCAAGTGTATGAAGAAAAAAACGATTGTTTTATAGATATAAAAGTAAGCCGTATATTGAAAAAATACATTTTGCTAATGAGAAAAATCTGATTCAAAAAAATGACAAAAGACATATTTCAGACAAAATGATGTCAATAATACGTCAAAAATAACCTGAATTTACTATGCAGGTATATTATACAATTCGATTAACGAATAAAACACTACAGAAATAGTGAAAAGGTAAAAAATAGCATTACAATAGTTTGAAAAACTGAAATTTCATATTTTTCGACAATACATACAAAATGTTTTTGTCTTTTCGTATTTCTTAATAATTGAGTTTGATAAGATTGCTCAATTAACTTTTATTATAAAAACTATGAAGGAAGTGATTTTAGTATGGAAACGCTCGAATTGGCACGAATACAGTTCGCATCAACAACGATTTTCCATTACTTTTTTGTTCCGCTGTCAATTGGTTTAGCTTTTATTATTGCGATCATGCAAACGTTGTATGTGGTAAAAGGGCAAGAAGTATATAAGAAGATGGCAAAGTTTTGGACGCAATTATTCCTTATTAACTTTGCAGTAGGTGTAGTAACAGGTATTTTACAAGAATTTCAGTTTGGTATGAACTGGTCAACGTATTCACGTTTTGTAGGTGATGTATTTGGTCCCTCGCTTGCAATTGAAGGATTGCTGGCATTTTTCATTGAGTCTACATTCCTAGGTTTATGGGTATTCGGTGAGGATAAATTACCGAAGCGAATTCACTTAATGTGTATTTGGCTCCTTTCCATTGGAACGATGTTATCAGCATTCTGGATTTTAACTGCAAGTGCATTTATGCAGTCACCTGTCGGGTATGAAATGGCAGCGGATGGTCGTGCGCAAATGAATGATTTCTTAGCCATTATTCAAAACCCACAACTATGGGTACAATTCCCGCATACAATTACAGCGGCAATTGCAACAGGTGCATTCTTTATTGCTGGTGTAAGTGCATGGAAAATTACAAAAGGACAAGAAACTGTAGTATTTAAAAAATCTTTCCGAATTTCTATCATTGTTGGAACAATTACAACGGCGCTTGTATTATTCTTCGGTCATGCACAAGCGCAACAATTAATTAAGACACATCCAATGAAGATGGCGGCAGCTGAAGCGCTATGGAATACAAGTGAGGATCCAGCACCATTTACAGTATTTTCGAAAATTGATACAGAGAAGAAAGAAAATTCGTTTGAAATTCAAATCCCTTATATGCTAAGTCTATTATCGTATGATAAGTTTAGCGGTCAAGTTGAAGGGATGAATCAAATTCAAAAACAATATGAAGAAAAATATGGTCCTGGAGATTATATTCCTCCAGTGCATACAATGTTTTGGAGTTTTAGAGCGATGGTAATGAGTGGAACATTCATGCTTCTTCTAGGAGCTTACGGATGGTTCTTATCAAGAAAAGATCGTTTAGCTGAAAAAACGTGGTATTTAAAATTAATGGTGTATGCAATTTCTCTTCCATTCATCGGTAATACAGTAGGGTGGATTATGACTGAAATGGGTCGTCAACCTTGGGTTGTATTTGGTGTAATGAAAACAGAAGATGCTGTATCACCAAATGTAACATTCGGTGAAGTATTATTCTCACTTATTTCATTCACATCAATGTATTTAATTATGGGTGGAATTTGTGTGTACTTATTTGTTCGTACCATTAAGGGCCACAAGAATAAGAAAACGAAAAAGGATTATCAAAGCCATGATCCATTTGATAAGGAGGAAGAGTATGTTATCTCTTAATGAGTTATGGTTTTTAGTTATTGCAATCTTATTTATTGGATTCTTCGTACTGGAAGGTTTCGACTTTGGGGTAGGAATGGTTTCGAGGTTTTTAGGAAAGAATGATTTTGAAAAACGAGTTTACTTAAATACAATAGGACCGTTCTGGCACGCGAATGAAGTATGGCTTGTTTGTGCTGGCGGAGCGATGTTTGCGGCATTTCCGCACTGGTATGCAACTTTATTTAGTGGTTTTTATATTCCGTTTGTATTTATGCTCCTTGCTTTAATTTTAAGAGGTGTTTCCTTTAAATTTCGTGCGAAAATAGATAATCATAAATGGAAGAGTGCGTGGGATTGGGGGATGTTTATTGGAAGTATGTTACCTCCTATCCTTTGGGGAGTTGCGATTGCAAACTTTATGGTAGGTGTACCTATTGATGAGAGTAAAAATGTTGTAGGTGGATTCCTGCAATTACTTCATCCATTTGCGTTACTTGGGGGAGTAATGTTTTTCCTACTATGTATTGTTCACGGATTACAATTTCTTACGATACGTACAACTGGTAAATTGAGAGAACGTGCACGAATTACTGCAATAAAAATTGCACCATTTTCATTAATTACACTTCTTGTTTTTGCTGGTGTGGGGTTATGGAAAACCGACATTTTCACTGCTCATGGAACAGAATGGATTATGGTACCAATCGGAGCTTTTGTAGCACTATTAGTGTCCACTTTATTAAATAAAAGAAGAAGAGATGGTTGGGCTTTCTTTATGACGAGTTTAACAATCATTTTACTAAGTGCGAGTGTATTTATCGGTATGTTCCCACGTGTTATGATTAGCTCTTTAGGAGCAATGAATGATTTGACAATTTACAACGCAGCATCAGGAGCTTATGCATTAAAACTTATGACTTACTTTGCGATTGCTATTTTGCCTTTCGTTATCGGAAGTCAAATATGGAGTTATTATGTATTTAGACAACCTGTTAAGTCAGACAACGATTTGGAGTACTAATGAAAAGAAAAAGAGGACTTCCGTCTTATCCCGGTAGCCGTATTTTATATGTAGCGTTAACGATTATTAGTATTTTAGAAGCTTTTAGTATTATTGCGCAAACAATCTTTTTAGCACGAGCTATTACGTTTTTATTTCATGGAGAGACAGTACAAACAATATTAAGTGAAGTTGTTTATTTTGGTATCGCGTTTGCAGCGCGTCACATAGTAGTCCGAACATCACAAATATTAGTGGAACGTTTTGCCGAAAAAACAGGGTCGTTACTAAGAAAACAATTGATAGAGGCATATTTCACATTAGGTCCAAGGTATGTTCAAACGGTTGGAACTGGTCATCTGGTTACCTTATCAATTGAGGGGATTGAGAAATTTAAAACATATATTGAATTAACGATTCCTAAAATGATTAGAAGCAGTATCGTTCCAGGTCTAATTGTACTATATGTTTTTACGCTAGATATTGAGTCTGGAATCATTTTAGTTGTAACGATTCCTATCGTGATCATATTTATGATTCTTCTCGGATTAGCAGCGCAAAAAATGGCAGATAGTCAGTATGAGATATATCGTGTACTTTCGAACCATTTTGTAGATACGTTAAAAGGTTTAGAAACATTAAAGTATTTAGGGAAAAGTGAACAGCACGAAGGAAAGATTGAAAAAGTAAGTAAAAGATATAGAAAAGCAACGATGTGTACTTTGCGAGTTGCTTTTCTTTCTTCTTTTGCATTAGATTTCTTTACGAGTTTATCAATCGCGTTTGTGGCAGTTGGATTAGGGATACGCTTAATAGATGGAACGATTATACTATTACCAGCCCTTACAATTTTGATTTTAGCTCCGGAATATTTTCTGCCGATTAAACAAGTGGGAGCAAATTATCATGCGACATTAGATGGACAAATTGCGATGGAGCAAATAGAAGAGATTTTGCAACAACAAAAAGGAATAGAAAAGAAAGATTTAAATGAAGATATAGTATGGAATGCCTCTAGTAGCTTGAAATTACAAGATATTAAAGTTAATAATACTGAATCTGAGAAGGCTATATTAGAAAGGATTAATTTTACTTGGGAAGGTAACGGTGCTATTGGTGTTATTGGTGAAAGTGGTGCGGGGAAATCGACGTTAATCGACGTATTAGCCGGGTTTTTATCTCCTTCGAGTGGAAAGATGTTAGTAAATGGTCTAGAAGTTGATGGATCTACTCGTGAAGATTGGCAAAAAAATATTGCTTACATTTCGCAGCAACCTTATATTTTTCCGCTTTCATTAAAGGATAACATTCGTTTTTATGAAACAAAAGCAACAGATGAAGAAGTTGAAAGAGTTATTAATGAAGTCGGCCTTCGTTCACTCGTTACATCACTTCCAAATGGGATGCACGAAAGAATTGGAGAAGGTGGACGTATGCTAAGTGGCGGACAAGAACAGCGTGTTGCTATGGCGCGTGCACTTTTAAGTAAAAAACCAATCATTTTATTAGATGAGCCTACGGCACATCTTGATATTGAAACCGAATTTGAAATAAAGCAAGCGATGTTACGTCTATTTAATGGAAAGTTAGTATTTTTAGCAACTCACCGTCTACATTGGATGAAACAAATGGACCATATCCTTATTTTAAATAAAGGGGAAATGAAAGAAAGTGGGACGTATGAAGAACTTTTAGAGAGTGAGACATTACATTTTCATAGGGAAGAGAGGGGAGAGAAATGAGTAACTGGGTTAAACCTTATATAAAACAAAATAAAGGTAGAATGACTTTAACTATTTTCCTTGGTCTTCTTGGAGTTAGTTCAGGAGCGATGTTACTTTTTATTTCAGGTTATTTAATCTCAAAATCTGCCCTTAGACCAGAAAATGTAATGGCTGTATATGTTCCTATTGTTGCAACAAGAGCGTTTAGTATAGGGCAAGCTGTGTTTCATTATATAGAGCGCTTAGTCGGACATGATGTCGTACTACGTATATTAGAAAAAATGAGAACGAAGCTATATAGAATAGTAGAACCACAGGCGTTATTTTTCCGTTCTCGATTTCAAACGGGTGATATGTTAGGAGTGTTATCCGAAGATATAGAGCATTTGCAAAACCTATATTTACGTACAATATTTCCTAGTATATTAGCGCTAGTTGTTTATAGTATCTTCGTACTTGTTATCGGTGCATTTGACCTTGTGTTTGCACTTATTGTAGGTTGTATGTTAGCTATTATCGTGTTTCTTCTTCCATTTGTATCATTACTTTTGATGAAGAAACACCATGTTACTTTAAAGCAAGGCAGAAGCCGTTTGTATCAACAACTGACGGATGCTGTTTTTGGATTATCTGATTGGCAGGCAAGTGGTCGTAAAGGTGAATTTATTAATGAGTATGTAAAACAAAATGATCAGTTGTTAAAAATCGAAAAGAGAGTGAAACGCTGGTATCATATTCGGGACAGTATCATTCAATTAGTAGTAGGTATTGTAGTTATTTCGATGATTATATGGACTGGAAATGAAGCGGCAAGTGAACAAATTGCTCCTACAGTTATCGCAGCTTTCGTATTAATGACTTTATCTGTAACGAACGCGCTTATTCCTATTGCAGATGCCATCGATCGAATACCGTCGTATGTAGAATCTACCCATCGTCTTAATGGCGTAGAAAGTGATAGTGTTTTACATGATGAAACGGATTTGCATGGAGAGAAAGATTATATTGAACCAAAACATGTAGATATTGAACTGAATCACGTATCGTATAGTTATCCAGATAGTAATGAGATTGTATTAAAAGATGTATCATTACAAATAAAAGCAGGGAAGAAAATTGCTATTTTAGGGAGAAGTGGGACAGGGAAATCTACTTTACTAAAATTGTTAACAGGGGCGTTAAGCCCAGTAAATGGCCAAGTTGTACTAAATGGTGAACGAGCTAATACGAATCTTTTATCTAAATATATTTCTGTATTAAATCAAAAGCCGCATTTGTTTGATACGACAATTGGAAATAATGTACGAATTGGCAAACCAGAGGCAACGGATGAAGAGATATGGAAAGCTTTAGAGAACGCACAATTAGCTTCACATGTTACTTCTCTTCCGGACGGATTACAAACAAAAATGTATGAAATGGGAAAGCGGTTTTCTGGTGGGGAAAGACAAAGGGTTGCTTTTGCTAGAACTCTTATGCAAGAAACACCAATTATTGTACTTGATGAACCGACTATCGGTTTAGATCCAAAAACAGAATTGTCTTTAATTGAAACAATGTTTTCTGCAACGGAAGAAAAGACGGTTATTTGGATTACGCACCATCTTGTAGGAATAGAACATGTAGACGAAGTTATATTCCTTGATCGAGGCCAAATTGTCATGCAAGGTAGTCATAAACAACTTCTGAAAGAAAATGAAAAGTATCGTAAACTTTATGAGTTAGATAAAGGAATATGATTTGAATAAGCAATAATTGTAAAAATAGCTACACCTAATGGTGGAGCTATTTTTTTTGTTAGATTGCAGGTGTATATGATTGTTACGAATTAAAAATGAATTTCATATTATACATATAATGGAGGGGATGTACATGAAGGAACAATATAAAATTATTGTTTTAAGTGATGAATTATCAGGGGATAGGATTCGAAATACGTTAGACAAAAATAAATGTAAAACAATAGTTCATGTTGTGGACGTTTCAGATGTTGTTCGTATAGAAAGTTCTTTTCAATATATAGTCATTTGGAGAGGGGACGCAGAAAAACTTACAAATGATTTGATAAATAGGGGCGTGCAAAGTTCAAAAATTATTAATTTAACAAAATACATGTATGAATGGAAGGATAAATTAATTTCTATCTATCAAATAAATCCGGATCTTATGTCTTTATACATTTCTATGAAAAAAGCAAAGAGTGATCCGACGTATGAATTGTTTGCTACCGGTTTGTCTTATCCACATTGTGGCATAAGTACGGAGCTTCTCTCAAAAAAGTCAATAAAATTAACACTTCCATCGCAAGATCTATACTATGATTATTTAATAGCGTCACAACTTTTATCAAACAATCATTCATTTCAATATTGTTTAATAGGAATAGCCTATTTTTCGTTTTACTTTGATATGTCGTTATCATCTGAATCATATAGAATTCACAAAGTATATTATCCATTGTTTCAAGATGGTCATCATACTGTAGTTCACTCTCCTCTACCCACTGATGGATTCTCACATCTAAATACTCCGAAACCACTTCTTTCTATTTTTAATTTGCATTTTGAATATATTTTATTAGACGAACTAAAAGATGAATCATTGATACTGCCTTGGATAAATGCTGAATGGAATACTACTTCTCTTCATATTCCTTTTGAAGAACACGGGAAAATAAGAGCAGCTTCACATGCTAAATTGGCGTATCCTCATACTTTAGTTGAAAATAAAATAATTTTAAAAAAATATTTAGAATTACTGTTAAAAAATGATATAAAGCCATTAATTGTTGTATTCCCTGTTACTTCACATTATTTTAATTGTAGTAGTAAGAAATTAAAAGAAGATTTTTATAAAGTTATAAATGATTTTCAAACTCAATATTCTTTTCAAATTATAGATCTATTTGATTCACCATTATTTTGTGATGATGATTTTTATGATAGTGATCATATGAATAAAAAAGGTGCAAATAAAATGTCCGCGTTATTAAATATGTTTATTTAGGAACGAAAAGTATGATATTTTGTTTCATGTTTGCATAAAAGTATATAGGCTCCATACAGTTAAAGTAATGTGATTTTTGTGTCGCGTATATAAATAATATGCGAAGAGGTGAGAGAGTTAAAATGAGAACTCGTATTGAAAGAACTGAAGAGGTGGTAGAGCAACTTCCGTTGGTGAGTGTATTAATTCCTACGTATAATCGTCCTCGTTACTTTGAAAAGGCGTTATGTAGTGTGTTAGAACAAACGTACCCTAATATAGAAATTTTAGTCGGAGATGACAGCACGAATGATGAAACAGAAAAAGTGTTACAAAAATACTTATGTGATCATTCAAATATTATTTATATAAAAAATAAATCAACTCTTGGACAGTTTGAAAATGCGTTAATGTTATTTAATGAAGCGAACGGTGAGTATATAAATTTTTTAATGGATGATGATGTATTTCATGTAAAGAAAATTGAAAAAATGATGAAGTATTTTTTCAATGATTTAGATAATGAAATTAAGCTTGTAACATCTCATCGTCAAGTAATTGATGGTAAAGGGAAAGAACTGCGACATATTTATTCGACTGTCCGTTTATTTGAGGAAGATACGATTATAGAGGGAACAGAATTAGGAAATAAGGTAATTGTGGATCAAAAAAATTATATCGGAGAACCGACAACAGTTTTATTTCGTAAAAATGATTTACAAGAACCGTTTGGGATTTTTGATAAGAGGAGGTATCTATGTAACGTAGATATAGCTTCATGGTTATCTTTATTAAGTAAAGGAAAAGCAGTATATATAGCAGAGGCACTTAGTTACTTTCGATTACATCCAGATCAACAGTTAAATGAATCTAATAAAATGATGGATGGATTAGAAGATTTTTCACATAGTATTCTAGCAGGAGAAAAATATGGTTTCTTATCCACCGAAAAAGAGTTAGACAAAGCGATGACTAATTTTCTAGATTACGCAAGAAGGATAGTTCCATCATCGATATTATATACATTAGACTATTATCAAAAAATTAAAGAAAAGAAAATAAACATAGAAAAGAAAAAACAACATATAAATAATAATTCGCCTTTACCGAAAGTAAGCATACTTATTCCTGCGTACAATAGACCTTATTACTTGGAATTGGCACTCAACAGCGCTCTAAATCAAACATATGAGAATATTGAAATTGTTATTTCTGACGACAGTACAAATAATGAAGTCAATGCTATGATTCAACCGTATTTACGTGAATATGAGTGTATTACATATGTTAAAAATGAAACGCCGTTAGTTGCCGAAAACTTTAATAAGTGTGTAGAACTTGCGAATGGGGACTATATAAACTTTTTATTAGATGATGATTTATTTCATCATGAAAAGATCGAGAAAATGATGAAATACTTTTTGACGTTAGAAAATATTTCATTTGTGACGTCATATCGTGAACTGATTGATGGGGATGGAGAGGTATTACCACCTTCAACATTAAATATGAAAATCGCGAAAGAAACTACACTTTTTGAAGGAAAAGAATTAGGAAATTATATGTTAAAAAACTTGAAAAATGTAGTTGGTGAGCCGACAACAGTTTTGTTTAATCGGGATTTGTTTGACGGGAAGTTTGGATATTTTAAAGGAAAGGCTTATTCTGCTATTAATGACATTGCAACTTGGCTAGATATGATGAGGAAAGGAAAAGTAGTTTATATACAAGAACCTCTTAGTTATTTTAGACAACATAGTGGACAAAATCAAAAACAAATGCATTTTATTTTAATGACAATTGAAGAGTGGATTGAATTGATTATTGATGCGTATAATAGTGGATTTTTAAGTTCTGAAAGAGATTATAAAGAGAGTTTATCTTATTGTTTAGAAAATGCGGGATTTATAGTTAAGGATGCTGTAAGAAATGGGGAGCTAGATCAAATTTATAATGAAAAGATAAAAAAAGGGTTAAACAAGTTAGTTGCTCATATATTCGAGAAAGAATGTTGTTATTGTCAATATTGCAATCAACAATTTGAACAATTTTCCCCTTGGCCAGCACATTATGATTTTCCAAAATATAAATTTGAGATGTGGAATAAAGATACAGGTATATGTCCAATTTGTAGTTCGATGGATCGTGAAAGATTGTATCGGGTGTACATTGAAACGGAAACGGACTTGTTAAGTAGAAACTATACTATGCTTCATATTGCACCTGAAGCGAAATTAAGAGATTGGTTTAACGAGTATAAAAATATTACGTATGTATGTGGTGACTTAGAACCGAAGGATCCATTAATGAAGGAAATTGATGTTACAAGAATTACATATGATAGTAATACTTTTGATGTAATATTATGTAGCCATGTGTTAGAACACGTTCCTGATGATGATAAAGCAATGCGAGAGTTATATAGGGTTCTAAAGCCAGGTGGATGGGGAATTATTCAAGTACCAATCGTAATGAATGTGGATTCTATTATAGAGAATGAATTAATTGTAACTCCACAATTAAGGAAATTAGCTTTTGGTCAAGAAGATCATGTGAGAATTTATAATCAATCAGGATTTATTCAACGATTAATGAATGCAGGATTTAAGGTAGAATTATATAACATAGCGGAAAAACAAGGAATGAAAAGCGCTAGGAAATTTGGATTATCTGAAACAGATATGCTCTATATTGTCCGAAAATGATAGGAAGGAATAGATAGATATGGAGAATATTCCTTTTTTACGTGCTTCAACTGTACCTGTAAGTGAGTATTTGGACGAATTGAAGGAAATTGATACATCTCACATATATACGAATTATGGACCTATAAATCAACGTTTTGAGGAAACAATTATGTCGTCATTTTTTCAAAAAAGGGGAGCTGTTACAACAGTAGCAAACGCAACGTTAGGGTTAATGGCGGCTATTCAACTAAAGAAAAGAAGAAAGGGAAAGTATGCTCTCATGCCTAGCTTTACATTCCCTGCGACTGCCTTAGCCGCTATTTGGTGTGGATTGGAACCTTACTTTATTGATATTTCAATAGATGATTGGTATATGGATAAAACCGTACTTTTGCATAAGATAGAAGAATTAAAAGAAGAGGTTGCGATTGTTGTCCCGTACGCCACTTTTGGATCATGGATGAACTTAGAAGAATATGAAGAATTAGAGAAGAAGGGGATTCCGGTTGTCGTAGATGCGGCGCCGGGATTTGGTTTAATGAATGGAGGGATGCATTACGGTCAAGATTTTAGTGGAATGATCGTATATAGCTTTCATGCAACAAAACCGTTCGGAATTGGTGAAGGAGGGCTCATATATAGTAAAAACGAAGAAGATATACAACGTATTAAAAGAATGGGGAATTTCGGATTTGATAAAAATCGTGAATGTACGATGATGGGGTTTAATTGTAAAATGTCTGAATACGCAGCAGCTATTGGGATTGCGACTATAAAAAAGTGGGATCAAAAATTAAAAGAACGCACCCTTATTTCTGAATGGTATAAACAGTTGTTACAAAATACTGGGTTAATGAAAAAAGGGTGGAAAGTCCAAAAGACAGAAGCAGTTATTCACCAATTTATGCCTATCATTTGTCCAGAAGAAGTTCGCAACATACAAGTAATAGAAGAACTGAAAAAACAGAAAATAGAAGCTAGATTATACTTTTCACCATCTTGCCACCAACAAGTTCTTTTTAGAAACTATAAGTCTACAGATTTAACAAAAACGAATAAAATAGCAAAACGAATCGTAAGTTTACCTTTATGGGAAGGAATGACGGAAGAAATAGTAGAACAAATTGTAAGCTGTTTAGGGCAGAAGGTGGTTTGGGCAGATGAATAGTTTTTATAGCCAAGAAGAACTAAAGAAAATTGGATTTTTATCTGTTGGGAAAAATGTATTGGTTAGTAAAAAAGCAAGTATATATAATCCGAGTGCTATATCAGTAGGTAATCATGTAAGAATTGATGATTTTTGCATTTTAAGTGGTAAGATCACAATTGGAAGTTATTCGCACATATCAGCGTATACAGCGTTATATGGAGGGGAAGTTGGGATTGAAATGCATGATTTTGCAAATATCTCAGCTAAAACAATCGTATATGCAGTACTTGATGATTTCAGTGGAAATACATTAATGGGGCCAACCGTCCCAAATCAATATAGGAATGTGAAAGCAGAAAAAGTTATTTTAAAAAAACATGTGATTATTGGTGCTAATTCTATTATTTTTCCAAATGTAACTGTAGGAGAAGGTACGGCAGTCGGCGCGATGAGTATGGTAAAAGAGAGTTTAGATGATTGGTATATTTATGCTGGAGTTCCCGTAAGAAAAGTAAAGCCTCGTCAAAAAAAGATGCTAGAGTTAGAAATTGATTTTTTAAAAAGCATTCATTCTTAACAAAAAAGAATGAATGCTTTTTATTTTTATCCCGCTATTTGCCGAGCAGTAAAACCCCATCTCAAAATTGAGTGAAAGGAATGAAGTTAGGTTGGGGCCTTGTTGCCAGTAAAAAACGATTGGTGAGGGCTAATTAAAGTTTCACTTTATGATGGAGCAGAGAGTATCTTAACTTATTATGTTTTAAATTTTGCTGACCAAGGCAATACTGAGCCATAGTGAATGTAAAGTTGGAGGGCGAGCGTATATGTTTGATGAGGATGGGATTGTTTTAATTATGGAACCAGCTGATGAAAGAAACTTGAGGAGATTTATTTTTTCAGTGCCAAAGTCAGTGTATGAAAAGAAAGGGCTTACATTACACTATGGAACAGCTATAGGACAAGGATATATGGATATAATTGAAGATATTATAAGCGTACATATAGAAATAGATGTTGTAACGATAATAGGGCATGTAAGAGGATAAATAGCTATTTGAAAAAGGTTATAAACAATTTAGCTAGAAGTTATGTATAGAGAAAATTACAGACAATGATAAAGACGAAGGGAGTCTAAAATGAAAATAAAATCAATTTTATTAGTATTTATAGTTTCAATTGGTTTAATGGGATGTTCAATAGTGGAAGAAGGAAAGAACTCCATAGATTATGCTCAAAAGGCGACAGACTATGTAAATGAAATAAGTGCATTTGCAAATGATGCACCAGCATTAGCAGAAAAGGCCGTCAATGATAGTGAGGCTCGAAAAGAATTAGAAACGAAGCTTAGTGAAATTAAACAAGATATACCCGCATTCAATGAATTAACGCCACCTGATGTAGCAAAGGATCTTCATCAACAAATCGTCGGATATAACGAAAAGTTAAATACGTTAATTGATACGGCGATGACAAAGATAGAAGAAGGGAAAGTGGATGTAGAGCAATTTAAAAACTCTGAGCTTATGCAGACGGTAGATCAAGTTCGAGATTTGAAAGATAAAGTGCAAAATTTAGGTCAATAGTAAAAAGCTCCGTTTGTGATAAACGGAGCTTTTTACTATTGGATACAATAAACGATTACACCAACGATAATAATCATGTTGCCGATGAGTTTACGTTTCGTTATTTTTTCTCCTAGGAAATACCAACCAAAAATTAATATGATGATATAACTTAAGGATTCTAATGCTGATGCTTGTTTTAATGCCATGCCCTTCATGGCGATAACATTTAATCCGGCGTTAATTACAAATAAAGAGTAGCCGATAATAACATAAGGATTCACATATTCTTTTATTCTAGAATCGTATTGTTGCAAAGTAGCTTTTTTTAATAATATTTGTGAGTAATTAGCTAAAATTATCCCGAAAATAAATAATAACATATAACTATTCATCTTTTGTCACCACCACAATTCCGACGATAATAATAGCTGCACCAAGTAGATGATTCCACTGAATCGTATCTCCAAATAGAAATACTGACCAAAGCATTGACCACAGTATAATAATCCCGCGATGTGAATATGCTTTTGAAATTTCGAAATGTTTAATTACTTGTTGCCATAAAATTGCATATCCGAATAAAAGTATAACTAATCCGAAATAAGCAACAAAAAATGAGATGGAAGCAATGGGGAATTTAGCTGCCCATTTCATGTAAACCATAATGATAGAATATATCAAAAAAGCTACATGTAAAAATACGTAATTTTTAATAGTTGGTTTCATTTATTCACTCTCTTTTACATATAAATATATATTTATATCTATCTTTTCCTAATAATAGATATTGGAACGTATTTTGTTTAATCTTTCACATTCCAAAGTATATAGTATCATGGCTTTTATTGTAAGACAATAGAAGCCATGCATTCATTTTTTCCAAGGTTCTACAATATGTATCGTTTTATTTGTTGCATCCAACTCTACTTGAACACCGATAGGCATGGTAATCATTGGATGTGTATGACAACAATCGAAGTCAGCTAGAAAAGGAATTCTTTGATTTTGAAGTACTTCTAATAGTATTTCAAAAGGTTTTCGATTTGTACCACAATCATCAAATTGCTCATGTTTTCCAAGAATGATACCTGAAATTTTATCGAATACACCGTTAATTTTAAGTAATGAAAAGCTTCTTTCAATAGTAGCTGCATCTTTTGAACTGTCCTCAATAAAGAGAATGTCACCTTCTTGAATATGTGGCATATAGGGGCTACCCCAAATTCCTTGTATCGTGTTTAAATTCCCGCCAATAATACGCCCGGTAGCTTTTCCATCAATTACTGAAATCCAATCGTTTGGTCGAAGTTCTTTCTCCTTTGTCTTTTCTTCCCAATTAATAAATTCATCTGACCAAAATAATGGTTGTTTTATATGATAAGGAAGAGAATGATCATGTAGTAAAGTTTCAGCGAAATATTTGTATGTGCAATCAACAAAAGGTTCAAATTCGCCAAAGGAAGGGACGAGAGCTGGTCCATAAAATGTAGGGATTCCTGTTTTGGCGTAAATTGCTAGTAATAAAGCAGTTGCATCTGAATACCCAATCATTATTTTAGGGTTCTTTAGAAAAGCATCATAATCAATATAAGGTAATATTGAATTTGAATTCACCCCACCAATTGTTGACATAATACAAGAAATATTAGGATTTCTTATTAAGACATTTAGCTCCTCAGCACGCTCTTGTATACTACCAGAACGATAAAAATCATATCGACCTGTTAATGAACCTTCTAATATATGAAACCCTTTCTGTTGTAAGTAAGATTTTGCTCGTTCAAATCTCTTTGGTGAAGTGTAGGTTACTGGTGAAGAAGGGGAGTAGATCCCAATTGTGTCTCCGTATTTTAATGATTTTGGAAGTAGCATTTGTATGAATCCCTTCTATTAAATAGTTTATCTCGCTATTTGACGGGTAGCCCGATTGGGGGCTGATTAAAGTTTCGCTTTATTTACGAGATTTTATTATTGAATATTCTTACGTTTCAACATTGTAAGTTTAACATAAGTAAATTAAAATAATCATTGCTGTACTATGAATAAATATACCTTTTACCTTGACTATATAAAGGAATTGTTGTTAAGGTTAAATGTGAGTGTATAAAAGGTTTGCTAAAGGAGTTTTGAAATGAATCGGTTAAAATGGGGAAGGATGACAGTCCTATTAGTCATTATTTTAGGGATATGTTGGTTCTTATTCCAAGGAAATCAAAAAAGCGTAGCGAATGTAGAAGGACAACCTTTGCAAGTGGCAGAACTACCTAAAGCAGGATTTACTGAAAAAGTAGTCCCGCCAAAGTACATCCCACCAGAAATTAACGCAAAAGCAGCTATGATTATCGATGCGAGTGATGGAGATATTATTTATCAATATAATGAAAATGAAGCTTTTGCACCGGCTAGTATGTCTAAGATGATGACAGCGTATCTTCTACTAGAGAGTATACATAACGGGAAAGTTCGCTGGGAAGATCCAGTGAAAATGAGTGCGAAGGCGGCACAAACAGAGGGAGCGAGAATCCCAGTACAAGTTAATGACACATTAACTGTTAAAGATTTATATCATGCATTAATGATTGAGTCAGCTAATAATTCAGCTGTGGCTTTAGCAGAACATATGGCAAAATCGGAGAAAGATTTCGTTCAGCTTATGGATGCAAAAGCGAAACAGTTAAAAATGTCGGAACATGCTAAATTTGCAAATGCGTCTGGATTACAAGAGCCAGATGGAAGTGAAACAAAAATGACGGCTGCTGATGTAGCGCAATTGGCGTATCATCTTATAAAAGATTATCCGGAAATATTAGAAGTGACTCACTTACGCCAAAGTCAGCTAGCATTTAATAATATTAATGTTATAAGCACAAACGACATGTTAAATAGAAATAATAAAAGTTTATATATAGAAGGAATGGACGGACTAAAGACTGGATTTACAGATAGTGCAGGATACTGTTTTACTGGGACTGCAAAGCAAGGTGATAATCGAATTATCACAGTGGTCATGGGGACATCAAATAAAACAAAACGTTTTACAGAGACAAATAAGTTAATGTCGTATGCATTTGGATTAGTTAATTAAGTAAGTAAAATACGAATCTAAATCGCTACATAAGTAAGACTGTTTGTTGTTACTAATTTTAGATAACAACAAACAGTCTTTTTATTTTTATTTTAAAAAGGAAAAAGCTTCTAAATATAAGTGTTATTATTTGAGTTTGTTTGTTGCTGTGATATTATAAAGTTATAAGCTTATTAATAATAAGTTTGAGGGGCGTAATATGATATATACATATGAAATAGCCTCAATTGAAAATTGGAGGGAATTATGATGGCAAAAGATTTTTACTCAGCAATTGAAGACAGAAGATCTATTTATGCAATTAGTAAAGAGCAAGTAGTTTCTGATGAGAAAATTCAAGAAGTGATTTATCATGCTGTAAAACATACACCTTCAGCTTTTAATTCTCAAAGTGCTCGCGTTGTTGTTTTATTAGGAGAACAACATGATAAATTATGGGATATTACGAAAGAAACGTTACGAAAAATTGTACCTGAAAATAACTTTGCACCTACTGAAGAAAAAATGAATGCATTTAAAAGTGGTTATGGAACGGTTTTATATTTTGAAGACAGTGAAGTAGTGGAAAGCCTTCAAGCTAACTTTGCATTATATAAAGATAATTTCCCAACTTGGTCTCAGCAATCATCAGGAATGTTACAATTTGCAATTTGGACAGCTTTAGAAATTGAAGGGTTTGGTGCTACGTTACAGCATTACAATCCGCTAATTGATGAAGAAGTGAGAAAAGAGTGGGATGTTCCAGAGAATTGGAAACTTATTGCACAAATGCCATTTGGTAAACCGGTAGTACAGGCTGGTGAAAAAGAATTCCAACCGCTAGAGGACCGTGTGAAAATTTATAAATAATTTGATAAAAGGTGAACAGGAATATAACCTGTTCACCTTTTTTATACGTAATAAGGTTTTTTTTGTCCGGCATTTTTCATCTGATTTTTTAATTCATTTTTACGTGTTTCAATAGCTGATACTTTTTGTAATGTTATCATTGAAACGAATTGAATAAAAGCATAGTATAGCTCTATGTTTTTTTGTATTGGATCATCTATTATATTTCTCACAAATATGCCTCCTCTTTTTATTCCAATAAAACTCCGTATTAATGGGCAGCCCGAGTGGTGAGGGTTAATAATTAGCGGAGGATGTATAAAACCCTTACTGATTAAAGTTTCATTTTATAAGGGAATGAAACTTTAATCAATTCGCTAAAATTCTTTTTTATTAAGATATGTATATAATACTATAAATATCCTATAAATTCCATTATGGGAAAAAGAGAACAATTGATATAGTGTGTGTTTTCTTTAAAGGAGAAATGGCTTTTTTGAAATAAATCTTACAATTCGTCAAATTATTTCAAAAATGTAGATAGTATAGAAATTTAGTTTTCTAAAAATATTATACTATTGATAAATAGAGTGATTTTTGTCATGATGAAAGTATACTTCATGTAAGGAGCTTTATAAGGAAATACATACTTGAGTTTGTATTAGGTTAATAGAATTTTTTATAAAAGATAGAAAAGGGATGTTTTATATTGAGATATTAAATGAAATGTCGAATTTTCATGCGATATATGAGAAATTTGAAAAAATCATTGCAAAAACACTGTGTTTAATGATAAAGTTCACATGAAGTTCACACGGATTTCACTTCGTTCATTTAAAATGAACTCTGTGTGAAAAATAAAACTCTTGCTAAAAAATGGAACTGGATGAATATTTTACTTTGATAATATTGTAAAGTATTAAGTTTTAATTTTTTTTTAAGAGGATAGTAGGGAAAGGAAGTAAAGACAACTTATGAAAAAAGTAATTGCAGGTTTAGCAGCAGCTTCTGTAGCTGGCGTTGCAGTTCCAGGAATGGATTCTGCTCATGCACAAGTTTCAAATGAAGCGCTAAAAGAAATTAATGGACAAACTCAAACTCAAACTCAAACGACTGTAACTGAAACAAAAACTGTAGAAACAACTTCTGAATTAAAATACACAGTAACTGCTGATGTATTAAATGTTCGTTCAGGTGCTGGTACAGGACATAACGTTATTTCTAAAGTAAAATCAGGCCAAGTGCTACAAGTAGTTGGACAAGAAAATGGTTGGTTCAAAGTAAACGTAAATGGTCAAACAGGTTATGTAAGTGGTGACTTCGTAACGACTGGTGGCAAAACAGGAACGACTGTTCAACAAGGAACAGGTACTTACACAGTAAACGTTTCTTCACTTAACGTACGTACAGGCCCAAGTACATCTCATACAGTATTAGGTTCTGTAAATAAAGGTAAAACAGTACAAGTTGTAGGTGAAGTACAAGATTGGTTTAAAATCAACTTCAATGGTGGAACTGGATACGTAAGCAAAGACTTCGTAACAAAAGGTGGTTCTGCTGTATCTAACCAAACACAACAACCAACTACAAACAACAATACTACAACAGTTCAAACTGGTGGTTCTTATGTTGTTAACACTGGTGCTTTAAAAGTACGTACAGGCCCAGCTACATACAACGCTGTAATCGGTGGAGTAACAAATGGTAAAGTATTAAACGTTACTGGCGCTGAAAATGGTTGGTACAAAATTAACCATAACGGCCGCACAGGTTACGTAAGTGCAGACTTCGTTAAGTTTGTAAAAGGCGGAGTAAACAACGTTACAAATAACGTTCAACAACCAACAACAGGTGGAGATACATCTTCAATCGCTGGATTCGCTAGATCTTTAGATCGTTCGAAATATGTATTCGGTGGTGAAACTCCTAAAGGAGGTTTCGATTGCAGTGGATTCATTTACTACGTATTAAATCAAACTGGTCATAAAGGTAGCCGTTTAGATGTTGCTGGATACTGGAGTTCGAAAACAAAAACAAGCAATCCACAACCAGGTGATTTAGTATACTTCTCTAATACTTATAAAAAAGGTCTTTCTCACATGGGTATTTATTTAGGAAATGGTCAGTTCATTAGTGCGGAGAATGAAAAAGTTGGTGTAAGAA
Source organism: Bacillus thuringiensis (assembly GCF_001595725.1). Classification (GTDB taxonomy): domain Bacteria; phylum Bacillota; class Bacilli; order Bacillales; family Bacillaceae_G; genus Bacillus_A; species Bacillus_A thuringiensis_K. The sequence goes on from NZ_CP014282.1 coordinate 1,861,808, forward strand.
TTAGTTCAATTAATAACTCTTACTGGGCTAAACATCTAACTGGTTACACAAAAGCATACTAAGAAAAAGTAGTTTTATATACTTTTTGTATAGAGAAAAGGCTTTCCAAGGAAACTTGGGAAGCCTTTTTATAGTTGAATGAATTGGAAGTTTAATAGTTTTTATTTTAACTTTCCATTTAAAAATCGATCATATAAGTCATGGAAATAGTTAGGACGAAATAGGTTCGCTGCATGTCCCGCTAAAGGTATTTCCTTATATAGAACGTTAGGCAAAATAGATTTCAAATCAAATAGACAAGATTTATAGAGATGATCATGCTCTCCCATTACCCATAGTATAGGGTGAGGAAGTGATTTTAATTTGGATTTTAAATCGAATTCTAATCGATGTCGTAATGACTGGGCAATTATGGATGAATGTAATTGTAATCCGAAACGGTAGTAAATATTTCTTGAAATGACTGCGAACGGATTTGCTTTTAGTATACCACTTGGAAAAATAGTATTTGCGTATTGAGAGAGCCATTTAGAGTATTCATCTCCTCGCTTCTCCCAAAAATTTTGAAATACATTATATAAACGAGAAGGGTTATTGTAATGTCCTCCAATATGACAAATACTTAATACTTTTTCTGGATGCATTTGCGCAAAAATTGTAGAGATGTAACAGCCGTAACTTAGCGCACAAATATGAGCTTTTTTAATACCTTCTTGTTCGTATAAGTTTAATAATTGATCTACGAGGCGCTGTAATGAAAAGTCGATTGCTTCACCTTTATCATCACCGTGACCTAATAAGTCATAAGTTATAATGTTGTAGGAGGCGGAAAATCGTTTTTGCTCCTTTTTGAAGGCGCGACGATTGCCAACTAATCCATGAATAAAAATAATTGTTTCCTTTTCAGAATGTATATTTGTTTGCAAAAAGGATACTCCTTTCACTAACTGGAGATTTATATGGTGTTTTAAATTATTTATCTATAATTTACATAGAATAATATTAAGTACCAGGTAATAATATCAGATGTTTATATCTGTTGTAAAGATGAGTTTTTATGTATATTTTGTAAAAATAGAAAAAGTGTGTTTACATTCAGTTTACATTTGTATCGTATTCTAATTTTAGAAAGAACAGTTTGGTTTAACACGAGGAGATGAACAGGAATGGAAGTTAGAAATGAAATGAAGAAAAAAGGGAGTTGGAGGCAGTTTTTACGCCTTATTCAAGATACAAATCCTCCGAAAGGAATTTTAGTTTTTGCGTTATTAATGAGTTTGCTTTCTACGGGAGCGAGTTTATTTATTCCTATGCTTACAAAAGGATTAGTAGATAATTTTTCGCTTTCTTCAATTAGTGCAGGACAAATTGTTGGATTAGTTGCTTTCTTTGTAATGCAAACTATTGCGGCAGGGTTGTCTATATATTTACTAAATTATATTGGGCAGAAGATTGTAGCGGGACTAAGAGAACGTTTGTGGAAAAAGGTACTTATCTTGCCGGTATCTTATTACGATCAAAATAGAACAGGTGATACAATTAGCCGTATGACAAATGATACAGGTGTAGTGAAAACGTTAATTTCTGAGCATTTGTCAAACTTATTAACAGGTGGTATTTCAATTGTTGGATCGTTAATTGTATTATTTGTTTTAGATTGGAAAATGACTGCGTTACTTTTAACGGTTATTCCGTTGTCTGTGTTAATTTTAGTTCCACTTGGACGAAAAATGTATAAGATTTCAAAAGCGCTTCAAGATGAAACGGCATCTTTTACAAGTGTGTTAACGCAAGTGTTATCAGAAATTCGTTTAGTGAAATCTTCAAATACAGAAAAAAGAGAATATGAAACGGGTAACACAGGTATACAAAAGTTATTACAATTTGGTTTGAAAGAAGGAAAAGTGCAAGCATTAATTTCGCCAGTTATGTCGTTTGTTTTAATGGCACTACTTGTTATTATCGTAGGATATGGCGGGATGCGAGTTTCTAGCGGTGCATTAACAACTGGTGAACTTGTAGCGTTTATTTTGTATTTAGTTCAAATTGTAATGCCGATGAGTCAATTATCTATGTTCTTTACACAATTCCAAAAGGCAATTGGTGCGACGGAAAGAATTAGTACGATTTTAGAATATGAAGTAGAAGATCATGAAACTGGTGTGAAAGTGACAAATGCTAAGCAACCGATCGTTCTTGAAAATGTACATTTTGAGTATAACGAAGAAGAGCAAGTTTTAAAAAATATTGATTTCACAATTGAATCTGGAAAAGTGACAGCGATTGTAGGACCAAGTGGTAGTGGGAAAACAACGTTATTCTCATTATTGGAACGTTTTTATGAGCCAACCAGTGGTGCCATTAAATTAGGAAAAGAATCAGTTACGAGTTATTCATTAGAGTCATGGCGACGTCAAATCGGTTACGTATCACAAGATAGTCCGTTAATTGATGGAACGATTCGTGATAATATTTGTTATGGCGTTGAGGGCGAAGTAACGGATGAAGAAATTGAAAAAGTAGCAGCAATGGCATATGTTGATGCATTTATTTATGACTTACCAAACGGTTATGCAACAGAAGTTGGAGAACGTGGTGTGAAGCTTTCTGGGGGACAAAGACAGCGGATTGCCATTGCCCGAGCGTTACTTCGAAATCCGCAAATTCTTATGTTAGATGAGGCGACTTCAAGCTTAGATAGTAAATCTGAATCTGTCGTTCAAAAAGCGTTAAATAACTTAATGAAAGGCAGAACAACGTTAGTTATTGCGCATAGACTTTCTACTGTTGTAGATGCAGATAAAATTGTCTTTATTGAGAAAGGGAATCTTACAGGTAGTGGTACGCATGATGAATTATTACAGACGCATGATATGTATCGTGAGTTTGCAACGCAGCAATTGAAAATTAAAGAGGGTGCATTATAAAATGAATCATCAGTGAGATTTTACTCCACTGATGATTCATTTTTAAACAATATATTAGATGCTAAGTAGAAAGGAAATGGTTCCTTTGATACCTAAAATTTTAATAGTAGACGACGATCCACACATTAGAGAACTCGTTTCTGTATTTTTAGAACGAGAAGGTTTTCAAACATATGAGGCAATTGATGGAGTAGATGCACTTCAGAAAATGGATGACGTAAAAGTTGATATGGTTATTCTTGATATCATGATGCCAAATATGGATGGGTTTGATGTATGTTTTGAATTAAGAAAATACTATGATATCCCGGTTCTGATGCTAACGGCCAAAGGGGAAACATCACAAAAAGTAAAAGGATTTCACCTTGGGACAGATGATTATCTTGTAAAACCATTTGACCCTATAGAACTAGTAGTGAGGGTAAAGGCATTATTGAAACGTTACCAAATTACAGTTTCCCAATCGATTCAAGTTGGAAATGTATTATTAAATCGTAAAACATTCGAAGTTACATCTGGAGAACAAACGGTTACGTTACCGTTAAAAGAATTTGAGCTGCTCTTTACTTTAGGGTCTAAATCGGGAAGAACTTGTTCGAGAGAGCAATTAATTGAAGAAATATGGGGATATGATTTTGAAGGGAATGAACGTACACTAGACGTTCATATTAATCGGTTACGTGAGAAGTTTCAAGAAGAGCAGTCGAAATTTAGTATTAAAACAATAAGAGGATTAGGGTATCGCTTAGAGGTAAGTAAATGAGAAAAAGAAAACGATTGAGTAAGTTGAAGATGCTGAAAGTATTTGGAGCGGTATTAGCGCTCTTTTCTTTTCTTACTATCATTTGGTCTATCGCATTTTATGTAGCAACTAGTATATTGAATGTTTTTGACGTAAACGTATCGCCGTTTGTTACCTTTCTAATTAGTGATATGGTCGGTTTTGTATTTATTATTTTTATTTGGACATTGATTGGAATATTAATGAGACCAAAACGAGAGGCGATGATTTGGACTATTATTGAACCGATACAAAAAATTGCAAAAGGAGACTTCTCCGTAAAAATAAGAAATGAAGAAAAGTATGATGGTGAAATTGGCGTGCTCGTAAAAAGTATAAATGATATGACAGATGAACTGAATACGATGGAGAAAATGAGACAAGAGTTTGTATCGAATGTTTCTCATGAAATACAGTCACCATTAACTTCTATAAAAGGATTTGCTAGAGCACTACAAGACGATAATCTTTCTGAGGAAAAAAGAAAGCATTATCTTACCATTATTGAAACTGAAACAACGAGATTATCTAAACTAAGTCAAAACTTATTGAAGCTAACTCTTTTAGAATCAGATGAGTATACACCAGAAAGAGTGAGCTATCGATTAGATCAACAATTAAAGCAAATTGTGTTAAATAGTGAACCACTCTGGGCTGAAAAAGAAATTGAGTTAGAACTAGATTTAGAAAAAGTACATGTTATTGCTGACCAAGAAAGTATGAGTCAAGTGTGGATTAATTTAATTCATAATAGTATTAAATTTACTCCAAGCGGTGGTACAATTACTATTCAGTTAAAGGAACATGAGACAGTAGTGGAAGTGCTTATCCGTGATTCAGGAATTGGTATATCAGAAGAACAGAAACAACATATTTTTGAGCGTTTTTATAAAGCGGATTCTTCACGAAATCGTGCCTATGGAGGAAGTGGCTTAGGTTTAGCTATTGTAAAGAAAGTACTCGACCTTCATCAAGGAGAGATAAAAGTGGAGAGTGAGGAAGGAAAAGGTACTGAATTTATTGTACGTATTCCTAATTATGAAGAAAAATAGTGTAGTGATAAAGAACCATTTTTTATTTCATACGCAGACACTCTTTTATGAGGAGGGTGTCTTTATTTTGCATGAATAATGATAAATACGTGCAATGAATGCATAGTAATTTTCTATAGTTACCTATAAGTAACCTACGCACATGAAAGTGCATCATTGCCTTTTTACATAAACATAGATACAATTTTAATATAATACATAACTGAAATGATTAAGGAGTGTTATACTTGGCAGAATTATTACAAGGCAAAAATGCTTTAATTACAGGAGCAGGTAGAGGGATTGGTCGCGCTGTAGCGATTGCATTAGCGAAAGAAGGCGTAAATGTAGGACTTTTAGCTCGCTCAGAAGAAAACTTAAAAGCTGTAGCGAAAGAAGTAGAAGCAGAAGGCGTAAAAGCTGTTATTGCAACTGCAGATGTTTCTTCATACGAAGAAGTAACAACTGCGATTGAAACGTTAAAAAATGGTTTAGGATCTATTGATATTTTAATTAATAACGCTGGTATTTCTAAATTCGGTAAGTTTTTAGAACTAGACGTTGCTGATTGGGAAAAAATCATTCAAGTAAACTTAATGGGTGTATACTATGCAACTCGTGCAGCTTTACCGAGCATGATTGAACAACAATCTGGTGATATCATTAACATTTCATCTACAGCAGGACAAAAAGGTGCACCTGTAACAAGTGCATATAGTGCTTCTAAATTTGGTGTCCTTGGCTTAACAGAATCGTTAGCGATGGAAGTTCGCAAACATAACATTCGTGTAACAGCTTTAACTCCAAGTACAGTAGCAACTGATATGGCTGTAGATTTAGGATTAACTGATGGAAACCCTGATAAAGTAATGCAAGCGGAAGATATTGCAGAATTTATCGTAGCGCAGCTGAAATTAAATAAACGTACATTTATTAAATCTGCTGGACTTTGGTCTACTAATCCATAGGAATTAAATTTAACTTTAAAAGAAGGGATATCTATTCTGTAAGGGGTAGGTGTCCCTTCTTTATTTTTTGTATTCGAGACAGAATTTTCTGTATAATTAAAAGTGAATGGTAGAAAGCATTGGTAAATTGAAAGGAATGGCAGTTGTAAAAGAGTGATGTAAGGAGGGAAAAGGGATGAAAAAGAAGTTTCAAAAATTATAACATGTATCGTGTATAACGAGATTAGCTCGTGGACCTCCAGTATACATAGCATTATATTGTATATTAAAAAATTGGAGGCTATAAATAGATGAGAACTGAAAAAGAAATGCTAGACGTAATTATAAATATAGCAAAAGAGGATGAAAGAATTCGAGCAGTTATCATGAATGGATCGCGTGTAAATCCAAATGTGAAAAGAGATTGTTTTCAAGACTATGATATTATGTATGTTGTAAATGATATACAATCTTTTACGTCTAATCATAATTGGATTCATAGATTTCGAGAAATAATGATTGTACAAATGCCAGAAGAAATGTCGTTAGTTCCACCAGATGAAGACGGGAAGTTTCCATATTTAATGCAGTTCATGGATGGGAATCGGATTGATTTAACGCTAGTTCCAGTTGAGTTAATACAAAAGTTCGTTGGACAAGATAGTTTAAGTAAACTGCTTCTTGATAAAGATAATTGTCTGGAAGAATTCCCGTCAGCAAGCGATAAAGATTACTTAGTAAAAAAGCCTACAGAAAAAGAGTTTTTAGATTGCTGTAATGAATTTTGGTGGTGTAGTACGAATATCGCAAAAGGGTTATGGAGAGAGGAGCTTTCTTATGCAAAAGGAATGCTTGAAGGACCAGTGCGAGATATGTTCATCGTAATGCTAGAATGGTATATTGGTATGAAAACAGACTTTACAGTTAATACAGGGAAGTTTGGAAAGCATTTTGAGCAATATTTTGAAGAAGATATGTGGGAGCAATTTAAAAGAACATTTTCTAATGCAGAATATGAAAACATATGGGATTCATTCTTTGTCATGGGTGATTTATTTAGGGAAGTGGCGAACGAAATTGCTAACACGTATGAATATCAATATCCGCAAGATGATGATGATAAAGTGACGAACTATTTAAAACATGTGAAAGCTTTGCCAAAAGATAGTACATCGATTTATTAATAATAGTAAGCAGTAAGACTGTCCTAATTAAGGACAGTCTTATTTTTGTTTATGAATAACAATTTCTCTAACAAAGTGCAGATGAATCACATATGAAAATTTAGGGAGGTTTTTTATCATGTATTATTTTTATTCGCCAGAAATGTTTGCCCCATATCATTGGGGACTAGAACGAGATGTTTCGTATGCTTATATGCCATATAACTCATTTTATTATGGAGACTATATAAGCGCATTGCCATACGCATATATCCCTCAAAGCTATGAAGTACAAATGAAAGCAGATGATCGTGGATCGTGGACACCATTTACATGGGTTGAAAAATATGCGTACGCATTTTCAGGACCGTATAATAAAGCGGAAGTAGCTCTTACATTTGATGATGGACCAGATTTAGAATTTACGCCAAAAATATTAGATAAGTTAAAACAACATAATGTAAAAGCTACTTTTTTCTTACTTGGTGAAAACGCAGAAAAATTTCCGAACGTAGTAAAGCGTATTGCGAATGAAGGGCATGTAATTGGTAATCATACGTATAGTCATCCGAACTTAGCGAAAGTAAATGAGGATGAGTACCGTAATCAAATTATAAAAACGGAAGAAATATTAAATCGTTTAGCTGGTTATGCACCGAAGTTTATACGTCCGCCATACGGTGAAATACTTGAAAATCAATTAAAATGGGCCACAGAGCAAAATTTTATGATTGTACAGTGGAGTGTTGATACGGTTGATTGGAAAGGTGTGAGTGCTGATACGATTACAAATAATGTGTTAGGGAATTCATTTCCTGGAAGTGTCATCCTCCAACATTCAACACCAGGTGGGCATTTACAAGGATCTGTAGATGCACTAGACAAAATCATTCCGCAGTTAAAAACGAAAGGGGCACGTTTTGTAACACTTCCAAGTATGTTCCAGACATCAAAAGAAAGAAAGTAAATGTGTTATAAATTGGAAAAATAAGGTTTGTGTCGTATAATGAAAGTGTAAGTTAGGGGGGATATAATTGATTTATGCACTAGTAAACATAGGAATAAGCATATTGATTAGTATTATTTTTATACTTGCGGCAATTATTCTTCAAAAAAATCCACCGACCGATATTAATGCGGCATATGGTTATCGTACGAAACGATCTATGAAAAATAAGGAATTATGGGGTGCGGGTAACAGGTATAGTGCAGAAGTGATGAAGCAAAATGGATTCATCATGATGTTAATTGGAAGTGTTATTAGTATACTGTTTAGATATCCACATACAATAATAGCGATTATGGTGGTTATGCTGTTATTAATTATTCGTTTATTTATACAAGTAGAGAATAAATTAAAGATACTTGAACAATAATAAAAAAAAGGACTTTACGCAATATTATGCTAAGAGTCCTATTTTATTTATAAACTATTATTTTTTAATAATTCTTTTCCTTTCTCTATAACAAATTCATAGTATGCAAGATCATACGGGTAAATATCTTCAAATGTTATTGTAATTGGTTTATTGTTTAAAACAGAAATAGCTGTAAAAGATGAAATTTCTCCATTTAATAGTTGTAGAAAAGAAGTTGCATGTACTTTCATCACATCGTCTACTTCTTCACCTGGTGCGAATGGAAGTGGATTGATGACATTGTGGAAATACATATGACAAAACTCGCGATCCGTAAGATTTGAAATTTCATAATCTATTTTAAAAATGCCCTTGTATGCTAAATCAGTCGTTTGGAAAGAAAGCCCTAATTCCTCTTCAATTTCACGAAGACCACCACTTTGTACATCTTCATCATGCATAATATGTCCGGCTGAAGTAATATCCCAAATGTTTGGAGCTTCTTTTTTATTTTTAGAGCGTAATTGGAAATATAAGAATATATCTTTAGCATCTTTTTCTACAAACCAACAATGAAATGTTTCGTGCCAATCACCGTCACGATGCACTTCATCGCGTAATTTCTTCCCAAGTGTATTTCTTTCAGAATCAAATATTGTTAACCACTCTGTCATTTTAATTCCCCTTTCTGCAAATTTTATTATACAATATTCGTATTGAATTTTGGGAAAATAAAGAAAAAGGGGAGATTATAAGTGGAGATAGAGCGTATGGAAATAAAATCGATTATTTCAACAGAGGAAGAGTTACGGAAAATATTGGGGAAACCAAGTGAGCGAGCATTGAAAAAAGTTATTTCATCATTAGACCACCATTGTGTAGATTTCCTTTCTAAATCTCCTTTTCTAGTATTATCTACTGCAAATAAGTTGGGGGAGTGTGACGCCTCGCCGAGAGGAGACGCACCTGGATTTGTATACGTACTCAATAATAATAAAATTATCATTCCAGAAAGACCAGGAAATCGTCGTATAGACTCCATTTTGAATATTATTTCAAATCCACGTGTAGGACTAATCTTTTTTATTCCAGGTCTTGGGGAGACACTCAGAATAAATGGCCGAGCGTATATTACAAACGACGAAGAAATTTTGAAAGAAATGCAGGCGAATGGACGTAATCCGTTGCTTGGAATTGTTGTTGAAATAGAAGAGTGTTACATTCATTGTGCAAAAGCGTTTATTCGTTCTAAGATGTGGGATCCAGAATCTTGGTTACATAAAAAAGAGTTACCTTCAGCAGCAAAAATGTTGTTAGAGCATGCGAAAGTGAATGCTTCAGAAGAAGATGTTGCACGTTCTTTAGAAGAAAGTTATACAAAAAGATTGTATTAAAAATTTTATTGATATAATTTTGTAAGGTGAGTATGTACGGGTTTTAGAATGGGAATTTATCCCGCATTAACGGGCAGTAACACCCCTACCTCAAAATTCAGCGAAAGCAAAGAAGTTAGGTGGGGATCAACTGCCGGTAAAAGCCCGAATGGTGAAGGCTAATAATCAGTGGGGATGAACAAAATCCCCACTGATTAAAGTTTCACTTTATATATGAACCGTTGATTTATAAACTGGAGAAATGACAAAATAGGTAAATTGAGTGGCAGTTGCATAATGCTATTGTGAAATATAATAAAAAATTATTTTGAAAATAGTTAGTAAAAATAGGCTTGCTTTTTAAAAATTTGATAACTATAATAAATTAACAAATAGACATGAACGAAAAAGTAATGATAAGGACACGAAATCATTTTTACGGTTTACAGAGAGGGAAGCCAAGGGTGTGAGCTTCCTAACACGAGAAATGATTTTACCACCTTTGAACTTCAATAGTGAACGAGTAATCTAGTAATTATTGGCGGTATCAGCCGTTATCTGAACTTGAGCAATCTAGGAGGAAATACGTCTAGATTGGAACAAGGGTGGAACCACGAAAACACATTCGTCCCTTTCCTAGGGATGAGTGTGTTTTTTTATGGTATAAGAGATTGAAAATTTAAAATAATTAAAAATAGTATTGATTTTGTTTTTATGCGAGTATAATGAGTTAACAAATAAACATGAACGAAAAAGTAAGATAAGGACGAAATCATTTTTACGGTTTACAGAGAGGGAAGCCAAGGGTGTGAGCTTCCTAACACGAGAAATGATTTTACCACCTTTGAACTTCAATAGTGAACGAGTAATCTAGTAATTATTGGCGGTATCAGCCGTTATCTGAACTTGAGCAATCTAGGGAGAAATACGTCTAGATTGGAACAAGGTGGAACCACGAAAACACATTCGTCCCTTTCCTAGGATGAGTGTGTTTTTTATGGTATAAGAGATTGAAAATTTAAAATAATTAAAAATAGTATTGATTTTGTTTTTTATGCGAGTATAATGAGTTAACAAATAAACATGAACGAAAAAGTAACGATAAGGACACGAAATCATTTTTACGGTTTACAGAGAGGGAAGCCAAGGGTGTGAGCTTCCTAACACGAGAAATGATTTTACCACCTTTGAACTTCAATAGTGAACGAGTAATCTAGTAATTATTGGCGGTATCAGCCGTTATCTGAACTTGAGCAATCTAGGGAGAAATACGTCTAGATTGGAACAAGGGTGGAACCACGAAAACACATTCGTCCCTTTCCTAGGGATGGGTGTGTTTTTTTACTTTGAAAGGAGGTGCAGTAACATGGAACGATTTGTACGTACGGAAATAACCACCACCTGCATGATTAAAAAGCAGAGTAAGGTGATTGATAGAGATAAATAATAAAATTGTAGGAGGAGATTAGAAGATGAATAACGTTATAAATGTTGGGGTATTAGGTTTAGGTACGGTCGGAAGTGGTGTTGTCCATATTTTGAAAGAACATTATAAAAAAATCGCTCTTGATACAGGATACGAAGTGAAAGTGAAAACAGTCGTTGTACGTGATTTGGAAAAAGAACGCGATGTTTGTATTGACGGAATTGCAGTAACAAGTCATGCAGATGAAGTTCTAAATGATTCAAATATTGATATTGTAGTAGAGGTAATGGGCGGAATTGAAGAAGCAAAACAGCATATTGTTAAGGCTTTACGAAATAAAAAACATGTCGTAACAGCAAATAAAGATTTAATGGCTGTATATGGTGCAGAGCTTCTTCAACTGGCGAACGATAATGATTGTGATTTATGTTACGAAGCGAGTGTAGCGGGCGGTATTCCAGTGTTAAGAGGATTAACGGATGGATTAGCTTCAGATCAAATTGAAAAAATAATGGGAATTGTAAATGGTACAACAAATTATATGTTAACAAAAATGAGTCAAAATGGATGGTCTTATGAAGAGGCTTTACAGGAAGCACAAAAATTAGGCTTTGCAGAATCGGATCCGACAGCAGATGTAGATGGACTAGATGCGGCGAGAAAAGTAGCAATTCTTGCAAACTTAGGTTTTTCGATGAATGTTTCATTAGATGATGTGCAAGTAAGAGGGATTCGAAAGGTCGAAAAAGAAGATTTACAAATGGCTGAAAAGTTAGGATTTACTATGAAGTTAATTGGTAAGGCTGAAAAACAAGGACCAGCCATTCATTTAAGTGTAGAACCGACGCTTTTACCGAGCCAGCATCCATTATCAAATGTGAATAATGAATTTAATGCGGTGTATGTTCATGGCCAAGCGGTAGGAGAAGTAATGTTTTATGGACCCGGGGCTGGGAAGTTACCGACTGGTTCTGCTGTAGTAAGTGATATTATTTCAATCGTTAAAAATATGAATCAAGTTCCGAAAAATAAAAGTGCGTTAAAAGAACCAGTTCCTTATGAATTACAAGGTGATGAAGAAGTAGTTTCGAAATATTTCTTACGTATTTCATTACGAGATGAGCCTGGGATGTTACAGAAAATAACAGAATGTTTCGTTAATTATTCTGTAAGTTTAAAAGAAGTTATTCAATTACCTTTAAACCGTGAACTGGCAGAAGTCGTGGTTGTGACACATCGAACTTCCAAGTATCAATTCGAACGAGTTTTAGAAGCGATAGAAGCTGTCGCAAGTGAAATAAACAGTTACTACATTATTGAGGAGGAAAAACAATATGTATAAAGGACTATTAAAACAGTATGCGTCTTATTTACCGGTGAATGAAAATACACCTGATGTCAGCTTAATGGAAGGAAACACACCACTTATTCCATTATTAAATATATCAAAACAATTAGGGATTCAGCTATATGGTAAGTACGAAGGAGCGAATCCGACAGGTTCTTTTAAAGATCGTGGCATGGTCATGGCAGTTGCTAAGGCGAAAGAAGAAGGTTCAGAAGCAATCATTTGTGCATCAACAGGTAATACATCAGCATCAGCTGCAGCATATGCGGCACGTCTTGGGATGAAATGCATTATCGTAATACCGGAAGGAAAGATTGCACATGGAAAATTAGCACAAGCAGTTGCCTATGGTGCTGAAATCATTTCAATAGAAGGGAATTTCGATGATGCACTTAAGGCTGTAAGAAATATTGCTGCAGAAGAGCCAATTACGTTAGTAAACTCAGTAAATCCTTATCGAATTGAAGGGCAAAAAACGGCAGCATTTGAAATTTGTGACCAATTGCAAAATGCACCAGATGTTCTAGCTATCCCTGTTGGGAACGCAGGAAATATTACAGCATATTGGAAAGGTTTCTGTGAATATGAGAAAGAAAAAGGTTATAAGAAGCCAAGAATTCATGGCTTTGAAGCGGAAGGAGCAGCTGCAATTGTAAAAGGGCATGTAATTGAAGAGCCTGAAACAATTGCAACAGCGATTCGAATCGGTAACCCGGCAAGTTGGTCATACGCAGTAGAGGCTGCTGAGCAGTCTCACGGTGAAATAGATATGGTATCAGATGAAGAAATTTTACATGCGTATAGGTTATTGGCAAAAACTGAAGGAGTTTTCGCTGAACCGGGATCAAATGCTTCATTAGCCGGCGTAATTAAACATGTTGAATCTGGAAAAATCAAAAAGGGAGAAACAGTTGTTGCAGTATTAACTGGAAATGGTTTGAAGGATCCTGATATCGCTATTTCTTCAAATCAACTAGACATCGCAAGTGTGTCAAATGATATAGAACAAATTAAAGATCATATTAAAGGGGTGATTATGTCGTGATACCATTTAGCGTTCGTGTCCCTGCTAGTACGGCGAATGTTGGTCCTGGATTTGATTCAGTTGGAATAGCTTTGTCATTGTATTTAGATGTGGTGGTTAAAGAAAAAGCTGATAAATGGCAAGTAATCCATTCCTTTGAAGAATCAATTCCGACAGACGATAAAAATTTAATCGTTAGCACGGCATGTAAAGTATGTCCTTCTATATCACCCCATATAATAGAAGTTACTAGTAATATCCCATTAACGAGAGGGCTAGGAAGTAGTGCATCAGCAATTGTAGCCGGGATAGAGCTTGCGAATCAACTAGGCAATTTGAACTTAACTGCTGATCAAAAAGTTCAAATTGCTACAAATTTTGAAGGACATCCTGATAATGTTGCTGCTTCTATATTAGGTGGAACTGTAATTGGAGCACTTGATGGAAAGGATGTTTCCGTCGTAAGAATTGAGAGCAAGGAATTGGGTGTAATTTCTCTCATTCCGAATGCAGAATTAAATACAGATGAAAGTCGATCTGTATTACCAAAGATGTTTCCGTTTCATGAGGCAGTTAAAGCTAGTGCGATAAGTAACGTATTAGTAGCTGCATTATGTCAAAAGCGGTGGGAAGTTGTAGGTGAAATGATGGAGAGAGACCATTTTCACGAACCATATCGTTTAGAACTCGTACCATTATTACCATCTATTCGTAAATGCGCAAAAGAATTTGGTGCGTACGGCACAGCACTTAGCGGTGCGGGGCCATCTATTTTTATATTAACGCCATATGAGAAACGTCAAGAAATCGCTGAGCAATTAGCGAGAGTATTTACAGATATGAAAGTATGTGAGCTTGAAATCGACCATAAAGGTATTATTGTAAATAAGGAAGAGCATATTGGAACGTAAAGAAAGCTGGCATGGCTAGCTTTCTTTACGTTGCAAACCTATTTTAAATTAGGTTTTTTCGGAAAAAATATAAAACAAATGTTGATTTTGAATAATGTAAGTAAAGAGTGCATTCATTTTGGAGGTGATTAAATGAATAAAGAGTCACCAGAAGAAAAAAGAGAGCGTATGAGACAAAGTGAATTAAAAAGTAATCCTACGGGTTCTTTACGTGACGGACTCAATAGGGCGGAAACGGGTAGTCCAGTTGATATAGCAGGCGGTATGAATTGGAAAGGTACAGGAATAATCATTTTAGTACTACTTTTAGGATACATTGTATACACTTATTTTTTCAGTTGAAGAATGCTTGTTAAAATTTTGATTTGTTTAGTTTCATAATTGTTGAGAAAAAATGCAGTTACTGTATTACATATCTTCTAAGCGAATTATAGTTGTTCATATCAACTTTTAATACTCCAAACAGAGCTAGCAAAATGCTAGCTCTGTTATTTTTTGCCACATTCCTGTAACAAAGCATCTGTATATTCATTGGTGGAGGTGCAGAGGATGAAAAAAATGATAGCGATATGTCTTCTTACAACTATGTCGTTTTCGACTTTAGTCGGTTGTGACGTAAAAGGTAGTAATGCTGTACAAGAGTCTAAAATAAAGAAAGCGACGTATAAAGATTTTACTTATGATGTAAATCCAGAAACATTCACATTAACTGTAGAACAGGAGGGGGTAAAGGAACAGGCATCACAACCCCTACCGAAAATGAAGGTATCGAATGTAAAAAAAGAAAAGGATCGTACATCGTGGGAATATCCAGATCAAAAAGTAAAAATAAAATTAGAAAAGAAAAAAGACCACTTAAACATTGAAGTGGAATCGACTGGTGCAGAAAGCTTTACATGGCCGAAAGTAGAAGCTGAAAATTATACACTTCCGTTATGGGAGGGTAAGCAAATTCCGAGCAATGATGAGAATTGGAAGAAGTTTTTAAAGGATGATGCATATTCATTTGCTGAATCATTTTCTATGAAGTTTTTCGCATTAAATGGTTCGAAATATTCAATTGTATATATTGCAACGAATATGTTTAATAATGAATTGAAATTTCATTCGGATCCGAAAATAGGATTTGATTTTACACATGAATTTCCGAGCATAAATAAAAATAAAACATATGGATTTCAATTATATGTGACAAATAATGATGCGGTAAGCATTGCTAAACTGTATAAGGATGATATTGTTCGAAAAGGTGAATTTAAAACATTACAAGAAAAGGCTAGAAAAAATAAAGAAATCGAAAAGTTATATGGAGCGGCGCATTTTTATTTTTGGAATCAAAATGGTTTATTAGAAAATAATATAAATTGGCCAAAACTAAGGGAGCAAATAAATAGCCCGCTGTTTAGTCATATAAAAGAACTTATTCAAAAGAATAGTTCCGAGCCTGGGGAACTGAATGTATTGGATCAAGTAAGTAAACAAGATTTCATTGATAAGTATCAAAAAAATGTTATTTTACGTTATATAAACGAAGTATTATCGATGAAGGAATTTTATAAAGAGGATATTTTTCAAAACGTTAATCAGGAAGCTAGTGTGCTATTAAAGAAAGGTGTAGGTCACTTAACGAATACAGAATTGTATAGCTTAAATAAGCATTTATTAAAGTCGCTACTTGGTGATGCGGTTGAAGAGGTAAGTAAATGGGGTAATGCAGATGGAACGGATATATTAAAGGAAATGAAAGAGGCAGGAATAGAAAAAGCATGGATTGGTCTGCCGAACTGGGAACAAGGATTTATGCAACCTAATTTCGTGACAAAAGCTAAGGAAATGGGGTATTTAGTTGGTCCGTATGATTCGTATCATTCCATTCACGAAAAAAGTGATAAAAATTGGAACACAGCATCCTTTAATGACCCGTCATTATATGAAGAGGCTACTGTAACGAAGAAAAACGGAGAAAAGGTGCAAGGCTTTTTAGGAAGAGGTCGCAAGTTAAATCCGACTTTATCGCTGCCTAGTGTAAAGGAACGCATGAATGATATATTACAAAATGGTCCTAAATATAATTCATGGTTTATTGATTGTGATGCGACAGGTGAAATTTACGATGACTATTCAGCGAAACATATAACGACGCAAGAGCAAGATTTAAAAGCACGTTTAAAACGAATGGACTACATTGCGCAAGAAAAGGGTATGGTCGTTGGTTCTGAAGGCGGAAATGATTTTGCTAGTAGTACGATTGCATTTGCACATGGAATTGAAACACCTGTTATTAAATGGGACGATGAAGATATGCGGAAAAATAAAACAAGTCCGTATTATGTCGGTGGATATTGGTCACCAAATCAAAATGTGCCTGAAAAATATGCAAAACAAGTACCATTGAAAGAAGAATATAAACAAGTATATTTAAACCCAGTATATTCGGTACCATTATATAAATTAGTATACAATGATTCCGTTATTACAACGCATCATTGGGAATGGGGAAGTTTAAAGGTAAAAGATGAAGTTGGAAATCGAATGCTGTCTGAATTATTGTATAATGTTCCTCCGTTGTACCATTTAGATGAAGTAGAGTGGAATAAGCATAAAAAAGAAATTACAGAGCATCTAAAAGTTTGGAATGAAGTTCATGAAAAAGCAGTAAAAGAAGAGATGACGAATTTTGCGTATTTGTCAGAAGATAAGCTAGTACAATCTGTTTCTTATGGAAAAGATATTAAAATCATTGTGAACTTCTCAAATGAAGACATGGAAGTAGAAAAAACGAAAATAAAAGCAAAGTCGGCTTACATTGATAATCAGGGGAAGAAAAGCGTGTATACGCCGTTTGAGAAATAATAACGTCAAATATACTGTATTCTTAGAGATTTTATAATTAGCTGGATTCTTTATTCATATCGTTTGTTAAGAAAAAGACATCCTAATTTAAAATGAAAGAGTTAATAAATTTGTAAATTCATATGTTGCGAAGTACTAAATTTTTGAAATTGGTAAATAGTGACTTGCCAAAAATAAGTACGAGAGTATAATGTGAAATGGAATACGTATTGGGTTTAAGTAGTAACCTTACAAAATTGTAAGGTTAGTGAAAGGAAATTCAATATGAAGATAAATAGACTTACATTATACTTGGTAAAGAGAAAGAGAGGCGAATGGGTATGAGCTCTGAATTAGAACAAAATACGAGAAGTAATAAAAAGCGTTCTAAAAGAAAGTTAATAAAATGGTTCATATTAATTCCATTTTTCCTACTTATTTTTGGAGGAGTAGGATATGGTTCGTTTATATATAATAAAGCAAAAGCTGTTGTAAATGATGCGTATGCAAAAATTGATAAGTCATCAAAGCGTGATAAAGAAGTCGAACCTTTAAAGGATAATATTTCAATATTAATCATGGGTGTAGATGGAAGTGAAATGAGAAAAAGCCAATATGGCGAAGCAGTTCGAACAGATGCACTTTTATTAGCAACAATTAATAAAGATGATAAGTCTGTTAAGCTAGTAAGTATTCCACGTGATTCACGTGTTTACATTCCAACTAGAAAAAAATTAGATAAAATTACTCATGCTCACGTATTTGGTGGCGTAGAAAGCACACGCGATACGGTGGAAAGATTTTTGAATGTACCTGTTGATTATTATGTGAAGTTTAACTTTGAATCATTCGTACAAATTGTCGATTCAATTGGTGGTATTGATATTGATGTACCAGTTACTTTCACTGAACAAGATAGTAAAGACCAAGCTGGTATGATCCATTTAGAAAAAGGTTACCAACATTTAAATGGAGAACAAGCTCTTGCACTTGCAAGAACGCGTAAAATTGATAGTGACGCAATGCGTGGACAGAGACAGCAACTTGTAATAGAAGCAATTGCCAAAAAAGCGATGTCTGTTCAATCAATTAGCAAAATGGGCTCTTTACTAGATGCGGTTGATAAAAATATGAAAACGAACTTAACATTTGACGATATGCTTGCCATTACAAAAAATATGGCAGGATCTAATTTGGAAATGGAAAAATTGCAAATAGAAGGTACAGATAAACGTATCGGTGGTATTTATTATTACATTCCAAATGAAAAAAATGTAAAAGATATTTCAAAAAAATTAAATGATCATTTAGGTGTAACGCCAAAATCAGTCCGAAACGAATAATAAAAAAAGATTGGCTTTTGCCAATCTTTTTTTTTGGAATGTATTTGTAACTTTTCTGTAACGATTTTTTAGTTTAGAAAAATTATACTTATATGTATGAGTATAATGGATAGGTAAAAAAGTAAAAGGACATATTCAAAATTTGTGGTAAGGAAAGATATCATATGCAGAAATGGTTAAGCATGATGGGAATTATCTTTATATTGACTGGATGTAAAATGTCTGAAGCTCCAACAAGTCTAATGGAAGCTCCTACAAATGAAAAATGGATTAATGAATTAAAGGAACAAATTGATAAAGATTTACCTGTTAATTATCGCTTACTTACTCCAATGTCTAATAGAGATAAACAGACGACATGGTCAATGAATTTCGAACGAGATAATAAAAAAGAAGCTGTCATCGTATATAAAATACCTAATGAAGATTATCATATATATTTAGCCGTATATGAGAAGAAAAATAATGGATGGAATATGAAGTCAACCTATACATTTGATGGGGAAGAAGTAGATATTGTTGAGGTAGGAGATTTCACAGGGAGTGGAAAAAGAGAACTATTGATAGGAATAACTATCAATCGTGATTTATTAGAAAACACAATGTATGTTTTTTCCAATGAGAGTGACGATATAAAGGAATTTTATAGACAGAAGTATACGAAGTTATTTATAGATGATTTAAACAAAAATGGTTTTAAAGACATAAGCCTTGTTTCGTATATGAAAGATGAACAGTTGAAGGTTCAGTTCATTGAAAAGTTTAAGGTATTGTCAGAGGTTACATTTGATCCGTATATAAATAGTATTCAAAGAATACAAATGGGCCGTATTTCTAAGTCATTAAAGGCAGTTGTAATCGATGCGGGAACAGGGGCTCATTCAGGTATAACTTATGTAGCAAAATTTGATCAGGATCATTATGAAGTATTACCTATAGGTGGGAAAGAAGATTTATTTAATGAATATGTTGTAGAAAGTAAAGATGTTAATGAAGACGGCATTATTGAATTTGTTCGTACTGTACGTCCAAAAGGTTGGGAGGATAAATCACATGGTGATAGTCCGCTTTTTGAACGTTACATACAGTGGAGTGAATCTGGAATTAAACCAATTGAAGAACGATATATAGATATAGAAAAAGGGTATTATGTGAAAATTCCTAAAGAGTTAATAGGGAAAATTACAATACCAGATCAGCAAAAAGAATCAAATTCTCAAAAGTTTTTGGATACAAGAACAAATAAAATATGGCTTGAAGTTCATATTTTTAAGCGGAAAGAATGGTTCAATATAAAAGGCTACAGCGCAGCAATTAAAACGGCTTCTCACGTATATGCAGTACCGAAGCAATCGGAATTTGAAAAAGTGAAAGCATATATAAAACCGCTAGCGGATTATCAACAAGAGTAGGAGGTGGGAATTATGTCAAAAATTTTAGTTTTAGAAGATGAATTAACGATCCGTAGCTTTATTGTTTTAAATTTAAAACGTGCTGGATTTTATGTAATAGAAGCTACTACTGGAGAAGAAGCGTTACAGATTTTGAGTGAACAAACTGTTGATATAGCACTGCTGGATGTAATGTTACCGGGGATTGATGGTTTAGAAGTTTGTAAGGCTATCAGGGAAGAAAATAAAAAAATGGGTATTATTATGTTAACCGCACGTGTACAAGATGAAGATAAGGTGCAAGGACTAGGAATAGGTGCAGATGATTATATTGCAAAACCGTTTAGTCCAGTAGTATTAACTGCACGTATACAGTCTTTATTAAGAAGAATAGAAGTACATGAAGAAAAAACGAATATTGTTACGTCAGGTCCATTTTCGTTAAATATTATAGAAGAAAGATTGTATAAAGATGGACAATTAGTCGATTTAACACCTACAGAGTATATGATATTACAGTATTTAATGAATCAGGCTTCAAAGCCAGTTTCGCGTGATGAAATTTTAAATATGATTTGGGGAACCAATTACGTAGGTGAGACGAAAGTAGTAGATGTAAATATGAGACGGTTACGTCAAAAGATAGAATGTAATCCATCAGAACCTGAATTTATTCTTACGGTGTGGGGAAAAGGATATGTGTGGAAGGAAAGCATAAGATGAAACGGAAAGTGACTTTATATTTTATGACGGTCATTACACTTATGCTTGTATTATTTGAAGTTGTATTTTCAGTCTCAATTTATCGATACTATTATAATGGTATTGTGCAATATATAGAGTCTCATGCAAAAACGAGTACACGTTTTTTTTCAGAATACAATTCACTATACTTTATTCGATTACAAGAATATAGTGGTGACATAATTAGTAGCTTTCAATTAGAAGGAACAGAATTACAGTTAATTGATCGTCATGGCTCGGTTATACAATCTTCAAGTGGTGAAAAGGTAGAAGGTAAAGTGAATATTCCGCAATCATTATTAGAAGGTGAAATGTATAACCAAGTTACTATGAAAGGTAATAAAAAACAACTAGAGGTGCTAAGTCCACTTATACATCAAGGACAAACTATTGGTGTTTTAAAATATACGACTGTTTTAACAAATGTAAATAAAAAGATTATTGAAATTATTACGTTTACTATTTCTGTAGGTATTGTTATTTCGGGAGTCGTCTTCTTAATTAGTAGACGTTTGGCAAATTCATTTGTTGAGCCAATTGAATCTATTATTCAGGCCTCTTCACAAATTGCAGAAGGCACATTAAAGCAAAAAATTAAAGAAGATTATCCTGGAGAATTAGGTGACTTGGCACATAGTTTAAATTATATGGCCTATAAAATAGATAAGGCTGAGCAGATGAAAAATGAATTCATTGCTTCTATTTCGCACGAAATACGAACGCCTTTAACAGGAATTAAAGGTTGGAGTGAGACGTTAAAAACAGTAGATCATTTAACAGAAGAAGAAATAAAGCAAGGTATGGGCATTATTTCAGGTGAGACAGATAGATTGATTCATTTAGTAGAAGAATTGCTAGATTTTTCAAGATTACAATCAAATCATTTTAATTTATATAAACAAAAGGTTCAATTGTACGATATACTAGAGGAGACGATTTGGCAATTAACTCCTAAATCGGAAGAGAAGGAAATTCAATTTATTACTACTATAGACCGAATTGAATTGATGGGAGATCGAAATAGGCTAAAGCAAGTTTTCTTGAATATTGTTCAAAATGCAATTAAGTATTCACATAAAAAAAGTACAATATACATTGAAGCGACTAAAATAGAAGGACAAGCAGTGATTAAGGTAAGAGACGAAGGGATTGGAATTGCTAAAGAACATTTACCATATATTGAGCAATCATTTTACCAAATTAATAATCATGCTGCAGGTGCAGGTATTGGTTTAGCTATCGTTAAAAAAATGGTAGAGCTTCATGGCGGTGCGTTTAGTGTTACAAGCAAAGAAGGAATAGGAACAACAATTTTGATAAAACTCCCATTATAATACAAATAAAATCTATTTATATAGTGAAATAAAAATAAATAGATGTATAATTATATTGGGCGATTTATATATAAGATTAATAGGGAGAGGAATTCGATAGAATGGAAAAAGCTTTAAAAATTAAACAAATAGTAGTCGTTTTAATAGCGATTGCCGCAGTAGCTATTGGGTATTACATGTTTCAATCAATTACTTCACCAGCAAAAGCTGTTGCGAAACAAGAAAATGTAGTGCAGCTTGCAAGTGAACAGCCGAAAGTTGAAATGAATAAAACGGCACCAAGTCGTTTTAATGGAAAAGAAAGAAAAGTTGCTTATCTTACATTTGACGATGGGCCAGGGAAATATACGGCCGAATTATTAAATACGCTAAAACAACATGATGCGAAGGCAACGTTCTTTTTAATTGGAGCAAATGTAAAAGAATTTCCTGATTTAGTGAAACGTGAAAATGCTGAGGGTCATTATGTAGGCATGCATAGTATGACACATAATTTCGCAAAGTTATATAAAAATGGCGAGTATGTAAATGAGATGAAAGAAGATCAAGGTTTAATCGCTAATATTATTGGGAAATCACCTAAATTAACACGTCCTCCGTATGGTTCGATGCCTGGATTGAATGAAGGTCTTCGAAATAAAGTGGTAGAAGGCGGATTTAAAGTATGGGATTGGACAATTGATTCATTAGATTGGAAATACAATAAAATGCCAGTTGATGCAGCTGCAGCACAAATTGCTCAAAACGTATTAACAAATGCAACAAAACCACAAGAAGTTATTTTAATGCATGATATTCACCCGCAATCAGTTGCTGCTGTGCCAGCAATTTTAAAGGGACTAAAAGAAAAAGGTTATGAGTTTGAAGCTTATCATGAAGAGAGTCACTTCCCAGTGAACTTTTGGCATGATAACCGTATGTAATGGAGGAATGAACGTTGAAGTATGGAAAAGTAGCAGTAGTTGGAGCATTATCAGTAGGACTTTTAACAGGTTGTTTCGGTGAAAAGCCAGAAGAAAATCTATATACAGCTTTTGAAACAGCAGCAACACAAGAAAAATCTTTAGTGGATGAAGCAAAAAAATTAGAGCAGTTAGAGAAACAAGGACAAGAATTATATGCTCAAATTTTGCAAGAAGGTAAAGATCATAATGAAGCAGTTGTGAAGAAAATAGAGCAAGCTACTGCAAATGTAGATGATCGTGAAAAAGTATTAAAAAGTGAGAAAGAAATGCTAGAAAAAGCACAGAAGGAAACGAAATCTGTTCAAAGTAATATAGAGAAGATTGAAGATAAGAAGTTACAAAAACAAGCAAAAGCAGTAGAAGAGTCGTATAAGAATCGTTATGATGCATTCCAAAAAATGAATGAAAATTACACGAAAGTGTTAGCGACTGAAAAAGAACTGTATGAAAAATTAAAAGTAAAAGAAACGAAATTAAAAGAAATCGGTGAAAGAGTTAAAACTGTTAATGAATTAAATGTGGAAACACAAAAGTCGAAAGAGCAGTTTAACAAATTTACAAAAGAGTATAATGACAGTAAATTAGCATTCTACAAAGGTGCAGAAATTAAGATTAAAGATCAGAAATAAAGAAGAATCTAAAGTGTAATAAAAAGCCGGAGAAACATCGTTATAAATGTTTTTTCGGTTTTTTTACGTTAAATGAATAGAAAAGACTAGAATTGATATCATAAAAGAGTTATAGTGAGTTATTCTAAGGGAAACATTGTAAAGTAAGGAGAATGGAAATATGTCATATGAATTTTTACTCAAATTAGGTTTAGCACTCTTTTTAGGATTATTCATCGGGATAGATAGGCAGCTAAAGAATAAACCACTTGGTGTGAAAACAAGTATGGTTATTTCTGTAGCAAGTTGTTTAATTACGATGGTTTCAATTGAATCTGTGCATGTATATTCTGTTCCAGGACATACAAATATGGATCCGATGCGACTGGCTGCTCAAATTGTTAGTGGAATTGGTTTTCTTGGCGCAGGTGTCATTTTACGAAGAAGCAATGACGTTATTTCTGGATTAACAACAGCTTCTATGGTGTGGGCTGCTTCAGCTTTAGGAATCGCAATTGGTGCGGGATTTTATTTACAAGCGACAGTTGCTATGGTTTTAATTATTTTAGCGATTAATGTACTTCCGCAACTTGTGAAAATTGCAGGACCGTATTCATTAAGACAAAAGGATTTATCTATAAAAATTACTGTTAAAGAGCATCATGAGTTAGATGGTATATTTAAGCAAATTAAAAATTTAGGCATGCATGTGAAACGCGTGAAAATTAAAGATATAGATAGTGGAGCATTTCAGCAACTAGAGATGGTTATTTTAGCTCCAGAAGATTTATATACAACAGAGTTATATAGTTCCCTGAAAGAGATTGATCGAGTAGTTTCAGTTGAAGTGGAAAGTAGATAATTGTGATAAAAAAGAGTGAAGTGAATTCACTCTTTTTTATTTGGATTTTTAAGGAATGAAATTGATATAATGATGAGTAACAAGGGGGAGAAATGATGGGAATACATATTAGAAGAGCAATAAAGGATGATATACCAGGTATAGCAAAGGTGCATGTTGATAGTTGGAAAACAACTTATAAAGGTATATTTGCTGACGAAATTCTAGATAATATAGCATATGAGAAACGAGAAAAACAATGGGAAGATATTTTTCAAAAAGAAGGTAATCATCAATTTAGATTTGTAGCAGAGAATTTAAGTGGAGAAATAGTTGGATTCATCGATGGGGGAGTAGAAAGAACTGGCACATATAATTGTGATGGAGAATTATATGCAATCTACCTTTTACAAGAGTATCAAGGAATGAAAATAGGACAAAAGTTATTTCAAGCTTTATTATCGGATTGTATAAACAATAATATGCAATCACTTTTAGTTTGGATTGTTACGAATAATCCTTCTAAAAAGTTTTATGAAAAATTTAACCCTGAAAAAATTGATACGAAATTTTTAGAGAGAGTAAGGAGAGAAGAAACAGCGTATTGTTGGAGAGATTTGAATTTGTTACAAAAACAAACAGCTATATAGATTGATACATATAATAATATTATGTAAATATATCGTAGGGAAAGGTATACCTCATTTGGTGTACCTTTTTATTAATCCATCAAAAAATGGATTAATAAAAAATAGTAGGTAATTAGTTTGAAGGCAAGAATTTTTCTAGTGTACTTTTAACTAGATTAAAGAAAAGAAAGAAAAAAAGAAAAATTTAATTTCATAAAAAAATTCTGAAATATACTCTTGAATTGAATATCATTATCAATTAGAATCATAATTGATAACGATGTTCAATTATCAATTGTAATATGAAATTCTCATAGCGTTAATATAAAGAGGAGGACCAACATGCAGCATGCGAAACAAATCGCAGAACATGCAACATTACAAAGCTTTTTAAACTGTTATTTAAGAGAAACAGGGAGTGGAGAATGGATTACAGAGGATGAAAGAATGAAAAGTATCTTCAGTAATACGTTGAATAGAGATACAGTCCCCACATATTTATGTTGTCGGCTATCGGCACAGAACGTTACTTTGTATGGAGAAGTTATATATAAATCATCAACAGATCGCCATTTGTTTGGAGAACAATTTTATTATCAAATTGGAGATAGTAATTCTGTTATTACAGCAGATTACGTTACAGTTATTACGTTTTTAATAAAAGAGATGTCTATCAACTACGGAGAAGGAACGAATCCTGCGGAACTTATGCTTCGAGTTATCCGTAGTTGTCAAAATATTGAGGAATTTACAAAAGAGAGAATAGAAGATACATCCGCATTATACGGTTTTCATACAACTTTTATAGAAGCGGAGCAATCTTTATTATTTGGGCATTTAACTCATCCTACACCAAAGAGTAGACAGGGGATATTGGATTGGAAAAGTGCAATGTATTCTCCAGAATTAAAAGGAGAATGTCAGCTTCATTATTTTCGGGCACATAAAAGTATAGTAAATGAAAAATCATTATTATCAGATTCTACAACAATGATTATAAAAGAAGAATTAAGTAATGATGAGATGGTTAGTAAGGAATTTATAGCGAAGTACTGTAAGGAAGATCAATATGCATTAATTCCAATTCATCCGCTTCAGGCAGAATGGCTCTTGCATCAAGCTTACGTACAAGATTGGATAGTTCAAGAATTGCTTGAGTATATTGGTCCTGTAGGTAAGTATTATATGGCAACATCATCACTAAGGACGCTATATCATCCCGATTCGAAGTATATGCTTAAGTTTTCATTTCCGGTGAAAGTAACGAATTCAATGCGTATTAATAAACTGAAAGAACTTGAGAGTGGTCTTGAAGGGAAGGAAATGTTAAATACGGCTATTGGTGAAGTACGAGAAAGATTTCCAGGATTTGATTTTATTTGTGATCCAGCCTTTATTACATTAAATTATGGAACACAAGAATCTGGATTTGAAGTGATTATTCGCGAGAACCCTTTTTATAGTGAACATGCAAATGACGCAACATTAATTGCTGGACTAGTTCAAGACGCTATACCTGGAGAGCGTACGCGGTTATCGAATATTATTCATCGTCTAGCAGATTTAGAAAGTAAAAGCTGTGAAGAAGTAAGCTTAGAGTGGTTTAGACGATATATGAATATTTCTTTAAAGCCAATGGTATGGATGTATTTACAGTATGGTGTTGCATTAGAAGCTCATCAGCAAAATAGTGTTGTTCAGCTAAAAGATGGTTATCCGTTCAAATATTATTTCCGTGATAATCAAGGATTTTATTTCTGTAATTCAATGAAAGAGATGCTTAATAATGAATTAGCTGGTATTGGAGAACGTACTGGAAATTTATATGACGACTATATTGTGGATGAGAGATTTCGTTACTACTTAATTTTCAATCATATGTTTGGCCTCATTAATGGTTTTGGCACAGCAGGATTAATTAAGGAGGAAATTCTTCTTTCGGAATTAAGGTCTGTACTTGAATCATTCCTTCCATATAACCGGGAACCTTCTACATTTTTAAGAGAATTATTGGACGAAGATAAGTTAGCGTGTAAAGCAAATTTACTAACGAGATTTTTCGATGTCGATGAGTTAAGTAATCCATTAGAGCAAGCAATCTATGTGCAAGTACATAATCCACTCGTTAGAGAAGTGGCTGTTCGTTCATAAATAGAGTTAAAATTTCACGTAATACAAATAATGGTATTTTGTCATAAGGTGGAGGGTTTTATGAGAGTGGACATGTATCATACGAAAGTATTGAAGGCGCTCGAATCAGAAGATTACATTTCAGTACGAAGAAGAGTGCTACGTCAATTAGTAGAATCGTTAATTTATGAGGGGATTATTACACCGGTTCGCATAGAAAAAGAAGAACAAATTCTTTTTATAATACAAGGACATGATGAAGAAGACAAAAGTGTCACGTACAAATGCTATGGCAGGGAACGGATGACATTTGGACGTATTTCGTTAGACTCATTAATAGTAAGAGTCCAAGATGAACAGCAAGAAATACAATCTGTCTCGCAATTTCTAGAAGAAGTTTTTCGGGTTACTAGTGTAGAACAAGCTAAATTAGATTCTTTTATGCACGAATTAGAACAAACAATATTTAAAGACACGATTGCACAATATGAAAGAAATAATAAGAGAGAATACACTCAAAAATCTTACGATGAGTTTGAAAGTCAATTAATAGACGGCCATCCATATCACCCTAGTTATAAAGCACGTGTTGGATTTCAATATCGTGACAATTTTCAATATGGTTATGAATTTATGCAGCCAATAAAACTCATATGGATTGCAGCGCATAAGAATTATGCGGCTGTAGGTTATGAGAATGAAGTGATGTATAACAACCTTTTAAAAGAGGAGATTGGCGATCGTAAATTAGAAGAGTTTATGGAACGAATTCGTAATAAGGGATGTAATCCAAAACAGTACGTGTTTATACCTGTTCACCCATGGCAGTGGGAGAATTTCATCATTTCAAATTATGCGGATCATATACAGGGTAAATTTATTATTTATTTAGGAACATCAGAGGACGATTATTGCGCGCAACAGTCAATGAGAACGTTAAGAAATATTACTAGTCCAAAGAAACCGTACGTTAAGTTATCGATGAATTTACTCAACACTTCAACACTTCGTACGCTGAAACCATACTCTGTTGTGAGTGCACCAGTAATATCAAATTGGTTAAATGATGTTGTAAGTAATGACGCCTATTTAATGGATGAAGCACGTTTAATCTTGTTAAGTGAGTTTTCAAGTGTAACGTATGACACGAATAAGAAAGCTATATATGGTTCATTAGGATGTATTTGGCGCGAAAGCGTTCATAAGTATTTAGATGCACAAGAGGATGCAATTCCTTTTAATGGTTTATACGCTAAAGAGAAAGATGGTACACCAATTATTGATGCGTGGTTGAATAAATATGGAATGAAGGATTGGCTACAATTACTTATTCAAAAAGCGATAATACCAGTTATACATCTTGTTGTAGAGCATGGCATCGCACTGGAATCACATGGACAAAATATGATTCTAGTTCATAAAGAAGGGGTGCCTGTTCGTATTGCGTTAAAGGATTTTCATGAAGGGCTTGAGTTTTATCGTCCATATTTGAAAGAAGTTGACAAATGTCCCGACTTTACTAAAATGCATAAAACATATGCGAATGGAAAAATGAATGATTTCTTTGAAATGGATGGCATTGAATGTTTGCAAGAGATGGTGTTAGATGCACTATTCCTGTTTAATTTAGGAGAATTAGCATTCGTACTTGCGGATGAATATGGATTGAAAGAAGAACATTTTTGGATGATGGTTGTTGAAGAAATTGAAAATCATTTAAGAATATATCCACATTTGAAAGGTAGATTTGAAAATATTCAATTATATGCACCTACATTCTATGCTGAACAATTAACGAAACGTCGATTATATATGGATGTGGAATCGCTTGTTCATGAAGTTCCAAATCCATTGTATAGAGTAAGACAACTTATGAAACAAAAATCAGCTGTTACAGGGGGAAATTATGCTAATCATTAATAAACAAGAGTATAGCAAAAGTGATTTTGAATTGAGATTACAAGTTTATGAGGAAATGGAACAATTTCAAGAAGCAGAAGGAAATAGATTTGCACTTTGTCTGAAAGATCCATTCGATATTATTACGCTTGTGTTTTTCTTAAAAGAAAAGAAATCATCAGTATTACTTATACATGAAGATACGCCAAACGAAACGGCTATTGAAATGGCAAAGCGTGCAAATTGTGTAGGAGTTTTATATGGAGAATATGGCGATTTTACAAAATTAGAAGTAGAGAACTTTTTACTAGAAGAGCCTTCTTTATTGCAATATAGTTCGGGAACTACGGGAGAACCGAAACTGATTCGTAGAGCATGGACGGAAGTTGATACAGAAATTACTGCCTATAATGAAGCTTTAAACTGTGAAGTAGATGAAGTGCCAATCGTTATGGCTCCTGTTTCACATTCATACGGACTAATATGTGGTACGTTATCAGCAATTACGAGGGGGAGCAAGCCTGTAATCATTACGAACAAAAATCCTAAATTCGCATTAAATATAGTTCGCAATACAGAAAAACATATTATATATGCAGTACCACTTATGTTACACATTATGGGGAGTTTTCCATTAGGAACGTTCCAGTTTCATAAAATTATGACATCAGGATCGCCTTTGCCAGAAGCACTATTTTATAAACTAAAAAAAATGACAACATATATGATGCAGCAATACGGTTGTTCTGAAGCAGGTTGTATTAGTATATGTCATGATATGAAGAGCCATTTAGATTTAGGAAACCCTCTACCTCATGCGAGTATAAGCATAGGTTCAGATGAAAATGCACCGGAAGAAATCGTCGTGAAAATGAATGATAAGGAAATTTTCACGAAAGATTTAGGTTATAAATCTGAGCGTGGCATTCATTTTATGGGGCGTATGGACGATGTAATTAATGTTTCAGGATTAAAAGTCTTTCCTATAGAGGTAGAAGAAACGATGCTTCGATTGGAAGGTGTTCAAGAGGCAATTGTATATCGTGGGAAACATCCTGTGATGGGCGAAATAGTTAAAGCGAAAGTGATCTCTCATGTTGATCCAGTACAAATAAGAGAATGGTGTATTCGGCACTTACCTTCTTATAAAGTTCCGCATGAAATTGAAAGTGTAAATGAAATTCCTAAAAATAAAACTGGAAAAGTAAGTAGAAAGTTACTAGAGATGGGAGAGGTTACAACATGAGACGGGAAGCGTTAAAGAATGCCGTATTAAAAATTATGATAGAAAAAATGGAACTGAAAAATGTAACGCATTTAGAAGAAACGATGCGCTTAAATCAAGATTTATATATAGATTCGGTAATGATGTTACAGCTTATTGTATACATAGAAATGGATGTAAAGTTATGCGTTCCAGAGGATGAGGTAGATCCAAAGGCATTTCTTACTGTAGGATCTTTGCTTGATTTTATGGAGGAGTTACAGCCGTTACAGGAAGTAAATGTGAATAACTAACCTTTAGGAAAGTGGATGAGAGTATGACTTCAATTAAAGTGCACTGTTTAGTGAGTTGTTTTTGTGAAATTATAAAAAGGCGTAGCGACATTGATTTTCGTCCATTTTATTTTGGACTATGGGATGGAGATTTTGATATAACAGAAGGCGGAATTATTTCATATCACTCTGAAAACATTAACCATGATCATTATTTACTTTGGTTTGAAAAATTGTACGGTATTAAAGTAAACGAATGGTATGATCATGCAAAAGATAAAGATAGCAATGTAGAAACGTTTTTAGAATTAGTAGAAAACAAGCCGGAAAATCGTTATGTCATTGTAATGGTTGATATGTCTCTATTACCAGAGAGGGAAAATAAATTTCATCAAAAACCGTTTCCACATTATTTAATGATATCAAAAACAGAGAAAGAAGAAGAGTGGTTCATGCTAGATCCTGATTTTCGTTGGGAAGGAAATATGGAAAGAGAAAAAGTACTTCACTCTATTCAAGATAACCCATTTGGTGGAGGTTATTTCATTGATATAGAAGGAATTGGGGAGCCAACGCAAGAAACAGTAGCTAATTATTTCACAGAAACATTCAAAAAGAACGACAATGAACTGACTATGGAACTGAAAAATTTAATTGTAAAAATGGCAAATGAGGAAGAAGGATATGCGCTTTCTGGACTTGTAGCAGCAGTAAAACAAATACCAGTACTTGCAATTCGTAAATATAGTTATGAGCATGCCTTTGCATACTTCCGTGAAACGTTGCAATATTCGGAGCAAGAATTTGATTATTGGTGTGATCGGGTAGAGGATATTGTACAAGGATTTACAAATGTACAGTATCGTGCAATTAAAATGGCAATGACGAATAATAAAGGTATGCTAGTATCGATTATTGAAAAACTGGATGAAATGAATGCAATTGAACTGCAAATTAAGAAGGAATTAGAGAGACAGTTTCTATCATGGAAAGGTATGAAAACAAATCAATCTGTCGCAACTCTTTAATAAGCTAACTGAATTTAAGATAGGGGAGTTTAATACTATGAAATATTCGCTATGTACCATTTCATTTCGTCATCAATTAATTTCATTTACTGATATTGTTCAATTTGCATATGAAAACGGTTTTGAAGGAATTGAATTATGGGGGACGCATGCACAAAATTTGTACATGCAAGAACGTGAAACGACAGAACGAGAATTGAATTTTCTAAAGGATAAAAACTTAGAAATTACGATGATAAGTGATTACTTAGATATATCATTATCAGCAGATTTTGAAAAAACGATAGAGAAAAGTGGACAACTTGTAGTACTAGCTAATTGGTTTAATACGAATAAAATTCGCACGTTTGCTGGGCAAAAAGGGAGCAATGACTTCTCGGAACAAGAGAGAAAAGAGTATGTGAAGCGAATACGTAAGATTTGTGATGTGTTTGCTCAGCACAATATGTATGTGCTGTTAGAAACACATCCCAATACACTAACGGACACATTGCCTTCTACTATAGAACTATTAGAAGAAGTAAATCATCCGAATTTAAAAATAAATCTTGATTTTCTTCATATATGGGAGTCTGGCGCAGATCCAATAGACAGTTTCCAGCGATTAAAGCCGTGGACACTACATTACCATTTTAAGAATATATCTTCAGCGGATTATTTGCATGTGTTTGAACCTAATAATGTATATGCTGCAGCAGGAAGTCGTATTGGTATGGTTCCGTTATTTGAAGGTATTGTAAATTATGATGAGATTATTCAGGAAGTGAGAGGTACGGATCTTTTTGCTTCCTTAGAATGGTTTGGACATAATTCAAAAGAGATATTAAAAGAAGAAATGAAAGTATTAATAAATAGAAAATTAGAAGTAGTAACTTCGTAATGTGAAATGATGTTAGAGTCTCGTTTTAGAGGCTCTTTTTTTATGGTAAGAAATAACCAAAAATTTCCATGTATTTTAATTTGAATTTAACACAATTTATATATAAATAAGGAGGTGATTGGTAATGGCTAGAAATCGTAATTCTAATCAATTAGCATCACATGGAGCACAAGCAGCTTTAGATCAAATGAAGTATGAAATTGCACAAGAGTTCGGTGTACAACTTGGAGCTGATACTTCTTCACGTGCAAACGGTTCTGTAGGCGGTGAAATCACAAAACGCCTAGTAGCGATGGCAGAACAACAGCTTGGTGGCGGATATACTCGCTAAATGTAGAAGGTTATAGGAGAAAGGAAGGATTCTTCCTTTCTTTTTTTTTTTCAATTAATTGGTATGAATATATTGCGAACAGAATTCAAAGAATAGAAGTAATACTATATTTTACCCAATTTCTTTTGTTGTGAATGGGAAGTATTAAAGATGTAATAGCCCTGGTGGAATGAAAATTATGTTCCAGCAGGGCTATTATATGATAAGAAATATATGATGAAAGGTTCCGAAATCAACATGTTAAAAAAAGAAAACTGTTGTTTAATTGCGCTTGCATCAGTTCCACTTGTCATGACATTAGGGAATTCAATGCTCATTCCAATCTTGCCGACAATTGAAAAGAAATTACATATTTCATCGTTTCAAGTATCCATGATTATTACAATTTACTCTATCGTAGCCATTTTACTTATACCGATTGCTGGTTATTTATCAGATAGATGGGGACGAAAGATGGTAATGGTTCCGAGTTTGCTGATTGCGGCTATAGGAGGAGCGATAACTGGTTGGGTATCTTGGAAAGTTGATAATCCCTACACTTGGATATTAATCGGTAGAGCGATTCAAGGTATTGGTGCTGCTGGTGCAATGCCGGTTGTTATACCGTGTGTTGGTGATTTATACAAAGACGAAAAACAAGTTAGTACAGGCTTGGGAATCATTGAGACATCCAATACATTTGGAAAAGTGCTGAGCCCTATTTTAGGATCTGCTCTTGCTGCCATTGTATGGTTCTTACCATTTTGGGCGATTCCAGTTTTATGTGTCATATCAATTGTTTTGTTACTTGTTCTAGTAAAGGCAAAGAAACAAGAAGGAGAAGTACCACCACTTAAAGAGTTTATAAAATCTATTCTGTCTACGTTTCGAGAAAAAGGAAGATGGTTAATTGCCATTTTTGCATTAGGTGCAATTATTATGCTTATTTTATTCGGAATTCTCTTTTATTTGTCGACTATACTGGAATCAAAGTATGACATTCATGGTATATGGAAAGGGTGTGTGCTTGCTATCCCGTTACTTGTACTGTCACTTAGTTCATATATGGCCGGTAAAAAAATTGGAGATAATCAAAATGTTATGAAGAAGTGTATTTATATTGGTTTTTTAATGGCAGCTGCATCAGTCATCATTCCTTTATTTATAAAAGGGATTTATTTACTACTTCTTTGTCTCGTTATTATGGGGATAGGAATTGGTATGGCACTCCCATGTTTAGATGCCCTCATTACACAAGGAATTGAAAAGGAGCAAAGGGGAACGGTTACGTCATTTTATAGTTCAATGCGATTTATCGGTGTAGCAGCTGGACCACCTTTATATTCTTTTTTCATGAAAGGGGCGGACCATGAAGTGTTTTATTTGACAAGTATTTTCGCTGCCATTGGTGCTGTCATAGCAATCATTTGGATTAAACCAGCAAAAGATGCAAAGAAGGTAAAACAGAAACCGGAACCTACTTCATAATTTGTAAGAGAATTGCATGATGTTTTTAGTAACATGCAATTCTCTTTCGTTCATTAAGAATAAATAACTTGTTTTAACATATAAAGCGCGACACCCCATATGATGAGACCAGAAAATTTATTTAATAATAAAATTGTCTTTCCGGTTGAGTCTATTCTTTTTAGAAATTTCCCCGCTAAAGCTAAGCTTATAAACCAAATCCAAGAAACGATAATAGTTGCAAGTGTGAAAGCCCATTTTTCACTTCCTATGTATTGAATAGAATTTGTTCCAATTACACCGATTGTGTCTAAAATAGCATGTGGATTTAATAACGAAACGGATGCTGCGAAAAGAATTTGCTTTTTTAAGGGCATACTTTTTTCTTGTTTTACATCGTTGGAAGGGTTACTTCTCCAAATAACAAAGCCCATGTATAGGAGAAAGAAAAATCCAATTATATATAACGAGTTAGTTAGCCAAGAAAAAGTAAGGAGTACAAGGGAGACACCTTGCACTGCAATCAATATGAGTAACGTATCACATATAGAGGCAGTTAATACTACGGGTGCTGCCCTCCAAATGTTTGGTTGGCTCGCACCTTGGTTGAAGACAAAAACATTTTGTACACCTAATGGAATGATAAGTCCAAATGCAAGAATGATACCATGAATAATTGCTTCACTCATCATATTACCTCCTATTTTAATTCATTATGATAGTGTATATTGTATAGAAGAAATGAAAATTTGTATCCATCCATATGGTTGGGGAGGTTACCAACCAAAAAGAATATAAGGTGATATAATGGAAAGATTCGTTTGGAAACCGAATATGTCTCTAGCGACTCCTCTGTATAAACAAATAGAAACGTATATAAAAGAAAGGATCGTTAATGGAGAATGGACCGTTGGAACGAAATTACCTTCACAAAGAGATTTGGCACATACATTTGGTGTGAATCGAAGCACAATTGTAATGGCTTTCGATGAACTAGTTGCAAAGGGATACATTGAAGGGAATGGCAGGAAAGGAACAATTGTTGTAAATAATAATGAGAATGCTTCACCTTACGCACCCCCGCCTAATTGGCAGTCTTATGTAGAAACAGGACTTCATTATCCGAATCTCCCAGCTATTCAGGAGATTAATCAAGCTGAATTTTATCCACATGTAATCCGATTAGGAACAGGTGAGCTCGCGCCAAGTCTCTTACCTGAGAAAAAGATGAAAGAAATTATGAATAAGCTTTTAAAGTCAAATGTGACGCTTGGGTATGAAGAGCCGAAAGGAAATCTGTATTTAAGGGAAAAGATTTCCGAATACTTACAGGGGCATGGTGTATATGTATCTCCTGCCTCTATATTAATTGTTTCAGGAGCGATTCAAGCGCTGCAACTTATTTCTATGGGTCTTCTTTCGAAAGGGGCATCAATCTTATTAGAGAAACCATCTTATTTATATTCACTTAATGTTTTTCAATCAGCAGGAGTACGTTTAATTGGAATCCCAATGGATGAGAGCGGCTTATATACATCATATATTGAGAAATATAAGAAGCAATTCAATGCCTCTATTTTATATACAATCCCGTCGTTTCATAATCCGACGAATTTTAGTATGAATACTAAGAAGCGAAAAGAAATAATGGAAGTATGTAATGAAATTGGATTACCTATTATAGAGGACGCAGTGTATCAAGACTTATGGTTTGATGCACCTTGTTCGAAACCTTTAAAAGCCTATGATAAAAATGGAATCGTACTACATATTGGAAGCATGTCCAAAGTGATTAGTCCAGGTTTAAGAATTGGATGGATTGTTGGACCTGAGCCAGTAATTCAAAGATTGTCAGACATAAAAATGCAAACAGATTATGGCTCAAGCACTATATCCCAGCAAATTGCAGCAGAGTGGTTTACAAATGGTCTATATGATCAGCATTTGCGATTTGTAAGAAGTGAATTGAAAAAACGAAGAGATTTTATGTTACTAATGTTAGATAAATATCTTCGTGAAATAGCAACTTGGCATGAGCCAACAGGTGGGTTTTATATATGGGTACATATAAAAGTACCCATTTCATATCGCAGTTTATTTGATAAAGCTCTGCAAGAAAAGGTTTTATTAAACCCAGGTACTTTATATGATAGAAGTGCAAATCAATTTTTGCGCCTATCGTATTCATACGCAACGTTAGAAGAAATTGAAATAGGTATAAAAAAACTTGCACAACTAATGAAAAAGTAAGAGGAGAAAGTAATGAAACAATATGTAATTTGCCAAATTATCAATGGAGAAAAATATTTAGCTGCTTATGCGGAGACGAAGGAGGAAGCAATTGAAAAAGCAGAATTGTTAGGATTACGAACGGGAAATCGATACACAGTTATTACTGCAGAGGAAGCAGAAGGGTTAACGTATCCTTAAACAACGTATAATAATGATGCAGAAAGTAAATAAGCCTAGTAATATATTATTACTAGGCTTATTTTTTTGAAAGCGTTACGTGTTCTCGTATGAAAAGCAATAGTATTATGAGTCAAGTTGACGGAAGTAACGATTTGATTTTCTATCCTGCTTTCCGTTTCTATAGTCATCAATATATTGTCTGAAGTTCCACGATTGTAAAAACTTATTTGCGGCATTATAACCAGAATTGTATAGCCACTCTTTTTCTTCCTTTGTTAAGTCGAAGTTTGTACTAGTAATAGCCCCTGTTGGAATTGTAATTGTTCTTGCTTTTGATTCCTTGTCTAAATGACGTAAATCATGAGCTTGCATCATTGTTTTAAATAGTCCTTTGAACATGGAAATAGGCTCGTTATAGTGAGCAGGATCAGCTTGAATCTCATCTTTTACAAAATGAAATCCGAAAGTCGGCCAGCGAGGAGCGGTAGGTGAATCGAAGATCCAAATTGGATAATTACTTAGAATTCCTCCATCAACCATATAACAAGGCTGCTTCCATTTTGGAGTTC
This sequence comes from Bacillus thuringiensis, assembly GCF_001595725.1. Taxonomy (GTDB): domain Bacteria; phylum Bacillota; class Bacilli; order Bacillales; family Bacillaceae_G; genus Bacillus_A; species Bacillus_A thuringiensis_K. The sequence goes on from NZ_CP014282.1 coordinate 1,898,976, forward strand.
TCCATTTTACGGGTTCAAAGAAGAAGGGGATTGTACTACTCATTCTTACCGCTTTAGCGATAGAGAAGCGATAATTTAAAAATCCGTAGTTTGGTAAGTCGTCAGGAAAGACAACCATTTTACCATTACTAATATCAGAGGCGATGATTTTGAGTTTGTTTAGATCCGGTAAATCAGTAAATAAATGAATACCTTTTTTTCGAAGCAATTCTTCAATCCATTCTTCTATAAATGCATTAGAGTATATACCTAGAGTAGTCCATGCACTTAGCCCCTTACCGATAAAAGGAATTCTATCAATAAAAGTTTTTTTCATAAATTTATTATAATCAATATCAGTTATAATCGTTTTTAACTCTGAACAAGAATATCCTGCCGCTACAAGTGCTGCAATAATCGAACCAGCCGATGTACCAGCTACACGTTCCCATTCATAACCTTTTTCGGCTAACGCGCAAATTGCCCCAACATGCGCAATACCGCGCACACCGCCTCCTTCAAAAACACCATCAATCTTCATTAAACATACTTCCTTTCAAATAAAAGATTTGGAAATGGCAAAAAAGCACGTATTGTACGTGCTTTTTTACAATGGTTTTTAAGTTTACTAGCAGCCTACAAAGCCGCCCCAACAGCTAGCTCCGATGATGATTAGAAGGATAAATAAAACGATTAATAAAGCGAAACCTCCGTAACCACAACCGCCGCCACCGTATCCGTAACCACAGCAACTATATCCGTAACCCATGTGGAATTCCTCCTTATATTTAAAAATGAACGAGGGGAAAATGTACTGGAAGAATTAAAGAATTATCGTGTTTGTAGGAACAATGTATAGTATGCTTTTTTAAACTTGTTCGCGTACGAAGGATAAGCCCGTTTTTTGGAGGCTTGTTGATTTTGTAAAGAATGAAGTATAATCTTTGTACTATGATATAAATAAGTATGTAAATGTAAGGAGAATTTATGAATAAAAAAATTGAAGTATTAATTGATAAATATGAACTAACACACTTGAAAGAGGAACTTATTAATACTGTATTTCCTTGTATAAAAGTTGTGCCAAAGCAGCAGGAAACTGTTGCGATAGGTAGTTCGAAAATGGGAGGAGTTCCTGATTTACCAGCTTTATTTGAATATCCAAAGCATAAAGGAAATCCACTACAATTTATCGCGCAATTTAACTTAAGTGATTTACAAAACGTTGGTATGGATCACAATCTTCCTAAGACGGGGATGCTGTATTTCTTTTGCATCGAAAATTATTTTGAAGAAAATGTGAATCTAACAGAGGCTGGGCGTGTACTTTATTATGATGTTCCTGTAGAGCAATTACGAAGAGAAAATGAAGTACAAGCGAAATATAACCAGTGTGCAATTACTTTTGAACTGACATACAAATTACCAGAGCTTTTCATTGAAGATGAGGCTGATTCAGATCGTTTCTTGCAATTACTTGAAGAGCTAATTCCGGATAACTACGATAACCATCAAATGTTTGGTGAGCCATTCTCTGTACAAGAGGAAGTGTTATATGAGACAGGAGAATATATGGGAGTAGACCCACAGCAAATGACTCTTTTATTCCAAATTGATTCAGATCATAAAAATTGTAATATGGTTTGGGGAGAACTAGGGATGCTATATTTCTGTATTAGTAATGAAGATTTGAAAAATCAACGTTTTGAAAATACATGCTGCGTATTACAAACTTGCTAATGAAAAAAGGTTGTTCTTTTAAAAAGAACAACCTTTTTATGTGAATTAATTAATATGCATAATCTCATATGACCTATACGAAAAAGTATTGTATACTCTGAAACTATACGATACTTTTTCGTATAGTTATAGAATGTAAGGAGTGACAAGATGGGAAAGACAAGTAAGTATGTGACAGCTGCCGCACTTTGTTCAACTATAGTAATGGGAGGCTTACAAGCGTCATCTGTATCTTATGCAGCTACAAATCCGACTACAGTGACAGCACAATCAGATGTAAAGTTATTAGATGATTTCAGAAAAGAATTAAAAAAACAGATTGATAATCGAGAAGAAAATATTACAATCACATATAAAACAAAAGATAGAAATGCTAGAAATATTATGGATCAATTGTATGGTGAGTTTAATAAAATTGTAGATGCTGATGAGTATGTAAAATATAATGTAGCGTCTACTAGATATTCTATTAAAGGAATGCCAGGGGACTATACGTTTACACTGCAAGTAAAATACCGTGAATCAAAAGAACAAACTCAATATGTAAAAGCTCAGGCGAAATCAATTGTTGGATCAATTGTAAAACCAGGGATGGATGAGCATGAGAAAGTAAAAGCTATTCACGATTACGTTGTTAAGCATGTGTCTTATGATACGTCTTATCAAGCGTATACAGCATATGAAGCATTAGCGAATCGTTCTGCCGTTTGCCAAGGATATACATTATTAACGTATGAGTTGTTAAAAGAGGCAGGTATTCAAAATCATATTGTAACAGGCACAGGAAACGGACAAGCTCACGCGTGGAATTTAGTGAACATTGAAAACAAATGGTATCACCTAGATACTACATTTGATGATCCAGTACCAGATAAAGCAGGGCGTGTAACTTACTCATATTTTAACATGTCTGACGAACAGTTAAGTAAAGATCACGACTGGGATCGTAGTAAATATCCAGCAGCAACTACAAGTTATTTTGGTGAATTAACAAATAAAATAAAAGCTGGTAGCTCAAAAACTGTCGTATATGAGCAAATGTTAAAAGAAACAAATTTACAATACTTATCTGCAGAATACGGAGCAGAAAATTATAATGAATTTAAGAAAAAGTTACAGCAACAGTTTGCAGCCAAACCAGAAAAAGTAGAAGTACGATATAAGCAGTCCATGGATGGAACGATGCAAGATATAAAGAAAGTATTAAATGAAATAAATTGGCCAAAAGGTGCAAAGCGTGTGTCTTATCAAGTAGCACCTTATAGTGCATTAGCGGGTTATTCATTAGCGACAATTACATTTACGTATTAAGCAATGAGAAAGAGCATCTGTAAAAGATGCTCTTTTTATATTTGTTGATCACTTTAAAATATTGAGAATTATGTGATAAAATAAAAAGGAGAGGATGTGAATGCGGAATGAACTTGTTTGAAAGTAATATATTTACATTGATATATACTTGTTTAGTAATCGGACTTATCGTTTTGTTTTTCATATCATTTACTTTGTTTATTAGAAGAGTATTACAAAGCAGTGCTGCAAAGAAACACCACGTGATTAATATGAACCAGAAGCTAGATCGAATTATTGAATTGCTTGAAAAAGATAAGAAATAGCGATAGAAGAAGTATGAAAAGGGGAAAGAGAATGGCCAATTATATAAAAGAATTACGTGAAAAAGTAGGACATGATTATGTTTTCTTAAACTTTGCCGGTGGTTGTGTATTTAATAAAGAAGGAGAAGTATTACTGCAAAAAAGAGGAGACTTTAACGCTTGGGGATTTCCAGGTGGCGCAATGGAGATA